>JANOXA010000053.1:0-2137 GCA_031418195.1 Hyphomicrobiales bacterium | reverse complement strand
AACTGAATGCCATCGACCCAGAGGCTTACTTCCGCGACATTCTCACCCGCATCGCCGACCACAAGATCAACCGCATCACCCAACTGTTGCCGTGGGTCTGGAAAACCAATCAGGCCGCGTAGCTCACCGGACGCTTACCCTTACAGTAACGGGAGCACGATTTGATCTAACTGACGGACAGAAAGTTACTCTCGGGGTTAGGCCCGCTGATTTGTCTGCTGTTGGAACCAGCCCTGCTATGAATATGTTTTCAGGCAGCAGCGATATGATTGAGTTCCATGGCGATCAGATTTTAGTCAGTTTCCCGATGGGAGACACTCGGATTAATGCATTTGTCCCCGCCCGCAGCAGACCAAAGGAAGGTGAAAAAGTAACATTCACGGTCAGTGAAAGCTCAATGCATCTCTTTGACTCTCAATCAGGTCTTAGTCTTTTAGGAATTCATAAGTGAATTCTTCCGGCAATGCGGCATTTTCTGGTTATGATGAATTGCTATCTCGCATCAAGAACCAAGTCGGTGAAAGCGTTATTATAGCAGTGGCAGGGCCGCCCGGAGTGGGAAAATTTAAACTTGCCGTAGCGTTGGCTAACTCACTCAGTAGTGAAAAACCAGAAATTTCTGCGGCGATTCCAATGGATGGGTTTCACAATGTTGACGCGGTTCTCAACGACAGAGGCTTGCGCAGTCGCAAGGGTTCTCCACCTACATTTGATGTCAATGGCTTTCGCCACCTGTTGAGCCGCATCAAGATGAATGACGAAGCTTGAGTCGCCATACCCGTATTTGACCGAAGCTTGGAGATTTCCCGCGCATGTGCCCGTATCATCCCCTCAACTATTCGAATCCGGATCGCCGAAGGTAATTATTTGTTGTTACCAGAAGCACCTTGGGATGGCCTTATGCCGTGTTTTAATCTTTCAGTTATGATCGAGGAACCAAAAGGAACTGGAGAAAAGTCGTCTTGTCGAGAGCTGGCTATCCTGTGATTTGACGAAGTCATTGCACATGCCAAAGTCCGGGACAATGATCTGCCCAACGTAGATTTTGCAATGAATAACAGTCGAGGAGCAGAAGTCACGATAACGTCTTTTCCATCCGACTAATGCGGGTTGGTCTCGTTTTGTTGGTGCTATTTTGGAAAAATGAATTCGTATGTTTTTTTACAAGAAGGGGAACCTAGCTTGGTAGAAGTGCCACTCAATCAAACGACCAATGCCATCCGCGCCCTTGCCATGGACGCCGTGCAAAAAGCCAATTGCGGTCATCCCTGTGGTCAATGGACTTCATGGTGGATCGCCTTGAGGTCATGCGGGGTTTCGGGTTGCTCAATGTCGTTGACGTCTTCAACCGCGAGGGGCTTACTATTGAGGTGGACTTCTCCCTGCCTGCGACACGTGTAACAGGTGCCCTCGACCGCATCATCAAATGGCGTGGTTGCCCACTTGCCATTTGTGTCGACAACGGTCCGGAATATATCAGCGATTGCCTGCACCAGTGGGCTGGGACGCTCGGCATTTCCATCCAGCATATCCTGCCCGGCAAGCCGCAGCAGAATGCCTACATCCCTCGCCCGACAGGCGATTGCTTACAATCGCCGAAAGGGGAACGCTACAAGAGAACCGTCCAGCACGAGTGGCTGGATCAGTACATGTTTGCAACCAACAAGCGGGTACAGGACTACGCCACAGAGTGGTTCTGGACCTACAACAATGTCCGCCCCAACATGGGGCCTGACGGGATCACACCCAGAAACTGAAACTGCGATTGGCCGGGTGAGTTCTACAATCAGGTCCCCCTAAAAATGGGCGGATTACCAAGCAACAATTCCACTTTTCACGGCCGCAAAGAAACGATCAACACGACGCAAAACTTCGTCACGGGTTTCCGCGTAGTGGCCGTAATTTTGTCTGCTGGGCGTCACTGACTTGATCGCCACTTTGCCAATCTCATAAGAACCAATGTCATCGGACGCCTGACCGACACAGACTCCCTGAGCTGTTCAGGCCCCTTCAATCGAAGAAATCTGAGTCTCCCGCCGTTAAATATTTTTTGGCCGCCTTCGGCCGTATTTCGACACCGAGACCTGGTCGGTCAGGCACGTCGATCATGCCGCCTTTGACTGGCACGCCATTGAAG
>JANOXA010000052.1:0-61146 GCA_031418195.1 Hyphomicrobiales bacterium | reverse complement strand
CGCTTCGGGAAACAAGGGAATCCCCTTTCTGCATTTGCAAGAAAATCCGGGGTAAAGCGCTGATTTCTTGCAAATCAATCGGTACGAAAAATCAAATCTGCACAATAAAATCACGCATGCGTGAGTTCTTCACGGACGACTGATTTGCCCACCTCCGGCGCTTCGCGCCACCTCCTCCCCGCGAAAGGCGCGGGTTGGAGGGTGAACCAGCAGAGCGGTCGATAATCACTGCCCTCCAACCCGATTCTTCATCGGGGAGGAGGTGCCCGAAGGGCGGAGGTGGGGGATGCAAAGCACCAGTCTACAGTTAAATGCACTGTCACCGATACCCTTAGCGAAGGGAGATGGGGGAGTACGGCATGAACTGATTTGGGTCGGCAGGGGTGTCGGATGTAGAAAAACTAAAACAAAGGGAAGCGTCCCCTTTTCTAAATCCCCTTTTCTAAAAACAACGGGAAGCGTCCCCTTTTCTACCCCCTTTTTTCTCGATTTCCAACGGTTTTCCACCGATTTCCACCGTTTTCCACACACTCATACCACCGGGAAGTTAAGGTTGGTACTGAATTTATTAACGTCAACCACTGCGGCGAATTGCTCGCAATTTCGTGAGAAAATCATCTCCGAAAGGCGTAAGCGTCCAGTAGGTCTGGCTGTCCTTCAAACTTCTTTTTCGAACGCTTTTTGTGATGTATCCCAAAGCCCGAAGTTGCAACACAATAGAATCGACGGCAGTTGTCGTAAGGTGGGTAGTTTTGTATTCGAGCTGCTTCCGAGGGGTAGTATTTTTTTTGACCCAATCTTCACGAACTGAAAGAGTAAGCCCTCCCACAAGGCTGCGCATACGTGAGATGATTGCATTTGTCGTCCCTTCATCCAACAATTCAGGACCCAGGTAATAGAATATCTTATCCCACTGAATGTTTGTCGATTGCCAAGGGGAATTTTCACTTAGCAAGAATCCGAAGCTAAACTCCCAATAGTATTCGACCGTGTACTCTTGGGAACCACTAGCCAAATGCTCAGTGCCGGGCGGAGGTAAAGTTGTGGCGGATGAGAGTTTTTCCTGTAACCTATCAATTGTGTTTCTTAGCCGTACGATCTCAGCAGCGGACGATTCGTCGGGTACTTGGTCAGCCCTCACCCATCCAACCGCTGAGTGATTCTTAATCAGCTGAACGACGCTGCGGCTGACGATCGATCCTAACTCTTGAGGTGTCGACCAGAACTTGACCATTTTTGATTTCACAAGTTCCCTAAACTGTTCGAGTTTTGCTTGCTTCTGTGCGTCCGTCTCACACTTAGATCGCGGAATTGCATTTGGTTCCTTGTGCAGAAACCCAATGATGGGTATTCCCTTTTGAAGGGCATATCTGTATTCTTTTTCGGTGTAGCTTACGTCATCAGAGTCTTGGGAGCCATAGCGACCCGCGACGACGACAAGATAGTAATCGCTATCGTCAATTACCTTCTGGATGAGCGTCCATTGGTCCTCGTTTGCGGCAGGAAAGAGTTCCATCCCGGAAGGCATGCAGTCAAGTTCAAGCAAGGCTTGAATAATTTCTTTTCGTTCTTCCAATAAGTCCTGATAGGTAGAACTGACGAAGACTTGATATCTTTTGTCCATAGCGACGCTCCGGCAATTTTTCCACTCTAGTCTGCGGTTAGCACGATTCTTCGCACACGAGATAAAAGATCATGCTGAATTTATTCCTTGACAATTTCCCAAACTAGGAATACATCCCTCTCATCTCCCACCATTGGGGTCCGGTTCATGACGGTGAACCCGGATGGTGGGGGTGGCAGGTCTGCGCGTGGGGGCTATCGTGGCTTTCATTCCCGGACCCCTGTAGTCGCCCCGGCGGAGTATTACGGCTCCGTTCCCTATAGGTGGGCCAACGGTTTGTTTCGGCACCTCCGGGTTATAAAACGAGACACTCCAGGCTGACTGAGCGCACAGGGAGCTTATCCTGCCCGTGTGAGCGCTGCAAAGCGCACATCACAGCGACGTTAATCTACGTCGCATTACTGCGTCGAGCAGCGCTCACGCTTCCCTTTCTCCGGGCTATTGGAGAACTGGACCGGCATAACCGGGACCACACCCAGCGGATTTGCGCCCGGCTTACCTTGTCTTTGCATTCCTCGCTCCCCAAATGAACCGATCTGGGTTATACTGCATGACTTGAAAGAGAGATTGCCACCATGCGCGAGCACGCCAATACGCGGGTTGTTGAGAAGATTGATGGGGTTTGGGACCGAGTCCGTGCGGAGGCGGAGGCGATTGCGCGGGCTGAACCGGCGCTGGGTGCATTCGTTTTCTCGTCGATTCTGGCCCATGAGTCTTTTGAAGAGGCGCTGATCCAGCGTCTGGCCCAACGCCTGGGCAATGCCGATCTGGGGGCGGATGCGGTGGTCAAGGCGTTTCAGGATGCGCTGGATGCGGAGCCTGATATTGGCCATGCGGCGCGGGCTGACATGGTGGCGACGTTTGACCGTGATCCAGCCTGCCATCGCTATGTCGATCCGCTTTTGTATTTCAAGGGCTATCAAGCCTTGCAAACCTACCGAATGGCGCATCGCCTGTGGCAGATGGGACGGAAGGATTTTGCCTATTACCTGCAAAGCCGCACGTCGATGATATCGGCGCTGGATATTCATCCGGCGGCCAAAATCGGTCGTGGCATCATGATTGACCATGGCCATGATATCGTGATCGGCGAGACAACGGTGATCGAAGACAATGTGTCGATGATGCAAGGTGTAACGCTGGGCGGCACCGGCAAGGAAGCGGGTGATCGTCATCCGAAAATTCGCCATGGCGTGTTGATCGGGGCAGGGGCCAAGGTTTTGGGCAATATCGAGATTGGCCATTGCTCACGCATTGCAGCCTGCTCGGTGGTTCTGCATGATGTGCCGGCCAACCGCACGGTGGCAGGGGTTCCGGCAAAGATCGTCGGTTATGCCGGATGTGCCGAGCCCTCACGCTCCATGGACCACAATGTGGAACAGCAAGCAGGCGCGGTTGCAGGGCCAGAAGAATAAGGCTAGGAACGGGCAACGCCAATGGAGTGCTGACGCCTGTGAAGCCCGATGAACTTGCCAAATTGTCCGCCTATTTCCGCAAAACTTTCAACAATCCCGCGCTTGTTGTGAAGGCGCGTCCGAAGCAGAAGGATTCCGGCGAGGTTTATGTCGGCGAGGATTTTTTGGGCGTTATTTTTCGCGATGAGGAAGATGGCGAATTGAGTTACAACTTCTCCATGGCGATTCTGGATTTCGATCTGGAGTAAAGCGGGCTTGTTCAGCCCCAAACTTGCATTCCCTAAACAAATGTAAATGCCCTGTGCCAATGCGGCACATATGGGCTGTTTGTCTGGGGAACGTGCGTATGGAAATGCAACATGTGGCCTATCTTTTGGCCATGGCTGTGGGAATTGTCAGTTCGGGGCTGGTGGCAAGCCTGTGGGAGATTGCCACTGAAGAAAGTCTGCAACTTGGAGATTTGCTTGATCCCGCACCGACGATATTGACGCCGTTTCGGGTTTTGGCCATTATCCTGAGTGCTCCGATCATAGTGTTGGTTGATGCTTTCTGGTGGTTGTTAGCCAAACCGCTGTTTGGTGTGCCTCTGGTTACAGCCGGACTGGCGTGGAGTTTTCTGCAGGGTGTGTTTATCCTGACCAAGGTGTTTGGGTTTCCCTGAAATAATGAATGGGGTGCGGCGATGGCCATTTATGGTTTGGACGGCATTACGGCTTCATTGCCGCCCGTCGGCCAATATTGGATTGCGGGGTCGGCTGATATTATCGGCAAGGTGCGGCTGCTTGAAAATGCCAGCGTGTGGTTTGGCGCGGTGCTGCGTGGCGACAATGAGTGGATCACCGTTGGTGTGGGCAGCAATGTGCAGGATGGTTGCGTTTTGCACACGGATATGGGTGCACCCCTGACCATCGGCGAATATTGCACCATCGGCCACAAGGCGATTTTACATGGTTGTGTGATTGGCGACAATTCGCTGATCGGCATGGGTGCCATTGTTCTCAATCATGCGGTGATCGGCAAGAATTGTTTGATTGGGGCAGGGGCCTTGATTGCCGAAGGGAAAGTCATTCCTGATAATTCTTTGGTGGTGGGTGCACCTGGTAAAATCATTCGGGTGATTGATGAGGATGGTGCTGCGAAGCTGCGCGGAGCTGCCGAGGGGTATGTCAGAAACTGGAAACGCTTTTCAAAAGGACTGGCACAAGTCACCTGAACCCGATCAATTCAGGCGATTGGGGAATTCCACTTCAGCCTTACCTGACAGTGAGTTGGTTTGGGATGAAGATCGATTAACCCAGTTGATGACATCGATGATTGACCATCGCTCGTTCAGTCCGGCTATTGGCCGCGGAAAATCACAGGCTTCAAGTTGGTTGCGACCATCTTCGAACTCTTGCACTGTCATAGACAAAGCTTGAGCGACTTCTTCCTTGGTGAAGACAAATTTCATGATGAGTTCCCTTGATTAAGGCATTTGCCGCATTCACCACTCTCCCCAGAGCGCGAGCTGCGATTTATCACTTCAATGCAAGGTAGATGATTTTAAATCAAATTGTCAAGTGATTTATGTGATTTCAATAACCAAACGCAGCTGCGCGTGGCCTTAGTGTGTGGAGCACAACGCCTTTGATGGCTGTTGAACCATCGTCTGTAAAATAAGGCTTCATGAGTTTGGCATCAGTGGTTGCGGACGACAAAAAAGGTGGTTGGAATATGCGAAAAATGGTTTCGGCCCGGTTGTTGTTCCAGTCATAGACTTGCGCGCAGACGACATCTCCGGGGATTGGCGGGGTTGAAAGGCCGACAATCAAAACATCGCCCTGCCGATAGCCAGCCAATTCAAGAGCCCGGCTGTTGAGCGTCCAGGCATCAACATTGGCATGGCGGGCCCGCAGCGCAATCACTGTGGCTTCAATATCGGAGCCTTCAGGCAGCGCCATGAGGCTCGCTTCGGACTCGGCAAAACCATCTGATGAAGCAAGTGAGAGTGCATGGGCTGGCACGCCCGTCACTTCACCAAGCCGCGCGATGGAGGATGGGCGCAAAGCGTGATCTTCCCGTTGGTTGGACAGGAAGCGTGAGAGCGTTGAGGGATCCAGTCCGGCACGTTTGGCTAAAACACTGGGTGACCAGCCGGTTTGTGCCAACAGGCGATGGATGTATTCGAGTTGGTCCGCCTTGGTGGTTGGTTTGTCATCGGCCATGGTTCACGTTGTGCATGCAACCCGGCATTTCGTCAACGAAGTTATCCCGCAAAAAAATGGAGCCGATACCGGGTGGGGACGGTATCGGCTCCGAGAAGCCCAGCGACTTGGGGGATGGGGGACGCCGGCCGGGCCTGTCTGAATTTTATCAGGGTTTGCGTGAAGAGGAAACGGCAGCCGCCGCCAACCCTTGTTTGCTGAGAAGTGACACCCAATGACGCGGATCGTTATCGGCCTGACGCTTCAGGAATGTGTAATTGGTATCAGTCCACAGCATGATTTCGTTGCGGCGGTTGTCGAGCACATAGTCGCCTTCATGGGTGGTAACGGTGAGAACCGCATGGCCTTCACCTTTTTCCTGCAAGACAACCGTGATGCGCAGGGCTTTAGGCGGAAAACCCATGGTTTCAAGTTCGCGCTTTTTCAGTAGCAAATAGTCTTCACAATCACCAGCCGTTGACGGATAGGTCCAGTTTTCTGCCATGCCATAGAGTTCCTGATCGGTGACCGGGGCAATCTTGTGGTTGACAGACGTGTTGACCTGATAGAGCTGAGTCCAGCGCACAGGGTTCATTTTAATGCGAGCTGACCCCAATCTTTCCGAAAACGAATAGCTCACGCACTCAGCCGGGTTGGCCGCACAAAACTTGACGTAGCCCACAGGCGGCAGGGTATCGCCAAATTCCTTGGCGAAAAACGCTGGCGGCGCAGCAATGTCGGCAGAACTGTTTCCGGCCGCGAAACTGTTGTGGCTATGGAAGGCACTAACAAGAAGTGCAGCCCCCACTGCGGTTTTGATCTTCATTTTGACGCCCCATTCGGAGTTGTTATGGGTGCAATATGACAGGGAGAGATTGAATTGCGGTTCAAGGAAACGGTTCAAGTATATGTAAATGCTAGTGAATCAATTTAACTTTGGGTAACCATGCTGAGTCGGCGCGGCAGGGGTTGCACTCTTTGATTTCGCCTGTTAATGGCTCGCCCACTTCGCGAAGTGGCATGCGGCCGTGGCGGAATTGGTAGACGCACTACCTTGAGGTGGTAACGGGGAAACTCGTGAAGGTTCGAGTCCTTTCGGCCGCACCATTCCCTTTCATTCAGGGAACAGGCGAAGTTTTCGATTGGTAAAGCTCAGTTTTCCCCTGTCTGGGGATGCAACTTGCATGCTGGCTTGCCATTGCCACAATTTTTGTCTAGAAGCCCCGGCAATCCCAACCATATAGGAGTTTGAGCTTCATGGCGCGTGTCACCATCGAAGACTGCATCGACAAGTTGCCCAACCGGTTTGAACTGGTTTTGCTGGCTGGTCACCGGGCCCGTTTGGTGTCGCAGGGTGCGCCCCTGACGATTGACCGCGACAACGACAAAGACCCCGTCGTGGCCTTGCGTGAAATCGCCTCGGAAACCATCAACAAGGACGACCTGCGTGAAGAATTCATTCACGCCATGCAGAAGCATGTGGAAATTGATGAAGCCGAAGACACCGACGTACCATTGCTGGGACAGTCGGGCGACATGGTGATGATCAATGATGCCGGCGAAGAAGCAGCGCCAATGGAACAAATGACGGAAGAGGAATTGTTGCGTGGCCTTGAAGGCATGCCAACACCTGAAAGCCCCGGCAGTCAACGCAACGGCTATTGACTTGATCAAGTTACTATTTTTGCAGCCGGGGCTATGCCCCGGCTTTTTTTTGCGTAAGTTGCAACAATGATGCGCCAATATGAACTGGTGGAGCGTGTGACGCGCTATGACCCGGATGCGAATGAGGACCTGCTTAATCGCGCCTATGTCTATGCCATGAAGGCCCACGGCAACCAGAAGCGGGCTTCTGGTGAAGCCTATTTCAACCATCCCCTCGAAGTTGCGGCCATTCTGGCGGAGATGAAGCTCGATTCTTCGACGATTGCTGCCGCCCTGCTGCATGATACAGTTGAGGACACGGAAACCACAGCCCAGGAGATTACCGATAAATTCGGCCCGGATATTGCTGCATTGGTCGATGGTCTCACCAAGATCAAACAGCTTGACCTGGTGACGCGCGAAGCAACGCAGGCCGAGAATCTGCGAAAACTATTGCTGGCCATGTCGAAGGACGTGCGCGTGCTGTTGGTGAAACTCGCTGACCGTTTGCACAACATGCGCACGCTGCAACACGTCAAACCTGAAAAGCGCTTGCGCATCGCTGAAGAAACCATGGACATCTATGCGCCACTGGCGGGCCGCATGGGCATGCAACTGATCCGTGAGGAGTTGGAAGACATTTGTTTTGGCATTCTGAACCCTGATGCCAACAATATACTTCGCGAGAGATTGGCGAGGCTCAATAACGAAAGCGGCAATGTGCTGGTCGAAATTGAAGATGCGTTGCAAAAGGGTTTCGCCCAGCGCGGCATCAATGCCGAGGTAAGTGGGCGTGAGAAAAGGCCTTATTCGATTTGGCGCAAGATGGAACGCAAGCACGTTTCGCTGGATCAACTGTCGGACATCTTCGGTTTTCGGGTGATCGTCGATACGCTGGATGATTGCTACCGGGCCTTGGGCCATGTGCACCGTACATGGCGCACTGTGCCGGGGCGGTTCAAGGATTATATCTCAAATCCCAAACAGAATGATTACCGCTCCCTGCACACCACCATCATCGGCCCGCACCACATGCGGGTGGAAATGCAGATTCGAACAGGCATCATGCACGAGATCGCTGAGCGGGGCGTTGCGGCCCATTCGCTCTACAAGGATGCGTCCAGCGACAAATTGGCTGAGCAGGGCATGACTGAGGGCATGGCCGAGTCGAGTGCTTATCGCTGGCTGCGGCACCTGATGGAAGTTCTGCAAGATGGCGATAGCCCGAAAGAGTTTTTGGAGCACACGCGGCTGGAATTGTTCCATGACCAGGTATTCTGCTTCACACCCAAGGGGCAGTTGATTGCGTTGCCACGGGGTGCAACGCCGATTGATTTTGCCTATGCAGTGCATACATCCGTGGGGGATAGTTGCGTCGGCTGCAAAATCAATGGTCGCCATGCCACGTTGATGACTGAGCTCAAGAACGGCGACGAAGTGCAGATTGTTCGCTCCGAGGCGCAAGTGCCGCCGCCGGCCTGGGAAGCCATTGTCATTACCGGCAAGGCAAATGCGGCGATCAGGCGGGCCACACGGGCAGCGGTGAGAAAGCAATTCACCGGGCTTGGCCATGACATGGTGGCCAAGTTGCTGGAACGCCACAAGGTTGCACTGAATGAAAAGCAGCTGGCCAAGGCCGTTCCAAGGCTCGGGCACAAAAACATCGATGATGCGCTGGCGGCAGTTGGCCGTGGAGAACTCTCTGCGGTTGATGTTTTGAAGGCCATGGGCATCGCGGTCGATGAAGCGGATATCAAGGCGGCAAGGCGTCGGGTGGCCAATGCGGGTGCTGCCAAAAAACCGGGCTTGTTGGCCATTCCGGTTCGCGGTGCTTCGGCGGGAAGTGTTCTCAAGATTCATATGCGAACTGGTGCTGTTCCCGGTGAGCGCATTGTCGGCATTGTGACACCGGGTGAGGGCATCATGATCTATCCGATATTTGCCGAAGCCCTGGAAAAGTTCGATAGTCAACCCGAAAGATGGCTGGATCTGGCTTGGGGCAATGCCGAAGAGGGCCAGCGCTTTCCAGCACGCGTTGTTCTTAATCTGCTCAATGAAGTGGGTGCCTTGGCGCAAGTGGCGCAGGCGATCAGCGACAAGGGTGGAAACATTGATGAACTTTCGCTGCAGGCCCGTGAAGGGGTGCGGGATTTTTTTGCGCTTGATATCCTGCTCGAAGTGTTTGATGTGCGGCACCTGACCGAGATCATTTCTGAAATCAAAGGCAAGAGCAGCGTGAACAGCGTTTCGCGCGTGACGGGATGAGCATGCTGACCCACGAACAAGTGCTGGATGAATTTCGCAGCGCGGGCGCATTGCTGGAGGGGCATTTTGTATTGTCCTCTGGCTTGCATTCCAGCCGCTATCTGCAATGCGCCAGAGTATTGATGGACCCACAACGGGCGGAACGGCTGTGCAAGGCCTTGAGGCAGAAAATTCGCGCTGGCGGGATAGCCGGGATAGATTTGGTGGTTTCGCCCGCCATGGGTGGCGTGGTTGTGGGCTATGAAATGGCGCGGCAACTGGGTGTGCAAGCGATTTTCCTTGAGCGCGTTGACGGCAAACTGGAATTGCGCCGGGGTTTTGACATCAAGCCAAGTGCGCGGATACTTATGGTGGAAGATATTGTGACCACGGGGCTTTCATCGCGCGAATGCATTGCAGGCATTGCCGAACATGGCGGCAACACTGTGGGGGCGGCTTGTCTGATTGATCGATCAGCGGGCAAAGCAGATGTGGGCGTGCCGCTGTTTGCGCTGACTGGCCTCGATATTCCTACCTATCATGAAAATGACTTGCCGCCGGAACTTGCCGCCATTCCAACGTCGAAACCCGGCAGTCGAAATTTGAAGAAGTGATTGCGATGATTCTCGGTATCGGCAATGACATCATTGATATTCGCCGGATCGAGAAAACCCTGGCGCGCCATGGCGAGCGATTTGTGCTGCGGGTGTTTACCGAAACTGAACGGCGCAAATCTGACCGCCGGACGCAGCAGGCGGCGTCTTATGCCAAGCGATTTGCGGCGAAAGAGGCTTGCTCAAAGGCGTTGGGAACGGGGTTGAGCCATGGGGTTTACTGGCGCGACATGGGGGTGGTGAACTTGCCAACAGGCCAGCCCACCATGAAGTTGACTGGGGGTGCCTTGGCGCGCCTTAACAGCATGATTCCGCTCGGCAAAACCGCTTTCGTGCACCTGACTATGACTGATGAAATGCCCTATGCCCAAGCCATTGTCATCATTGAAGCGCGATAGGCTGTGGCATAATGGCCACAAGCCCATAGCCTGCATGGCACAGCGTTGCATGTTGGGTTGACAGACAGCTATACTGTGGGAAATGGCCTCGATGGCCGGTTGAGGAACTGCCAAGGGCAGTCTGGATTTGATGAGCAAAAAAGATCACACCATGGCTGCAACTCGGGCAGGCGGACAGAAAAAAGAAGATGGAATTTGGGAAACCGCCAAGGTCATTGTTCAGGCTTTGGCGATTGCGTTTTTTGTCCGCACGTTCTTTTTTCAGCCTTTCAACATTCCATCACCCTCCATGTACCCAACATTGAAGGTTGGAGATTATCTTTTTGTTTCAAAACTTTCCTATGGGTATGGAAAGTATTCGTTTAACTTCAGCTTTGGCGGTTTTGGCAAGGATGCCAAGCCCTGGATCAGCTGTTGCCCGGTTGATTTTCCGGGCCGGAAAATTTTGGCGGAACTGCCGCAGCGTGGCGATGTTGCTGTATTCAAACTGCCGACCGACACCAATATCGATTACATCAAGCGGGTGATTGGACTTCCGGGCGACCGCATCCAGATGAAAGATGACCTGCTTTACATCAATGATGTGCCAGTTAAAATGCAGCGCATTGAAGACTATGTCGATCAAGAGGGTTTTGGCGGTGGGGGCCAACCGATTCCGCAATTTATTGAAACCTTGCCCAATGGAGTTTCGCACCGGATTCTGGACTACACGCCAAATGGAGATGCCGACAATACGGAAGTCTACATTGTGCCGGAAGGCCATTATTTCATGATGGGCGACAATCGCGACAACTCGCAGGATTCGCGTTACCAGAATCAGGTCGGTTTTGTGCCGCTGGAAAACTTCGTGGGTCGGGCAGATGTGTTGTTCTTCTCGATTTCATCGGAAGCCACATTACGCAAAATCTGGGAATGGCCCTTCAAGATTCGCTGGTCGCGCTTGTTCAACCTCATCTGATGGCGACGGCCAAGCCAAAGTCCATTCCTGAAATCCGGACGATAGAGGGCCTTTGCTATACGTTCCAGAATTCTGAACTGTTGCAACAGGCTCTGTCCCATGGCAGCAGCCTGCAGATTCAGGAAAACTATGAGCGCCTGGAATTTTTGGGTGACCGTGTGCTGAGCCTGGTCATTGCCGAGTATCTTTTCAAGCAACATGGCAAGGAGCGCGAGGGTCGACTTTCAGCGCGTCACAGCAGATTGGTGCGCGGGGAAGTCTGTGCAGATATTGCCGACCAGCTTGGTGTTGCCGATGTTTTGCTGGTGGGCGCAGTTGAGCGCAAACAGGGCGTCAGCAAAATGCGGTCGGTGCTTGGTGATGTGATGGAAGCGCTGATTGGAGCGGTTTACCTGGATGGCGGCATGCAGGCGGCAGAAGGTTTTGTTTTGCTGCATTGGAAGGCCATGTTGGCAAACCCTGACGGTGCGGCCAAAGACGCCAAGACATTTGTGCAGGAATGGGCCTTGGCGCGGGGCAAGGTTTTGCCGGTATATGAACTGACGGGAAGGGTAGGGCCAGAGCATCGGCCAGAGTTCACAGTGAAACTGACCGTTCCCAAAAAGGGCGAAGCCGAAGGACAAGGTACCACCAAACAGGCAGCTGAAATGGCTGCGGCCATGCGCTTTATTGCGGACAAAGGATTGCGATGACCGATACAGACACCAAGACACTGCGATTTGGCTTTGCGGCACTCATTGGTGCGCCGAATGCCGGGAAATCCACACTGGTGAACCAGTTGGTGGAAACCAAGATATCGATTGTTTCGCACAAGGTGCAAACGACGCGGGCCCGCATTCGGGCCATTCTTGTGAAGGACGAGGTGCAAGCGGTTTTGGTGGATACGCCTGGCATTTTTGCGCCCAAGCGAAAACTCGATGAAGCGATGGTGCAAAGTGCCTGGGCGGGGGCATCTGATGCTGATGCCATCTTGCTTCTGGTTGATGCACGGCGGGGGCTGGATGAGCAAGTCATCACCATCATCAACCAGTTGAAGGCGAGTAATGCCAAGGCCATGCTGGTCATCAACAAAACTGACCTTTTGCCGGCAGAGCAGCTGTTGCCACTGTCGCAAAAACTCAATGAGGCGTTTGCGTTTGCAGAGACTTTCATGGTGAGTGCCTTGAATGGCTCGGGTGTTGAAAAATTGCGGGAGCGGATTTGTGCCCACATGCCTTTGGGGCCATGGCACTATCCGGGGGATCAGGCGGCGGATGTCAACATGCGGTTTCTGGCAGCAGAGATTACCCGTGAGAAAATCTACGAGCGCCTGCATGATGAGCTGCCTTATTCGTCGACTGTGGAAACCGATGCCTGGGAAGAACGCCGAGATGGTTCAGTGAAAATTTCGCAGACGATTTTTGTTGAGCGTGACAGTCAAAAGGCCATTGTGCTCGGCAAGGGCGGGCAAACTGTGAAGACGCTTGGCCAATTGGCAAGGGCTGACATGGAACTGTCATTTGACCGCCGGGTGCATCTTTTTCTGTTTGTGAAAGTGCGGGAGAACTGGTCCAACGATCCTGAACGGTTGCGCATGATGGGCCTTGGTACATGATGAGATCGGGAACCTGAATTCGCATGGAGTGGCGTGACGAGGGCATCATCCTCTCGGTTCGCAGCCACGGCGAAACCTCGGCCATTGCGGAAATTTTCACAGTTGAACATGGTCGCAGCCTGGGACTGGTACGGGGCGGGCGGTCTCGTCATCTGCGGCCCGTATTGCAACCGGGCAATCTGGTGGCGATGACATGGCGGGCAAGGCTCGAGGACCACCTGGGGAACTTCGTGCTTGAGCCCTTGTCACTGCGCGCCGGGTTTATCATGGAAAACGCCCTGCGGCTTTCCGGCTTGGCGTCGCTGGCAGCGCTGGCGCAAGTTTTGCCGGAGCGGGAGCCGCATGGAAAGCTCTACGAGGCCTCGCGCATCGTGCTTGATGCCATCGATCAGGATCACCTTTGGCCAGCCCTGATGGTGCGCTGGGAAATGGGTTTGCTGGTCGAACTTGGCTTTGGACTTGATCTGTCCAAATGTGCTTCGACCGGGGCGACTGAGGAACTGATTTACGTTTCGCCGCGCACCGGAAAAGCCGTGAGCCGGATAGCAGGCTTGCCATATCATGATCGGCTTTTTGAATTGCCGATGTTTCTGCGCGGTGAAAATGGAATACAAACTGGCGATGTGTCGCGGGGATTCAAGCTGACGGGATATTTTCTGGAACGCCATGTTTTCGGGCCACGCAATCTGGTATTGCCGCAGGCTCGCGTGATGTTGGAGCAGGCTGTGGAGAAAATGGGGTTACGACTTTGATTGGCTGTCTCAATCATGTGGCTATTGCAGTGCCGAATTTGGAATCGGCGACGGCGCTTTACCGGGATTTACTTGGTGGGGTTGTGTCTGCGCCGCTGGCTTTGCCGGAACATGGCGTGACGGTGGTTTTTGTCACATTGCCCAATAGCAAGATTGAGTTGATGGAACCTCTGGGTGATGCTTCGCCGATTGCTGCATTTGTCGCGAAAAATACAGCGGGTGGCGTTCACCATATTTGTTTTGAGGTCGCCGACATTGCTGCAGCGCGGGATGAACTTATGGCCAAGGGATTGCGTATCCTGGGTGATGGTCGGCCAAAAATTGGTGCCCATGGAAAGCCCGTATTGTTTCTGCACCCGAAAGACTTCAACGGCACTTTGATCGAATTGGAACAAACATGAAATTGACCAGCGCCATTGCCGTATATTTTGTCATCTGGTGGACTGTGCTGTTCATGGTCTTGCCGATGGGCGTGCGCAATGCCGCCGAAGCTGGCGAAACTGTGGGTAAAGGCCATGATGCGGGTGCACCGATTGCCGCCGGTTTGGGCCGCAAGGCAGTTATCACGACAATGGTAACAACCGCAGTGTTTGCATTGGTCTATGTGGTGATGGCAAACAACTGGCTGGAAACGATCGATCTGCCGTTTCTGCCCAAAATCTGAAACACTACCTCCGCTTGTTTTCAATCTCCGGTGCCGCGGGAAAGCGGGATTGCAAATCACTGTCGGTGACGCTCATGTGGTTGCGGGTGTATTGTTCTGATGCCTTGCGCAAGGGCTGAAAATCCCATGGAAAGAGATTGCCGTTTTTCATGGCCTCGAAAAGCATGAGGCGGGACTGCTGGCTTTGCAGGACTTCCGCATGGATGCGCGGAATATCAAACTTGGCTTCCACTTCGGCGCGGAAATTTTCAGCAATGGGGTTTGACACAGCGAGGTTGGTGGTTTCCTCCGGATCATCATCAATGTTGAACAACTGGTCGTCATCCACTGGTGAGTGAATGAATTTCCAAGGGCCGCGCCGCAACATGTAAAGCGGGGCGATTGCACCCTCAGCCAGATATTCGCCCCAAGCAGTGGCATCGGGATTTTCGGGTTCACCTTGCAGCAATGGCACCAATGATCGACCGTCCACGGGCCGCGCAAGTTGCACGCTGCCGCCATGGCCGAGGTCGGCGAGGGTTGGCAAAATATCAGCCAGCGACACCGGTTCCTTCACCCGGCGCGGCTGGAAGTGATTGGGTTGCCAGATGAGCAATGGTATATGGGCAGAAGGTTCAAGAAATGACATCTTGTACCATAGGCCGCGCTCGCCGAGGAAATCACCATGGTCCGAGGTGAAGACAACAATGGTGTTGTCGAGCATGGCGGTTTTTTCCAGTACCTCGATCAATTGTCCCACGAGATTATCGACGTAAGAAATATTGGCGTAATAGCCGTGGCGGGCTGAGCGCACGTCTTGTTCGGTGACGGTGTAGTCATCCATTGCCGACATTTCGTAGAGTCGCTGGCTGTGGGAATCGAGTTGGTGTTTTTGCTTGTGCGGGGAACGCGGCATGTCGATGTCTTCATTCCGGTACAAATCCCAGAATTGTTTTCGCGCCGCATAGGGATCGTGGGGATGGGTGAAAGATGCCATGAGCGCCAAAGGCTTGTCGGCATTGAATCTGGCGTGATCGTAGACTTTGCGAACGGCCTGAAAACAAACGTCGTCATCAAATTCAAGCTGGTTGGTGATTTCGGCGATGCCGGGTTGCAGCACGCTTGTCATGTTGTGATACCACCAGTCGATGCGTTCCTGACGCAAGCGCCAATCGGGCGTCCAGCCGAAGTCGGCGGGATAAATATCGGTTGTCAAACGCTCCTCTAGACCATGCAATTGATCGGGGCCGACGAAATGCATTTTGCCGGAGAGACAGGTTTTGTAGCCTTCGCGGCGAAGATAATGCGCCCAGGTGGGAATGGCGGAGGGGAATTCGGCGGCGTTGTCATACACCCCGGTTCTCGATGGCAAGAGGCCGTTCATGACAGTGGCGCGGGCGGGGGCGCAGAGGGGCGAAGTGGAATAGGCATTTTCAAACACCACGCCTTCGGAGGCGAGGCGCGAGAGATTAGGTGTGTGCACCAACGGATGGCCGTGGAATGGCAGGTAGCGGGAAGCCAGTTGGTCGGCCATGACAAAAAGAATATTGGGTTTTGCTGAATGCGCCATTATGTTTGTTCCATGAAAACCGTGTTGCTGGTGCTGATCCGTATCTATCAGCTGACACTATCATCGTTCATGGGACGCAGCTGCCGCTTTCTTCCGACCTGTTCAGACTATGCGCGACAGGCCATCGAAATTCATGGGGCAGCTGAAGGCGGAAAACTGGCGGCCAAGCGCATTTGCCGCTGCCATCCCTGGGGAGGGGAGGGGTTTGATCCTGTGCCACAGAAAGATAACCTGAAACACTAACGGGGACCAGAGGCCCCCGCGGTTTTTTGTGAAATCAAATAAACTCAGAATGCCCAGATCGCCGCAGCACGAATTTCGTGTTCGTTGCCTGGACCACCGTCAATGGTGCAACAAGCGGTTTTGTATTTTGCATCATCAAAATTGGTAAAGAGATAATCCATCCGGATCCGGAATTGATCAGTCATGGCGTGTTCAATGCCAGCTCCCACGCTCCAGCCCATGTGTTTGGCTTTCAATTTGTTTGCGGTTGTCGACACATTGTCAACAAGCAGACCGCTGGCATAAGCAGCACCGCCTGTGACAAACAAAAGCGTGTCATCCACGGCGTAACCGACGCGAGCGTTCAAGCGACCAATCATCGGCATGCTATGTTTGAAGTCGGCGCCAACTTGCTTGTTGCGTGTGAGACTGCTGGTGCTTTCCAGACCAGCTTCAATGCCCCACACAATGTTATCCATTTGCAAGTTGTAGCCGAAAAGACCACCGCCCTTGAAACCACAGCCAGCATTGAGGAACTTTCCACCCGTCGCACTGTAGGTGAATTCGCCGTCTTCACAGCTTGCGCCGACCATCACACCCGCATAGGCACCGGTCCAGTCATAGGTAGCGGGACGAAGTTCTTCAACAGGAGGCGGAGGAGGCATGACATCGAGATCGGCTGCCAAAGCAGAAGCGGCAGGCAGGATGGCGACGGAGGCAAGTGCGAGGCGAAGGAAGAACTTGTTCATGTTTTTTACCCGGTTACAGTTAACGCTACAGTTGGGCCGAACATGAATTGTTAGGGTTAACACCGGGTAAAAGACCTTGAAGTTTTTTTTGCGTGGACCGTCATGGCCCTTGACCGCGCAGTTTCTGCGGTGCATTTGGCGATGATAATACTCAGTGATTTGGCTTACCTGCGGTTGTTTGCAGGAGTGGGCAGGAGGACAATAAAATGATTTCAGTAACATTCCCTGACGGTGGTCAACGCCAGTTTGAAGCGGGAACAACGGCAGCCCAGGTGGCGGCCTCGATCTCAAAATCCCTTGAAAAGAAAGCCGCTGCTGCCGTGATTGACGGCGTGCTGAGCGATTTGTCGGATGGTCTGCACAAAGATGTGCGACTTGAAATCATCACCCGTGATGATCCCCGGGCGCTGGAATTGATCCGCCACGACGCCGCCCATGTATTGGCCGAAGCTGTGCAGGAATTGTTTCCCGGCACGCAAGTCACCATCGGTCCCGTGATTGAAAATGGCTTCTATTATGACTTCCAAAAGAACGAACCTTTCACGCCTCAGGATTTTCCGGCCATCGAAAAAAAGATGCGGGAAATCATCGGGCGCGACAAGCCGTTCACGAAATCCACCAAGACACGGGAAGAAGCCAAAGACTTCTTCCGGGCCAAGGGCGAGAATTTCAAAGTTGAACTGGTGGATGCCATTCCCGGCAGTGAAGACATCAAATTCTATGACCAGGGTGGCTGGATTGATTTGTGCCGGGGGCCGCATTTCAATTCAACGGGAAAGATCGGCGGCGCTTTCAAACTGATGAAAGTGGCGGGTGCCTATTGGCGCGGTGATTCCAAGAATCCGATGTTGACGCGCATCTATGGCACGGCATGGCACAACCCCGAAGATTTGCAGACCTATGTGACAGCACTGGAAGAAGCCGAAAAACGCGATCATCGCAAGCTGGGCCGGGAAATGGACCTGTTCCATTTTCAGGAAGAAGGCCCCGGCGTGGTGTTCTGGCATGCCAGGGGTTGGGCGATGTTCCAGCAGTTGGTGGCCTATATGCGCCGTCGCCTCAATCGGTTGGGGTATGACGAAGTGAATGCGCCGCAGCTGCTCGACAAGAGCCTGTGGGAAACCTCGGGCCATTGGGGCTGGTACAAGGAAGCGATGTTTGGCGCGACACCTGCGGGTGAAGAGGCAGAAGATGGTGACCGGATTTATGCCATCAAGCCGATGAATTGCCCCGGCCATGTGCAGATTTTCAAGCATGGTCTTCGCAGCTACCGCGAATTACCCATGCGTCTGGCGGAATTTGGCAATGTGCACCGCTATGAACCGTCAGGCGCCTTGCATGGCCTGATGCGGGTGCGTGGCTTCACGCAGGATGACGCCCATATTTTCTGCACGCCAGCGCAGATGGCCGATGAATGCCTGAAGATCAACGATCTCATTCTCTCGACCTATCGCGATTTTGGCTTTGAACAGATTGTTGTCAAACTCTCGACGCGGCCCGAAAAGCGTGTGGGTTCCGATGAAGCCTGGGACCGGGCAGAAGCCATCATGACAGATGTGCTGGCGCAGATTGCGGCCGCATCCGACGGCAAGATCAAGACGGCAATCAATCCGGGTGAGGGTGCCTTCTATGGCCCCAAGTTTGAATATGTCTTGCGCGACGCCATTGGCCGTGACTGGCAATGCGGCACGACGCAAGTAGACTTCAATCTGCCGGAACGCTTTGGCGCGTTTTACATTGGCGAAGACGGTGCGAAGCATGTGCCCGTGATGATCCACCGGGCGATCTGCGGATCGATGGAACGGTTCCTTGGCATTCTAATTGAGCACTTTGCCGGACATTTTCCGCTGTGGATTGCACCAAAGCAAGTCGTTGTGGCGACGATTACGTCAGAAGCCGATGCCTATGCAGCAGAAGTCGGCCAGATGTTGAAAGACGCTGGCCTTCGGGTTGACGTCGATCTGCGCAACGAAAAGATCAACTACAAGGTCCGTGAACACTCGGTGATCAAGGTGCCAGTGATTTTGGTGGTGGGCAAACGCGAGATGGAAGAGCGCTCGGTGAATATCCGGAGGCTGGGTTCACAGGATCAAAAGGTAGTAGGCTTGGCGGATGCGTTGGCAGCACTGGTAAAAGAAGCAACGCCGCCGGATATGCGGTGAGAGTGATGGCATTCATTGGTCAAAAAATTCCCAACCATTTTTGACTTTTGAGACATGTTGGAAATCTCTATCCACCTCATTGCTAAAATAAGTATTGCAGACATCACAAAACCAAGCACTATTGGCCTGACGCACAGTCAATCGAACCATTTTCTGTTGATTGTCTTGGCATGACTTGCAAAATGGCCCATCTTTCTGGCCCGTTTCAGATATCAAATAATAATTCGGATACTCAAACCGCAACTGACTTTTGTGTGAAATTGATTTTTTTAGTGCGCTGATTTCTTCTGTTAGCGACAGTTTATCTTGCTTCAAAACAAGGTTTTCTTCTTTTACAGAAAGTAACGCTTCTCTCAATTGCACAACGGCTTCTTGCATTTCCAAACCTGCGTTACCCTTCACAAGCTTTGACAATCGTTCAATCAAGGTGAGCGCCGAATTCACAGCAGGCAGAGCCGCTACAGTTGCAGTCACAAGTTCACCAACAGGCATAGGATTCTCCTATCTAGCTACTTTTGGAACATAGTATGAACATTGCGGAAAGACAAGGTGTAAAACTTGCATTCATTGCTTCCCACAAACTACCGTCATCCCGGCGAAGGCCGGGACGAGACTTTTTTTAGCTGTTTCAACAGCTTGCTGTGCATTGAGCCTTGCCCCGGCCTTCGCCGGGGTGACGGACTGGGTGTGAATTTGATTTAACTATTCGGAGTTCGCCATAAGTAACACGCATATGCAACTGGATGTTCGTGTGATTCTTGGCACACGACAGTCATCTTGTGGCTTTCGCCAAAACTTCCTCTGCCCACTGATTGAGGCTGATGCCTTTCAGTTGCGCGGCCAGCGCTGCCTTCGCATGGATTGCGGGGTCAATGCGGAACATGACTTTTCCGGAATAGGGGCGTTCAGGTGATTTTCCGATTTTTCTGCAGGTTTCGATATAGTCGTCCACAGACTCATGGAATTCAGTACGCAACTCTTCAATTGAGGTGCCGTAGAAATCAACAACATCATTGATTCCCGCAAGACGACCCGAAAAACAATTGTCTTCGGCTTCAAGCTCAATGCGGGCGAAGTAGCCCTTATACTCAAATGCATTTTTCATGTTTCGACCTCAAAGTTTGTCGGCTGTTACATCAGCCCTCTCCAGAAATTCTTTCACACTCCGAATTTGCGGCTTTGTGCACTCGTTGCCTGGATGGGGACGATGCAATACCGCAACAACGCCATTCAAGCTGAATCTGACGCGAGAACCAGCTCCCTCAATCTTGTCACATCCGAGAGTGAGCAAAAGTGACTCGATATCAGTCCAACGCACGTTTGCAGGCGTTGGCTTATCAAATACAGCCTCAAGCGTTTTCCTGTGCCGACTGTTCATGTTGAAAACATAAGACGGCGCGATCCATTTTGCAAGCGCTTTATGCTAGCAAACCAATCTCCAAACTCCTGCGTAGCAGTTCCATGTCACATCATATCATCATTGGCACTTCTGGCGTTGGCGGGGCTTTGGCGCGGCGGTTGGTTTTGGAAGGGCTTCGGGTTCACCTGATTGGCCGCAATGCCGATCGGGTTTCGGCGCTGGCGGGTGAGCTTGGTGCTGCTCATGCTGTTGCTGATGTTCTGTCGGGCGATCAGCTTGAACATGCCATTGTTGCGGCAGGGCCAGCGGTCGATGGCCTTGCCTATTGCGTGGGCAGCATCAATTTGAAACCGGTCACACGATTGACCGATGCTGAAATCCTGAAGGATTTTGAGTTGAATGCCTTGGGTGCCATGCGGGCCATCCGCGCGGCTTTGCCGGCGCTCAAAGCCTGCATGTTACCCACAGCTTCAGTTCTGTTGTTTTCAACCGTTGCTGTGCAGCAGGGTTTTGCTTCGCATGGTTCCGTTTCAATGGCGAAGGGGGCTGTAGAAGGTTTGACGCTGGCCATGGCGGCTGAACTTGCACCGAAAATTCGGGTGAACTGCATCGCTCCATCCTTGACGCGTACACCGCTTGCCGAATTCATCACCAGGAATGACACGACGGCGCAGGCCCTTGCAGCGCTGCATCCCCTGCAGCGGCTTGGCGAAGCTGAGGATATTGCCTCCATGGGGTCGCTACTTTTGTCGGACCAGTCGTCGTGGATTACCGGACAAGTCATTGGTGTGGATGGTGGTCGTTCGACCCTTCGGAACAAGGGTTGATGCACACGGAAACACACGCCTGATCACATCTGTGGAACTCGCAGGTCTGTGATTGGCAAGTGATTGCCCCATCCGGTCTGGTGATTTCCTGGTGCATTGCTTGCGCCACTTAACAGGAGAACCACCCATGAATAAATTTTTGATTACCGTCGCGTTGGTCAGCCTTGCCTTTGCCACCCCGTCTTTTGCCGATGAAATGGCCAAATGTGATGCTGACTCTCTCAAGAAAATCGAGATGGAACTGAAGGCCATGACAGACCCCGCCATGAAAGACAAAATGGAAATGGGCATGAAAGAACTCGAAATGGCCATGATGTCCGACAAGGAAAAGAAAATCGACGATTGCGCCATGCATCTGGACAAGGCCATGAAGGCTGCACACGGCGGCTGATCGCCTATGGCAGATTGGGGGGCCTTATTGCGAGGCCTCCCTTGTCGATAACGGATCAAGACCTCAATTTATGTTGGCGTAATTTTTTGTTTTAAGCCAGAATGCCGCCATCTGGCAGCCAGTGTTGTTGAGCTGCGTTCCACGTATAGGTGCCATCTGCAGCGCGAATATGTTCGATGCTCGACATTGTATCAACACCTTCTGAAGACGTCACTTGAAATAACTTCGCGCTGGTTTTTACAATAGTCAAATCGGTAAAGTTGACGTTGAATACAGCGGTGTCAGAACCAAGACCGCCGAACAAGGCATCATTGCCATTCATGCCATTGAGTTCATCATTTCCTGCGCCGCCGTATAACCTGTCATTGCCGTTATCGAAGTCAAACGAGTCACCCTGCAAAATGTCGTTGCCTGCCTGACCGTACAAAATGTCATTTCCGGTGCCACCGTCGACGAAGTCATTGCCAGTGCCGGCAAAAACCTGGTCGTTGCCCCTATATGCGTAGATCGCGTCATCAATAACAACGGCGGGATTTTTTGACACACTGCGAATTATGTCATCTCCCGCAAGCGGTCCGTAAAGCCAAAATCCGTGATGAACTGCATAGGTAATTGTATTCGTCGGCAAGGAGAATTCTTTGATGATGTCAATCAGGGAACCATTCGGATTAAAATGCTGCGCCGAAGTGATGGTACCCGTTGACTGGGAGTATGGATTTTCACCAATCGAAATGTTTGTGCCGCGGAAAATTGTGTAGCTTCCGTCGGCATGGTAGACACGGAATTGTTTTGCGCTGATTGGCTCAATGGAATTGTCACTCCCACTCAATACGATAGCGGGCATGATATTGTCGCCGGGAGCGGAAATGATGTGAAGTGCCAATTTGTTTGCCTCCTGTTGAATTCAACCAGTCTCACATGTTGTTGCAATTATCAATTGCAACCAAGTGTGCTGGTTAATCTGTGGGGTGGCATTTGCCCTTGCTTTAATTGATTTTTAATTGTGACACTGGCGAACGTTGGGTTGCAGGGCAGAGAGAAATGCTTGCCATGCTGCTTCAAAACTCGCAATGAATTCCGCATGGAAATTGGAATTTATACATTCGCTGACGTTGCTGCAGGCCACCAGGAGCAGGCGGGGCAGCGGCTTCGCAATCTTGTAGAAGAAATGGAACTGGCCGATCAAGTCGGTCTTGATGTGTTTGCCGTGGGGGAGCATCACCGGGCGGATTATGCGGTTTCATCGCCTGCTGTGGCGCTTGCCGCAGGAGCGTCGCGCACCAGCCGTATCAAGCTTTCGAGTGCTGTTACTGTGTTGAGTTCTGATGATCCGGTGCGGGTGTTCCAACAGTTTTCGACACTCGATGGATTGTCGAATGGCCGAGCTGAGATCATGGCGGGGCGGGGGTCTTTCATCGAGTCCTATCCGCTGTTTGGCTATGACCTCGATGATTATGATGCCTTGTTTGCCGAGAAGCTTGACCTGTTGATGAAGCTGCGGGATGGCGAGCGGATTACCTGGCAGGGGTCGCTTCGACCCTCGCTGGACAATGCTGGAATTTATCCACGGCCTGAGCAAGCCAAGTTGCCGATCTGGATTGCTGTGGGGGGCACGCCACAATCGGTGGTACGTGCCGCAACGCTGGATTTGCCCATGGCACTGGCCATCATCGGTGGTGATCCCAAACGCTTTGCGCCGTTCTTTCAATTATATCACGATACGGCGGAAAAGGCCGGACGTGATCCGGCAAAATCGGTTTTGAGTTTGAACATGCATGGCTTTGTCAGTGATACGACAGACAAGGCCAAGGACATTTACTTTGCCGCCCATACCGAAGTCATGAACCGCATTGGCCGGGAACGCGGATGGCCGCCACAAGGACGTTCGCATTTTGAAGTTGCGGCGGGCCCGGATGGCAATCTGATCATTGGCGATGTGAAGCGCGTGGCAGACCGGATTGTGGAACTGCACAAGGTGTTCAACAATTCGCGCATACTCATTCAAATGGCCATAGGAACGGTGCCCCATGCCGAGCAGTTAAATGCCATAAGGTTGTTGGGTGAGGAAGTTGTGCCCCGCGTCAAATCGGCTTTGGCGAAGGTTGGTTAGGAAAACCAACCCGGCAAGCCCCAATGGATTGCCGGGAGCGGTTTGCGATCAAGCCAAAAGATCGGCCATGGTGTAGGGGCCATGGACGCCTTGAAGCAGGATTGAAGCCGTATAGGCTCCGGGTGGATTGTTGATGGATTGCAGCATTTGCCCGGTTATCAGAAGCCCCGCAGCCGTATCCTGAACTGTCATCGGAACCAAATTGCCAGTCAACGAAAGATGATCAACGCCAACCTGGAAATCAGTGATGACGTCACTGCCCCAACCTTGGTCATAGGCGGCGAATCGCGGTTGAGCCGTAGTGCGCAAATTGTAGAAGACGAATGTGTCTGCATCTGCGCCGCCCGTCAGTGTGTCATCGCCGAGGCTGCCAATCAGCGTGTCAAAGCCTGAACCACCTGACAGTTCATCTGCGTTGCTGCTACCACTCAGAATGTCGTTGCCAGCTTCGCCAAACATGTGACGGTTGGTTCTTGTAACGCCCAGCGTACTGAGGACGGACATTGTCATGGTGTCATTGCCATCGCCACCGTAGACATAGGCGTTGCCTGTCACGTCTGGAATGCTCAGGAACACATTGTCATTGCCTGCACCAGCATAAATGTAAGCATCAGTTGCTTTGGTATAAATCATACTGATTGAATCATTGCCGCCCAAGGCTTTTACGATAACGGTGCTGGTGGTTTCGTCGAACCTATCGAAAACATCATCGCCTGCCGTCAGGCTTTGGATACTGTTTGGATTGGCCAACTCCGCCCCTGACACTGTGTTGATCAGCGTCCATTTTTGTGTTGTGGCGTTGAAATGGTAGGTTCCTTCGTCTGTTGCGAGGCGTTCAACATTGGTCAGTGTTTGGCCACCGGCGGTAAAACCTGTTGCGGTTTTGGTGACGCCAAGTTTGCCAAAGCTGACGAAGAAAACTGCCGTGTCGGTGCCAGTGCCGCCGTTCAGAATATCAAGGGCGCTGCCGTTCAAAATGTCATCGCCGTTTTCGCCATTCAACCGATCAACAACGGTGTCGGCACCACCGATCAGCCGATCATTGCCAAGGCCGCCCCAGAGCGTGTCTGATCCGGCATTGCCCGTGACAACATCGTTGCCGCTGCCGGAATAAACGATGTCGTTGCCGGTGCCGGCATCGATGGTGTCGTTGACGATGGCATCGCCAGCCCGGTAGCGAGCATCAATCACGTCATCGCCATTGAAAATTTCAAGGAATTGGTAGGGGTTGCGGAGCAGGGTGCTGAGATAGGCAGAACCAGAGTTGATGCCCGACAATCTGTCGATGAAGGCACCGGTCGCGGAGTAATGTTCAACAGAACAGACAACTGCACCCGGGAGAAAATTGCCAGTCGCCGCATCAAAGGCAAAACTCGTGCCTTTGAAATAGGTTTTTGTGCCATCGGCATTCAACATGCCAAACTCGGTCGGCGTAACGTAGAGAAGCCGGGGGCCGATAGGGCCGCCAGAGTTTGATTTGAACAGTGAACTTCCTGTTCCATAAATTTCAAAGCGTGCCATTGTATTACTCCCCGTGATGAAAACGGCGCATCCGCAGCCGCTTTGGTTGACTATGGGAGTCTCGTTGCAACTTTGAGGCCAAGTGGCCGGCAGTATGCGGCTTAGTTGCCCAACATGATATCGCGTTCCTGGCCTGCAAGTATCTTGAACTTTGCCGTCAGGATTTCGCCATTGACATGGGCGGCGGCGACATAGGTTCCGGGTTTCAGGGCGAGGTCGTGGGAGATGCCTTCGAATGATGCGAGGGCCGGGCCGGAGACGTCACGGACTTCCCATGTGACCTTGGCACCTGGTTCACCAACGAATGAGAGGCGGGCAAGTCCTGCCAGATGCTTGACATCAATCGCCGACATGATGCCTGGCCGGATGTGAACGTCGGTCACGGCATTTGTATTGCCTGTGCCAAGACGGCTTTCAACACGGTAGTGGCCAGCCGCCAGTTTCAAAACTTCGCCTGGCAATTTGCTGTGGGCAACCAGTTTGCCGCGTTCTGGTCCACTCAAGGCATAGACCAGGGTTTGGCTTTGAATTTCCGTGGCGATAATGTCTTGTATGATGGGCAGCACACGCAGGCCGCCCGCGTTCAAAACGAAGCTGACGGCAATGCTGTTGCCTTCCGGCAATGTCAGGGTTTCACGCAGATGCACGGATCCATAATCGGCTTCGACGATGTAATCGCCGGGGGGCAGCGCATGAATTGATTCAGTGACAGTTTCGTCAAACAGCAGTTCACCCTCGGCATTTCTGATTTGCCAGCGGATATTCTGGGCCATGTCGTCGCTGGTTGCCGTCAGGCGGGCTGCGAGTGAGATTTGTTCTGATCCCGGTTCTACGACGCTGATCGCCACTTCATGGGCTGTGTCGGCGGCAATTGAAGATGTGGTTTCTGGAAGGGCAGGGGTTTCGATTTCCAAAGAGGTTGCGGCACGGCTCAGGGCAGTCGGCATGATGATGGTGCCGGCAAACAGGATTGCCGCCAGAAGGCGCTTGTTGAGCGCAGGCTTCTGGCGGTTTTCTGTCGATGGGCGGGTGCTGAAGTCGCCCATGCGATATCCCCTTGGTTTAACTCTCCCCCAGCTCTCTGGCCGGTTCATTTTCAAACCACGGCAGGGGTCTTCCGCGCAAGTTGATGATTAATTGTTGGTTAACGCCAGCCCCGCAATTGAAGGCATTGAAAAACCGCGTGTGAAGCGGCAATACCCTGCAATGACCCAATTCAATGACACTTCTTCACTCCTGGATTTTCTTAAAACGCGCAAATCGGCATCCGCCAAGAGCATGACGGGGCCTGGGCCCGATGCGGCCCAACTTGCTGAAATGCTGCAATTGGCCGTGCGCGTGCCCGACCATGGCAAGCTGTCGCCTTGGCGATTTGTGGTTTTTGCAGAAGGTGCCCGGAGTGCAGTTGGTGAAAAGTTCAGAACGCGCTGGCAACACCTGCATCCGGAGCATGGCAGCGACAGTCTGGATTTTCAGGCGGGATTGTTTATGCGGGCACCCATGGTTGTTGCTGTTGTGTCTACGGCAGCTCAGCATGCCAAGATTCCGGTCTGGGAGCAGCAACTTTCGGCAGCCGCTGTCAGTTTCAATCTGGTGTTGGCCGCCCAGGCTTTTGGATTTGATGCGCAATGGCAAACCGATTGGGTGGCTTATGATGCAGGCGCAAAACAGGCGATGGGTATTGCGGTGGATGAACAGGTGGCCGGATTGGTTTACATCGGCAGAAGTGCTGTTGCGCTGGAAGACAGGCCGCGGCCTGATGCTTCAGCGCTGACCACGCATTGGAACGCATAATGGCGATCAAGGCAATTTTGTTCGACAAGGATGGTACGCTGATTGATGTCAACCGCACCTGGATTCCGATTTATCGCCACATGTTGGCGGCGGAATTCGCGGCTGATGATGGTGAGGTCACCAGGCTATTGCAAAAAGCTGGTTATGACGCGGGCAGTGACAGTTTTCATGCGGGTTCTGTTTTGGCTGGCGGCACCACGCGGCAACTGGTGAATATCTGGTGGCCGGATGTAGATGACGCCAACCGTGCTGCAATGGCTACGCGAATTGATACGCATTACGCTCCCGTGGCGCGGCAGTATTTGAAACCCTTGCTTGAACTTCCGCCAATTTTTGATGCCTTGAAGTCCATTGGAATCCGTCTGGGCGTTGGAACCAACGACAGCGTATTGTCAGCGACGGGGCAAATGCAAGCCTTGGCGGTTGAGCATTATTTTGAAGCCATATTAGGTGCCGATAGTGTGGATTTGCCCAAGCCTTCCGGGCAAATGGTAAAACTTTATGCCGAACTGTTGCAACTCAAGTGCAGCGAAATCGCCATGGTGGGTGACAACACCCATGACATGGAAGAGGCCCACCACAGCGGTGCCTTGGCTATCGGAGTTTTAAGTGGCAATGCGAGGCGCGAACATCTGGAACCGCTGACAGATTTCATTTTGGATGATGTTGCGGCATTGCCAGCATTTTTCCGGGAACGTGGCCATGTTTTATGATGCCATCCGCAATGATCACGGTTTGCAGATTGATCCTTTCAAGGCGCTGATCGCACCGCGACCCATTGGTTGGATTTCAACCCAGTCGGCTGATGGCGTGGCCAATTTGGCGCCTTATAGTTTCTACAATGCCTTTGCCACATCGCCGCATTATGTTGCTTTTGGTTCTGAGGGATACAAAGACAGTCTGCGGAATATTGCGGAGACGGGCGTGTTCGCCTGCAACCTAGCGACTTTCGATTTGCGCGAAGCAATGAATGCTTCTTCGGCCCATGTGCCTTCCCACGTAGATGAATTTCAAATGACGGGACTCACAAAAATACCCTGTGTGATGATAGATGCGCCACGGGTGGGTGAAAGTCCTGCCTGTTTTGAATGCCGCCATTTCAAGACGGTGGAATTGCCTGATGAGCAGGGGCAGGTTGCCAATTGGCTGGTGATTGGCCGCGTGGTGGCAGTGCATATTGACGACCGCTTTATCATCAATGGCCGGGTCAACACGGCTGCCATGCAGCCAATTGCACGGCTGGGCTATTCTGAATATGCGACCGTTGACACGGCTTGGCGCTTTCAGCGACCGGCTTAATACGTTCATCTTTAAGTTGCACGTTGACCCTCATTGAGTCGCGCTGCGAGTCGTGAACAAAGCAAAAACCTGATCATGTGAGGTTGTGGATAACTTTGGGGATAACCTGTTTAAATTATTGTATTTCAATAGTTTAAATCGTCATTAACGGCTGTGGATAAGCTGTTTACGAAGTGTTAACCATGTGGGCGCAGGAGTGTGGATCTCGGGGACAAAACAAGATCGACATACAGGTTCAGTATCATGGTAAGTTGCATTCTGATCGATAAAAATCCCGACGAGCGCCAGCGGGTCCAAGGCTTTCTGATTTCGTTGGGGATTGCCTGTGACGCGTGTGAAAATCCGGATGAGGGCATTCGGCTTTGCCGCGATGGCCAACCCGATATCGTAATCATGGAAACCTCCAAACTTCCAGCTGCCAAGGATTTTCTGCGGCTGGTGCGCTATCAGGGCCGCAGCAACAACCGCCCCATTGTTCTGATGTATTCGAAGAAAGCTGACATTGAAATCATGAGCGGCTCGATTCTCGAAGGGGCCGCAGAATTTCTCGTCAGCCCGTTTGACCGGGATTTGCTGCGCTTCAAGCTTGAGCAGTTTGGAATTTTTCAGGCCAAGGCCGCTTGATCGCAACCAAACAAACCTTAAAAAACGTGGTGAACTGATTGTTAAGGCTTGCCTGACTATCCTGCTGTTTCTGGGAGTTGTTGGGTGAATGCCATGCGTCTAGAGTCTGAAGTTGGACTTGATATCAGTGTTCTTGAAGCGGTTTTGGCCTGTGGCAATGCAGAGGCCCGGATCACTTTGGCACGGCAGTTAGCGGCTTTGATTGCCGATCCTGAAAGCTCGCGAATTGAGCGTGACCAAGTTGTTCCCGTATTGCTCAAGATTACGACAGACACCGATCCAGTGGTGCGGCAGGTGTTGGCTGAGGAATTGGCCAGTATTGAAAACCTTCATGCCGACCTGATGTTTTCGGTGATTGCTGATGAAGACGCGATTGCCTTGCCTTTTCTTTTGCAAACGCCATCCTTGAATGCCTGGCATATGCAAGCAGTGTTGCGGGTGGGCGATGATGGCCGTCAAGCGGCCGTGGCGCGACGCAAGGACGTTACCCCTGATGCAGTTGCCTATATTGTCAAAGCTGGCACCGGCGCAGCGGTTGTTGCCCTGTTGGAAAATCGAGCGGTAAAACTCAAAGCTGTTGATGTGCGGGAGATCTACCAACGCTTGGGCAAAGCTGGTGATGTGGTTGAAAAACTCCTGACTCGCGTTGATCTGCCGCTCGACATTCGCATTTTGCAGGCCAAGCGGGCAGCAGTGCGGATGCGCCAGATGATGGCAGAGCGCAACTGGCTGACGGCCAGCGATGCATCCGAACTTGTTGCGGATGCCGAGGAAGTAGCCATTCTGAATGTGTTGGCAAAAGCTTCTGAAGTTGAACGCAGGGAAGCGATGAATTTTCTGGCTATCCAGAACATGCTAACACCTTCGCTGATCGTCAGGGCCGCCTGCCTGGGTGAAATGCAGATTGTTGCTGCGGCGCTGTCTCATCTTACGGGCCAACCCGCGGCCCGCATTCATGCCATGATTGCAACGAAGGGAGCTTCTGGAATCAAGTCTTTGGTCAGCCGTTCAGGTTTACCTGGTCCTTGCCATGCATTGCTGGCGGCGGCTTCCGAAGTTGAAAACGAAGCCCGCAATGAAGGCATCAATCTTGATCCTGATGGTTTTGGACGGCGGTTGCTGGAAACCTTGATGATGCAATTTGGTGGTCTTCCACTTAAAGACCAGGCGAAACACATTGAGTTTGTCGGTCGTTTTGGTGATGACAAAGTGCGAAAAATTGCACGCAAGCTGAAAGCCGACATGTTGCGGGCAGCTTGAACCCTAGAAGCGGAATTGTTCGTTGAGCACGCGTTCGGCCAAGCTGTGGCCGGGATCAAAAAGGATTTTGACGCTGCGTTTTTTGTCTTCGGCAATATGCACCGTTTGAACGGCCCGGACTTCCAGATGATCGGCGACGGCGGCAACAGGCCGCTTTTCCGACTCGGCAACGGTTAGTTCCACATGGGCATTGCGCGGGAGAATGGCACCACGCCACCGCCTTGGCCGGAATGCGCTGATCGGCGTCAAGGCCAACAGGGGTGAGCCAATGGGCAGGATTGGTCCGTTGGCTGAAAGATTATAGGCCGTGCTGCCGACTGGCGTGGCCAGCAACAGACCATCGCAAATCAACTCTTCCAGCCGGATTTTTCCATCAATGGCAATGGTGATTTTTGCAGCCTGATGGCGCTGGCGCAACAGGGATACTTCGTTGAAGGCAATGGCGGAATGACTTTTCCCAGCACTGTCGATCGCCGTCATGCGCAGGGGATGGATGGTTGTGAGTTCTGCCTCTTCCAGCCGCTTTTGCAAAGGGCTCTCGGAAAAATCATTCATAAGAAAACCCACAGTGCCGCGGTTCATGCCGTAAATGGGAATTCCTGAAGACACGAAACGATGAATGGTTTGCAACATGTGGCCATCACCGCCCAGGGCAACCACGCAGTCGGCTTTTTCCGGTTCCGCGTTACCATGAACCTTGGAGAAACGAGTCAAGGCCCGTTTGGCGGCGGGGGCCTCGGAGGCCAAAAACGCGATACGGGTGAATTTCATGTCGGCTTTGGTCGGCTTTGTTGCGTTGACAGTTTGGTTCTGACCCATCATGGCTTAGCTTGCCTTTTAATTCAAACAAATAGCCTGAAAAACCAGAAACATTCATGCGCGCCATCATCATATGCAATAGTTGCCGTTTTCCTGATGGCCGAAAATCCGGCGATGACGGACGAACCGGAGGGCAAACGCTTGTTGATGCCATGGCGACGGTTCTAGTGGAAAAAAATCGGCGTGATGTTCGCGTGGTGGACCAGACTTGCCTGTGGAACTGCACGCAATCCTGCAGCGTGGTGTTTCGTGACAGCCAGCGCTTTTCCTATGTTACCGGTCGCCATGAGCCAACGGTTGAACAGGCCGAAGCAATTTTGCAATGGTTTGACGCCCATGGCGAAACGACAAGTGGCGAGGTACCTTTCCGGGAATGGCCGCAAGCCATGAAAGGCCATTTCATCGCCCGCATGCCACCGGAGGAAACATGAATGTTTCGTTGGTTTTGGGTGGGGCGCGGTCGGGAAAATCGCGCTTCGCTGAAAGTCTGGCTTTTGGCACGCGGCACTATGTGGCGACAGCGCAGGCTTTTGATGATGAAATGCGAAATCGCATCGCCTTGCATCAACAGCAACGGGGTGCAGGCTGGAAAACACATGAGGAAGTCTTTGACCTGGCGCAGCGCTTGGAGCAGTTGAATGATCCCCGACATTTCATTCTGGTGGACTGCCTCACGTTATGGCTCAGCAATCTTATGTTGGCGAACCTTGATGTTGAAGCAGCGGCACAAGGATTGATTTCAGTCTTGCAGAACATGAAGGCCACAACGGTTTTGGTTTCAAATGAAGTTGGGCTTGGCATTGTGCCTGAAACGCCTTTGGGGCGGGCGTTCCGGGATGCACAGGGGCGGTTGAACCAACAAGTTGCGGCTGTGGCTGATGACGTTGTCTTCTTGGCGGCGGGCTTGCCGCTGGTGCTCAAAGGGCAATTGCCAAAAGCAAAACCAGAGCGAACATGATCCACAGGGCGCGGTTGTAAAGCGCCAGACCAGCGGCAATGTCCTGTCGGGTCAGCTGATCGCGACCATGGCCCATAAAGGGCAGATCGACAATTTCACCTTCGTAGGACCGGGGACCGCCAAAACGCAAATCAAGTGCGCCTGCCATGGCAGATTCTGGCCAGCCTGCATTGGGCGAACGGTGCTTTCCGGCATCGCGCCATGCTGCGGCAAGAGATGATTTTGCCGACTGCTGACTGATGAACAAGCCAGCACAGGCGAAGCAGAGCGCCGTCAACCGCGATGCAGGCAGGTTGACCATATCATCAAGATTGGCTGCGGCGAAACCGAAGTGCAGATGACGTACCGATTTGTGGCCGATCATCGAGTCTGCGGTGTTGATGACCTTGTAAGCGACAATGCCGGGAAGACCAAGCAAGGCAAACCAAAATATGGGTGCCAAAATACCATCGGCGGTGTTTTCGGCGAGGCTTTCGAGGGCGGCTTTGGCGACACCGCTTTCATCAAGTCTGCGGGTTTCACGGCCAACGATTTTTGCCACGGCATTGCGACCACCAGCAATGGAATTTGAGAGGGCGCGATAGACATCCAACACATGTTGATGCAGCGATTTCTGGGCGATCAACGACGATGCCAAAAGAGCTTCGATGAGTGGCCCGCCAGTGAAACGCTGCAGCACTTGGCTGACAAGCCAGGCGGGCAGGGCGGTTGAAAGCAACACCAGCAGCAGGGCCAATGCGCCTTTGAGGCGACACTGGATTTGGTTTTCGGGCGCTGTGTTGAAATGCTTGTCGGCTGAGGCAATCAACAAACCAAACCATTGGACGGGATGACCAATAGCTTTTTGCAGCACGGATGGATAGCCAACGAAACGTTCAATGAGGATGGCAATGGCCGCAAGTGTCAGGGTGCTCATTGGGGATATTCAGCGAGGGTCAGCATTTGTTCGATGTCGATGGATTGTTCGAGGTGCCAGGCCAGCTTGTCCAAGGTTTCCTCAATCAGCCCATCATAGGCAAGGCTGGGGGATTTGAGGCCAAGGGTTTTCAGGAAGGCGTGACGGAAGCCATCGCTGGTGAAGCAGCCATGCAGATAGGTGCCGATGATATTTCCGGCGGGATTGGTGGCCCCTTCGGGCTGGCCATGCTTTAGGGCAAAAGGTCTTGAGGTATCAGGCCCCGTGGTTTGGCCGAGATGGATTTCATAGGCTTCGATGGTTTCGCCCGATGCAATATGTTGGGCTTTTGTGGGTGTGACGGTTTTTTCACCGCTGAGTGTGGTTTCCACATTCAGAAGCCCAAGTCCCGGCATGAATGCAGCCGGGCCTTCGAGACCTTGCGGATCGTGGATCATCTGGCCCAGCATTTGATAACCGCCGCACAAGCCCAGCACTTTTCCGCCGCGTCTGGCATAGGCCAAAATGTCGAAATCCCAGCCGTGTGTACGCAGCGCTGCGAAGTCGGCCATGGTGGATTTGCTGCCGGGTATGACCACGAGATCGCAGGTTGCGGGCAGGGCTTCTCCCAGCGACAGGAAGCGCAGACTTACGCCGGATTCAAGACGCAAGGGATCGAGGTCATCGAAATTGGCGATGCGGGGGAGTTTCAGAACACAGATTTCGATGTCGGATTTTGTAACAGTTGAATGGTTTTCCAGCGCCACTGCATCTTCAGCAGGCAGTCGACGGGCTTCTGGAAAATGTGGGATTACACCTAACGACGGCCAATGCGTGCGAGCCGCAATCAGCTTTTCTCCTTCAACAAAAAGATTTGGATCGCCATGAAACTTGTTGATTAAAAAGGCTTTTATACGTTTTTGGTCTTCGGGATCAAGTACTGCATGTGTGCCGACCAGTGATGCAATGACACCGCCCCGGTGGATGTCGCCAATAATGACAACCGATGCTTTCACGGCTTGTGCAAATCCCATATTGGCCAGATCACCCTGCCTTAGATTGGCCTCTGCCGGACTGCCCGCACCCTCAACCAGAACATAGTCGTGGCTTTCTGTCAATTGCCAGAAACTTTCCAGGATGGCAGGCATGAATTGTTGGCGTTCAGCGAAGAAAGCTTGGGCTTTCATGGTTGCCACACGTTTGCCCTGCACGATGATCTGTGCGCCAGTTTCACTTTCGGGTTTGAGCAAGACGGGATTCATGTGGACGGAAGCTGGAATTTTTGCGGCACGGGCCTGCAAGGCTTGGGCGCGGCCAATTTCACCGCCATCAACGGTGGCGGCTGCATTGTTTGACATGTTTTGGGGTTTGAAGGGGGCAACCCGCAAGCCGCGATTTGTCAGGAGTCGGCAGAGGCCTGCCACAATCAAGGATTTCCCCACATCGGAGCCTGTGCCCATGAACATCAGCACTTTGGCTGTCATGGTTGCACGCTGATGATATGGGCAAAGGAACCCATGGCGCGGCTCCGGCGCAAGCCCATGGGGGGCAGGGCATTACTTGCGGCGTTTTCAGCCGCAAACAAGCGTTCACCATCGCCTTCCGAAAGAATGCTGGCGTAGTGGAATTCATGGCCGCGCAGCTTTGGTGGGAATGGTCCGCCAGAGCATGTCAATTGGCGATAGCCCAGATGGAGCTTTCGTTTTTCAAAACTGGTTTCTAGGGGCAAAAGACCCGCCATCTGGTGCCGGTGGCCATGAGCGTCAACCAAGCCTGAGCCCATAACCATATAGCCGCCGCATTCGCCGTAGATCAGGCCCGGAAACTGCCGCAGGTTTTGCAAAAAAGCCATATTGCCTGCAATTTTTCCCGCGTGAAGTTCAGGGTAACCGCCTGGCAAGAAAATGGCTTCGGCAGAAGGATCAGGCGTTTCATTGGCAAGAGGTGAGAAAAAGTTGAGTGTTGCGCCGGCTTCGCGCCAGAATTTCAACTGATGGGGATAAGCGAATGCAAAAGCTTTATCCCTCGCAATGGCGATGTTTTGGGCGAGTGGGGGCAGGTTTGTGATTTGAAGGCATTTTTGATTCGCTATTTCGATTGCTAAATTAACCACGTTGTCAAGTTTTGTTTCACGTGCAACTCCTCGGGCAGCACTTTCAATAAACGCCTCAAGCTGTTGATTTTCCAGCGCTTGCACCAGTCCAAGATGTCTTGATGGCATGTGGAGTGAGTCATCGTGTCGCAATTCGCCGAAAACTGGCATGGCGATTTCGGCAAGTGCGGCGCGCAAAATCGAGCTGTGACGTGGGCTTTTGGTGCGATTGAGAAAAACGCCATTGATGTTTACGTCATCGGAAAACAGCGCAAAACCTTTGGCGATGGCAGCGATGGATTGGGCTTGGTGGCTTGCATCAATGACCAGCAACACGGGCACACCTAGGGCTGCTGCGAGATCGGCCGTGGAGCCCTTTGCGCCTTCGGGGCCATCGAACAGGCCCATGACGCCTTCGATGATAACGATGTCGCTGTCTTTGCCAAGTTCTCCCAAGAGATGTTTGCACAGATCAGGCCCCATGGCCCAATAGTCCAGATTGAGGCAAGGACTTCCACTGGCAGCAGTGTGAAATTGCGGGTCAATATAATCAGGTCCGGCTTTGGCTGAAGCGACTTTGAAGCCAGCATTGCGCAAGGCCCGGATCAAAGCCAGGGTCACAAGGGTTTTGCCACTGCCGGAATGGGGGGCCGCGACAATTAGTGTCTTAGCCAACTTTATTCTCCCGCAAGGCGGGGCTGTACCAATCCAAAAGTTCGCGCCAATCGCTGGCATGGCCGATTACAACGATGGCAGGAGTGGGCGGTTTCTGTTTTGCGACGAACGCTGCGCTTTGTGCCAAGGTGGTCATGGCAACCTGTTGGTGGGGCAGCGAGGCATTTGAAACAATGGCCACGGGATCATCAGGAGCACGGCCGGCTTCGACAAGTTTACCAGCAATTTCGCCCAGGTTTTTGACACCCATGTACATGACGATGACCGGGGCTGCGGTGGCAATGGCTTGCCAGTTGACGTTGGCTGGCATTTTGCCGGTTGCGTCGTGACCGGTCAGAAATATCACGGCATGATTGGTGTCGCGGTGGGTGGCGGGAATACCCGCATAGGCAAGGCCGCCGACGCCTGATGTGATGCCGGGTACTATCCGAAAGGATATGCCTGCCTTGGCAAGGGTTTGGCTTTCTTCGCCGCCGCGACCAAACATGAAGGGGTCGCCACCCTTCAGCCGCAGTACACGTTTGCCTGACTCGGCCAATTCAATCAGGCGAACTGAAATGTCTTTCTGGATCGGCGAAGGCTTGCCGCCGCGTTTGCCGGCATATTCGAGTTCAGTTCCAACCCGCACCCAGCGCAAAATGTCAGGATTGACGAGGGCATCATAAACCACCACGTCGCAGTTTTGCATGGCATTGTAGCAGAGGAGGGACATCAGCCCCGGCGCCCCCGGACCAGCACCCACCAGCCAGACCCAACCTTTTTCAAATACCGGAAATTCCTCGTGGTCAAGCCGCGCAAAGCCGGTGGCGGCAATTTGCGTTTGCCAGTTTGCTGATTTGTTTGGAGTCCCGGTCATTTGCTCTTTATACCGATATATCATGCGTTTGGAAAAGCCGGAACAGGCATTGCGAAGAGGATGGACGACAGGGGCCTGCGCCACCGCCGCCACCAAGGCTGCATTGACAGCCCTGGTTGCCGGGCAATTTCCGGATCCAGTGGAAATCACTTTGCCCAAAGGCCGAAAGGTGGCATTTTCGCTCGCCCTTGAAGAGTTGGGCGATGGGTGGGCGCGGGCTGGCATTGTTAAGGATGCAGGTGATGATCCCGATGTAACCCACGGAGCGACAATCATTTCCACAGTTCGCCTGTTGTCGTCCGGCGTGGTGTTCAAGGCTGGTGCAGGTGTTGGAACCGTGACCAAACCTGGTTTGCCAATCGCACCCGGCGAACCTGCCATCAACCCCGTACCACGGTCCATGATGGAAGCCGTGGTGGCAGAATTGGGTGGCGGTGCAGAAATTGAAATTTCCATTCCCGGTGGTTTGGCACTTGCCGAAAAAACCTGGAATGGCCGGCTTGGCATTGTTGGCGGGTTGTCAATTCTGGGAACCACGGGAATCGTCAATCCCTTTTCATGTGCGGCCTGGATCGCCTCAATCCACCGGGGCATTGATGTGGCGCGGGCTTCAGGGTTGCAGCATGTGGCAGGCTGCACGGGTTCGACCTCGGAAACTGCCGTGCAATCCCACTATGACTTGCCGCTGGAGGCCATGCTGGACATGGGGGATTTTGCGGGCGGCTTGTTGAAATATCTCAAGCTGCATCCGTTGCCACGCGTCACCGTCGGAGGTGGGTTCGGCAAGATGGTGAAGCTGGCGCAGGGCGCCATGGACTTGCATTCGGGAAGGTCGCAAGTTGATTTTACCTGGCTGGCGGAAAGGGTTCCTGTTGCGTTTCGTGCCGAAGTATTGTCGGCGAATACGGCGCAACATGTCCTGGAAATTGTTGGCCATGACATTGCGCAAGTCGTGGCGATCGAGGCATTGAAACAGGTTTACCGGATGCTTGGAAGTGCAAGCAAAGCGGATGTCATGGTTATTGGCCGGGATGGAACGACCTTGGCGCATGCACCCTGAATCCTGGAGGGAATCCATGTCGACTGGCAAACGCATTCTCATTCTCGGTGGTACGGGTGAAGCGCTGGAATTGACAGCACTTCTGACCAAGGCTGGCCATCACGTGGTTTATTCACTGGCTGGTGTTACTGAAAATCCTGTGTTGCCGAAATGTGAAATTCACCTTGGCGGATTTGGCGGCGTGCTGGGATTGATCGATTATTTGTGCCAAGGCAAGATTCAAGTGGTGATTGATGCTACCCACCCGTTTGCGGCCGTGATTTCGAACCGTGCCAGTTTTGCTGCGAATGAAATCGGGCTGACGCTTATGCGTTTGGAGAGGCCGACTTGGCAACCGCTAAAAAGTGACAGTTGGCAAATTGTGGCTGACATGCCTGAGGCGGTTCTTGCGTTGCCTTCAAATGCCAGAGTTCTTGTTACAACGGGCCGGAGAAATCTTTCCGGATTGCTATCGCGTGCTGATTTGAGTGGCGTCATTCGGACAATTGAGCCGCTGGCCGAAAGCTTGCCCATGCAATGGCACAGCTTGCTGGATCGACCGCCCTATTTGCCGGAACAAGAAACCGAGACCCTGCGGCGACATGCGATTTCACACCTCTTGAGCAAGAATGCTGGTGGTAGCGCTACATCTGCCAAACTTGTTGCGGCTCGTGAAATTGGTGTCAATGTCGTACTGATTGATCGACCTGCGAAACCGGCTTGTCCGACTTTTTCCAGTCCGATTGACCTTTGCGCTGCATTGTCCAATTTGATGTGAAAGCCAGTGCTTGGCAGCTTGGATGGCGCAGGATATGGTCCGTCAGACTTAATCCATGGGATTCGCCAAATGCGCAAAATGCTATTGTCGTGTGTCGCTGCTTTAGTCTTGCTTTCGGCAGGAAATGCCGGGGCTTCGACGCTTGATGATGTCAAAGCGCGGGGTAAACTGAATTGCGGGGTCAACACCGGACTTCTGGGCTTTGCAGATAAATCAGAAGATGGCAATTGGGCAGGGCTTGATGTGGATTATTGTCGCGCCCTTGCAGCAGCGGTTTTGGGCGATGGCAACAAGGTTGAATTCATCGGGCTGTCAGCACAAGACCGTTTTGAAAAACTGAAGTCCGGTGCGGTAGATGTTTTGGCCCGCAACACGACGTGGACCATGGAGCGCGAGACCAAATGGCCCATGCGTTTTGTTGGCATAAGTTATCATGACGGCCAGGGTTTTCTGGTCAAGAAACTCTCTGGTGTCACGTCAGTGTTCAACATGAGCCAAGCCGCCATTTGTTTTGTATCGGGCACAACGACGCAAGCCAATGTGGATGATTTTTTCAAGGAAAAGGAATTGGCCTATACGGCCAAGGTTTATGACAAACCTGCCACCGCTATTGCAGCCTATGAAAACAATGAATGCGATGCCTATACGGCAGATCAATCGCAACTCTATGCCATTCGCCTGAAATTGGGCAGGCCGGATGAAAGCGTGGTTTTGGCGGAAGTCATATCCAAGGAGCCCTTGGGCCCAGCTGTGCGCAGTGGTGATGAACAATGGTTCAATATTGCCCGCTGGACTTTGTATGCGCTGATCAATGCCGAAGAAATGGAGTTGCGTGGACCCGGTGTTGCCGAAGCCAAGGAAAAATCCAAAAAACCCGGTGTGCGCCGTCTGCTGGGATTGGAAGGCACGTTTGGGGTTGATCTGGGATTGGACGCCGATTGGGCCGTGCGTGCGATTACCGCCGTCGGAAATTACGGCGAAATATTTGACCGCAATGTGGGGGCAGGTTCGAAGCTGCAAATCGAACGCGGATTGAATGCGGCATGGGACAAGGGCGGTGTTTTGTATGCGCCGCCGGTGCGATAATTCTACACTTGTGTAATTATACAGTTTGTATTATTTTCCATGTATGAACAAGCCAGTTTTCATACGCAAGGTCGGTAATTCATTGACCTTGACTGTTTCTGATATCGCCAAGGACATGGGACTTGGTGAAGGTGATCAGGTTTTCATTGCGCGCACCCCCAACGGTTTTGAAGTGACGCCTTTTGACGCCAATTTTGACAAGGCTGTTGAAGCGGCGCGATCTTTTATGCGCAAATTTCCCAATGCTTTGAAAAAGCTGGCGGAATAGGAACACTTCCATGATCTGGCTTAAAAGAGAGATGGTGGACACGTTCCACCGGGAGTCGCTTGTTTTATTTGGCGGCGGTGATGGCCTTCGTGATGAAGGACTTCTTCTCAGTGCGCTTGCGCGTCCGCAAAACATCTATGCCTGCGAACCTGACGCGGATTTGTTTCGTCTAGCAGCCTCCTATTGCCATGGCATTGTCAAGAACCATCCATTTATAGATGGCAATAAACGTACCGGCACGCTTGCTGCGGTTGCTTTTCTGGCGTTGAATGATGTTCAACTGGTATTTGAAGAACCTGAAATCGTCGTAATGATTGTTGGGCTTGCATCGAGTGAAGTGAATGAAGTCGACTTAGCTGATTGGCTGCGCCGATCTGCAGTCGACTAATCTTGAACCGCAGCCTGATCACTTGCTCCCCATTCAGTCCATGAACCGTCGTAGAGGCTTGTCTGGTCATGGCCCAATTCGGCGAGGGCGAGGATGAGGATTGCGGCGGTGACGCCGGAACCGCAGGAAGTGATGACGGGATTAGTGAGATTTATGCCTGCTGTTTCGAAGGATGCACGCAGGGCCGATGGTTCTTTCAGTGTGCCGTCTGCGTTGATCAAACTGGCGTAATGGACATTGTAAGCACCCGGCATGTGACCGGGTCTGACTCCGGGGCGGGGTTCGACTTCTTCGCCGCGAAAACGACTGGGGGAGCGGGCATCAGCGATTTGAGCAGTGCCGGATTGCAGAGCCGTTGCAACTTCCTGCAGGGATTTGACTTTTTCGATGGCAAGACGCGGTGTGAAGTGGCGGGAATCAGTCAATGGACTTTCACCACTTTCCAAGGCACGGTTCTCACGTTGCCATTTGGGTAAACCGCCGTCCAAGACTGATACGCGGCCATGGCCAAAAATTTTCAGCATCCACCAGACACGCGCTGCAGAAAACAAGCCGGCGGAATCATAGACAACCACATGTTTGGCGTCACTGACGCCAACTTTCTTCATGTCATGGGCAAATTTTTCTGCTGACGGCAACATGTGGGGCAGGGTGGTATCGGGGGCAGAACTTGCATCCAGATCGAAAAAACGGGCTCCCGGAATATGGGCCGCCAAGAATTCTTCTGCGGCGTTTCGCTTGGTGGAGGGCATGTGCCACGAGGCATCAATGACTTGAATGGATTTATCTGACAGGTGTTCAGCCAGCCATTCGGTTGAAACAAGATTGCAGGTCATGGGTTCACCAACTGCAAGCGAATGCGGCGGTTGATCTTGCCCTTGTTTTCAATTTTCACCACGGCGATTTCACCAATTTCGGCAAGGGATTTAACATGGGTGCCGCCGCAAGGCTGAAGATCAATCTTGCCTTCTTCTCCAATCAGCACAAGTCGAATTTTACCTGAACCGCGCGGTGGTTTGACCAGCAGTGTGCGCACCAGTTCGGGCCTCGCATCAAGTTCGGCATCGGTTATCCAGCGGGTGGTGACGGCATGATCTTGCTTGATCCATTCATTGATTGTTGCCGCCAATGCCAGCTTGTCGGGTGTTTCGCCTTCAGGAATATCAAAATCGATGCGACCCCCATCCTCAGTCAATGAAGAGCCTGTAACCGGAAACGGAACCGCAGCACAAAGCAGATGCATCATGGAGTGGCAACGCATGATCTTGTGACGGAATTGCCAGTCCAGTGAAATTGTCACAGCTTCGCCAATCGTTGGCAGTCTTGCGCCTTCTGCTGGCACATGGACCACATCCTTGGCTTCATCATAAACTGTGGTGACGATGTGGATAACATGGCCCGCGAATGTCATGGACGCCCTGTCGCCGGGTTGGCCGCCTGCGGTGGCATAGCAAATGGTTTGGTCAGTCAAGATTCCGCCCCGGTCATTCAGGCCGACGACAACGGCATCGCAAGTTGTCAAGTAAGCGTCGTCTCGAAACAGCAGCGTTGTCATCAGGGTGCTGCTTCAAAAACGCTTGGCACGGCAGAGGTATCCGTCAACCAATGGGGAACTGGCAGTCCCTTTGACTGCAAAAACTCCGGGTTGAAAAGCTTGGACGCATAGCGCGTGCCGTAGTCACAGAGGATGGTCACAATCGTATGGCCTGGACCCATTTGCCTAGCGAGTTGAATGGCGCCTGCCACGTTGATGCCGGTTGAACCGCCCATGCAAAGGCCTTCGTGTTCCAGCAAGTCGAAGGCGATGGGAATAGCTTCTTGGTCGTTGATTTGGAAAGCTTCATCGACAATGATGCCTTCAAGGTTTTTGGTGATGCGGCCCTGGCCGATGCCTTCGGTAATCGAGGAGCCGTCCGACTTGAGTTCGCCGGTTTTGTAGTAGCTGTAAAGTGCAGCGCCCATCGGATCGGCAAGCGCGATCCTGATATTTTTATTGCGCTGTTTAAGGGCAAGACTGACACCCGCCAAAGTGCCGCCGGACCCCACAGCGCAAACGAAGCCATCAACTTTGCCATCGGTTTGATGCCAGATTTCTGGTGCCGTTGTCTGGATGTGGGCTTCGCGGTTGGCCACGTTGTCGAACTGGTTGGCCCAAACGCCGCCCAAGGCTTTGGCCAAGCGGCCAGAATATTTCACGTAATTATTGGGATTCTTGTAGGGCACGGCTGGCACTTCCACAAGTTTTGCGCCGAGTTGGCGCAGCGCATCTTTCTTTTCCTGGGATTGGGTTTCCGGAATCACGATGACAGATTTGAAACCCATGGCATTGGCAACGACTGTGATGCCAATACCCGTATTGCCGGCAGTACCTTCGACTATCGTACCACCGGGTTGCAGTTCGCCGCGGGCAATGGCATCGCGAATGATGAACAAGGCAGCGCGATCTTTCACCGACTGGCCGGGGTTCATGAATTCGGCCTTGCCCAAAATGGTGCAGCCCGTCAATTCAGAGGCGCGCTTAAGCTTGATGAGCGGCGTGTTGCCAATTGCGGCAATCGTATCGGCCTTGATGTCCATGTCTTTATCCCTGTGTAAAACCATAGTTGCCCCATTGCCTGGGCAAGGTCAAATCATGCTGGCATTTGTAAAGCCGTATGGCAGATGAAAGATATTGGCAAATGGCTCCCCGAGTTGGACTCGAACCAACGACATTTCGATTAACAGTCGAATGCTCTACCAACTGAGCTATCAGGGAATTGGCGGTGCTATAGCAGAGGCTTTTGCCCGGTAAAAGACTTTTTGCATTTATTTGTCATAGGAAGGAAACAGTCGGGCGATAAGGCAGCCAACAGCAAATCAAGGGTTGGCTTCGCGCGACTGCCACACCATATCTGCTATTCTTTATGAGGAAAGCCATTGAAGTCTGTCAATTTTCTCGGTCGACGCATTCCAGTTCCCGCCAACCGGTTATTGCGTATCGGGTTGGGTGTTGTTGCCGTGTTTGGCGGATTTTTTGGATTTTTGCCGATCCTGGGTTTTTGGATGTTGCCTCTGGGATTGCTGATTCTTTCCATCGATTTTTCACCTGTGCGTCGCTTCCGGCGGGTGGCAACCGTGCGAGTGGTGGGATGGTTGAAACGCAGATATCCGAGATTGGCGCGTCGAATCGGCTTGACTTAGGTTATTCTGGGGTTGTTTGGAGGCCTCGCCCAGAATCGAACTGGGGTGCAAGGATTTGCAGTCCTCTGCGTAACCACTCCGCCACGAGGCCTTTCTTCGAGAGCATATAGTCGAAGGATTATGGGGTTACAACCTTGGTCCTAAGGAAAAATGAATTGATTTGCGGTGCTGTGGCTTTGGCTGGTCGTCTCGACTGTGTTTTTGATGCAACAGTTTCGAGTTGGGTGTGGATGAATTCCAGGTTTTCAGATTCAGGGGTGGAAGCCGGGTTTCAGTGCCTCTATATATCGGATTGAGGTATGGGGTGAGCTGTTGCCGACTCCGATTGATCAAGTGCGCGGGTATGATAGTGTGGCGATATTGCGGAAAAAATTGAATTTTTTGGTTTGGGCGAGTGTTGCAATCGTGTCGATGATTGCACTTCCAATGGCGAGTCAGGCCGAATCGCTGAATGATGCCTTTCGTCGCGCCTATCAGAAAAATCCTGATTTGAGGGCAGAACGGGCCAGGCAACGGGCAACTGATGAACTTGTGCCTTCAGCGAAATCGGGTTGGAGGCCGCGGATTGTGGCTGAAGGATCATTGACGCAGACCTGGTCGGATACCGATGCGACGAGTTCTTCGCACAATCTATCGAAGAGTCTGGATATTCAACTTTCTCAGCCGTTGTTTCGTGGTTTCAAGACTGTTGAAGGAATCAAAGCCGCCAAAGCCCAGGTTGAAGCGGGTCGGCAAAACTTGTTGGCGGTGGAACAAAGCGTATTGTTTCAAGCGGTAAGTGCTTATGCTGCAATTGTCAGGGATCGTCAGGTCTTGCGCGTTCGGCAGCGCAACGTTGTCAACCTTAACAAGCAAGTCAAAGGTGCTGCCGCACGTTTTGAAGTGGGCGAAGTGTCCCGCACTGATGTTTCGCAGGCCAAGGCCCAATTAAGTGCGGCCCAAGCGGGTGCGGCGCTTGCAAAAGCCAATCTTGAGGCCAGCATTGCGCAATATGTGGCGGTGATCGGCAACAAACCCGGCAAGCTGACCGGTTACAAGTTGGCCAAAATTCCAGCCAGTCTCGAAAAAGCGTTGAGCATTGCCCAAGCCACTAATCCGTCTGTGTTGGCTTCGGCTTTTGTCCATGACGCCGCCTTGCACAATGTAGAAATAGCATATGGCGATCTTTTGCCGACATTGACGCTCAATGCTTCCGCAAACTACACCATTGATCCCCGCGAAGGGCTTGAACGTTCCGATTCTGCGACCATCCAGGGTGTGCTGTCAGTGCCGCTTTACCAAAGCGGTGCGGAATATGCGGCGGTTCGCCAAGCCAAGCACACGGCAAGCCAGCAGCAAATTAAAGTCATTGCTGCCGCGCGCACGGTTCGCCAGCAAGTGACTTCATCATGGTATGTGTTGATAGCCTCTCGTCAGGCGATTGTATCAACCAGGGCGCAGGTTTCGGCATCCAATGCAGCGCTGGATGGAATCAACCAGGAATATCTTGGGGGATTGCGCTCGACGATTGACGTTTTGAATGCCGAGCAATCGGTGCTGAATGCCCAGTTGACGCAAATCAACGCTGAGCATGACCAATTGGTGGCCTCCTACCAAATCCTTGCTTCGATTGGTCATTTGACGGCACGGCACCTTGGTTTAGGCGGCTATTACGATGTTCGCAAAAACTACGACAATGTGAAAAACAAGTGGATTGGACTTGAAGCAGACACGCTTGAATAAGCGGTGCATGAATGTTCCTGCACCTGATGACAGCCCTTTAAATCTCGGTTAAGGAATAATTTAGCCGGAGCGCCCAGATTGATGTGCGTTGCGGAAGTTTTGGGGCGAGTTGAGTAAGCATGAAGGTCGAGGATCTGTTAGCCTCCATCCGAAAGTCGGTCGATGACGACATGGATGGATTGGGTGCCTCCATGGCAACGCAATCGCGGGGAACCTTGATGCGTGGTGCTTTACGTGAAATGCGTGTGAATCTGGGCGGCAATGACCTTTCCAATTCAGTGCAGGACGAAATATCGACGTTGCGCGAACGGATCCGTGCCAAGGTAGCCGCCAAAGAAATCGCAAACGAAGTTCCAGCGACTGCTCCGGTTTATGCCAAGCCGCTGTCAGCGCCAGCAACAAAACCAGCAGCTGCGACAGTTCTTGCACGTGGGAATTTTTCCAATATTCTTGATGTGCCAACACGCGCCGCTGAGCCCAATCGTCACATGAGAGTGCAAGTTGATCGGGCTCAACATGTGCCGTTGCGCACCAGCCGTTTTGATGATGCTGAAACCGATGTGCGCTATCAACAAGAAGCTGACCACTGGGGCCACAGTTCAGAAGCGCCGCAATCTCATGAGCCGGAAGCCAATGACGAGGCTTACTATCAGGATGCCTATCGCGAAGAACAACATCACCAGTATCCAGCACTGCAAGCCCCTTTGCTTTCACCCCATGCCGAGGCTGCTGCGGAAACGGCTTTCAGGCAATTGTCGGATTCACTTTTGGCGCGGGCTACTGGCGACCGCTCGATAGAAGAGATGACCCGCGAATTGTTGCGCGGCATGATCAAGCAATGGCTCGATGCCAATTTGCCGACGCTGGTCGAAGAACTGGTGCGTGAAGAGATTGAGCGCGTGGCCAGAAGGGGACGTTGACGCGGGCGTTAATCCTCAACCCATATGCGCAAGAGATTGGCGCGCAGCTTATAAAGCTGGTCCAACACGGGCCTTGGGGATTGATTGGCCGTCAATGTGGCAATGGTGTTTTCCAGGTCGAACAATAGCTCACGTTGCTGTGGATCACGCAAATAGCTTCGAAGCCAGCCCACGATGGCCAGTCGTTCGCCAGCGCGGACTTCTTCGACGCGGTGCAGTGATGTTGTGGGATAAAGGATGAGGCTGCCTGCGGGCAATTTATATGCGCGATCACCCTCATTGGCTTCGAGGACCAGGCTGCCACCCTCATAGCTTTCGGGTGGTTTCAAAAAAAGAGTGAAAGACAAATCCGTGCGAATGCCGCCCATCAACGGATCATCCACGTGGGTTCCGTAATGCATGCCGGGGCCATAGCGTGAGATCATCAGCTTCACAAATTTCTTCGGCCTTGCCGCAGCCTTGAAAACCGGATGGCTGAGGAGTGTTGCTTCAATTTTAGCCAGGATTGGTGCCGCGGATTCAGCGCTGGCTTGCTCGTTGTCTTTTACGGCGCGGGCATGGTGTCCGGCCGTATGCTTGCCTGACTTGAACTTGATGTGGCTTTCAAGGTGCGCCCGCATGGCCTCGAGTTCGGCCAAATCCAATACTTCAGCGATCACCAAATTCATGGATAACCCTTTCTAAAGATTAGAATAATTATAAATCCGATATATTTTGTCGGCTATTGCATCGGCGACGACTATCAGTTATCGACGGGGCAATCAAGACGTTATGAAAAAGGAGAATGAAGCCGTGGAACATAAAATGAAGCTTTGGGTTGGACTTGGTCTTGCCGCAAGTCTGGCAACCAGCGGCATTGTGCAGGCCAGTGGAACCAAACACGCTGACCACGGCAAAATCCAGCAGGCTGACGCCAGCGGCGAGGGCGAAGGTGGCAGCGATGCCGGGGCAGAAGGACCAGATGATGTCGCGTTTCTCGTCAGCCTGTCCTTGATTGAAGGACACATGCGGGTGGGAAACGAGCTTTATGACATGGGCGAAGCTGACATGGCCAAGACCCACATGAAGCATCCGCGTGATGAAATTTACACGGCGCTCGAACCTGCGTTGCAAGCCCGCAAGGCGCCGGATTTTGCTGCTGCGCTCGATGCCGTCGGCCAAACCGTCAATGCCGGTGGCGGTGCCGCAGAGGCCAAGCAACGGTTCCAGGATTTTGAAAAAGCCATTCATGCCGCACGGCCACAATCGCTTGAAGCAGCCACTGCCGCAAAGGCAGCAGTGCAATTGATCCGCGCGGCCGCCGAGGAATTTGCCATTGGCATCAAGGACGGCAAGATTGATAATCTTCATGAATATCAGGACGCGTGGGGTTTTACACAAGTTGCGGCACAAATCCTTGCCACGCTGTCAGATGTCGAGCGGGCCGAGCACAAGAACGAAATCGCTGGCCTTGAAGCTGAAATTGCGGGCCTGGCGGGATTGTGGCCAGATTTAGCGGGCAAGCAACTGGTTACCGGAACAGCGAAGGCGCTGTTTGTGGCGGCGGCCAAAATGGAATTGCTGGCGCTGGAAATACATTGACGCACACTCGGCTGGCCTTGCCTTCAAGGCCTGCCACTCGCTATAGGCGGGGCCAATTCAATGCTTTGAAGTTGGTCCCGCATGTCGCTTGAAAAAACCTTTGCTCCCGCTGAACTCGAACCACGGCTTTACCAGCAGTGGGAGGAGGGTGGTCATTTCAAACCGGGCCGCAAGCCCAAGGCCGAACCCTACACCATCGTCATTCCGCCGCCCAATGTGACGGGCTCTCTGCACATGGGCCATGCGCTGAACAATACCATCCAGGATATTCTGGTGCGCTTCGAGCGCATGCGCGGTCGCGATGTGTTGTGGCAACCGGGCACCGACCATGCGGGCATCGCCACGCAAATGGTGGTGGAGCGTTTGCTGGCGAAGGAAGGCAAGACCACGCGGCGCGACATGGGCCGCGAGGCATTTTTGAAGCGGGTGTGGGAATGGAAAGCTGAATCGGGCGGCATTATTTCGCAACAATTGCGCCGCCTCGGCGCGTCCTGCGATTGGAGCCGCGAACGCTTCACCATGGATGAGGGGCTTTCCGCCGCCGTGCGCAAAGTGTTTGTGCAGCTTTACAAGGAAGACCTGATCTACAAGGACAAGCGGCTGGTGAATTGGGACCCAAAACTTCTCACAGCCATTTCAGATCTGGAAGTGGTTCTGAAAGAAGTGAAGGGCAATCTCTGGCACATCAAATATCCGGTGATTGATGGCGACCCTGGCGAAGAAATCATCGTTGCCATCACCCGACCTGAGACCATGCTGGGTGACTCAGGCGTTGCCGTGCATCCGGATAATGAAAAGCTGAAACATTTGATCGGCAAGCATGTACGGTTGCCGCTGGTGGGCCGCATCATTCCGATTGTGGGTGATGACTATGCTGATCCGGAAAAGGGAACCGGGGCGGTCAAAATTACCCCGGCTCATGATTTCAATGATTTTGAAGTGGGCAAGCGCCATGATTTGGCGCAGATTAACATCTTTGACCAGTTTGGAAAATTGTCATTAAAAGACAAGAGCTTCACTGACAATGTTCCGATGTCAGATGAACTCACGGTGGTTTTGGGCCTGAATGGCACGGACCGTTTCGAAGCCCGCAAAATCATCGTCGCGAAACTGGAAGAAAAAGGACTGCTCGACAAGATCGAGCCGCATCTGCATCAAGTGCCCCATGGCGACCGCAGTGAAGTGGTGATCGAGCCTTTTCTCACCGAGCAATGGTATGTCAATGCTGCCGAACTGGCCAAGCCTTGCATCGCGGCGGTGGAGCAGGGCGACACCAATTTTGTGCCAAAGAACTGGGACAAGACCTATTTCGAATGGATGCGCAACATCCAGCCCTGGTGCGTGTCGCGCCAGCTCTGGTGGGGTCATCAAATACCCGCTTGGTATGGGCCAACACTGGAAAGCCGGCAGAGAGAAACGCCCCAAATCAATCCGTTGGCCCGCAAGATTTTTGTGGCGGAAACCGAAGCCGAAGTGCTGGCCGAAGCGCGGGCCTATTACGGAGCCGCCCCTGAGCTGGTGGAGAGTCTCGAAGCTTTCGTCGCCGCCACCACGGCGGGTCGCACCGCCATCTTCCGCGATCCCGATGTGCTTGACACCTGGTTCTCCTCCGCCCTCTGGCCGTTTTCCACTTTGGGCTGGCCAGAACAGACGCCGGAATTGAAGCGCCATTACAAGACGGACGTGCTGGTGACCGGCTTTGACATCATCTTCTTCTGGGTGGCCCGCATGATGATGATGGGCCAGCACTTCATGCAGGAAGTGCCATTCCACACGGTCTATATCCATGCGCTGGTGCGCGATGAGAAGGGCCAGAAAATGTCGAAGTCAAAGGGCAACGTCATGGACCCCTTGGAACTCATCGACCAATATGGTGCCGATGCCCTGCGCTTCACGCTGGCTGCCATGGCCGCCATGGGGCGCGATATCAAGCTCAGTCCGGCGCGGGTTGAAGGCTACCGGAACTTTGCCACCAAGCTGTGGAATTCCGCCCGCTTTGCTGAAATGAACGGCGTGGCACTGGATGAGAATTATGATCCGCTGGCCGCACGGGTTACAGTCAATCGCTGGATTGCGGGTGAAGTGGCGCGGGCGCAGGGAACAGTGACCAAGGCAATTGAAGAATACAAATTCAACGAGGCCGCAGCGGCGGCCTATCAATTCGTCTGGAATATTTTCTGCGATTGGTATGTGGAGTTGATCAAACCAATATTGACAGGCGATGATGAAACAGCCCGGGCCGAAACCCGGGCCACAGCGGCATGGGTGCTCGACCAGATTTTGCTGATGCTGCATCCCTTCATGCCCTTCATCACGGAAGAGCTATGGCAGAAAACTGCAACCCGTTCCCAGATGCTGATCGAAGCCCCATGGGCTTCCTACAAGGGCTTGGGCGATGCCAAGGCCGATGCGGAAATCACTTGGGTGATCCGGCTGATTTCCGAAGTGCGCTCGGTGCGGGCTGAAATGAATGTCAATGCGGGTGCCAAAATCCCTTGCGTGTTGGTAGGCGCAGGTCAGGAAGCCCGCCGCCGCGCCAAGACATGGGAAACCGAGATCATGCGTCTGGCCCGCTTGTCGTCGGTCACCTTTGAAGACGAGGTGCCAAAGGCTTCGGCGCAAATGGTGCTGGATGAAGCGACGGTGGCATTGCCGCTGGAGGGCGTGATCGACTTTGGCGCGGAGAAGGCGCGGTTGTCGAAGGAACTGGAAAAAATCGCCAAGGACATGGGGGTGATTGACGGAAGGCTGAACAACGCCGCGTTCGTGGCCAAGGCTCCGGTGGAGGTGCTCGACGAGTCGCGGGAGCTCCGGGCGGGGTTGGTGGAGCGGAAGGTGAAGGTGGATGAGGCTTTGGGAAGGTTGGGGTGAGGAGACTTTTAGGATGGCAAAATCGGCATTGAGAATTGAGCAAACTGGGCGGTCTGTCGATGAAAAAGAACTACTTTCCGTTTACAGCTTAGTTCGTGATCAAACCATATTGGCGATAACTGCTTAGGAGCAGTTCCTCATTCTATTTGCTGACGAGCAATGCAGAGAAGTTATGCAGGAATGCTACCCTTCGTTTGCTGGCTTGTTGCACAACACAATGTATAGGGATGTGGTTTTGAGAGTTGCGAAACTACTTGATCCGGCAACTGCCATAATTAAAAAAATCAACCATGACAACGCTACTTTGTCATTTCTGGAATTGTACGGTGACCCAATAAAAATTGATAGCTTCAAAAATGCGGTTGCAAAAATTCAACCGAAAAAAGAAGCAATATTGATCTTGCGCAACAAAGTGCTTGCGCATTCCGATGTGAATACGGCTTTAGGAAAAAACAAAATTAAGTCTCCAGACCGTGAACAGGTTTCCGCTATCCTACGCGAAATTGGCAGCGCAGTTCGCGAATTTCATTTGGCTTATCATCCCAGCGACTTTCTCGTGATGCCGATCCCTGGCGTCACTTCGATCAACATAATTCATAATGCGCTGTGGGCAAAATTAGGACAGGTAAATCTTTTGGCTGCCATAGATCTGGGACAGAGTTCGATAGATTCCCTGAGGCCGAAGTTCATCTATCCCAACAGGGAGACCGAAGACTGGTGGGATGTAAAATAAGAGTTGCCATGCTCAAGCCGCCTCCGGCCTCAGCTTCAACCCCAGCGCTTTCATCACTTTCAAGATCGCACTATAACTTGGGTTGCCGTCTTTTGACAGGCGTTCTGGCTTAAACACCCCCTCCCGGCTTTCGCCTTCGCAAGGGGCTTCGGCGGACGCAGTCGCCGTACTCCCCCGTCCAAGAGGCCGAGGGAGAAAAAGATTTTCTTCTTCGCGCGAAGCGTTGGGGGAGTACCCCGAAGGGGGAGGGGGTGGTTCAGCGGGAACGGCTTTCAAGCAATTGCAACAGCCCGGTCAGCACGCCATCGAGATTGCCGTAGATGTCGGTGTTGTTGGCGCGAAAAATGACATAGCCCTTTGATTCGAGATATTTTGTCCTCCTAGAGTCATATTTCACCTCGTGAGCATCGCCATGGGTTGCGCCGTCCACTTCAACGATAACCCGGCGTTCACGGCATAGAAAATCCACGATGTAGGGGCCGATTTCAACTTGGCGGTTGAAGCGGTGGCCTGAAAGTGCGCGGCTTCGGATCGCGGACCAAAATTTGCGTTCTGCCATGGTCATGTGTTTGCGCAAGGTTCTGGCGTGGTGGCGTTGGATGTCGATTTGCATGGTTGCGGCTCTCCTTTCCAACTATGACGGATACACGTCAGAAATCCGTCGCGGTGAGCTACCCCCACCCCCCTTCGGGGTACTCCCCCGGCCAAGAGGCCGAGGGAGAAAAATAACCTTTCTCCCTCGCGCGCAGCGTGGGGGAGTACCCGAAAGGGAAGGGGTGGCGGACTTCAGTTGATGACCTATAATGCTGTCATGCACTGCTACCTCACCGACCGCATTTCAACTCCCATTGGCGACATGATGCTGATTGGGCGAGATGGGGTTTTGGTTTTGTTGGAATTTTTGGATGCTGCGGGGCGGGTAAAGCGGGAGATGCGGCTGCGGTTTGGTGATGTTGAACTGCAAGCTGCCGATAATCCTTTTGGTCTGTCAGATATTGTCCGGCGCTATTTTGACGGTGATTTGTTGGGCATCGACAACATACTCACCGATGGCGGCGGCATGGAATTTGAACGGCGTGTGTGGGCGGAACTTCGGCAGATTCCTTGTGGCGTTACCAAATCCTATGGCGAGATTGCCCGCAAACTTGGTGATATCAAAATGAGCCGTGCGGTGGGCACGGCCAATGGCCGCAATCCGATTGCCATCGTTGTGCCGTGTCACCGGGTGATCGGGGCCGACGGATCAATGACGGGATATGGCGGCGGCATCAAACGCAAAGAGTGGCTCTTGCGCCATGAGGGGGCACTGCTCATATAGGGGCATGGCAAAAAAGCACTATGCGGGTCCGGTGTCGGATCATTTTGACGGCGAGCGGTTTTTTGTACCGGGGCATATGGGTGACAAATCCCGGCGCGATTTGCTGAAATGGACCTTCGGCGAAAAGCGGGCCAAATGGCCGCAACACTTTCCTGCATCACATGGTCACAAGCCGCCATCGCGTGTTGCCGGCATACGCTCCACCCTGATTGGCCATGCCAGTTTCTTGTTGCAGATTGCGGGCGTCAATCTTCTGATTGATCCAGTTTATGGGCGGCGTGCCAGTCCGCTGCCGTTTGTTGGACCAAAGCGCGTCAATGCGCCCGGCATTGCGATGCAGGATTTGCCTGAGATTGATGCCATATTGCTGACCCACAATCACTACGATCATTTCGACAAGCCCAATCTCTGGCGCATGGAGCAGCGTTGGCATCCACAATTTGTCGGACCCTTGGGCGTTGATGGCGATTTGATGCGGCGCGGGAAAAATCCTCAAACAATCACGGTGCTGGATTGGGGTGATCGATTTGAACTTGGCGAAGTTTCGATTCATGCCGTTCCCACATACCATTGGTCGGCCCGGGGGCTTGGGGATCGCCGCAAATCATTGTGGTGTTCTTTCGTCATCACGTCGCGGGCCGGTACGGTTTATCACATCGGAGATACGGGATATGGCGCTGGCGTGTTTTCAAAAGACGTGGCAGAAAAATTCGGCGCAGTCGATTTGGCACATATTCCGATTGGGGCCTATGAACCGCGCTGGTTCATGAAAGACCATCATGTGAATCCGCAGGAGGCGGTTCAGATATTTCAGGATTGCAAGGCGCGAAATGCCATCGGCCATCATTGGGGTACTTTTCAACTGACCAATGAAGCACATGAGCAACCAGCCGCAGACCTCGCACTGGCGCTGGGACAAACGCAAATTGCAACGGAAAGATTTCGCGCCTTCAGACCGGGTGAAGTTTTGGAACTCTAGCTGCGGGACATGCGGGTGATGTAATAGGAACCAAGCATGCGGGTGATGCGGCGCAGGTTGTTGGCGGGATTGCCGGTGGCGTAGTATTTTAAAACTTTTTCCAACACTTCGCCCAAGGTGCCTTGCGATGTCAGGGTGGACATGACGGCGAGCGAGGGTCTTGTGAGGAAGTAGGCTTTCGCGCCATCCTGCTGGCGGGCCAGACCTTCCAGCCTGATGAAGTCTTCTGTGCGGACGGCAAGCTTGCCGCTGTCATTGTCGTCCATGCCGACAATCACGCGCAAGAAAGTGGCGCGGTCAAACAACGGCGCTGCAACCGGAGTCTTGCCATAGAGGTTGGCGAGGATGAGTGGCAAGATTTCAAAAAACCGTTCACGCATGCTCACATCGGTTTCGGATTCTGGTGGATCGGGCAGAGGCTGGGCAATCGCCTCCAGCGCTTGTTGGATCAGGTTTTCCAGTTCTGTTGCGGGGGCAGGCGAGGACATGGCGGTTTTCTCCTGCTGCTTTTCTGGCAGGGAAGCCTGTAGGAAGGGTTAAGCTCTCTTGGCCTTCTTGCGGGTTTTGCGATTACGCAAAACATGTTCGTGGGCGGCATCATAAAGCGCTGAATTGCGGAATGACGTGTGGCCGAAGACATGCCCGACGAGCACCAGTGCGGTGCGCGTGAGTTTTGCGGCACGGACTTTTTTGGCGATATCGCTTAGGGTGCCGTGGATGAATTGTTCGTCGGGCCAGGTGACGCGGTAGGCCACAACGACAGGGCAATCTGCGCCATAGTGGGGCGACAGGGACCGCTCAATATGGGCGAGGTTGCGGATGGAAAGATGAATGGCAAGGGTGGCTTTGGAGGCCCCCAGTTTTTCCAGTTCCTCGCCGTCCGGCATGGCCGAGGCTTGCATGGTGGTGCGGGTGACGATGACGGTTTGCGAAACTTCCGGCAGGGTGAGTTCAGCTTTCAATGCTGCTGCTGCGGCGGCAAAGGCTGGCACACCGGGGGTTACATCATAGGGAATATTCAGCGCATCGAGCTTTCGCATCTGTTCGGCAGTTGCGCCATAGATCGAGGGATCGCCAGAATGGACGCGGGCAACGTCGTGGCCCCTGTTGTGGGCATCGACCATATGGGCGATGATCTGGTCGAGGTGCAGAGGTGCGGTGTCGATGACAGTGGCACCCTCCGGCGCTGCCTTGACGATTTCCCCGGGCACCAGCGAACCTGCATAGAGGCACATCTGGCATTTTTGGATGAGTTTTAATCCGCGCACGGTGATGAGATCGGCGGCACCGGGTCCAGCGCCAATAAAATGTACGGTCATTTTGGGTCCATCTTTTTGGCATAGCCGCGCGGTGTGTAAGCATAGGTTTTGCCATCGCCGCGAATGATTGATTTTGACTGGCTGGAGCCCACCATGACGAGGGTGAGCATATCAACGTCAGCAGGATTGAAGTCTGCAAATCTCAGTACACGGACGTTTTCTTCGGGCCGTCCGAGGTTTGACGCGAGGACGACAGGCGTGTCGGGGTTGCGATGGGGTTTGAGAATTTCAAAGGCTTTAATGATCTGGTCGGTGCGCTTCAGCGAGCGGGGATTGTAAAATGAGATGACGAAATCGCCCGCCGCGGCAGCTTTGATGCGATTTTCAATGGTCTCCCAAGGTGTAAGGAGGTCAGACAGCGAGATGCAACAAAAGTCGTGGCCGATCATCGCCCCGGCTTTGGCCGAGGCCATTTGAAAGGCCGATATGCCGGGATGGACTTCAATGGCAATGCGATTTGGTTCACGGTCAATCAGTTCGAACACCAATGCCGCCATTGCATAAATTGCAGCGTCGCCAGAGCAGACCAGGGCCACGCGTTTTCCCTGTTTGGCCAGATCGATGGCATGACGGCAACGGGCCTCTTCGCCGCCCAGCGGAAAGCGATGTTGGATTTGGCTGGTCTTTATGTCAGCTGCCAAATCCAGATAGAGATCATAGCCCACCCAATCGCTGGCCATGGCCAGTTCGTGAGTTACATCAGGGCTACGCATCATTCGCGTGCCAGGTCCGATTCCGACAACTGAAAGTTTTCCACGGCGCTTTCCTGCCGGGTTCAATATGGGCTCACAGGCTTCGGCAATGGCAATGGTGGCGCGCCTGCTTTTGGTTTTGGGAACGATCAGCGTTGCTTCGACGCCTGCCGCTGCAAGTGCCGCAGCTTCAGCGACACTTGGTGTGCCTACAGTGTCGGCCACATAGCTTGAAGGTGTGACGATGCGTGAGCTTTGGGCATTTAACTCATCTGCAGAAAAGTAAACAACATCTTGCAGGGCAATTAATGCGACCTCGTCTTCTTTCAACTCGATGGATGCAAACACAGCTATCGATTTGGTCGAGAGATTGTGGGATTCAAAAGTTGATTTGATCAGGTCATTTACTTCATCAGCCGACGTGCCGCGCTCACAACCAATTCCGACGGCCAGAACTTTGGGATGGTAGATGATGTTTCGGTCATCGCCTTTTCTATTGTGGATGCTGTTGTGACGGAAAACTTCTTCACCGCGCAGCCTTGCAGCCGTGGCGGCTTTCACATCCGCCGGATTGCCGAGCACGAGGCCCATCGCAAACTCGTCATAGGCATATCCAAATATGACATCACTGGCAGTTGTGATCGCGGCATGGCCTTTTACGGTCTCTGCCATATCCAAGGCCAGTTTGTTGGCACCATGATGACCGCCCAGAAGTGGCACAACAGATGAACCATCTTCGGCAACTGCAACAACAGGTGCCTCCGTCAACTTGTTGCGCAAGAATGGCGCAACGGCGCGGATCAGAATGGCGGAAGCGCAGATGCCGACGATGGTTTGCTGGTTTTGAAAGGCCAAGGAGATGGCTGGTGTGGCCTTGTCATAGGTTTCATCTACGCCGACTACATGTGTGGGGCCATGAATCTTGCCGCCAACCCTGGTCTTGATGGTTTGGGCAAGGGGCAATGCTGTTGGCCCCAATATGAAAATGGCAGGTTCCAAGTTATTCAAGTTCTCACAATGATCGTGGTGAAGTAAGGCAATGTTGTTTCCGAAATGTCAGCAACATTGCGAATGGTTTGATTGTCTTTTGTGGCGTGTTCAACTGCAGTCGCGTGGTGCAACAATTTCAGGGCTGCCAACACGCGTTTGACCTTTGCAAAATGTCTGCCGACTTTGATGATGGCGGCAGCAGGTGAAGTGGCAAGTTCCTGCTGCAACAGCGTTTCGTCCATGGTAGCGGGCAACACCTTCAATATCTCGTCGCGTTCTGCCAGGGGCTTTCCTATCACAGCGGCTGATGCTGTGATGGAGGTGACACCGGGAACCACAACCGTTGGGAAGCGGGGAGAAAGCCGCTCGAACATATACATGAAACTGCCATAGAAAAACGGATCGCCTTCGCAGAGCATCACGACATCTTCGCCACGTTGCAGAACTTCCGCGATGCGTTTGGCACCGTTGTCATAGGCGGCTTGGCCAGGTTCAGGTTCAGTCCGCATGGGCATGTTGATGGTGATTTCCGCTACGTCTTCTGACATAAATGGTGCAGCAATGGCGCGTGCGGTGCTTTCTCCGCCATTGGCAGAAAGATAGGCAATGGTCTTCGCCATACCAACAAGCCGCCAGGCTTTTACGGTCATCAGTTCCGGATCACCTGGCCCTACGCCGACGCCATATAATGTTCCTGCTTTGCTCATGGTTTGGTGATCCGCCATTGCAGCACACTCATGCGGGGGCGCAATGCCCGGAGCTTCCCGATGTGTGTGAGGGTTGAAACATCCATGCGCACCAATTCGCCAGCGTGTTTTTCCTGCAGATCATAGAGATGCATTTCGCCTTCGATGGTTACAACATTGGCAACAAGGCGGCCTGCGGGGCGCAGATTGCGCCACGCCATTTCGAATGTGCCAATATCACTGATTCCACCACCAATGAAGATGGCATGAGGTGCGGACAAGTTCGCATAGGCTTCAGGTGCATTTCCCGCTACTATTTTTAGGCGGGGCGTACCCAGTGCATCGGCATTGGCGGCAATCATGGCACGGCGGTTTTCCAGGGGTTCGATGGCATAGGCCTCGCATCCCCTGGTCGAGCGCATCCATTCGATGGCAACTGAACCTGAGCCTGCGCCAACGTCCCATAAAATCTGGTCGGGTGCGGGTGCAAGGGCGGCCAATGTTGCGGCGCGGATTTCGCGTTTGGTGATCTTGCCGTCGTGTTGGAAGACATCATCAGGAAGTCCCGCCATGCGCGACCATATTTTGGCATAGGGCAAGGCATGGCAATGAACGGCAAGGGTATTCAAGGGAAACCAATCGATTGACGGCGGGTTGTTTGCCGCAAAAGTTGTGAAACGTTCGTCAGGCCCATTCAGGTTCTCGAGAACTGTGACTTGGGAAGATTCAAATCCCCGTGCCATCAACCTGCGGCAAACTTCAGCGACGGATGTTTCATCCTCGGTGAGGATCAAAAGTTTAGCCTCAGGTTGGATGAAGGCTTCCACGTTGGCTGCAGGGCGGCCGTGGATGGTGAAGCAATCACAATCGGGCAGGGACCAGCCCATGCGGGCTGCCGCCAGCGAGAAGGCGGAGAGATGCGTGATGATGTTGATTTCAGACTTTGGAATGAAAGTCAGGATTTTGCGGGCGACACCAAAGTTCATGGGGTCGCCTGTCGCAAGAATAACCGTGGCTTTGTCTGCCAGTGGTTTCAGTTGTTCTATGACAGCGGAAAAAGGTTGTGGCCATTGGTGAAGGTGTGCCGTCGTCGCGGGCAACATGGCAATGGTGCGGGCAGAGCCTATGATATGTTCTGCTGACTGAATGGCGTGATGGGACTTGGCAGAAAGGCCGTCCCAACCGTCTTCTCCAATGCCAATAATGGTGAGCCAAGCGGTCATGGCGTATCTCCCGTCAATGCATTGATCACCGACGATGCCACGGCTGAACCACCTCTGCGTCCTGAGATCGTGGTGAAGGGAATACCACGTGGATTGGCGGCGAGTTCGGCTTTGCTTTCTGCGGCTCCGACGAAACCGACGGGAAAGCCGACAATGCACGCAGGTTTCGGTGCGCCCGCATCGATCATTTCAAGCAGGGCGAAAAGTGCCGTCGGCGCGTTGCCGATGACGATGATTGAATGTCGCAATCGTGGCAACCATAGTTCGGTGGCGGCGGCGGAACGGGTGATTGACTTTGCAATGCCAATCGCGCGCGCGGACGGATCGTTCAGTGTGCAGATGATATCGTTGCCGGCCTTGATTTGGCGGGCAATGATGCCGTGGCGGACCATTTCGGCATCAACGAAAATTGGTGCCTTGTTGTTGAGCGCATGGCTTGCTGCTTCAGCGAAGTCTGGCGTGATGATGAGATCTTCTACGATGTCAACCATGCCGCAGGCGTGAATGATCCGCGTTGCAATGTGCCGTGCATTTTCAGGAATCCGCGCAAAGTTCGCCTCTGCTCCGATCATTTCAAATGAACGCGCATAGATCGCTGCGGGATCGCGGAGATAGTTCATCATTCTTTCAACATGCTTAGCGGGCCGAGTGGATGATCCGCATGCGGATAAATGGCGTGGGTGTGATCGCCATGGTCGCCGTGGGAATGGCCATGGGTCACTGGCCTGGAAGCCAGTTTGAAAGGTCCGTCCTGGCAAAGGCCAGTGCAATTTCCCATGGTGTCGCAGAACTTGCATTCTTTGGCGCTCGTGCCTTCCACATGGTGGTGGTGACTTTCCTGCACTGCTCCCACTTCGGCTTCGAAACCCAGAACCTGTGTGCGGTATTTGCACATTTGGCAATTCATGGCGATGTCGCCGGAGATGATTTGTTCGATGCGCTCGACGAAGGTATCCACAACTGCAGGGTGATCGTTGAGGTAGGGCGCTTTCAGAAATTCGACGTTGGGGTGCCTGGCGGAAACAGCGTCGGTTGCCATGTAAATACGTTGCACCAAGACGCCTGTGAACAGGAAGTAGGGGAATACGATGATGCGCTTGAAGCCCAGCTTGGTGATGTGTTCTAGGGCGGGTTCAACAAGCGGAAACGTAACACCGGAATAGGCGACTTCGCCCCAGCCGAAACCAAAACCTTCCCAGAGTATGCGCATGACTTTCGCAACGTTGGAATTGGCGTCAGGGTCTGATGCGCCACGGCCCACGACGAGCAGAAGTGTGTCGTGTTTTTCAACATGGGTGGGTGCGGCGTCGATGGCTTCCTGAATGCGGTCGCCCGCAGCCCGCATCATTTTCGGGTCGATGCCGAGTTCCTTGCCGTAATCGATGCGGAGATCATTTTGCGCGGCCTAGGCATTGAGTACCGAGGGAATATCATTCTTGGCGTGTCCCGCAGCAAACAACATGCCGGGTACAGCGAGAACGCGGTTGACGCCTTTTTCTTTCAGGATATCAAGGCCCGTGCGAATGATGGGTGTGGCAAATTCAAGATAGCCGAATTCGACGGGGTAGTGCGGCAGGCGCTTCTTCAGATGTTCTGATAGATTGGCAAATTCCGTCACAGCCTTGCGGTTGCGACTGCCATGGCCACACAACATCACGCCCAGTTTTGTCGTCATTGCTTCTGCCTCTCCACATCACAACGCCGCCGAAACGGCGGGGAAAGGCAGCTTCCGGACTAGACGCCCGTCAGGGTCCGCCGCACCGGAGTAGCTTCCAGCCCCGTTTGAGGGGCGCTGCTGGATTGTGTCTAGGGATTTATCGGTCGCTGGGCAAGTTTGTTTGCGAATAGGCCGTGGTTAGAAACGGCGTTACGGTAACCAACCCGGCAAACTTTCAGCCTTCTGGATAATCTCACCGTTTTGATATGTTGCTATCAATTCGTGGCTTTTTGATCTGAAATCATTGCAATAGATCAAGGCTTCATTGACAAGCCCAATCATCTCTGCGGCGTGGGACAGCGACTTTTCGTAGCGTCTCTCTTGATCAACTTCAGGCACATCATGGCCACCAAGTTCTACGCGGATCCGCACTCGGCGCTTGGCCAAGCTCAAATCTGAAACGAACACAAAGTGCATTGCGGTTTCATAGCCAACCGCTATTGCACGCTCGACTGTCTTGAAGTGATTTCGGCCTGACAACGTTGTTTCTACAAGGAATGATTTTTTGTTGAGGATCAGCGTTTCCGTAAGCTCATGGACCTTGCGTCCTGACCATATCAAAGCATTACTTTCAGCCGGCGCTTGGCGGGCAATATCATCAGGATTGATAACTGTGACGTCGCGTATTTCGAGAACTGATTTGAAAGCTGGCAGGCCGCATAATGTTGACTTTCCAGACCCATTGGGTCCAGCCAGAACGATCAACAGGGGCGCTGTCACTTTGGTTTTATCACCTGTGGTTTTCGATCTTCGGTAAAGCCAGCAAATTCGTCTGATCCAGTCTCACGAACTGCGATATATGTTTTCATGCTCTGCACATCTTCCAAAGACGGAAGGATGTGTCCGCGCTTTTCGATCTCAGCGAGAAAAGCTTGGCCTTCACGTCGAATGGCGATCATGTCGGGTTTGGTTGCAAAGTCTTTCATAAGGGTCAAATAGCACCGTTTAGTTGGATGAGCAAATTTAACTCAAGTCTCAGACTGACAAAATTTCACACTAGCGAACTAAACCCTGCAATTTTTCTGAGAACTTCGACCGCATCATGGATGTCACTCAATTTTAGATTTCCGATGAACATCTCGCCATTCATCGTAATCTTAGATGTTTCGTCTACGCTCATTTTTCCTTCGAAATGGATTTGTGCTTGCGGACGTGTAACTGGCTTACCTTTTATACCAACTTCATCGTAACCATGCTCGTTAACATCGCGTACATCTACGATTGGTTCCATTCTTGCCATAAACTCTTTTCTTTTTTCCCGATCTAGGGCCTGTCCTCATTTAAGCCAGACCCATGCGCAAGCGAGATGAACACCTGCAAGAAAGTTTCTTGCGGTTTTCTCGTAGCGCGTTGCGATGCCCCGGAAGTGTTTGATTGTACAGAAGAAGCGCTCGACAAGATTG
>JANOXA010000051.1:0-20343 GCA_031418195.1 Hyphomicrobiales bacterium | reverse complement strand
CGCTCCGGTCGGTGATGGCTGGCTTTGGCTCGACGCCCGCGCCGCCTCGATAGTGGATGAAATCCGCGCAGGCCCGCATGACCGCGCCCGTTTCGAAAAGACCGGCTCGGGCCTTGCCGCCTGCCAGCAGGGGCCGCAGCTGATCTGGATGAAACAGCACATGCCGGAAGCCGTGCAAAAGGCGGCGCATGGTTTTCACTGCAAGGACTGGCTCTATTTCAAGCTCTGCGGCGACCGGGCCACAGACCCTTCAGAAGCCAATTTCACTTTTGGCGACTATCAATCCCGGACCTACAAGGCAGACATTCTGGACGTGCTCGGTGCAGGCAATGCCAAGCGGTTGTTGCCGCCGATTGTTGATGGCACGGTGGTCAATGGCGCATTGACTTCGGAAGCTGCGGCTCACACCGGCCTGCGTGAGGGAACGCCAATTTGCCTGGGCTATGTCGATGTTCTCTGCACTGGTCTGGGCGGTGGGTTGTTTGATCCATCAGGCCAGACAGGCTGCACCATCGTTGGGTCCACTGGCATGCATATGCGACTGCAGCCAAATGCTTCAGACGTGCGGTTGAATGCCGAACGATCCGGTTACACCATGGTATTTCCGGCGTCTGGCATGGTGGCGCAGATTCAGTCCAACATGGCTTCCACGCTGAACATCGATTGGCTGCTGGATGTGGCGCGTGGAATTCTAAAAGACCAAGGCCTTGAAAAATCCCGTAGCGAATTGCTTCTGGGCCTGGATGAAAAACTGCTGGCCCGCGTGCCTGCAAAAATCCTGTATCACCCCTATATTTCAAAAGCCGGAGAGCGCGGCCCTTTTATGGAGCCCGCCGCCCGCGCCATGTTCAATGGCCTCGATACCACGACTGACTATCTTGACATGATGCGCGGCGTCTTCGAAAGTCTGGCCTATGCCGCCCGCGATTGCTTTTTGGCCATGGGCCCTGTCCCAAAAGAAATCCGCATCACCGGCGGAGCCGCTCGTTCCAAAGCCTTGCGGGTCATATTGGCCAGCGTGCTCAACGCCAGAATTCGCAGCGTGTCGCGCGATGAAGCGGGAGCCGCCGGGGCTGCCATGATTGCAGCCGTTCAACAGAAAATCTTTCCTGACATGACTACTTGTGCCAACATCTGGGTTGCGCCACACCTCGGCCCTGCAACAGAACCGGACCCGGACATGACTGCGACCTACGACGCCCAATTCCCGATTTATCTCGCAGCTCGCAATGCCATGCGGCCGGTCTGGCGTGGTTTGGACGGTGCCAGATGAGCCGAAAAATAGCAGTCATCGGTGATCGCTTCATGCTTTCCCGCCTGTTCGAAGAGGCGCTGCGTGAGTGTTGCAAAAACTTTGCCTTGAGCATCGCAACCCATGATCTGCCATGGCCAGATGAACCGATGGAGCATGGCTACGCGGTTGAGGGCATGGACGGCCTGAAGGAATATATGGGCAGTGCTGACGAGGTTGTTGCGCTGACGGGTGACGCAGAAATTCTCGTCACGCAACTTGCGCCGCTTTCCGCCGGCATCATGGACCGGTTGCCAGAGCTGAAATTCGTTGCCGTATCGCGCGGTGGTCCCGTCAACATCGACATGAAAGCTGCCCGTGAACGTGGCATCACCGTGGTCAATACGCCGGGACGCAATGCGACGGCTGTTGCCGAATTCACCATTGGTGCCATGCTCGCTGAGACCCGCAATATCACGCGGGGCCATGATGCGTTGCGGCGGGGTGAATATCGCGGTGACTTGTACCGGGCCGATGTGACGGGCCGCGAGCTTTCAGAAATGACAGTTGGTCTGGTCGGTTATGGCGAAGTCGGTAGACGGGTTGTCAAGTTGCTCAAGGCATTTGGCTGTCGCATTCTGGTCTGCGATCCCTATGTGCAACTGACAGCAGAAGACTTGCGCGATGGGGTTGTGCAGGTATCAATTGAAAGGCTTTTGACTGAAGCCGATGTGGTGTCGCTGCATGCCCGCGTCACGGCTGAAACCAAAGGCATGATCAACGCAGAAACCTTGCGCAAGATGAAGCCCGACGCCACGTTGGTCAACACGGCTCGTGGTCCCCTCGTGGACTATGATGCGCTTTACAGCGTTTTGGCCTCAGGGCATTTGCGCGGTGCCATGCTGGAAACTTTTGCCATTGAGCCGGTGCCTGCTGATTGGCCGTTGTTGCAATTGCCAAATGTTACGCTGACACCGCATATTGCGGGAGCTTCGGTTCGTACCGTCACTTATGCGGCGGGTTTGGCAGCCGAAGAGGTGCGACGTTTTCTGGCGGGAGAGCCTGCGCAAAATCTTTGCTAGGTGTTGACCTGTATGGACGCAGCGTTTGATCTGGTGATTTTTGATTGCGACGGGGTTCTGGTCGACAGCGAAATGCTGAGTGCCTTCGTGTTGATGGGGCAATTGGCAGAATTGGGCATTGGCCTCACCGTCAAACAGTTTCAATCTGAATTTCTGGGTCGCAGCTTTGCTTCGGCGTCGGCGCAATTGAAAGCGCGGACAGGCCGGGATTTGCCAGCAAGTTTTGCGCCCGAGTATTTCGTGCGTCTGAATGCGCTGTTTGCAACTGAGCTCAAACCCATGCCAGGAGTCGATCAGGTACTGAAATCGCTGAAGGTGCAGCATTGTGTGGCTTCAGGCTCGATTCCGCCACGGCTTGATTTCTCGCTGAAGGTTTGCGGCCTTGACACGCATTTCGGGCTGCATGTCTATTCTGCTGCTGTTGTGAAAAATGCCAAGCCAGCGCCAGACTTGTTTTTGCATGCGGCAACGACCCAGGGGATTTCGCCCAGTCGCTGTCTGGTGCTTGAAGACAGCGAGATGGGTGTGAGGGCAGCCCGGGCGGCAGGCATGGCTGTATGGCACTTTGCCGGTGGCTCTCATATCAAGGCCGGACAAATTTTGCCGCCTGACCTTTTTGTTGACCGCGTGGTGATGGACATGGCCGAGGTTTTGCAGTTGTTTCGCAAAGCTGGTCTTTGCCACAACAGCAGTGTAGCACCACAGGTTGAATGAGGATCACATGACTTGGCCCGTAAACCTGAACCTGAGAAAGAGCGCCTCGACGATGCGGGCCGGGCCGGCTGGCTTTATTATATTGCTGGCAATACCCAAGACGAAATTGCCAGGAAACTGGGGGTGTCACGACAGACCGCGCAGCGACTTGTATCACTCGCCGTTACCGAACGTCTGATCAAGGTACGCTTCGATCATCCGCTGGGGCGTTGCCTCGAATTGTCGGACCGTTTGAAAGAAACTTATGGTCTGGCCAGTTGCGAAGTGGTGCCTGCCGATCCCACATCCAATTCAGAAACCCTGGGTATCGTCGAAGCGGCTGCTGCTGAAATGGAGCGTTATCTGGTTTCGCGCCATCCGGTGATTGTGGGGCTTGGCACTGGCCGGGCGCTGCGGGCCGTTGCTGAACAAGTCAGCCCGATGGAATGCCCGCAACACAAAATTGTTTCGATCGTTGGCAACATCGCGCCTGATGGTTCGGCAACTGTGTTCGAAGTGTCTTCGCGCGTGGGCGACCGGGTGGGAGCGCCACATTATCCAATGCCGTTCCCGGTGATTGCAGCCACGGTGCATGAGAAGAACCTGTTGGTGCAACAAAAGTCATTGCGCAATGTCATGGATCTGGCGGCCCAGGCTGATGTGACCTTCGTGGGCATTGGCACGGTAGATGAAACAGCAGCCTTGCTGCGCGACGGTTTTGTACGGCCAGACGAGTTGCGCGCCATGGTGAAAGCTGGGGCCGTTGGTGAGATAACCGGTTGGAGTTTCAATGCGGAAGGCAAGCTGATTGAGGGCATGATCAATGACCGGGTGCTGAGTGTTCCCCTCGAAACACCGGCAAAACGCCGGGTTATCGGTGTTGCCATGGCAATGGGGCGTTACCGGGCCATTCTGGGAGCGCTGCGGGGAAAATTGATCAACGGCTTGATTACCAACGAAACCATGGCTGAGCAATTGCTACATTGATGGGCATTTGCATTTGTATTTCTTACTGCTTTATATCAATGACTTACCGCAAGTGCGCCATTTTTATACTGCATTGCAGCGACGAATTTAACTTGACACAAGACCCATGAGATGTGACTTCCTCTCGTATCGTGGGCAAAAGCCCATGCGATCTCTTGGGAGGATTTGAATGAAGAATTTAGTAACAGGTGTTTTGGGCGCATTCGCCCTTGCAGCACTTTCCACCACCGCACTTGCAGAAACCACACTGACAATCGCTACCGTGAACAACGGCGACATGATCCGCATGCAAGGCCTGACGGATGATTTTACAGCCAAGAACCCAGACATCAAGCTGAACTGGGTAACACTGGAAGAAAATGATCTGCGCCAAAAAGTGACGACAGATATTTCCACCAAGGGTGGCCAATACGACGTTATCACCATCGGCATGTACGAAACCCCAATCTGGGGCAAAAAGGGCTGGCTCGTCGAACTCGCTGGTCTTGATGATCCTGCAGACATTCTGCCTGCCGTTGCTGGCGGTTTGTCCTATGATGGCAAGCTCTATGCTGCGCCATTCTACGGTGAATCATCTTTCGTCATGTACCGCAAAGACCTGATGGCGAAAGCTGGCCTCACCATGCCAGACGCGCCAACCTGGGACTTCCTGATCGACGCTGCCGCCAAGATGACCGACCGCGCCAATGGCGTGAACGGCATCTGCCTGCGCGGCAAGGCCGGCTGGGGTGAAAACATGGCTTACATCACTGCCATGTCCAACTCCTTCGGCGCACGTTGGTTTGATGAAAACTGGAAGCCACAGTTTGATTCACCCGAATGGAAAGACACGCTCACCACCTATCTGAAAGTGATGAAGGACTCTGGTCCTGAAGGTGCTTCAGGCAACGGCTTCTCTGAAAACCTGGCACTCTTCCAGTCCGGCAAGTGCGGCATCTGGTCAGATGCAACAGCTGCTGGTTCCTTCGTGATCGATCCAAAGGCTTCGTCAATCGCCGAACACGTTGGATTCACGCTGGCGCCTGACAAGGGCCTCGGCAAGCGCGCCAACTGGCTCTGGGCTTGGGCCCTTGGCATCCCTGCTGGTTCGCAGAAGGTGGACGCAGCTCAGAAGTTCATCAGCTGGGCAACGTCCAAAGCCTATGGCGATCTCGTGGCTTCGAAAGAAGGCTGGGCTGCCGTTCCTCCAGGCACACGCACCTCGCTCTACAACAACCCGAAGTACCTCGAAGTGCCATTTGCAAAGATGACACTTGAGTCGATGAACGCTGCCGACCCGACGAAGCCAACTGTAAAGCCGGTTCCATATGTTGGCGTGCAGTTCGTTGCCATTCCTGAGTTTGCGGGCATGGGAACCAAGGTTGGTGAATTGTTCTCGGCAGCACTTGCTGGTCAAATGACAGGTGACGAGGCCCTCGCACAAGCACAGACCTATGTCACAGACGAAATGACCAAGGCTGGTTACATCAAGTAGTCTTCCTCCCGAGGGCCCTCTCCGCCATAGTGGCGGGGAGGGCTTCTTGTCATCTATCTCGCAGATGTGGATTGGAGCCATTTGTGCAAGACAGATGTTTTACATGTGCGGGCTTGGAAATTGATCATGGCAACACGGCAGGCACAAAAACTGGCAAGACTGGCGCTGGCACCGTCCATCGGCGCACTTTCCATGCTCGCCTTCGTGCCCTTGGCATTGGTCATCTATTTTGCGTTCCTGCGCTACAGCCTGCAGGACCCCGAGAACCTGCGCTGGTTCGGCTGGAACAATTTCTATTACTTCCTGAAAGACCCCTATTTCGTCAAAAACCTGATCAACACTTTACTGTTGGTTGGAGGCGTCATCGTAACGACTGTGGTGGGCGGCATTGCACTCGCCATTCTTTTTGACCAGCCTTTCTGGGGACGGGGCATTGCCCGTGTCTTGATGATCTCGCCCTTCTTTATCCTGCCCACCGTCTCGGCCATGGTGTGGAAGAACCTGATCATGCATCCGCAGTTTGGCTTGTTCTCTGAAATCCAGAAATGGTTCGGTGTTATCCAGCCGTTCCGTTGGTTCGAACAAGCACCGTTGTTTTCTGTTGGACTCATCGTGGCCTGGCAGTGGATGCCCTTTGCGGCCCTCATCCTGCTCACAGCCTTGCAGTCTCTCGATTCAGAACAGAGTGATGCAGCCGCCATGGACGGGGCCAAGTCATGGAATTTTTTCTGGCACATCATCCTGCCGCATCTTGCGCGCCCCATCACCGTGGTGGTGCTGATCCAGACCATTTTCGTCATGAACACCTTTGCGGAAATCAAGGTGACGTCGGTGGGTGGCTTTGCCGGCAACCTCACCTATCTCGTGTTCGCGCGGCTGCAGAACGACAATGACGTCGGCGCTGCTGCAGCGGGTGGTGTGATTGCCGTCATCCTCGCCAACCTCGTTTCAATCTTCCTTGTGCGCCTCATGGGCAAGAACCTAGAAAACTAGAAAATGGCCAAGAAAATCTCACGCCGCCGCAGCATCTTTTTTGGCGTCCTTGCATGGGGCATCGGTCTTCTCATGTTCTTCCCCATCCTGTGGACAGCGCTGGCGTCATTCAAAGCCGAAGCTGATGCCTATGCCATGCCGCAAACACTCTTTGTTTCGGACTGGACAGCTGAGAATTTTGGCGAAGTGCAGCGCCGTTCCGACTACGTCAGATACTTGAGCAACACGTTGATCATTGCGTTGGGTTCAACGTTGTTGGGTGTCATCTTCGCTGTCCCCGCCGCCTGGTCAATGGCCTTTGCGCCGCGAGGCGAAGCCGCAGGCAAGCTCAATGGCTTCACGTGGCTTGGCATCATCCTAGGATCCATCGCACTGGCCTTCGCCATTCTTTATGCCAACGGCTGGGTGGTCACCAATCCGCTGTTCGGCCTCGCCATGTTGTTACTGGTTTTCATTCCAGTTACAGCCTGGGTCTTCACCCGCAACACCAAGGATTCACTGCTTTGGATTCTCTCTGTCAAGATGATGCCGCCGGCTGGCGCCCTCATTCCCATCTTTCTGATCTTTGGTCGCAGCGGCCTGGTGTTTGACAATTGGGGCGAGGGCTGGGATTGGCGCGAATATAATATTTTCGACAGTTTCTGGGGCATGATCCCGCTGATGATGCTGATCAATCTGCCGATCATGATCTGGATGCTATACACCTACTTCAAGGAAATTCCGGGCGAAATCCTCGAAGCGGCTCGCATGGATGGCGCTGGCCTTTGGGACGAGTTGGTGCGTGTGCTCACACCCATGGCGGTGCCCGGCATTGCCTCCACCTGTCTGCTCAGCCTCATCCTGGCGTGGAATGAAACCTTCTGGACACTGAGCCTCACCACGAAGTACGCGGCGTCCATCGGCTTCCTGATTTCGGAATACTCAAACCCGCAAGGCCAGTTCTGGGCCAAGCTGTCTGCGGCCTCGATCATGGCCATCACCCCCATCCTCGTCATTGGCTGGTTCTCACAACGGCAGCTGGTGCGTGGCCTCACATTCGGAGCCGTCAAGTAATGGCACATATCTCCCTCAAAAACGTCCGCAAGGTTTTCGGCGAAAGCGTCATCATTCCAGGTGCCAGCCTCGACATCAACAAGGGCGAATTCGTGGTGTTTGTCGGACCGTCAGGCTGCGGCAAGTCAACGCTGCTGCGCATGATCGCGGGCCTTGAAGACACAACGTCGGGCCAGATCGTCATCGATGGCAAGGACGTGTCGGACGTTGGCCCATCGGAACGCGGGCTTGCCATGGTGTTCCAGTCCTATGCGCTCTATCCGCACATGTCCGTGCGCAAGAACATCGGCTTCCCCTTGCAGATGGCAAAGATGCCAACCGGTGAAATCACTGCGAAGGTTGAAGAGGCCGCAAGAACCCTCAACCTCACGGAATACCTGGACCGTAAACCCGGTCAACTTTCCGGTGGCCAACGCCAGCGCGTCGCCATCGGCCGCGCCATCGTCCGCAATCCCAAGGCCTTCCTGTTTGACGAACCTCTCTCAAATCTTGATGCGGCGCTTCGCGTCAACATGCGCATCTTCATCATGCAGCTGCACAAGGATTTGGGATCAACCAGCATTTATGTAACCCATGACCAGGTTGAAGCCATGACCATGGCCGATCGCATCGTTGTCTTGAACAGGGGCGTGATTGAGCAGGTGGGCACCCCCCTTGAACTTTACAACAAACCGAATTCGCTTTTTGTAGCTGGATTCATAGGTTCGCCAAAAATGAATTTGATCGAGGGCAACACAGTGGGCGTGCGACCGGATCATATTCTGCTGTCGGACAAAAAAGGTGAGTGGTCCGGCACCGTGAGGCTGACGGAACATCTGGGATCAGACACCTTTCTGCATGTCGATGCTGGTCAGCGGGGCATGATTACAGTGCGGGCTGCTGGCGAGAGCAAATTCGGGCCTGGTGATGCCATTTGGCTGACGCCTGAAAAAGGCCGGGTGCATCGCTTCGATGCCGCCGGTATGGCTATTCGGTGACGTCGCCCCAAAACTTCACCCGCAGCATGAGTTGACCTTGCCATGACCAAATTGTCTCTCGTCAGTGTTCGTGGCTTGCGTGCTGATATTGCAACTCCCCGTTATGCCCGCTCGGCGCAAACACCGGGCATCGTGCATTTTGGTGTGGGCAATTTTCACCGCGCCCATCTGGCGATCTATCTTGATGACCTGTTCAATCGCGGACTCAATCTGGATTGGGCGATCATTGGTGCGGGTGTTTTGCCTTCCGATGAGGTGATGCGACAGAAACTGGCGGCCCAGGATTATCTGACAACCGTTGTGGAACAGGATGCCAACCGGAGTTCGGCTCGTGTCACCGCACCGATGATTGATTTCATTCCACCTGCTGATCGTCCCCGGCTTTTGAAAACACTGGCTGACCCTGCCATCCGCATTGTTTCGCTGACGGTGACGGAAGGCGGCTACATGATTGACCCCGCCACCGGGAAGTTCGACCCCAACCATCCGGCCCTGCAGCGCGATGCCAAAAACCCTGATGATCCCATGTCGGTGTTCGGGCTTATTCTGGCAGGTCTCAAGGCCCGCAAGGCGAAAGGACTTCTCCCCTACACCGTGATGTCTTGCGATAATCTGCCCCACAATGGCGCGGTCACCCGCAATGCCGTGGCGGGACTTGCCCGTTTGATGGATCCGGCCTTCGCCGACTGGATTCTTGCCAACGTGGCTTTCCCCAATGCCATGGTTGATCGCATCACCCCTGCCACATCTGACCGTGAACGTAAACTGGCTCATGAGATGTTTGGCATTGAAGACAATTGGCCAGTGTTTTGTGAAGAATTCATTCAATGGGTGGTCGAGGACAAGTTCACGGCGGGCCGCCCGGATTTTGAAAAAGTCGGCGCGCAATTTGTGGCTGATGTGACGCCCTATGAATACATGAAGATTCGCATTCTCAATGGTGGCCATGCGGTCATTGCCTACGCGGGTGGATTGCTCGACGTGCATTATGTGCATGAAGCGATGGAGCACCCTGTGGTGCGCGGCTTCTTTGAAAAGGTCGAGCAGGAAGAAATCATTCCAACGGTGCTGCCAGTGCCGAACACCAACATCCAGGACTATTACAAACTGATCGACCGCCGCTTCTCCAATCCCAAGATCGGTGACACAGAACGGCGCTTGTGTTTCGATGGTTCCAATCGCCAGCCCAAATTCATTGTCCCCGTCATCGCTGACAATCTGGAGGCGGGGCGTGGCATTTCAGGCTTGGCGCTCGAGTCGGCCTTGTGGTGCCGTTATTGTGCAGGCACCACGGACAGTGGCAAAGTTATTGAACCCAATGATCCGGTTTGGCCGCGCCTCAGTGCCTTGGCGCACGCTGCCAAAGCTGATCCACTGCGATGGCTCGGCATGGAAGATATTTATGGCGATGTGGCCAAATCAGAAATTTTCCGCAGTGCCTTTTCGGTCTGGTTAAACAGGCTGTGGGCCGATGGTGTCGAAGTCACCTTGAAAGCTTACATCTCTGGCACTCCTGGCTGATAAAACCGCCACGGCAGAATTTCCTTAAACGAACTTGGCCTTGCTGCCACTTTGGCATTATACTTCGCTTGAAAAGTCCAAAGGAGATTCAAAACCATGAAAATTGCACTGGGTGCCGATAGCGCTGGAAAACCATTGCTTGATGTTGTCGAAGCCCATCTGAAAGCCAGGGGCGACCACGCTGTTACCAACATGAGTGAAAGCGGGTTTTATGCTGATCTTTCCGGCAAAGTGGCCAATGCTGTGAAGAGTGGGGAGCATGACCGCGCCATCCTGATTTGCGGCACAGGCATTGGCGTATGTATTGCCGCCAACAAGGTACCTGGTGTTCGCGCTGCCCTGACCCACGACACCTATTCGGCGGGCAAAGCCGCCACATCAAACAACGCGCAAATCATCACCATGGGGGCGCGGGTGATTGGCCCGGAATTGGCCAAGGCGATTGTGGATACGTGGCTTGCCGCTGAATTTGATCCAAAGGGCGCTTCGGCTGCAAACGTCGAAGCTGTCAACAGGCTTGATGGATCAATGACATGAAAACCCGCGCCGCCGTCGCCTTTGAAGCTGGCAAACCACTTGAAGTCGTTGAAGTGGATCTTGAAGGACCTCGTGCGGGTGAGGTTTTGGTTGAGATCAAGGCCACAGGTGTTTGTCATACGGACGAATTCACGATTTCAGGTGCTGATCCCGAAGGCCTGTTTCCAGCCATCATGGGCCATGAGGGCGCCGGCATTGTGCGTGAGGTCGGGGCAGGTGTTACATCACTGAAAGTCGGCGATCACGTCATTCCGCTTTACACGCCGGAGTGCCGGGAGTGCGAATATTGCCTCAATCCCAAAACCAACCTGTGTCAGAAAATCCGGGTGACGCAAGGCAGGGGCGTGATGCCGGATGGTACGTCGCGGTTTTCCTACAAGGGCCGGATGATCCATCACTATATGGGCTGCTCCACCTTCGCCAATCACACGGTCATGCCGGAAATTGCCTTGGCGAAAGTGCGGCAGGACGCGCCTTTCGACAAGATTTGTTATATCGGCTGCGGTGTCACCACAGGCATTGGTGCTGTCATTAACACCGCCAAGGCTGAAATTGGTTCAAAGGCCATTGTGTTTGGACTTGGTGGCATTGGCCTCAATGTCATTCAGGGATTGCGGCTTGCAGGTGCCAGTCAGATTGTTGGCGTAGACATGAATGACGACAAGGAAACCTGGGGCCGCAAATTTGGCATGACGCATTTTGTCAATCCGTCAAAGGTTGAGGGAGACATGGTGGCGCATCTGGTGGCCCTCACCAATGGTGGGGCTGACTATACGTTTGAATGCATCGGCAATGTGAAAGTCATGCGTATTGCCTTGGAAGCAGCGCACAAGGGCTGGGGACAATCGATCATCATTGGCGTGGCTGGTGCAGGGCAAGAGATTTCAACCAGGCCCTTCCAATTAGTAACCGGCCGATCATGGCGTGGCACGGCTTTTGGTGGCGCACGGGGCCGCACTGACGTTCCAAAAATTGTCGATTGGTACATGGATGGCAAAATCGAAATCGATCCGATGATCACCCACACCATGCCATTGGAGCGCATCAATGAGGCGTTTGACTTGATGCATAGGGGTGAGAGCATTCGTTCTGTGGTGGTCTTCTGATGCCATACTCAAAGTTGCTACATCCGGAGCGCCATCAGGTTCACAAAATTGGTTGGCTGCGGGCTGCTGTATTGGGGGCCAATGACGGCATTGTTTCAACGGCGAGTCTGATTCTGGGTGTTGCGGCATCGACTGCTGGTTATGCGGCAATCCTGACAGCGGGTGTGGCTGGACTTGTGGCGGGTGCCATGTCGATGGCGGCAGGGGAATATGTCTCTGTCAGTTCACAGTCAGATACCGAACAGGCTGACCTGGCGCGCGAACGCCAGGAACTTGCAGTGGATCATGACGGCGAATTGCGGGAGCTCACCGACATCTATGTCAAGCGAGGGGTTGAGCCAGAGTTGGCCGAAAAAGTTGCGGCGCAAATGATGGCGAAAGATGCACTTGCCACGCACGCCCGTGAGGAACTTGGCATTACAGAACTTACGACAGCACGACCCATTCTGGCAGCGCTCACATCGGCAGTGTCGTTTGCGATTGGAGCCGCTTTGCCGCTGCTTTGCGCCGTGGTTTCGCCGATTGACAAGTTGAGCTGGACTGTCAGTTTCGCATCACTGCTGTTCCTTGCATTATTGGGGGCCATTGGTGCAAAGGCGGGTGGGGCTTCGCTGTTGAAGGGGGCGCTGCGCGTCACATTCTGGGGTGTCTTGGCCATGGCCGCTACAGCTGCGATTGGCTGGTTTTTGGGTGCTACGGTGGTTTGATACCACAATTGGGCTGTCGGGCCCTCACCTGACGCTTCGCGTCGTCCTCTCCCGCAAGCGGGCGAGGTGAAGACTCCTCACGTCCCACAAAACGTTTGTGTCACCTCTTCTTCCGGAAGGGGTGGTGCCTCGAATTCGGCCATGTTGGTTTGTTCGGCGAAGGGTGATTTGAGCAGACTGGCAAGCGTTGAGAAGCGCGCCAGGTTGCCGGTTTCCGCTTCTTTCAATGCCGCTTCCACTTGATGGTTGCGGGCGATGTAGATGGGGTTGGAGCGCTGCATCAAGTAAATGTCTGGGGATGCACCGCCCAGGCGTTTTTGCCAGAGTTCATCGGCTGATTGTGTTGGGGTTTCGCCGCTTGCAAGTTTTCTGAAGAACAGCGTGAAGTCCAGTTTCTCGTCCATCAGTATACGGAGCATATCTGCGATGAAGGCACCGTCATCTTCGGCTTTATGGGTGATGCCAAATTTGCTGCGCATGCCGCCTTCGAAGGCATCCTCGAACTGGGGATAAAATTTCTCCAGCTCAGCGCGGGCGATACTCACAGCTTCGTCTTTGTCACCATGCAACAAAGCCAGCAGGGCCTCGGCAAAGCGCGTCAAGTTCCAAAGGGCGATGGCGGGTTGTTGGTCCCAGGCATAACGGCCATTCGCATCGATGGAACTGAAGACCTTTTTTGGGTGGAAGGTGTCCATGAAAGCGCAGGGGCCGAAGTCGATGGTTTCGCCTGATATCGCCATGTTGTCGGTGTTCATGACACCGTGAATGAAACCCACACACATCCATTGGGCAATCAGGTGGGCTTGCCGGCTGATGGCGGCCTGCAACAGATCGCGTGGCTGGTTTTCTGATGATTTGAGGGCGGGGTAACTGCGGGCAATTTCAAATTCAACAAGTTGCCTGATCAAGTCTGACCCCAAATGCGCCGCTGCATATTGAAACGTGCCGACGCGCACATGGCTGCGGGCAATACGGGCGACGATGGCACCGGGTTCAGTGCGGCGTCGATGGACTTTTTCACCTGTTGCAATAACCGCCAATGATCGGGTGGTGGGAATGCCAAGGCCCGCCATGGCTTCGCTTACCAGGTATTCGCGCAACATCGGGCCAAGCCCCGCATAGCCATCGCCATTGCGGGCAAAGGGGGTTGGGCCCGATCCCTTCAATTGCAGGTCCATCTCGCCGTCGCTGGTCGTGAGCGTGGCAATCAAGTGGGCGCGACCATCGCCCATGCGCGGATTCCAGCCGCCAAATTGATGGCCCGCATAGGCCAGCGCCACGGGTTTAAAATGTTCGAATGGCGCATTTCCCGAAAGGCCAGCCAGGGTTTCGGGCTTGTCAAAAAAATCTGCTGACAATTGCAGTTGTTGCGCCAAGCCAATGTTGGTCGCCAGATATTTTGCAGCGGGAAAGGGTCCCGGTGTGGCCTCGCGATAGAATTCCGGCGGCAGGGAGGTTGCCCATGTCATGGCTTCAGCCATTTCATGTCGGGGTAGGGAATGGGTTCCTTGGCGCGCAGGAAATAGCGCCGGAACATCTCTGCATAACTCATGCGGTAACCTTTGTTTTGCCGGAGCAAAACCTCGCGCTCCTTGCGGTAATATGCGGGCAGTTTGTACCAGGCCAAGGCGGGGCGTTCATGATGGGCCACATGCAGGTTGTTGTTGAGGAAGAGCAGGGACCAGAAGGGCGAGCATTCCACCAGAATAGTGCGATGATCGACTTGTTCTGACGCCTGATGCTCACAATAAGAACGCACCAGCGCAAAGGAAATGCCGGGATAGGCAATCAACAGATAATATTTCCACACGGGCATGGCACACCACACCACATAGCTGAGCATCACGGCAATCGACATGGCGAACAAAGCCCAAGCCTTTGCTTTGGATTTGTCTCCATGCACAATATCCAGCAACTCTGATGACCAAAATCGAGTGATGCCGACGGCGGGTCCGATGATCATGCGGCCTGCCAGGGTTTGATTGATGGCGAACAACAGGCGCTTTAAGCTACCAGCCTTCGCCCAGGCATCAGGCAGCAGGTAGTAGGACTCCGGATCTTTTTCGGGATCCGTCAGGTGAGCATTGTTATGATGGGTGAGGTGGGTTTCCTTGTAACGCTGATAGGGCAGCCAAAAACTGGGGGTAATGAAAATCATGGCTTCATTGAGCCAGCGGAGGCGAGTGGGGTGACCGTGCAGCACTTCGTGTTGCAACGACGAATGCAAGGTGGCGGCATAGGTGCCGATGGGCATGATGACCCACCAGGGCAGGCTGTTGTGAAACCAGACCAGCAGGCCCAATGTGGCATAAACGCCGAAAACCACCAACAAGGTGGGCCATTCTATCGGATTGCGTGTTGGATCGGATTTCATGATCTGCTATTTCTATCGCATCATATATCCGATTTGGGCTAGGCTTCAATGACGTGAGAAGTTTTGACATACAAAAAGGTGTTTTTGGATGAATGTATTGTATCGGTTGATGTTGCGCCGGAGTCCCCTCCCACTTGTGGGGAGGGTCGGGGTGGGGGTCGCTCAAGACTCTGGATTTTAGTAAGGAATTTTCTGATGACCCAATCGTCGGAGCGACCCCCACCCCGGCTCTCCCCACAAGGGGGAGGGAGAAGTACGACGAATTTACCAAGCATTTTTTGGCGGCAATGATCGCTTCATTACCCATGTATGATTGGCCGGAAGTGCGAGACGCAACGGATGACTTCTGGTGCGCTTTTAGGGGACATGTAGGCAGTGACATCCCTCTGTCGCGGGGAGAAAATCATGCAGCTCCCTGGCGCAATCCCGAATTGCTGTTCAGCCAGACCTGTGGCTATCCCTACACCCATGAATTCAAGGGCAAGCTTGCCTATGTAGCAACGCCACATTATGCCGTTGATGGCTGTGATGGCCCGCATTACTCCAGCCTGATTTTGGCACGAACCAAGGCCCCCCTCGCAGAATTTCGTGGGTGTAAGGCCGCAGTCAACAGCCTTGATTCCATGTCGGGCATGTTGGCGCTGAAACTGGTTTTTGCTCCCTTGGCAAAACAGGGAATATTCTTTTCCGAAACGGTTTTGACCGGGGGACACATCGCATCCCTTGATGCAGTTCGCTTTGGCAAGGCCGATGTCTGTGCCATTGATGCTGTATGTGTGGCGCTGGCGAAACGCTATCGCCCGGAATTGTTGGAAGGGCTGGTGGAAATTGCCCGGTCGCCGCTGGTGGCGGGCCTGCCGTTTGTCACAGTTATTGGAAACGTCGATATATTGCGACGTGGATTGCAATGTGTTTTTGACGATCCGGCTTTTGGTCAGACGCGTCATCAGTTGTTGCTCGGGGGCTTTTCAATTTTGAACCGGAAACACTATGACAGGATCCTGGAACTGGAAACTGCCATGGAAAATGCCGGAGGCATGCAGCTTTAGATGAAGGCCATGTCGGTGCCGGGGCAGGACGCTTCGTGACCAGTGGTTGACCTTGTCGGCTACTTGGCACAAACTGCAGGCAATCAATCAAACAGGTGAATGATGCGATATGAATCTCCCGTCACGGTGAAAGATGCCGTGGCCCTGCTTGCCAAGGAAAAAGGCAAAGCTTTTGTGTTGGCTGGTGGCACTGATCTTTTGGTCAAAATGAAAGCCGGCATGCTGGAGCCCGATCTGGTTGTCGATATCAAGCGCATCAAGGGCATGGCCGACATCAAGAAGACGGTATCAGGATTTTCCATTGGTGCTGCCACCCCATGTGCCGCCTTGGATGAAAATGCTGCTTTGATGAAGGCATGGCCCGGTGTGGTGGAAGCGGCCAACCTGATCGGTTCAAAACAAGTGCAGGGCCGTTGCACCATGGCTGGCAACTTGTGCAACGCCTCGCCTGCTGCTGATTCCGTGCCAGCCCTGATTGCGGCGGGAGCGAAAGTTACAATTGCGGGCCCCAAAGGCAAACGCAAGCTGGCGGTTGAGGACGTTCCCGCAGGTGTGGGACGGACCAACCTGAAAAAAGGTGAATTCATTGAGTCCATCCAGTTGCCAAAGAAAGCAGCGAAATCCGGTGATGCCTATCTGCGTTTCATTCCGCGCACCGAAATGGATATTGCCGTGGTGTCCTGTGGTGTGAACCTGACGATTGATGGCAAGGGTGTGGTCACCAAGGCCCGTGTGGCGCTGGGTGCTGTTGCGATTACAGCGCTGTTGGTGAAAGACGCTGCAAAGGCGATCATCGGCACAAAATTGGACGACGCTGCATTGGACACATTGGCTGCTGCTGCTTCTGCGGCTTGCAAGCCGATTGATGACAAACGCGGCACGATTGAATTTCGAACTGAAGTGGCGGGCGTGCTGGCCAAGCGCGCTGCAAAAATTGCGTATGCACGCGCCGGAGGCAAATAAACATGGCACTACTTGTTTCAACGACAATCAACGGCGACAAGGTGGAATACGCCTGCCAACCTGATGAAAGCCTGCTCGATGTTCTGCGCAACCGCCTGGGCCTGACGGGTGCCAAGGAAGGCTGTGGCACAGGCGATTGCGGTGCCTGTTCGGTTATTCTGGATGGACGCCTGACTTGCTCTTGCTTGGTGCTGGGTGCAGAAATGGATGGCAAGTCGCTGGAAACCATTGAAGGCATGGCTGATGGTGCAGCGCTGCATCCCTTGCAGAAGAATTTCATTGATCATGCTGCCTTGCAGTGTGGCATATGCACACCGGGCTTTTTGATGGCGGCACAGGCGCTGTTGCGCAAAAACCCTGATCCATCAGAAGTAGAAATCCGTTTTGGCCTAGCAGGCAATCTTTGCCGCTGCACGGGCTATGACAAGATTGTCAGGGCCGTTCAGGCCACGGCCACCGAATTGAAACTCGCAAAGAGGAGCGCTTGACATGCCACTCGACACATCACTTGTACGTAAAGACTTCAAGGTCATCGGTCAGCGCGTCACGCGGCCTGATGGTATCGACAAGGTAACGGGCCGTGCAAAATATGGTGCCGATGCTTTTGCGCCGGGGCAATTGGTCGCCCTCGTCTTGCGCTCGCCCCATGCCCATGCCCGGATCAAGAAAATCGACATTTCGATGGCTGAAAAGCTGGCGGGTGTGAAAGCTGTGATCACCGCTGCTGATCTTCCTGACAACACGGGAGGTGATCGTGGCATGCGCGATATCCTTGAAAACTGCATGGCGCGGAAGAAAGTGCTGTATGATGGTCATGCCGTTGCTGCCGTTGCCGCTGTTGATGAGCGCACGGCACGCGAAGCCTTGAAGCTGATCAAGGTGGATTATGAAGTTCTGCCCCACGTCACAGAAGTTGATGATGCACTGAAGCCCGGTGCCCCTTTGCTGCATGATGACATTTTCACCGACGGCATTGAGCCAAAGCCCACAAAATCGTCAAACTTCATCAAGCAAGCCGAATATGGCCATGGTGATATTGAAGCGGGTTTTGCCGAAGCGGATTTCATCATCGAGAAATCCTACAAAACCGAACAAACCCACCAAGGCTATATCGAACCGCATTCTTGCCTCGCCAACGTGTCGCCGGATGGCACGGCGGAGCTTTGGGTGTGCACGCAAGGACATTTCGTTTATCGCAACCAGTGCGCCACGCTGCTCGGCATGAATGCCAACAAGCTGCGCGTCACGGCCTCTGAAATTGGCGGAGGCTTTGGTGGCAAGACCCATCTTTGGGCCGAACCCCTGGCACTTGCCTTGTCACGCAAAGCCAACCGTCCGGTGAAACTGACGATGAGCCGTGAAGAGGTGTTCCGCTGCACGGGTCCAACTTCATCATCATCCATCGACATCAAAATTGGTGCCAAAAATGATGGCACGATCACGGCGGCGTTTGCCGAGCTGCGTTATCAAAATGGCGCGTTTCCTTTTACATGGGCTGAATTTGGCGCGATGACGGCTTGGGCCTGTTATGATTTTAAGAATGTGAAATCGGTGTCGAAAGACGTGGTGCTCAACCGTCCGAAATGTGCGGCCTATCGTGCGCCGTCGGCGCCCATCGCGGCGTTCGCCGTCGAAAGCACCATGGACATGGTAGCCCATAAAATCGGCATGGACCCGATTGAACTGCGTATCAAGAATGCTGCCAAGCAGGGCACCAAATCCTCCTATGGTCCGGTCTATGGTCCCATCGGCATTGGCCCGACGCTGGAAGCTGCCAGGAACCATCCCCATTGGAAAGCCCCGCTTGGCAAAAACATGGGCCGTGGCATGGCCTGCGGGTTCTGGTTCAATTTCGGTGGGCAAACCTGCGTTGACGTCAACGTCACACCCGATGGCAATGTCACGGTTGCGGTTGGCACGATTGACGTTGGTGGATCGCGGGCCTCTCTCGCCATGGCTGTGGCGGAAGAGCTTGGCGTCAAATATGACAATGTGCGGGTTATCGTTGCCGATACGTCGTCGCTCGGCCACAATGACATGACTGATGGTTCACGTGGCACATTTTCATCGTCCATGGCAGCCATCGATGCGACCCGCAAAGTTGTGACCAGTCTCAGGGAACGGGCCGCCAAAACCCTGGAAATTCCGGTTGAAGATGTGGTTTGGGAAGATGGTGAAGCCAAACCCACGGGCGACAAGTATGGCAATCTCAAAACCCTGACGCTGAAGGATTTGGCGGCAGGTGCGGGCCATACGGGTGGACCGATTGCCGGCCACTCGGAAATCGTGGCAGATGGCGCGGGCGTTTCCTTCGGCACCCATATCTGTGATGTTGAAGTTGACATGGAAACCGGACGCAGCCTGATCAAGCGCTACACCGTCATTCAAGACGCAGGCAAGGCCATGCATCCGTCGTATGTTGAGGGCCAGTATCAAGGTGGTGCTGTCCAAGGCATCGGTTGGGCGCTGAACGAGGAATATGTTTACGGCAAGAATGGCCGCCTGCAGAATGCGGGCTTCCTGGATTACCGCATTCCGGTTTGCTCCGACTTGCCCATGATTGATACGCTGATCCTCGAAATCCCCAATCCGCATCATCCCTATGGGGTGCGCGGTGTTGGTGAAACACCCATCGTGCCACCACTGGGTGCCATCGGCAATGCGATTTCCCACGCTACAGGTGTGCGGCAAACCCATGTGCCAATGTCGCCACCCCGGGTGCTGAAATCGCTGAAGGGGAAATAGAAGCAGGACTGAATATTGCATTCCCACGCGCGGTGGGCCTAACGACTTCCCGCGCCTTTTCTTTTATGCTAGGTGGAGGCAATGAACATCACTTTCGAGACTGAGCGTGAAATCGACGGCCGCTGGATTGCCGAAGTGCCAGAGCTACCGGGAGTGATGGCCTATGGAGCGACGGAACTCCAAGCGATCGGCAATACCGAAGCGCTGGCACTGCGGGCACTTGCAGAAAACATCGCTGTATAATTCTAGATTCATTGCCGCCAGCCCTTCGAGGCTCGCAAGGGCTCGCATCTCAGGGTGAGGGGTTCCTTATTTTTCCTCACCCTGAGGTGCCGCGCCTTCGCGGCCTCGAAGGGCCGTCGGCTAAGCGACGCGCCTTTTGCAATGGTTGCCACGAAGTAGAAACGAAACGATGAATTCAAAAGCCCAAGTGCCGATTGCTTTGTCGCCTGACGCCCAATGACCTCTAAACGCGAAATTCATCTCTGGGGGGCGTTGCGGCCAATGGCTGGTGGGGCGGCTTCGGTTTTTGTGTCGGCCCAGACGATCCGCGAATTGTTCCGTGTGCTGAGTGAAACCTACCCTGGCATGGAGCGCCATATCCAGGCCGGGGTTGCCGTGTCGATTGGCGGTAAGATTTACCGGGACCAATGGGACACTGTTTTGCCAGCCGACCAGGAAATATACCTGATGCCGCGTGTGCCCGGCGGATAGAGCGTTTTCCGATCAGGTTGGCGAGTATCCTGCGTTGACGAAGAAGTTTCTGCTGTCGCTAGGCGAGATGGTAGGCAAGACATCTGCGATGGCATCCCACAGTGATGTTATGGTTCTGGCGGCGGTTTTCTTGAGGC
>JANOXA010000050.1:0-6579 GCA_031418195.1 Hyphomicrobiales bacterium | reverse complement strand
GTTTTGGCTTCCGCCATGGTCGCGGCACCGCCGAGAAGCGTTGCTGCTGCGAGTAGTCCTAAGATTGTTTTTTTCATTGTGGTTCTCCAAGTTTTTCTCTGGAGACGAAACACCTGAGGTGTCGTTTGGTTCCCTCGAATTTTTTTACGCCGCGATTGGCTTCGCCAATTCCGCAACAACAGTCTCAGACTGCAGCAAACGCCGAAGTCTTTCTCTAAAGGCTGGACCAACCTCTTCGTGTGACAGGCCGTAAGCAACATTGGCCAGAAGGAACCCCAGTTTATCGCCGCAATCAAAAGTCTCGCCATCGTATTTCATGCCAAAGAAATCCTGTTCCGACATCAGCGCGATCATCGCATCGGTGAGTTGAATTTCTCCGCCTGCACCGGGTTTGACTTCGGCAATTTTTGTGAAGATTTGCGATTGTAGAATATAGCGTCCGGAAATGATCAGATTTGATGGCGCTTCGGCACGGTGTGGTTTCTCAACCATGGTGTTGATTGTCATGATGCCGCCGGGGCCGGTTTGATATCCGACGACGCCATATTTATGCACGTCAGCCCATGGCACTTCTTCAACCGCGATGACGTTACCACCGTGTTCGTCGTAAATATCCATCATCTGTTTCATGCAGCCGACAGGTGACTTCATGGCCATATCCGGCAGGAGGAGCGCGAAGGGTTCGTCCCCTATAATATGGCGCGCGCACCATACGGCGTGACCGAGCCCCAAGGGTTCTTGCTGGCGGGTAAAGCTGGTTTGGCCGGCACCAGGCAAGTCGCTTTCCAGTAAATCCAATTCCTTGGATTTTCCGCGTCCGCGCAACGTGGCTTCCAATTCATATTGTTTGTCGAAATGGTCTTCGATGCTGTTTTTGTTGCGGCCTGTGACAAACACGAAATGTTCAATCCCCGCTTCACGGGCCTCGTCGACGGCCAGCTGGATGAGGGGGCGATCAACAATCGTCAGCATTTCCTTGGGGATCGCCTTGGTGGCTGGCAAAAACCGCGTGCCCAAGCCTGCGACAGGAAACACTGCTTTTGTGACACGACGATGCATGGATCAGACCCTCCGTTTTGAACGAAACGCATCTGGCCTCATCAAGTTCCAAGAAACGCGTTTTTATAGATGATTGTTGTCTGGGACGGTTTTGAAGTTTGCGGTGCCTCTATGGTAACGATCGTTGGCGGCTCACCCTGCAGGGCCCGATCCAGCATCGCAAAAACCGGTCCCAAGAGCAGGATGGCGACTGCCACCAAAGTGGGGCGCAGAATCTTCAATGCGAATGTGTGTAAACGGGTCATCATACAACGATAACGCAGTCGTCCCCCAGACTGTTCCAGTGACGTCGCCCGGACTTATGAATTGCTCCGCTTTCTGTTGCGCTTTTTAACAATTGTTTGGGTGAGTTCAATCTTGCATGTCAGCCCTTCGGTCTCAAACAGGCTTTCAACCTTGGCGTCAGCAAGGCTTTTCTCAATCAGGGTGGAACCAAAACCGCGTGGGCCCGGTGTCGCAATTGCGGGGCCACCGCGTTCGCGCCACGTCAGAAAAATCTTGAGTTTGAATTGCGCCACGCGTTCTGTTGTCCAAAACAATTGGACGTTGCCGGTGGGCACTGAAAGTGCGCCATATTTTGTGGCATTGGTGGCAAGTTCATTGAAAATCAAACCCAGTGGTGCCGCATATTCAGCGGGCAAGTTGACGGCGGGTCCGGTAATGTCGATCCGGTTGTCATCCTCCAGCAGATATGCCGCAAGTTGACGCCGTGCCAAGGCCCCAAGTTCCGCACCCTTCCAATTGTTCTCAATCAATACATCCTGTGCTGCTGCCAGGCTTTGTAAGCGACCGGAAAATGCTTCGGCAAATTCTTCCGGATTGCGGGATGTACGCAGTGTTGACCGCAAGATGCCTTGTAAAACAGCAAAAGAATTCTTGATGCGGTGCGCCAGTTCACGCGTCATCAAACGTTGCCGCGCCTCCCACTCCTTGCGATCACTGATGTCATGAATTGCAACTGACAGGGAAGTGACTGTTCCATCGGAGGCCTTGACGGGAGCCAGAGAAATGGAAACATCTATGAAGGAGCCGTCTTTGCGCAAACGTCTGGCATCGTAAGGGCCGACAGCGTCACTGTTCTGGGCCCGGCGCATCAACGCGAGTTGTTCTTCGCGGTCGGTGGTTTCGGCCAGAATGCTGACGTGTTGGCCAATCATTTCTGAGGCTTGATAGCCGAACAATCTTTCAGCAGCGGCGTTCCAGGTTTCAACCACACCATCCGGCGTGGTGCCAAACAATGCGTCATGTGATGCCACGGCCACAGCAGCCATGCGGGCTGTATAGGATTCAGCGTGTTTGCGGTGGGTGATATTGTGATTGGTTTCGAGGACCAGCATCTCCCCGTCGCTCTCGAAGACCTGCTGCCTGCTTTCGACAAATATCCGGCCACCATCCTTCGCGTAATGTTCAAATTCAAGCGTTCGGCTATTGCCATCTTCAAGCCGCGCAAACATATCAGCGGGTGACAGCAGGGTGTTGGTTTTGAGCAACTTCAGGCTCGCTTGGCCCAGCGCCTCATCTTTGCTGTAGCCATAAAGCTGTTCGGCTCCCCGGTTCCACTCGACAATACCTTTGTCCGGATGCCAAACAAAAATCGGTTCAAAAGACAGATCAATCAGGTTTGCCTGGCGGAAATTCGAGGTTTCACTCTTCTTGCGGGCCGAAATATCAACTGTTGCACCAGCAATCCGGATGGTTTTTCCGGAAAAGTTTTTAAAGGCATGGCCGGAATCCAGCACCCACACATAATGTCCTGCTTTGTGACGCACACGATATTCAACAGCGTAGCGATCATCGGAGGAGCCTTCATCAACAAGGAGTGCCAACGACAGCTGCTTGTTATCATCGGGATGACGCAGCCTTGCCCAGTCTTCCATTTTCTCGCCGATTTCTTCCGGCAACCAACCAAGAATTCGGGTCACACCGCCACTGCGCCAGACTTTGTTGGATACGATATCCCAGTCATAGATCAGCGCACCTGAAGCTTCTTCAGCAATGAACAAGCGTTCAGTGGTAAACCGCAGCCGTTCTGCGATCACTTTGACATCTGATGTCGGCTCATCGGACATGGGGAACTTGTTCACGGGCAAAATCCAAGCGGTCCTCAATCAAAGCGGTCGTTCCCAAGATGTGGCTATATGTAAACGCTCACAAAGTGAGTTCGTTCCTGCAAGCGCACTGTTCCGCGCACTGCAAATTGCACCCATCAGAGCAAACAGTAGAGCATTTATCAATGCACTGCAGAGTTTCGGCGATATCATGTTTGTAACGAACACACCGCATACTGATTTGGGATCGGCAGAGTAATATGCATCAAATCTTGCCCATGAGCACCAAAACAACCACGATCAAAAGCACGAGGCCCAAGCCACCTGACGGGCCGTAACCCCAGCTACGGCTGTGGCCCCAGTTGGGTAAAGCACCCAAGACGACCAGAACGAGAATGACGACGAGAACGGTGCTGAGCATGAGCGTTTCTTTCAAAGGCCGGGTTCAAACCCCAGCGCTTCACAGCAACGCGCGAAGACTGAATTAGTTCCTTTGGACGCCAATAAGATTTACGCCAGATTGAGCGTCAAGCGTCACCGCTTCATCTTCGTCCAGATGCAGAAGTACAGTCAGCCTTGCACGCGCCCGGTTCACGCGGCTCTTGATCGTTCCGACGGCAACAGCGCATATCTCGGCGGCTTCCTCGTAGGAGAAGCCCGATGCACCGACGAGGATAATCGCTTCTCGCTGATCTTCAGGCAGTTTAGCCAAGGCGATGCGCAGATCGGCCATATCAAGGTGACCGTCTTGCTCGGCATGCACGGCAACTTTGCTGGAATAAATGCCATCAGCATCTTCGACTTCACGCTTGCGTTTGCGGATTTGGCTGTAAAATTCATTGCGCAGAATTGTGTAGAGCCAGGCCTTCATGTTCGTGCCCTGCTGGAAGCTCTCGTGATGCTTCCACGCTTTCATCAGGGTTTCCTGCACAAGGTCGTCAGCCTTGTCGCTCCTTGCAGTGAGCGACAGCCCAAACGCCCGCAAGCCGGGAATGGCCGCTATGATCTGCGCCCGGAATTCAGCTGAAATCGTCATCGAGCACCGCTCATTCGGACTTCTTCGAAGAACTTGCGGCATCAAGTTGGTTTAACAGGTCCAGGAAGCGGTCGGGCACGGGTTGGGCTGCAACTGCATCATAGTATTTTCGTAAGCGATGCGCGATAAGGTCGGATACCTCTGGTCTGGCTGCAACTGACATCATGTCTTTTATCTTTTTTGCAGGCTTGGCAGCCTTATCCTTGTTCTTTTTGTTTTCAACCATAAGTCACCTGAGAGAGAGGCTGCATCCTACGTCATGAATGCCGTTTCACTATTTTGACGGGATGGAACAGTATAAACAATGCCAAAACACAGGAATGGTTCCATAGGGACTTATATTTTCGTTGTGATGGAACGAATTGGCGGTTCAATCGTTACTTGGTGACACACCTAGATAGGCAGAAAAACCCATGAAGCTCGCAGCAAGCATTGCACCACATCTCCCCTTCTTGCGGCGCTTTTCACGCGCTTTGACGGGCAACCAGAACAGTGGCGATGCCTATGTCGTGGCGCTTCTGGAAGCCTTGATCGCCGATCCCAGCTCATTTGAAACTGAACCCAGCATTCGGGTGGCACTTTACCGCACCTATTGCAAACTCTGGGAATCAGTTTCACTGAATGTCAAAGGCACGGGTGCTGCATTTGAAATGATGGCGCAGAGGCAACTGTCACATCTGGCACCACACACGCGTCAAGCCTTTTTGCTGATGTCCATCGAGGGCTTCAACAAGCAGGAAATCGGGATCATACTATCACAGACCGCTCCTGTCATTGATGCGTTGTTGGAAGAAGCGTCACAGACGATCTTGCATCAAGTTGCCACTGACGTGATGATCATTGAGGACGAGCCCATCATTGCCATGGATCTGGAAGCGTTGCTCGAAAGTCTGGGGCATCGCGTCACGGGCGTTGCGCGAACCGAAAAAGAAGCCATCCATTTGGCGTCCACCAAACGACCAGGCTTGATCCTTGCCGATATTCAATTGGCAGATGGCAGTTCCGGTATTGATGCCGTGAACAACATTCTCAAAACTGTAGCAGTGCCGGTGGTTTTCATCACAGCCTTTCCTGAGCGCCTGTTGACCGGCGAAAAGCCAGAACCTGCATTTCTCATCACAAAACCCTTCATGCCTGACATGGTGAAAGCTGTTGTCAGTCAGGCATTGTTTTTTGATACGAAGGCCGAAATTGCCGCATGAACGGAACCAAGATCGCGCCAATACGTTTCGATCATGACCAAGCATTCAGCCTGGTGAAAAACAGCACTGGAGAAGCGTCATGAATTGGGACCGTGTAGAAGGCAATTGGAAAGAAGTTCAGGGGCAAGCCAAGCAACAGTGGGGAAAACTCACCGACAATGACTTGACAGTGATCAAGGGCCGCCGTGAAGAACTCGAAGGCACCCTGCAAAAACATTATGGCTATGCCAAAGACAAAGTGAAGGCCGAAGTCGATTCCTGGCTCGGCAGAATGTAACGCGCCTCACCACTTTTGATTTTGAGAAGAAAAAAGACGGATCATCGCGATCCGTCTCTTTTTTGATTACGTCTGCATCATCGGCAACGTGATTTGACGCATGCCACCATCATCCCGGAGTGCAATTGTAAACTCTTGCGCCGAAATCTTTTGGACGTCTTTCTGCTTTTTGTATGTTGCATCATCACCCTGCATAACCTTGACCTGGTAGATGGTTTCACCAAACTGCCAATCAAACTCAAAGCCCTGCCAATCCTTTGCGATGCAAGGCTTGATGCGCAAGACATTGCCTTCCTGCGTCACCCCAAGAATGGCCTCAAGGCCGGCGCGATACATCCACCCTGCTGAACCCGTGTACCACGTCCAGCCGCCGCGCCCGACGTGAGGTGCTACAGAATAGACATCAGCGGCAATCACATAGGGCTCCACCTTGTATCTCTGTGCTTCAACTTCATCGAGCGCGTGATTGATCGGGTTGATCATCGAGAACAATTGATTGGCTTTGTCTGTCTGGCCAAGCTTGGCATGTGCAAAAATCGACCAGATCACACCATGCGTATATTGACCGCCATTTTCGCGGATGCCGGGTGGATAGGCCTTGATATAGCCCGGATCTTTTTCCGTCTTGTCGAAGGGCGGTGTAAACAACAGCGCCAGCTTGTCATCAGGCCGCACCAGCTGCTTGTAAGATTGATCCATGGCCATGAGTGCGCGTTCAGGCGAAGCCCCACCCGACAGCACCGCCCACGACTGGGCAATGGCGTCAATCCGGCACTCGTCATTTTCCGCAGAGCCCAGCACAGAGCCATCGTCGAAGAAGCCGCGGCGATACCAGTTTCCGTCCCAGCCATTGGATTCCAAGGCTGCTTGCAGTGTGATGATACGGTCCTGCCACAGCGCTGCTCTACCCGCGTCTTCGCGCGCAATCGCCACCGGCACCAAATCCTGAAGTGTTGA
>JANOXA010000049.1:0-5689 GCA_031418195.1 Hyphomicrobiales bacterium | reverse complement strand
AAATCCGGCAAGAAAGTGGCTGTTGTCGGCAGCGGTCCTTCGGGTCTTGCCGCCGCACAACAGCTCGCCCGGGCCGGCCACAATGTGCATCTCTTCGAAAAGAACGCCAAGGCCGGCGGCCTGATGCGCTACGGCATTCCGGATTTCAAAATGGAAAAACACCTGATCGACAGGCGCATTTCACAAATGGAAGTGGAAGGCGTGACGTTTCATTACGGTGCCCATATCGGGGTCACCCAGGATGCAAAACAACTCACCGACAGTTTTGATGCCGTGCTGATTTGTGCAGGATCAGAAAAAGGCCGCGACTTGCCCATCCCCGGCCGTGATCTCAGCGGCGTGCATTTCGCCATGGATTTTCTGCCCCAGCAGAACCGTCGCGTCGGCAAGGAAAGTCCTTTGGACAATCGCCCCATTCTGGCCGAAGGCAAGCATGTGGTCGTCGTCGGCGGCGGCGATACGGGTTCAGATTGCATCGGCACATCCATCCGCCAGGGCGCCTTGTCGGTCACCCAAATCGAAATCATGCCGATGCCGCCGGAAAGGGAAAACAAGGAACTGGTCTGGCCCAACTGGCCCATGAAAATGCGCACCTCGTCGTCGCAAGCCGAAGGTGCGGTGCGTGATTTCGCCGTGGCAACCATTGCCCTGGAAGGCGAAGGCGGCAACGTCAAAACCTTGAAATGCGCAAGGGCTGGCTCTGACTTCAAGCCCATCGCCGGCACAGAATTCGAATTGAAAGCTGACCTCGTTCTGCTCGCCATGGGCTTCGTTCATCCCGTTCACGACGGCATGGTGAAAAACCTCGGACTGAAGCTTGACCCGCGCGGCAATGTTGAGGCCAACATGAAAGACTACAAGTCGAGCGTGGAAAAAGTCTTCGCCGCTGGTGACTCGCGCCGGGGTCAATCACTCGTCGTCTGGGCCATCCGCGAAGGACGCCAAGCCGCCAGAGCTGTTGATGAATTCTTGATGGGTTCAACCACATTGCCGAGGTGATTATGGTACGGGCACCACAAAGCTGTCGTCATCAAAACGACCCGCAGGTGCAACTCCTGCCTCTCCCGTCGTAAAGAGTTTTTCTGCCACGGTGCCTTGTGCCGCAACAATTTTGGCTCCCGGCTGACGGCCAACTGGCTCCAGCGATTTTTGTTGTTGAGCCACTGACAAGCGCGGTTTCACTGGAACAACTGCGGTGGCATCGAATGCGATATCTTCGCCATTGCTTCCTTGCTGGCCAAACAGCGGGCCAGATTGTGGCGCAACTTCAAGCGCCGACAAGGCGGGATCAACGGTTGCAGCGACGCCGGGAACCACTACGGCTGGTTCGACGACAGCAACTTCTGCGGCAACTTCCGGCGCAGCCACGGGCACTTCTGCAGCAACACCCGCTTCAACTTTCAATACGGCTTCCAGCACTACCTGACCCAGGCGGTTGTTGCCTTGCTTCATGAATGAAATGCCATCGCCCAAGCGCAATTTTCTGATCGTTCCGCCAACGTCTGGTCCGCGTTCCACAAAGCGGCCATCGGGGCCTGCAAAAAACGGTCGGATATCAACGAAAGTTCCGCCGATTTTTTCAACATGGCTGCGTTGAATATCGGATATCACCCGCATATCGGCATCAAACGCCGCATCTGCCATGGGCGGCAGGCTGACCACATACACGCGCAAACCCTGCGACTTCAAAACATCCAGCAATCTATCCAACTGTGCTGCATAAAAACTCCGCCATTCCGGCGAGCCAAATTCGAAACGGACTTCGCCACTGCGAATAGCTTGGCGATCATTGGTGCCCAACATCAAAACAGCGACATCATAGGGCTTGGCCAAGGTGATTTTTGGCAGGGTTGTGGCCCAATCATAAAACTCAGGCCGCGCCAATCCCGAGAGTTCGTTGAAGCGATTGACCACTTCTATAGTGGGCTGCTCTTCGGCCATGCGCGAAATTCCGGCACCCATGCCGCCTGCAAGTGAATCACCGAACACCAGCACCCGAAAAATTTCGTCAGCGCCAGCACCTGGCAACACATCGTCCGCAACGACTGGTGATGTCTCGACCACACTTGCTGGCAAATCTGGTGCGGCTTCCGATCCCATCAGCGGCTGATCAGTTGTTTGCGCAAAGCCAGGCGTGGCCCAGGAAATCAGACACAAACAGACCAGTCTTTGAAAAACCCACCGTAACATTTTCACAGCCTATCCGGCGCTGCGCAATCGCTCAAGCAATTTGAGAGAGGGCTTGCCATCCAGTGGCAGTCCTGCCTTGCGCTGGAAACCAATCACCGCTTCATAGGTGCGCGCGCCAAAACGCCCATCAGCACCGCCGGTTTCAAAACCACGGGCCGAAAGACGTTTCTGGATTTCCACCCGCTGTGGAAAGGTGAGATCAAAGTTTACCTCGGGCCATGCTGCCTGAATGCCACCAGCACCTCGAATGCGATCTCCCAAATGGCCAACCGCAATCGCATAGGAATGCGAAAAGTTATAATCCATGATCGCCAGAAAATTCTTGGTCACCAGAAATGCCGGACCATCAATGCCTTGCGGGATCATCACAAAGGCCTCGGCTTGTGGCGCATTGAAGCCATCGCCCAAAGCGGGCTTCACGCCCATTTTCACCCATTGCGAAACCGTCTTCCAATGCTTGCGACCAATCTGGCCCCGGTCAAAACCCTTGGGCAACTTGATTTCCCAACCCCACGGCCGATCACGCTTCCAGCCTGCCTTGGCCAGATAATTGGCTGTTGAAGCAAGCGCATCTTCTTTCGAACCCCAAATGTCGCGCTTGCCGTCCCCGGTCCAATCCACGGCATAGGAAATGTAGGAGGTAGGGATGAATTGCGTATGCCCCATGGCAGCCGCCCATGATCCGGTAAAATTGTCAGGGCCTCGAATACCCTTCTGCAAAATCTTGAACGCCGCCACCAATTGGCCCCGGGCATAATCGCGCTTGCGGCCCGCGTACATAAGTGTGGCAAGCGAACGCAAAACCCCCATGGAGCCCTTGTCCTTGCCGAAGTTCGATTCCATGCCCCAGATGCTGAGCACCACATGGCGGTCAACGCCATATTTGCTTTCAATCGCCGCCATCAACTTGGCATTCTCTGCATTCATGGTCTTGCCCGTATCAATGCGAATGGGCGTCACGGCTTTCGCCAGATATTCAGATGTTGTGGACGTGAATTCGGGCTGGGTTTTTGCCAGTTTCAAAACCGTCTGGTCAGGTTCTGTCACGCCAGCAAAGCCGGCATCGAAAAGGCTGCGCGGAATGCCCGCGGCTTTCACTTGCGGCCACAGGCTTTGGATAAAGGCTTCAAATTTGGCATCAGCCTGGGCCGGTGCTGCCCATAGAAGTCCTGCGGCCATACTCACCAATAAAATCTTTCGCATTTCAATTCCTCTTCGCCGCTACAGAATTCGATTCGTCAGGTCATCATCCTGTTACAGCGGAACAGCAAAGGCACAAAATGCGTCGCGAGTTAGGCAGCGTTGCGGCGCAGCAAATGCCGCTCCCAACCCAACGCCGATTGCACGATCAGATCGAGGTCATCATGCTTGGGTTGCCAGCCCAGAACGGTTCGGGCTTTTTCCGCACCCGCAACAATTGCGGCAGGATCCCCCGGACGACGCGGCACGATATTGGCCTGGATCGGCGCACCATTGGCTTTTTCAACCGCTTTGATCACTTCAAGCACCGAATAGCCTTTGCCATAACCACAATTGAAAATCCCCGACTCACCGCCCCGGCGCAAATGCTGGAGGGCATCCATATGGGCGGAAATCAAATCACTGACATGAATATAGTCGCGCAAGCATGTGCCATCCGGTGTGTCATAATCCGTGCCAAAAACTTCCATGTGGCTGCGTTGGCCGAGCGCCGTTTGGCAGGCCACCTTGATGAGATGGGTGGCGCGCGGCGTGGATTGGCCAGACCTCCCCTTGGCATCAGCTCCCGCTACATTGAAATAGCGCAGCGCCACATAATTCAGGCCATAGGCCAGATGTGAATCGCGCAACATCAACTCAGTCATCAGCTTCGATGTGCCATAGGGCGAGATGGGAGCAGGCATTTCCGTTTCAGTTACCGGCATGGATTTCGGATTGCCATAAACCGCAGCCGTGGATGAAAAAATGAAATTTGGCACCTTGGCCTTCACGGCACAATGCATGAGATTGCGCGAATTGACGGTGTTGTTGAGATAATAGCCCAAAGGATCAGAAACCGAATCCGGCACCACAATAGAGCCCGCAAAATGGATGATCGCATTGATCTTGTGTTCGCGCAGGGTTTTTAAAACCAGGGCTTCATCGGCAATGTCGCCGCGCACCAATTTCGCTGCGGGTGATATGGCCCAGGGAAAACCTGTGGTCAGATTATCGAGCACCACCGTATCAATGCCGGCATCCGTCAAAGCCAACACCATATGGCTGCCAATATAGCCCGCACCACCTGTCACCAGAACCGCCATCGCCAACACCTTCTCTTAACCGGAAATCAACACGATCAATTTAATACAATTTATCAGGGCAAAGGTTAAGATACCGGCGACCCGTTGTTTGTCAGTTAAGAGTTGGTAAAAAATCATGGTCCGTCCCATTCGCACTGCTGTCTTTCCTGTTGCCGGTCTTGGCACCCGCTTTTTGCCCGCCACCAAGGCGATGCCCAAGGAAATGCTGACTATCGTTGATCGGCCACTTGTTCAAATCGTCGTCGATGAAGCGCGGGCCGCTGGCATTGAACATTTCATTTTCGTCACAGGCCGCAACAAATCCCTGATCGAAGATCACTTCGACAAGCAATATGAACTCGAATCCACTTTGCGCAAACGCGGCAAGTCGCTGGAACTGGATATTCTCGAACAAGACTTGCCGGGAGCCGGACAGACCAGCTTTACCCGCCAGCAGGAACCCCTGGGGCTAGGCCATGCCATCTGGTGTGCCAGACACCTTGTTGGCAGCGAACCCTTTGCCGTGTTGCTGCCTGACATGATCATGAAGGCCGAACCCGGCTGCCTGAAACAGATGGTCGATGTTTATCATGAGCGCGGCGGCGGCAACATCATCGCCGTCGAAGAAACCGCATGGGAGCAAGTGCACCGCTATGGTGTTGTTGGTGCGAGGGATTGGCAAGACAATCATTTCAGCATCGACAGCATGGTTGAAAAACCCAAGCGCAATGTGGCCCCTTCCAACTTGATCATTTCCGGACGCTATATCCTGCAGCCCGAAATTTTCGCCGAGATCGAAAATCAGGAACCCGGTGCAGGTGGCGAAATCCAGATCACCGATGCGATGATCCGCCTGATGCAAAGCCAGCCCTTCCATGGCCTGAAATATGATGGTGTGACCTATGACTGTGGCGACAAGATTGGCTTCCTTTCTGCCAACGTGGCATTTGCGCTGGAACATGAAACACTCGGCCCAGCCTTTCGTAACGCTTTAGAGCAAACCATCGCCAGCAAGGGCGGCTTTCTGCGCTGGAGCTCAAGCCCCAGCTTGACCGATGTTCTGGCCCTGCTGAAACAGAACGGACCGGAAGAAATTGTGGATGAAGATGCATCACAGGACAGCCATGAATTCGAAATGGAAGAGCTCTTCGACAAGACGGCTTGACGGTCATTGCCTTTGAGGCCATCGCTTGTGGCACCTAAGGGACCTCATTCACCTTCGCCCAAGTAGGCTACGG
>JANOXA010000048.1:0-22876 GCA_031418195.1 Hyphomicrobiales bacterium | reverse complement strand
CCCGGCAGCAACAATTCGATCCGTGCAAACTGATCATCCCGCAAACCATAGCGCTTCATCACAAAAACCTCCAAAGAAGGTTCCCTATGAATCACACTTCAACTGATTTGCGAATCCCGTATTTGAGGACAGGCCCTAATTCTTCAGCCTGAAAAACCTCCGTTACTCCGGCCAAACGAATTTTCCGCGCACCCAGCCCAATTGAATGTTTGGGCTCATCACCTGGCACCAGACATTGGCCTTGCTCATCTTGCCGTATTTCCAGTTGACCGAGCCACCCGCATCAATGCGGAAAGAAACATTGTTGACGGTGTTTTTGCAGCGGCCTGTCAAGCTGACGTGATCGCCATTGTCATAGGCATCAACAATCCGCGAATGACTGGCAGGCCAGGCCCGCACATTCAACACATCCCAATTGGCAACCTTGATGACAGTACCACCCCAAAAAGCCGAGGCGAGGGCGGGTGAAGCAAGAGCAAGCAGCAGCAAGGCGGCAGCAGTAGATTTTTTCATGGTCAGTCTCCAATTCAGTTCAGGCGATACAAATGGCAGACAGATCTTGAATGCAACCTGAACGACTTTTGAAAGCCGATGATAAACAGAATTTTACGGTGGCATGGCCTTGCGAACCTCGAAGCATGCGCCTCAAAACAGACAATCAAACCCTTGTTAAAAATTGCGCTTCAGATTTCCAACGCTCGGTCCAACGTTGGTCTTGTTGCTGAACAGTTCTTTCAGCAACGAAAACTCTTGCCCTGCAACTGGCGTTTTGCGCGTGTTGATATTGATGATGCGGCCGTCTTCCAGCCCATATTGGGCCACACTCGTAACCTGGTCACTCTTGTCAAAGCGAATGGCGATGATTTCACGCTTGACTTCAACCGGATCAAGGAAGGCCCGACCTTGCGTCACACTCGTGATATAATAATAGCTGTCGCCGGCAAAATTTATGCTGGCCGTGGTCGACGGCGAGCCCATGATGCCCTCGACTTCCGTCTTGGCCATGCCTTCACCGACTTGCGACAAGGCGCCCGCCTTGGAATAATAGCCGCGATGGTTTATCTCCGGCGAACACGCCGTAGCTAATCCGCCTGACAGCAAGGCCAACACGACAAGTGCCAATTTGCGCTGCGGGTGGGCCGAAGATGAATCAACAGAAAGACATTTGAAAATCATGACGACCTTTTGCCCATTTCACTGCGCGGGAGCAAGGCTGTGATGTTGAAAAGCCTGTTTTCCCGGAAAACCAATCCTGCCGAGGCGCTTTATGGAGCGATTGTGGCTGCGGCGCGGCAACCCGGATTTTATCGCGATTGGGCCGTGCCGGACACGGTTGATGGCCGCTTTGAAATGCTTGTGCTGCATATGTACCTGGTTTTGGATCGCCTGAAACCCGAGCCAGAACCCTTCCGCCAAGCCCTCACGGATTTGTTTTTCACCGACATGGATCGCGCACTGCGGGAAATGGGGGTAGGTGATTTGGGTGTCAGCAAAAAAGTCCGAAAAATGGCCGAAGCATTTTTTGGCCGCGTCGCGGCCTATGCAGAATCGAAAGATATTGAAAGCCTGGGCCATGCGCTTCAACGCAACGTTTTTGCAGGTGCAGGCGATGCAACGGGAGCAAATTTGCTGGCCCATTGGACTTTCACGGCAAAACAAAATCTGCAAAGCCAAACCCCCGCAGACATAACCAACGGCCGGATTATTTTCGCATGAAACAAAATGAACCAACGGCGGAATTTTCCCGCCCTCTCGATGTGGCCCGGGTGCCCAAGCTTGGATCAGTTGAAAAACTCTTCGCTGATTCCCGCGAATGTGCCGATTTGGCCAAGCGGCTGAAGATTCCTGTAATCCACAGCTTGTCCGCAGAATTGAAAGCCAAGCCTTGGCGCGGCGGCGGGCTGAAAGTTACCGGTCAGGTGCAAATTGCATTTGAACAGTTGTCGGTCGTCAGTCTTGAGCAATTCAAGCAGAATCTGCGCTTTGACGTTGATCGCTATTTCCTCCACAATGTTCCGCAAGATGCCATTGATGATGAAGACTTCGACCCCATAATCAATGGCTTTGTTGATCTCGGTGAAGTGGTGGCCGAAACCATTGCGCTGGAGCTTGATCTCTACCCCCGCAAACCTGGTGAAGCATTTGGTGAGATGGAAATCCAACCGGACAAGACCTCAAATCCCTTTGCTGCCTTGAAAATTGTGAAGTGATTTAACAGTTGTTTTGAGGGAGCGAGGCACTATCTTCCCGGCAGTCAGCGGTTTTGCGCGGCTATTTCGAATCGGATTGGGAACCAGGATTTGTACAAATCGTATTATTCCACGGGGCAAAACCTGGAGATGAAGGGCTCGTGACCGCAGTTCTTAACATTGCAGTGGATGCCATGGGCGGCGATCATGGTCCGAGTGCCGTTGTGCCTGGCGTTGCATTGGCAGCGGCGAAGCACCCCGATTGTCGTTTCCAACTCTATGGCGATGAAAAGCAGATTGCGCCGGTTCTGGCCAGGCATCCAGAAATCCAAGCCATCGTCACTATCCATCATACTGAAGTTGCAATCAGCATGAATGACAAGCCCAGCCAGGCACTTCGCCGGGGGCGCGGCAAAAGTGGCATGTGGATGGCCATTGATGCTGTAAAGCGGGGCGAGGCCCAGGCAGCTGTCTCTTCCGGCAATACGGGTGCCCTGATGGCCATGTCGCGCTTCATCTTGCGCACTTTGCCAGGCATCGAACGTCCCGCCATTGCCTGCCTCTGGCCAACACTCCGCGGCGAAAGTGTGGTGCTCGATGTGGGTGCCACCGTTGGTGCCGATGCCCGTCAGTTACTGGAATTCGCAGTCATGGGTGAAGCCATGGCCCGCTGCCAATTTGGTATTTCGCAACCCAGCATCGGCTTGCTGAATATTGGCGTCGAAGAACTCAAGGGCAATGAATCAGTCAAGGAAGCCGGACGGTTGTTGCGCGAACTCGATTTGCCCATACATTATCACGGCTATGTGGAAGGTGATGATATCGGCAAGGGCACAGTTGACGTGGTTGTCACCGAAGGCTTTACCGGCAATGTGGCACTCAAGACAGCGGAGGGCACCGCCAAGCAAATCACGACTATTTTGCGCTTTGCACTTACCGAAAGTCTGCTGTCGAAAATTGGTGCCTTCATCGCCAGGGGTGCATTCAAAAAATTGAAAGACCACATGGACCCGCGAAAACACAACGGTGGCGTGTTCGTCGGTTTGAATGGCGTGGTGGTAAAAAGCCATGGCAGCACCGACGCATTTGGTTTTGCCAATGCCATTGGTGTGGCCATTGAAATGGTGCGAAACGGCTTGGTGGCCAAGATTGCCGAGGACGTGGGCCATGTTCATTCCATTCTGGCAACGGGACTTGCGCCCGACATTGCAGCGGACCATAAGGCAAATTCTGACAAACCAAATCCAGAGGCGGAATAGTTCCAGCCATGCCGATCAGTCTCCTTACAGGTGTTGGTTCAGCGTTGCCCAAGCGCATCATGACCAATGCCGACATGGCAAAGATTGTCGATACCACTGATGAATGGATTGTTGAACGCACGGGTATCCGCGCCCGCCATATTGCTGGCGAAGGCGAAACCACCGGCACCCTGGCCACGGCAGCAGCACGAAATGCGCTAGCCGCCGCAAACCTCGATGCCAGCACCATCGATCTCATTGTGTTGGCCACCTCAACCCCCGACAACACTTTTCCCGCCACTGCAACCAGCGTGCAGGCTGATCTCGGCATCCGGCAAGGGGCAGCTTTTGATGTGCAAGCCGTTTGTTCAGGGTTTGTTTATGCGTTGGTCACGGCGGACAGCCTGATCAAGGCCGGTCAATTCAAAAATGCGCTTGTAATCGGCGCAGAAACTTTCTCACGCATTCTCGATTGGAAAGACCGGGGAACTTGCGTGCTGTTCGGCGACGGGGCAGGGGCGGTGGTTTTGCAATCGGCACCCGATGACGGCAGCAATCGCGGCATCATCGCCTCCAAAATCCGCTCTGATGGCCGCTACAATGACAAACTTTATGTCGATGGCGGCCCATCCACTACCCAGACCGTCGGTCTTTTGCGGATGGAAGGCAAAGAAGTTTTCAAACATGCCGTCGTCAACATCGCTTCCGTCATGGAAGAAGTCATGGCGATGGCGGGCGTGACGTCGAAGGATATCGACTGGTTTGTTCCCCATCAGGCCAATCGTCGTATCCTTGAGGGTACCGCGCGGAAGCTTGGCATTTCAGAAGACCGCATCGTCATGACCATGGATCGCCATGGCAATACGTCGGCCGCTTCGATTCCTTTGGCCTTTGATGTTGCCGTCAAGGATGGCCGCATAAAACCTGGCCAACTCATCCTGATGGAGGCCATGGGTGGTGGATTTACCTGGGGTGCTTCGCTCATCCGGCTGTGACTTTGCGAGGGCTTTAACTTTTGCCCATAAGCCATTGAGTTAAATTCATTTTCCAATTGACGATTGCGCCACCTGCGGATACGTTAGGCCAACGTCAAGATAGGGGGAGGAGTCGCTGCATGAATAAAAAGACTCTGACGCGGGCAGATTTAAGCGAAACACTGCACCGCAATATTGGCCTTTCACGCACTGAATCAGCTGATATGGTCAATTCCGTGCTGGATTTGGTGGCGGAGGCACTGGTTGATGGCCAATCCGTCAAGCTTTCATCTTTCGGAACCTTCATGGTGCGGGCCAAGCGTGAACGTATGGGGCGCAACCCGAAAACCGGTGAAGAAGTGCCAATCACGCCGCGCCGCGTCTTGGTTTTCCGCCCCAGCCAGGTGATGAAAAACGTCATAAACGGCCTGGAACCGGGGGAAGAAGACTGAGTGACGACTGAAATTCACCAGGGGCAAGGATAAATTTTAGTGGAAAAATCACCTGATGCATTCCGCACAATCAGCGAAGTTGCCGAAGAGCTGAATGTGCCGCAACATGTGTTGCGGTTCTGGGAAACCAAATTCACGCAAATCAAGCCCATGAAGCGGGCAGGCGGCCGTCGCTATTACAGGCCAAGTGATGTGGATCTGGTGCGCGGCATTCGATCGCTGCTTTACGGTGAAGGCTATACCATTCGAGGCGTTCAGCGCATTTTCAAAGAGGAAAATGTGACCTATGTTGTGGGGGTCGGTCAGGGGATCATCAAACCCCGGGCTGGTGATGCCATGCTTGAAGGGGCACCGCTACCGGGCAAAGCACCCGTTGCACCGCGGCTGGGCAAAGCCGGCACTGTGTTGCGCGGACCAGCTGTTGGCACAGCTCCCATGGCAAGGCCACGCGACGAGGCCCCCAAAGTGCTCTATCGTTTGTCAACAGCCCAGAATGATGCCTTGAAAGCGGCGCTGAAAGATTTGACCGATGCGCGCAAAATGCTTGACCCTGCGTCGCGTTAGATCCTGACGTGCAGCTGCTCCCCAGCGCACCATGAAACTTTCCAGCATTATCGGGAAACTTGCAGGATTTGTCGGAGCGCGGTTTCTGGGCGCGGGCATTGGGTTCATCAGCCAGATTGCCTTGACAAGGCTTTTGCCGGTTGCCGACGTTGGTGTTGTATTTCTGGGCATGAGCATCGCCGCTTTTATCAGCCTGGCCGTGGTTGGCGGTTACGCATTGCTTGCCATGACCCATGTTCCTCGTCTTGCCATGCATGGCAAAAAAACCGGCCTGCGGCAGTTCAACAATGTCGTGTTGCGTGATGCAACCCTGGCAACCGGACTGACATTTATCGTCGTGTTTGGATTGGTGAAGTCTGGCGTGTTCACTGAAGGTCAGAATATCGCGCTGGCTTATGGTTGCCTATGCGCTCCCGCGTCCGGAATCTTGCGCTTCAACAGTGCCTTGGCAACGGCAGACCGCCGGGTGGAACTGGGTTATGTGCCGGATTTCTTGGTGCGGCCTTTGCTGTTTCTATTGGTCATCGTGTCCGGATATCTGTCGGGATTTACCTGGACCATGAATGCCGTTCTGTTGGCCTTTGCGTTGACGGCCTATGCAACAGCTTTGGGACAGGCATTCAAATTGTCACCCGCAGGATTGGCACCACTTTCATATGAATCCCCGCGACAAACATTTGTCCGCAGATTGCGACCCCGGGCCTATGCGCTGACAATTGTTTCTGCCGTGGCATTTGCCTTCGCCGACATCGTGACCATGGTGGCTGGCCTCATTCTGCCCGCTGATGAGGTTGCGTTGGTCGGCGTTACAATTCGCCTGGCGGCCATCGCCGGCTTTGTTTTGCAGGCAGGCCAGATGTTTGTGATGACCGATTTTACCCAGGCCGTCATGCGCCGTGACGAAACATTGGTGCGGGCTCTGCTGCTTAAAATCAATCTCACAACTTTTGCAGTCGTTGCTGCAGCTGTCGTCGGCGTTCTGCTTCTCGGTCATGTTGTCCTTGGCATTTTCGGCGCTGAATATGTGCGTGGCACCGGCCTGTTGGCCCTGTTCATGCTGGGGCAGTCAGTTCGTGCCCTGGGTGGAATGAACCAGCATATTCTCTCGATCAATGGTCACCAATTGCGCACGGCAGGTGCCTGCGTGTTGACCCTGGTGATATTTTTCGCCTTGGCTTGGTTGCTCACCCGGCAAATGGGTTTTCTGGGCATTGGTTATGCCGCCATCGGCGCGGAGCTGACTTGGTTATTGGCATTGGCAGGTCTGGCGCAAAAGCTTTGCGGGCGGCGCGGTGACATGTTGTGGCTCATTGGAAATTCGAAATAGGCCGACCGACTTCGCCGGCGCTTTGATGTTGCGTTTCCATTGGATGCCAGCTAACCCTGCCCCAAGTCGGAGCGTAGCGCAGCCCGGTAGCGCACTAATCTGGGGGGTTAGGGGTCGCAGGTTCGAATCCTGTCGCTCCGACCATCTTTCCTCCCGCCAACCCTCAGGCTTTCTTGACGAATGCAAGAACCGATGGGTCAACGTGGCGACAGCGTCGCAACACGAATACCGCCGAAACGCTCCAAATCAGGCTGCCACACGTATTGGCCAAGGCTGCTGCAATCATGCCGTATTTTGGCACAAACATGAACTGCAGGCCCAACACGATTGCATAAGCCACGGCCATGATGATCAAACAGGGTTTTTCCAGTCCCGTCATTTGCATGAGATAGGCACTGGGACCAGCCATCGCATCGATGGCAAAGCCGACCGAAAGGATCATCAGTATGGTGTAGGCACTGCGATATTCATTGTCGAACAAGGCGAGCAAATGCCCGCCGATTACCGCCAACACCAGAACGCCGATCAAAGTTGTGGTGCCAATTGCCAGCGCCAACAAACGCAGCAATCTGCGCAGTTCATCCAGCTTGTTGCCGTGATAGGCAGCCGCCATCAGCGGCGCGCCAATCAGCCCGCCAGCAATCATGGTAAGGCTCAACAGGTTGGCGGTTTTTTGCGCGGCAAAATAGGCACCTGCCTCGGCACTTCCCACCAACCAGCCAACCACCACCACATCAAGCTGCTGGATCATGGCATAAAGAATGGAAGCCGCCCAGATCGGTAAAAGGATTTTGCGCCATTCACCCCATGCCGCCTGACTATGGGCACCCTTGGTCAAATTTTGCACAAGCCGAAATGCCAACAGGAATTGCGGAATCATGATGACGAACATGGCGGCAGCAGTGATGCGGATGGCTTCAACCGAATCCAGGTGGCCCTTGTAGTAGAGCAGCAAACCACAAAAGGCAGGAGCCGCAATCCGCCAGACAATGTCACGCGGAGCCAGCGACCAGATGGTATAATCCTGGGCGCGAAGCAGACTTGAGAGATAATCCGAGAACCCGCCTGCGGCTGAAAGCAGGGCAATGGCAACCGCTCCTCCGACAATACCGAGTTTCGACGCCCCAATGCCAAACTGGTCCATGACACCCCCCACCGCGAGCATCAACAATGATGCAACAAGGATAATCACAAAACCATGGATGGCGGCAGCCCGCGCACCCGACGGCAAATTTTTGACCATATATTCCGGCCATAAACGCATGATAATGACTGGCAGGCCAACGGCGACAATCGTGTTGAACACCACTGAAGCGTTCAGCATGACGCCAAATTGTCCGTAGCCTTCAGCATCCATCATCCGGGCCATGACCACCATCATTCCATAACCCAAAACGGCTCCCACCGTTTTTATGGCAAATGAAGCAATGCCGGGGCCAGCCAATCGCTTGATGGCAGACGCGCCACCAACAGAATGCAACAGCCGGGAAAGTGTACCGGCATTGTGAGGCGAATCAGATTTCATGCGGATGACTTTTGGCCAAAACCGTCGGCGTTGTAAGACAAGCCCAAGGCACGCCACCCGCCAATCACAAGTGTTGGCTGCAACGTAGCGGCATAAAGTCCCCACATCATGCCAAGCATCCAATAGAAATGCCGCCAATGTTCGGTGTCAATCTGCACACCCTGTAGCATGGTGGTGAGGAGGGGGCAGAACACGGCGATGGCTGCCGTCTGCCACGGCGTACGCGTGAAGATTGTTTTGAATCCGATGAACACAGTGCTGACAAAAATGCACAAGTAGGAAATTCCGCCAATCCAGCCATAGGAAGCAAAGGCATTCAGATAAACGTTGTGCGGGTCATTGCCAAACACATCGCGAAAGCCCAGAGGGCCAAAACCCAAGGGCAGCTGCATGAGCATAGGCACACTCAGGGCTTGCGCACCAAAGCGTCCGGTTTCACCACCATCATAACTTTGCACCAATGAAAAACGCTGGATGAACATGTCCTGGATCGTCGGAATGGACATCATGATGACAAAGGCAACGGCACCAAAAATTATGCTGGCAACCACAAACAGCATGATCCGCGTGCGCATGACGGCATGGTTGGCCAGAATGAAATTGAGGCCAATCATCAAGATCGCTGCACCCAACGTGCTGATCCAGGCACCGCGAGAAAATGACAGAAAGATTGCGAGGACGATTGTCATCAAGCCGGCTGTCGTGACAATTGGATGCCGCGTGGTGCGCAGCACAAGGCTCTGCATCAACATGATGGCGGGCATGATCATGTAGGTTGAGTAAACATTGGGATCTTTGAAAAACCCGGTTGCCCGCCCTTCCAGCAGGCCACCCGAAAATGCGCCAATAAAAAAGTAATCGATGAGCCCGGTGACCGCAGCGATGAAGGCTCCAAACGTTATGCCGGATTGAATGACAGCAAAACGCCTCACTGGGTTGTGGGCAATGTAATAGGCTAAAAGTATGCCAACCAGCCCCATGTAAAGCGATGTCACCATGAAGAAAGCCGCATCGGAATCGCCCGATATGCTGATGAAACTGGCAATTCCGCCCATGTTGTAGACCAGCAGCATCACCACAAGCGGCACCGTCCCGATGGTCAGGCTCAAACCAGCCCGCATGAAGCAGAGGAACACCAGCAGAAACATGATATCAACAGGGGCAGGCTCGATGTACACCACGAACGATACGCCGAACATCAGCCAGACGCAGACTTCCCGCAGGTTTTCTGCGGCGAGTCCAAAAATGATGGGTCTGGCTATGGGGGCGGCAATCGTCATTTTAACTCTGGCAACCTGTGAAGCAATGCCGTTTGGATCGTCAGTAGGCTTGATCAGTATTCAGCAAGGCAAATGGAGTTCTTGCCAAGATGTAAAGATCGAAGGTTAACGACCAGTTTTCAATGTAGTAAAGATCATGCTCGACCCGGCGTTCAATTTTCTCGGCCGTGTCGGTTTCTCCGCGCCAGCCATTGATCTGGGCCCATCCAGTCATGCCGGGTTTTACCTTGTGCCGGGCGAAGTAGCCGTCAACCACTGTTTCATAAAGATCGCCTGCCGCACTGGCCTTGGTGGCATGGGGGCGGGGACCAACCAGCGAGAGTTCGCCTTTCAGCACATTCAGCAACTGTGGCAATTCATCCAGGCTGGTGCGGCGGATGAACCGACCTACCGATGTCACCCGTGGATCGCCTTTTGTGACAAGCGTGCGCGCGTCCTGGTCAGCTTCAGAACAATACATCGACCGGAATTTGTAAACTTCGATGAGTTCATTGTTGAAGCCATAGCGTTTTTGTTTGAAAAATACTGGTCCTCTGCTGTTCCATTTGACGGCAACGGCAACGGCGGCAAACAAGGGCGATAGAAACAACACAGCCAAAACAGCAATGATCTTGTCTTCGATGGTTTTCAGCATCGGACCCCATTCCCCGAGCGGCCTGTCAAACAGGTCAAGCAGGGCCAGGTTGCCGAGATAGGAATAGGCGCGGGGGCGATAACGCAGCTTCTGACCCTGGGCGCTCAAGCGAATATCCACGGGCAAAATCCATAATTGGTTCAAAATGGTCATCAATCGCGCTTCGGCTGTAACTGGCAATGTGATGATCAGGGTTTCGATTCGCGTAGATCGAACAAAGTCGATGAGATCATGAACAGTGCCAAGTTTTGCCAGTCCGCGTGTTAGGTCCGGGGAACGGTCATCCGTGCGGTCATCGAATATGCCAAGCAAATTGACGCCCGTATCTGCTGAATTTTCAAGTGTGGCGATCACGTTGTCTGCCGCAGCACCACCGCCAACCAGCACAGCCCGACGGTTGAACTGCCCGGTTTTGTTGAAGTGTCGCAAAATCGATGATATGATAAAACGACCCGCTACATAGAACAGCAAACCGGAACTGGCCCAGGTGAAAAACCAGATACGCGACACCTGTTCGCCGGCCTTGGCCAGCAGAATGAACACGGCAAGTGCGCCAAAAATCACGGTCCAGCTAACGACGATGCGGGGCAATTGCCGCAACGGGTTAAGCAGCGTGCCCAAGTTGTAGCCCTTCAGCGTTTGCACCAACAGGGGGGTGCCAAAACTGACGATAAGTATGAGGCTGGCATAGACCCAGGGCTGGGTGATTTTTTCAGTGCCAGGATAGCGCAGCAAGTTAACCAATCCGACCAGCCCGATCAGCGCGAATTCGGTTATTCGGCAAACCGCTGCCACAATGCGCGGTGAAACAAATGCTCCGTCGGACATGGATTTCCGCACAGCATCGCGCCGTCCGGACCAGCGCTGGCCCAAGTCTTCTTGAAACAGGTCATTACCTGTTACGGACTGGATGTTGTCGTTGTTGCGTTTCATGTCTCTGCTTCACTTTGAAACAACCAAAGTTCTGCAAATCCTAGTTGCAAGCCGGGGGCCTTAACCAATGCCCGCTAACCAATCCCGTTAAACAGGGTTATTAACCCGTTAACGGCCTGACCCAATGCGAAGCGTTTCATAAAATGCGGTAATTTTTTCGGCCATCAGGGAAGCGCAGTATTGAACGCGGATCAGCTCTGAAAATTCTTTCGCATCAATGGCTTGACTTCTGGTTTTGGCAATGGCTTGGGTCATCAACCGGGTCAACTGGTCAACATTCTCTGCGGGAAACAGCATGTGCCGTGGCACAACTTCTGAAATCCCACCCACATCTGCTGCAATCAGCGGCATTCCGGCTGCGGCGGTCTCCAACACAACGTAAGGGAAAGATTCATTGCGCGAGGGAAGCACCATGATGCGCCCCATTTGCACAGCATCCGAGATGGATTTGCGGCCAACAAACCGAACCCGCTGGGCAAGTCCGAGCTTAAGCGAGAGTTCTTCATATTGCGGTTGTTCAGCGCCATCGCCAACCACCGTCAGCGTTGCACCAGAAATTCTGGCCAATGCTTCCAACAGGAGGTCAATGCCCTTCAGCTGGCGGATTTCTCCAACGAACAGAAAATCAGTGGCATCGGCATGGAATGGTTGCTCCACAAATTCCTCCGGCCACAGGCCATTGTGAACCATGGCATGAGGTTTTCCGGCCAACCCGATTTTGCCCTCAAAGGCTTTCCGCTCAAAGTCACAGACAAAGCAAAACCCCGATCCAGCCCTGGCCAAAATCATCTCGCTGGTCAAAAATACCATGCCCGCCGCCGAGGCCCAGTTGTAATGCAAACTGCCGCCGTGCGGGGTGTAGGTTGAAGGAATTCCCAGTATCCGACCCGCTACACGGGCATAGAGTCCTCCCTTGGCACCATGTCCGTGGATGATGTTGATGTTCTTTTCGCGGGCCTCAGCCATCGCAGAGCGCACGCCTGCAAAATCGCCTAACCCCGGCAGACGGGAAATGACTTTGCGCGTAATGCCCAGGTTGCAGAATTCGGCAGCTTCGCCCAACAACTTCTCTGCCGTGGCGCCGCCCGTTGAAGCATCACACAACATGCCAACATCGTGGCCAAGGTCTTGCTGGCCACGCGCCAGATCACGCACATGGCGAAACAGGCCACCCACGGGACTGCGAAAAACATGAAGTATGCGCATCGGCCTAAGAACCGGAAATCAAAACCAGCGTTCACGGATGTAAACAATATCGCCCGGATAAACCTGCGTTGTGACTGGCACCTTGTAAGTTGCCGTACCCTTGGAAAGTTTGCGGGTAATCAGCACCGTGCCGTGATCAGCGCGTGTATTGTATCCGCCAGCAATGGCAATGGCATTTTGCACGGTCATGCCAGGCTGATAGGGAAAGCTGCCCCCCGTCGCCACTTCGCCCATGATGTAAAAGGGGCGAAGCGCAATGGCCTGCACCGAAACTTTCGGATCACGCAAGTATCCAGACTTCAACTTCTGCACGATCAGCTTTTCAATCTGACCCGTGTTCAAGCTGGCAACCCTGACGGACTGCACATAGGGCATCGAAAGAATACCTGAAGCGTCAACGATGAATTCGCCGGTCAAATCCGGTTCGCCGACAACCCGGATGCTCAAGCGGTCTCCGGCACCCACACGATAGCCAGACCCAAATTCATAGGCCGCTGCTTCGCCCTGCGTTGCAAACGGCGGCTGTGCGCCAATGTTGTTGCCAGGTGGCAATTGCGAAACCGATGAGACCGCATCCAGTCCAGACGCCACCGTATCGTCAGCCATGATGCCGGTTCCCCCCGTGGGAGCGGATGGGCCACTGGTTTCCCAGGTGCTGGCACAGCCAGTGAGAAGAAGTGTAGATAGGACTGCAACTGCAATACGCATGAGAACCGACTCTGACCAACTAATGACAAACCGTCGAAACAAGCCCGACTGCCAGCAACGCTAACGAAATATGGTTAGCAAAGCTTTAAGCCTGCAACGTGTGGCTGTTAAGGGATTGGTTACCATAAACAGCGAAAAGTCCAGGTGAACCCCTGCGTGTCTCGATTGAGTCTCGTCGGGCAAATAGTTGTCAGCAAGAGTACTCGCGATGAGCCAATACCTGGGGCAAGCCCCGTCTTTCAGCATCCTCGATGTCTTCCGCGGCATGGGCCGACGGAAGTTGCTGACGTTATCATGCCTGTTGATCGGCCTGCTGACCGGACTTGCCATTGTGACATTCATCACGCCGGTTTACATTTCCGAAGCCCGTGTCCTGATTGACAATCAGGCCACGCCCTACGACAGCGCAAATTTAACCACGCCAGAAGCCAAGGATAACCCCATCGACCAACGCATCATCACTAGCCAGGTTGCGGTACTGCAATCCGAGGATTTGGGAATGCGTGTCGTCAAGGCGCTGGCGTTGGCTGGCAAACCTGAATTCGATTCCATGTCAAAAGGCCTGTCGCCACTCAAGCAGTTCTTGATTTCAACTGGTTTCTCCGACGATCCGCGCCTGATGACGCTGGAGCAGCGGGCGATGCAGCGGCTCTATCGCAAACTCACAGTTTATCCCATTCCTGAATCCAATGTGATTGGCATCAAGTACAGCTCGACCGACGGCGAGACGGCTGCCAACGTTGCAAATACCTTGGCGGAAACCTTTGCCCTTTCGACCCGCGAAGCCAAACTTGGCACCACGGGCCGGGCCCGTGATTGGCTGGCCGAACAAATCGAAGTCCTTCGCGCCAAGGTAAAGTCATCAGACGCTGCCGTTGAAAAATTCCGCTCCGAAGCCGGACTTCTCAAGGGTCAATTGGTGACCCTTGGTGCCCAGGAAATCTCGGAACTCAACAGCCAGATCACTCTTGCCGAAGCGGCCAGCAGCGAAGCCACGGCCCGCGCCGACGAAATCCGCAACTTGCTGGAAACCACAGGCTCGGTCGATGCATCAATCGACGTCCTCAATTCGACCACGATCCAGCGTTTGCGCGAACAGCAACTGGCGGCATCGCGTCGCATCACCGATCTGTCGACGACCTATCTGCCCAATCATCCCAAGATGCTTGCAGCCCAGAAAGAGGTCAGCGAAGTCAACAAGCAGGTGCGTCGCGAAGCCCTGAAAATTGTTGAAGGTCTGCAAGGCCAGGCCAAGATTGCTGCGGCACGCGCGGCTTCCTTGCGCAAAAGCATGAGCGGCCTGAAAATCCGCGAGGGCGCTTCAGCCCAGGAAGATGTCAAGCTGCAGGAAATTGAACGGGAAGCCAAAGCCAACCGTGGCCAATTGGAAATCATGCTGGCCCGCTATGCCGACACCAATACACGTCAGAACCTTGATCTCCAGCCAGGTTTTGCCCGTGTGATCCAGCAAGCCGGGGCCTCGGCCTCACCCTATTTTCCGAAAGTCGGGCCCATCGTTGCGCTTACGACGCTGGCAGGTCTTGGACTGGGCCTCAGTTTGGCCTTCCTGTTTGAAATCATGGTTCAGGCGGCTCGCATGAATGAAGCAGCCTTGATGCAAGCCCAAGGCTTGAATCAAACCCGCGCCATTCCGGCCGCCCGCGCTGCAATTGATACAGTTATGCCCATACCCGAATTGCCGCTGCCCAAACCGATTGTCAGAGATTTGCAACCGGAAGTGACAATTGCCAAAGTCGAGCCCCAATTCAAGCCGCAACCAGTCCCTGCGGCAGCGGTGGTTGAAGAATTTCTGTCATTTACCCACGTACCGATGGCGCAAAACCTCGTCGAAGCCAACGCCTTGTTGTCTGCTTTCGCGCGTGATGTCGACGCGGCAACCGCTTTGCAGTCCATGATGAATTTGGTGACCAAACTTAGAGAAGATGGAAAGCCAGACGCCATTGCCACTGTCGGCCTTGGCGCTGGCTGTGAGGTGGCCGCCAGTACACTCGCCATTGGTCGCAGTTTGGCTTTGTTGGGCGTCAAGACCATATTGATCGATCTCGACAAACGCGGCTCCATCATTGCCAATCTGATGACGTTGCCATCGACGACCGGCATGACGGAGCTGGTTGCCGGAAACGCCGATTTCACCAAAACCATTCAGCGCGACGACCAAAGCAATTTGCAAGTCATCCGTTATGGCGACAACCCACCGGGAAGCGATGCCTTGCTGGGCCAGCGCATGGCCGCTGTAACAAATACCTTGCTTGAAATTTATGACATGGTGTTGATCCATGCGGGCGAAGCTTCACCTGCCACGCTTAACCTTGTGAATGGTTGTTCAAAAGTTGTGCTTTATGCGCCGCCCTCCAGACTGCGGGATGCGGCTGCGGCCGCCAACACGCTGAAGTCCCGCGGCATCGCATCCGTCAACCTTGTCAAAGTCGAAGGCAATATTGTGATTGCCGCGTAAGCACGTTCAAATTGTTGAAATCCACATTTGGCCCGCCAATTGCATCGGCAAACATGAAAAGTCTTTAACCATATGGTGCAAGACTTGTTTGATACAATTGGTGTTTAGATTGCCGCCCAAAGCCATGGGCCGGGGTTGATATGTCGAGTACCGCAATTCTCAAAACCTGTTTCGATATGATGCATTTCACAGGTGCTTCCCATGTGTTGCGTCCGTATTTTTCCGGCACGGGCGTGATTTTTTGTTTGCATCATGTTTGTCCCGGCGGCGGTTTGCAGCGCTGGTTTGCACCAAATTCAAGGTTGGAAATCACCCCGGAATTTCTGGGTGAAATCATTGATCTGGTAAAGGCCAAGGGTTACGACCTTGTTTCATTGGGCGAAGCAACCGGCAGGTTGAAGTCTGGAAATATTGGCAAACCACCATTTGCGGCTTTCACCCTTGATGATGGCTACAAAGACAACCTGGTTCACGCCATGCCGGTTTTTCGTCGCCATGATTGTCCGTTCACGGTTTTTGTTTCACCTCGCATCGCCGATGGCACTTGCGAATTGTGGTGGAAAGCCCTTGAGGCAATGATTGCCCAGAGCAACCAGATTGACCTTGAACTTGCTGGTAAAAAATTCATGCTGGAAACCCGTGAAGACGGCCAGAAGCGCGTGGCTTGGAACAAGCTTGCACCTGTTTTGCAGGCCTTGCCCGAATATGAACAGCGCCAATGGATCACGCGAACCTGTGAGCAACATGGTATTGATATAAACGCCATGTGCCGCGCAGCTGCAATGACCTGGGATGAAATCCGGACCATGAACAAAGATCCCCTGGCCACTATTGGTGCCCACACGCTCAATCACTACAATCTTGCCAAACTCAACGATGTTGACGCTAAATGCGAAATACAGGAATCCGGCAAGCGCATAGAAGCCGAACTCGGGGAACCCACAAAACATTTCGCCTACCCCTACGGCAACACCGATGCCGCCCAGCGTCGCGAATTCAGGCTTTGCGCCGAATTTGGCTACGAAAGTTCAGTGACGACCCGGCTTGGCGGCGTATTCCCGATCCATGCTGAACACCTGCAAGCCTTGCCGCGTATCATGGTCTCTGGACGTTTCCAAAAAGCCCGCTATATCGAAGCCCTGATGTCCGGCGTTCCGGGCGTGATGATGAATCGCTTCAGGCGCGTCAACGTCGCTTAGGCAACATCCTCAGGATCAGGTTTCGACATCCAGCGGATGATCAACATTTCAACCGGAACCCAGCCCAAGCCTGCAATGATGTAAAATGGCAATTCCAGGGCCACGCCACGCCCGACAATCAATGCGGCTCCAACCGCCATCATGACGAGCGAGTAGATGGTGATCCAGAGCAGGGTGGCGGCGGTGCCAATGGCTTTGCGGGTGCGTAGTCTCATCCCCGATATATAACCCATCGCAGCGGCAAAAAGGGGTGCGGCCAAAGGGCGCTTGCCAGCGATTGAAGTTCCTCCGTAACAGACATCATGAAAACTGAAAAAAATTTGGCCATCCTGATCTGGCTCTGGTGCATCGCGGCCCTGATCTTTGCCATGGTCATCGTCGGCGGTGCCACCCGCCTGACCGATAGTGGTCTTTCAATCACCGAATGGAAACCCTTGCTGGGAGCCATTCCACCGTTGAATGAAAGTGACTGGCTGTCAGCCTTCGAAAAATACAAACTGATCCCTGAATTCAAATTGCAAAACACCTGGATGAGTCTTGAGGATTTCAAATCCATCTACTGGTGGGAATGGGCTCATCGTTTTCTCGGCCGCTTCATCGGAGTGGCGTTTCTGCTGCCATTGATATTCTTCATCGCCACCAGGCGCGTCAAACGCAAATTCGTTCCTTGGCTGGTTTTCTTGTTCATCATGGGCGGCGCACAAGGAGCCCTGGGCTGGTACATGGTGAGTTCCGGCCTGTCGGAACGCGTCGATGTAAGCCAGTATCGCTTGGCCGCACATCTGTCCCTCGCCGTTGCATTGTTTGCTGCCGTGGTTTGGACAGCTATTACTTTGGAAAGGTCAGCAATTGCCGGGCGGGGCAGGGCTATGGCGCTATGTTTTTTGGGGCTGTTGTTTGTTCAAGTGGCAGCTGGCGGATTTGTCGCCGGACTTGACGCCGGCTCTGTCTCGGATACCTGGCCCTTGATGGAGGGTGCATGGCTGCCCAACGGCCTCGATAGCCTGCAACCCTTCTGGCGCAACTTCTTCGAAAACAATTTGACGGTGCAGTTCAATCACCGCCTGCTGGCTTATGTGTTGTTTGCACTTGTCATCATACAATTCATCCGTATGCGGAATAAAACCGCACTGGCTGTTTTGCTGTCAGTGGTGGCACAAATGACATTGGGAATTTTCACCATCCTTACGCAAGTACGTTTCGATCTTGCTCTCATGCACCAAGCGGGCGCGCTGCTGGTATTGACAGCGGCCCTTTGGCATTTGGCGAAGGGGATGGAAAAACCCCTCAGCTCAGCCCTTGCTCAAGGTCCGCTATGATATCCTTGACGTCTTCAATGCCTACCGACAACCGTACAACATCAGGACCAGCCCCGGCTTTCACCTGTTGTTCCTTGGAAAGCTGGCTATGCGTGGTTGAAGCGGGATGGATAATCAGCGACCGCGTGTCGCCAATATTGGCCAGATGCGAAAACAATTTCACATTTGATACCAGCTTGACGCCAGCATCATAACCGCCTTTCAAGCCGAATGTGAAGACGCCACCGGCGCCCTTTGGCGTGTATTTTTTTGCCAGTGCATGATGCATGTCGCCTGGCAAGCCTGCATAGTTTACCCAAGCCACATTTTTGTTTTTTGAAAGCCACGTCGCCACGGCCAAGGCATTGTCGCAATGCCTTTGCATGCGCAGCGCCAGGGTTTCCATGCCCGTCAGAATCAGGAAGGCATTCAAAGGGGCAATGGATGGCCCCAAGTCGCGCAATCCCAACACACGGCAGGCAATGGCAAAGGCGATGCCGCCAAAGGTTTCATGCAGTTTCATGCCGTGATAGCTGGCGTTGGGTTCCGAAAGCAGGGGATAACGCCCGCTGGCCGACCAATCGAAATTGCCACCATCGACGATGACGCCACCCATGGAGTTGCCATGGCCACCCATGAATTTGGTGAGGGAGTGCACAACAATATTGGCCCCATGTTCAAATGGCTTGCAAAGATACGGCGTTGCCATGGTGTTGTCGACAATCAGCGGCAGACCAGCCTTCTTGGCAATTTTGGCAATCGCATCGAGATCAGTAATGCGACCACCCGGATTGGCCACGGATTCAACAAAGATGGCTTTCGTCTTGGGCGTGATGGCCGCCGCAAAACTTGCAGGGTCTTCAGCATCTGCCCACACCACATTCCAGCCAAATGATTTGAACGAATGGTTGAACTGGTTGATCGAACCACCGTAAAGTTGGCGGGCCGCGACAAATTCATCACCAGGCTGCAACATGGTATGGAACACCAGCAATTGTGCAGCATGACCCGAAGCCACAGCAAGGGCTGCCGTGCCACCCTCAAGTGCTGCCACCTTGGCTTCCAGCGGCGCTTGGGTCGGGTTCATGATGCGGGTGTAGATATTGCCAAAGGCCCGCAAGGCAAAAAGATCAGCAGCATGTTCCACATCGTTGAACACAAACGCCGTGGTTTGATAGATGGGAGTGATGCGAGCCCCCGTGGCAGGATCGGGTGCAGTACCGGCATGAATCGCAAGTGTCTCAAATCCCGGTTTGGCGTCGCTCATTGTTTGTCTCCTGTGGTGGGTGTGAATGGTTCTGTGCGTTGCAGCAACATGCACGATTGGTAGATCAATGCCAAGCCAGTAGAACTGAAACTATCAAGTGGCCCTCATTGCACGCTCATGATTTCTTCCCAATGCCCAGGCTTTGCAATCTGCCACTGGGGTTCATTTCTTGCCGCTTAGACGAGATGACACCCGAATTGCCACCAACCCAGGCCCATTCGCCTGACAATTTGCCATATTCCATTTTGGGGCAACGGTTCATCACAACTTTCAAACCCGCAGCTTCTGCCATTGTGGCGGCGGCATCATTACGAACTCCCAACTGTAGCCAAATGACACTCGGACGCGGCATCATTTTCAAAGCTTCCGCCGTGACTTCCAATGCCGCTTCGGAGTTGCGAAAAACATCCACCATGTCGATGGCAACAGGAATATCCGCAAGACCAGCGTAAACCTTTTGGCCCAACAATTCCTGCCCAGCCATGCCTGGGTTGACCGGAACCACGGTGTAACCTTTCTCAATCAGGTATTTCATCACGAAGTAGGAGGGGCGCACCGGGTTGGCCGATGCACCAACAAGTGCAATGGACTTTACCTCGCGCAATAAATCTCTGACATAGTCGACGGAATAGCTGTCATGATCCATGGTGGCTAAGTTGGAAGCCGAATGTTGTCCGCAGCATCCAAGAGTGGCCATTGCGGTTGTCTTTTGTTGATGAATGCGTCAAGCCCTTCACACGCCGCACCATCCAGCATGTTGCGCACCATGATACCAGAAGCGATCTCATAGGCTTCGGTCAGGCCAAACTGCTGCTGATCGTGAAACAGCCGCTTTCCATAGGCTATGGCAGCTTGAGATTTTGCTGCAATGGTTTTAGCTAACATGTTGACATGAATAGATAATGTTTCACCGGGGACAACGGCATTCAGCAAACCCGCTTGCAAGGCAAATGCCGCATCATGCACGCCGCCGATCAGCAACATTTCCATCGCTTGCTTTGCGCCAACCACCCGCGACAATGGCACCATGGGCGTTGAGCAAAACAGTCCGATATTCACACCCGGCGTGCAAAACGTGGCCTGCGGCGAGGCATAAGCCAGGTCACAGGACGCCACGAGTTGGCAACCCGCTGCACTCGCCAGTCCATCAACTTCGGCTATAACCGCACAACGGTGATGGCTGATCGCCAACATGAGCTTGGCACACATGCCAAAGATTTTCTCGAAATAGGCTGCCCCGCCATCAACATCGGCGCGACGCGCCGTCAATTCCTTGAGATTGTGGCCCGATGAATATGCCTTGCCAATCGCCGCCAAAACAATCACACGCACATCCCTGTTGGCGTCAGCATCAACAAGTGCTGCCGACAATTCAGCCATCATGCCTTCTGAAAGACTGTTGCGGCTGCTATTGTCATCCAAAGTCAGCCGCAAGACTCCGTCCTGCAAACGCTGCTGTAAGCGGCAGTTCATTCGCCTTCGGGTTCCAGCAGTTTCAGTTTTTCGGCGTAAGCTGCGTCTTTAGCCAATTCTTCAATGATTTTTTTGTTGTTTTCTGAAGGAATGAGCGCACTCAAGGCTGTCACCATGCGGTCGCGCATGTCTTGCGCCATCGCTTCATCAGCTTTTACATCTTCAATTTGTTGGCGGATTTCTGCAGACTGGTCATCCAACTGGTTGGCATAGGCAAAACTGATGGTGGTCACCGTATTGTTCCAAACGGTCACATTTTCAAATCCGGCAGCCTTGATGTCGGCCTCAAAGCTTTTGCCCTGCGGTGCCTGATCAACAAAGTCCTGCAGGTTTTCAAAATTCTCCAGTTCGGCATCCTTGAACTTGTCGCTGGCCAATGCATAGGCATCCAGTGCCTTGCGGGCGACATCGGCTGTCAATTCCACAGGCTCAACCGCTGGCACTTCACCAATGCTCAAATCTTCTTCCTGGGCATCAGTCGCCCCGTCTTGTTCTGGAGTCATGGTTTCATCCGGTGGGGCATCAGGCGCAACACCTGGCGTTACAGGCGGGGGCGGGGTGCCTGCATCCATTGCAGGTGCGTCCTTCGAAGGTACTAGCGGCGGCGTTACTGGAGGAACGGCAGGTGGCGAAGCTGGTGGCGTTGCGGCAGGCGGTGTCACAACAACGGGCGGATCTTCGGCCAACACGGTTGAACCGAAGCTGACCAATATTGTTGCAGTCAGCAGGAGTTGGGCAAAGCGCACGGGTTTGACAACCTTTCAAATCAATCATAGCCAACTGCACGCCGACTCTCCACTACAAAGTGAAGCGGCGACCCGGCGGGGGAGAACTGTGTGGTAATATAAAACCACACTTAAGTAATCGGCCTTTTGCTTGACATTTGCAATGCCCAAAGGCATAGCCCGCACCTGAAAGCGCTACATCAACCGTGGCGCTGTTGTTTTGTTAACAAAGAGATCATGCGATGAAGACCTATTCGGCGAAAGCCGCGGACATTCAGAAGCAGTGGATTTTGATTGATGCAGAAGGCCTCATAATCGGCCGTCTTGCAGCCATCATCGCCAACCGTCTTCGCGGCAAGCACAAGCCGACTTTCACACCTTCCATGGATTGCGGTGACAACATCATTGTCATCAACTGCGAAAAGGCCGTTTTTTCTGGCAAGAAGCGCGACCAGAAGAAGTATTATTGGCACACCGGTTTTCCCGGCGGTATCAAGGAACGTGTCGCCAAGGATTACCTTGATGGCAAACATCCGGACCGCATTATTGAAATGGCCGTCCGCCGCATGTTGCCCGGTGCTTCCCTGAAGAACCAGCAGCTGACAAATCTTCGCATCTACAAGGGCACTGAACACCCCCATGTGGCACAGAATCCTGTGACCCTTGATGTGAAATCCATGAACGCCAAGAACACGATAAGGGGCTGAGCACCATGGCCGAAGCAACAACTCTCGCCAACCTTGGTCAAGCCATGGGTATGGCTCCAACAGCTGGCGCCGCGGCGCCTGTGGCACCCGCCACGCCAAAGCTTGACAAGCAGGGCCGCGCCTATGCCACGGGCCGCCGTAAAAACGCCACAGCCCGTGTCTGGCTGAAGCGCGGCAAAGGCAAGATTACCATCAATGGCAAGCCCATTGAAACCTATCTGGCCCGCCCGGTTCTGCGCATGCTGGTGTCGCAGCCGCTGGTTCTGGTGGCACGCGCAACCGAATTTGATGTGGATTGCACCGTCGCTGGCGGTGGTCTTTCAGGTCAAGCTGGTGCCATCCGTCATGGCATTTCCCGCGCCCTCAACAACTTTGAGCCCGCTCTTCGCGGTGCCTTGAAAAAGGCAGGCTTCCTGACCCGCGACAGCCGCGCCGTCGAACGTAAAAAATACGGCCGCGCCAAAGCCCGCGCCCGGTTCCAGTTCTCGAAGCGTTAAATTCCAGCGATATCAAGAAAAAGGCCACCATCAGGTGGCCTTTTTTATTGTCACCGCACATGATAATTAGAGCGTTTTCCGAACTGTCTGAATCGAGAGGGATTCCCAAATCAGTTTTAAAGTGATTCAAGCTGTCTGCCGGGCTTGGAGGCGGCAGTTATGGCTAGAGCTTACTCAATTGATCTTCGGACACGTGTTGTTGGG
>JANOXA010000047.1:0-12330 GCA_031418195.1 Hyphomicrobiales bacterium | reverse complement strand
CCCCCTCGGGGTAACCCCCCCCGGCTGCGGGCGCGGTATATTATAAACTTTCCCCCGCGCCCCTTGGGCGGGGGGTTAACCCCTATGGGGGGAGGGGGTGTTGCTACAAGCGAGCTATGAGAGCCACCCATGTCACTTGATCACCTCGAAACCGAAACTTTGGCGCAAGTTGCAGCAGCTTCTGATGAAGCAGCCCTTGAAATCGTTAGGGTCAATGCGCTGGGCAAGAAGGGCGTGATCTCTGAACGCATGAAAACCTTGGGCGCCATGTTGCCGGATGAGCGCAAAACATTTGGCGCGGCGTTGAACGTGCTGAAAGACAAAGTTGCTGAAGCCATCAGTGTACGGAAGACCATGTTGGGTCGTGCGGCATTGGATGCACGTTTGGCGTCGGAACGCGTGGATATTACTTTGCCAGCCCGTGCTGAATTACGTGGAACCGTGCATCCGGTGTCGCAAGTCTGGGAAGAAGTTGTGCAGATTTTTGGCGACCTCGGATTCTCTGTTGCTGAGGGACCCCATATCGAAGACGACTTCCATAATTTTGATGCGCTGAACATGCCGCCGGAACACCCGGCCCGGCAGGAACACGACACGTTTTATTTCAACGAGCGCGAAGATGGTTCGCGCATGGTGCTGCGCACCCACACATCGCCAGTGCAAATCCGCACCATGCTGTCCCAGAAGCCGCCGATCCGCATCATCGCTCCGGGCCGCACCTTTCGCTCTGACTCCGATATGACCCACACGCCGATGTTCAATCAGGTGGAAGCTTTGGTCATTGATGAAACCACCCACATGGGCAATCTCAAATGGGTGCTGCATGAATTCTGCAAAGCCTTCTTCGAAGTTGATGATGTAAAAATGCGTTTCCGCGCCTCGCACTTCCCCTTCACCGAACCTTCCATGGAAGTGGACATTCAATGTTCATGGAAAGATGGCCAGGTGAAGATCGGCGAAGGTGACTCATGGCTGGAAATTTTGGGCAGCGGCATGGTGCATCCGCATGTGATAAAATCCTGTGGCCTCGATCCCGACACCTACCAAGGCTTCGCCTTCGGCATGGGCATCGACCGTATCGCCATGTTGAAATACGGAATACCAGATTTGCGGGCGTTCTTTGAAAGTGATTTGCGCTGGTTGCGGCATTACGGGTTTAAGTCATTGAACGTGCCGACGTTGGCTGGAGGACTTTCCTAATGTCCTCTCCCGCCCTTCGCGGGAGAGGAAGGGACCCATTGCGAAGCAATGGGGAGGTGAGGGGATGAGAGAAAACGCAAACCTTGCAGCCGCAAAACTGCTGCGCAGGAATGAAACCATGCCAGAGAAAAAACTCTGGGAGCAATTGCGTAACCGATACTGCGGTGGTTTTAAATTTGTGCGTCAAGCCCCCATCGGCCCATATGTTGCGGATTTTGTTTGCCGAGAAAAAATGTTGATTGTTGAACTCGACGGCTGGACCCATTCAACGCCGGAAGAGTTGGCCAGTGACGCACGAAGAACGGCGTACCTCAATGTGCAGGGTTACCGTGTGGTGCGCCACGGCAATGAAAGTGCCATGCATGGCATGGATGGATTGCTGACTTTGATTTTGGAAGAACTGAAGAAATGAACATTGCACACTCCCTCACCTCCCCCAACATGCAAGTGCATGTTGGGTCCCCTTCCTCTCCCGCACGCGGGAGAGGACGATTCGTCGATGTCCTCGCGCGCAAAGCGGGAGAGGAAGGGGACCCGTCGCGAAGCGATGGGGGAGGTGAGGGGGAGTCACAGGGAGGCCAGCCATGAAATTCACCCTCTCCTGGCTCAAAGATTACCTCGACACCACAGCCTCTGTCGATGAAATCGCGGCAGGCCTTCTCGGCATTGGTTTGGAAGTTGAAGAGATTTCCGACAAGACCAAGGCACTCGCTGCCTTCACCGTTGCGTATGTTCAGCATGCGGACAAACACCCCAATGCTGACAAGCTGAAACTTTGCAATGTCGAAACCGTTGACGGCATGAAGCAGGTTGTCTGCGGTGCGCCCAATGCGCGGACGGGGATCAAGGCGATCATTGCTTTGCCCGGTGTGACCATTCCGGTGTCGGGGCAGGTGTTTGCGCCTGCAACGATACGAGGCTCCGAATCACAAGCCATGATGTGTTCCGAGCGTGAGCTGATGCTGTCGGAAGAGCATGACGGCATCATCGAGGTGCAGGGCGATTGGCCGGTGGGTACGCCTGCCGCTGTGGCCTTGGGCCTTGATGACCCGATGTTCTATGTCAAAGTGACCGCAAACCGGCCTGATGCATTGGGCATCTATGGCATTGCGCGGGATTTGGCAGCCAAGGGTTTGGGCACTTTGAAGCCGCTCAATGCACCAACCGTCAATGGCACATTTGATTCACCGATTTCGGTGAAACTGGATTTCCTGGAAGGTGATGCAAAAGCCTGCCCGCTGTTTGTCGGCCGCTATATTCGTGGAGTGAAAAACGGTGCTTCGCCTGCATGGTTGCAGCAGTGTTTGAAATCCATTGGCCTCCGCCCAATTTCAACACTTGTCGATATCACCAACTACATCACGTTCGCTTATGCTCGGCCCTTGCATGTGTTTGATGCGAAGAAGGTACACGGCAACATCACAGCGCGTTTGGCGAGGGATGGCGAAACGCTGGAAGCCCTCGACAACAAAACTTACACGCTGACCTCGGCGATGACAGTGATTGCCGATGATGCTGGTGTGGAGGGTATTGCCGGAATCATTGGCGGCATCCCTTCATCTTGCACCAATGAAACCACCGACATCTTTCTCGAGGCCGCCTATTTCGACCCCGTGCGCACCGCTACGACAGGCCGCAAACTCGGCATCAATTCTGATGCGCGCTACCGCTTTGAGCGCGGAATTGACCCGGCCTTCACGCCAACAGGCGCTGAAATTGCCACACGGATGATTTTGGATTTGTGTGGTGGTGAAGCATCCCATCTGGTTATCGCTGGCAAGGTGCCCGACATAAATCGCTCAATCACGCTTCGCCGTTCACGTGTCAAACAATTGGGTGGTCTGGATTGTCCGTGGGCGGAGCAATTGCACATACTCCGCGCCCTGGGTTTCACCGTTGCCGATGCAGCGGCGGGAGCCTCCTGCCTCGTGCCGTCATGGCGACCTGATGTGAGTGGCGAGGCTGATCTGGTCGAAGACATCTGCCGCATTGTCGGTCTGGAAAAAATTCCCTATGCCGAAATGTCGCGCCCCCATGCCGTGGCGCGGCCCGTGTTGACACACCTGCAAAAGCGCATGCTGGCCTCGCGCCGCACCCTCGCATCACGCGGTTTCAATGAGGCGGTCACTTACGCCTTCCTTGACCACGACAATGCAGTGCGCTTTGGCGGCGGCCAAAAATCATTGCAACTCGCCAATGCCATCTCATCGGAACTCACCGACATGCGCCCCTCGCTGTTGGCAAATCTTGTGGCAGCAGCAGGCCGCAACATCGCCCGCGGCTTTTCTGACTTTGCCTTGTCAGAAATCGGCCATGCCTATGCGGGTGACAAACCGGAAGACGAAACACTCCGCGCCGCTGGCATTCGCCAAGGTGCACCTGCACCAAAACAATGGCTGGGTGGTGCGCGCAGTGTTGATGCCTTTGATGTGAAAGCTGATGTGCTGGCCGTGCTCGAAGCTTGCGGCATGGCGGCCTCCACACTGCAAGTTGTGCAAGGCGCGCCTGCGTGGTTCCACCCCGGTCGTTCCGGCACCGTTCAGATGGGACCGAAAAACCAGATTGCCTGGTTTGGTGAAATCCACCCCGGCATTCTGGCTGAGATGGATGTGAAGGGACCGATCGTGGCGTTTGAAATCGTTCTGAACACCATTCCGGTCCCGAAACAAAAGGGCACGGCCAAGCCAGCGCTCGAGCTTTCCGATCTGATGCCCCTGTCGCGTGACTTCGCCTTCGTCATCGAACCCACGGTACAAGCCGCAGAACTGCTGAAAGCAGCCAAGGCCGCAGACAAGGCCTTGATTGCCGATGCCCAGGTGTTTGATGTGTTCAAGCTGCCGGATGGCAAGGTGTCGCTTGCGGTTACAGTCGTGTTGCAGCCGAAGGGCAAGACTTTGACAGACGAAGAGATTGACTTGACGTCAAAGAAGATCATTGCTGCCGTGAACAAAGCCACGGGTGCAACACTGAGAGGGTAACACCATGACACCAGCAACACTCACCGTTCTGAAGGAACTCAAAGACCTGGCCAAGGCGGGGTTGCCTGATATGCGGAAGGTTTTTGCCAAGCCTTCGAAAAATGGGGTTGATCGCTTTGCCGAGTTTTCAGCTTCACAGGATGATTTGCTGCTCGACTATTCCAAGTGCCGGGTCACCAAAAAAACCATGCAGCTCTTGAATGCGCTGGCCAAAGCCGCGGATGTGGAAGGCAAGTGCCACGCCATGATGCGCGGCGATGTGATCAACACCACAGAAGGTCGGCCGGTTTTGCACACGGCCCTGCGCCGCCCGAAATCCGAAATCGTCATGGTTGGCGGCCACAATGTGGTGCATGATGTGCATGATGTGATTGAGGCAATGGCACGTTTTGCCACCGACATCCGCAAAAGCAAGATCTCCGACGTGGTAAACATTGGCATTGGCGGCTCTGATCTCGGCCCCGCCATGGCCACTCTGGCGCTGGCACCTTATCATGACGGACCACGCTGCCATTTTGTGTCGAACGTCGATGGTGCCCATATGGCGGACACGCTGAAAATACTGAAACCTGAAACGACGCTGTTCCTCGTTGCTTCGAAAACCTTTACCACAATCGAAACCATGACGAACGCCAAGACAGCGCGGAATTGGCTGTCCGATGCACTGGGTGAAACCCATGTGGGCGAACACTTCGCCGCCATTTCAACAGCCATCGACAAGGTGAAAGCCTTTGGCATTGCCGAGAACCGCATCTTCGGTTTTTGGGATTGGGTGGGTGGGCGTTATTCCCTGTGGTCGGCCATTGGACTGTCGCTGATGATCGCCATTGGTCCCCATAATTTCATGGAAATGCTGAAAGGCGCCCATGCCATGGACCAGCATTTTGCCAAGGCCAAACCCTTGCAAAATCTTCCGATGCTGATGGGGTTGCTCGGCGTCTGGCACCGCAATGCCTGTGGCCTGCCATCGCGCGCCGTCATACCCTATGATCAGCGTTTGCTGCGCTTGCCTGCCTATTTGCAACAGCTCGACATGGAATCGAATGGCAAGCGTGTCACCGCAAAGGGCGACGCTGCAAAACAGGATACGGGGCCCGTGGTCTGGGGTGAGCCCGGCACCAATGGCCAACATGCGTTTTTTCAATTGTTGCATCAGGGCACGACGGTCATACCGGTGGAGTTTCTGATTGCCGCTGAGCCGCACGAAAAAAATATGCGCGTGCACCATGACTTGCTGGTGGCAAATTGCCTGGCGCAATCACAAGCCCTGATGCAAGGCCGCACGCTGAAAGAGGCGACAGCGCAATTGACGGCGCAAGGCAAATCCAAAGAAGAAGCCAAACGATTGGCTCCGCATAAGGTGTTTGCAGGAAATCGTCCGTCGCTGACGCTGGCCTATAAAAAGCTTGATCCCCATATGTTGGGCCGCATCATCGCCCTCTACGAACATCGCGTTTTCGTCGAAGCCGCCATCTGGGGCATCAATGCCTTTGACCAATGGGGCGTGGAGTTGGGCAAGGAACTGGCCACAGGCTTGCAGCCGGTGATCGAAGGTCGTCAGTCTACGGATGGATTGGATGCATCGACGGCAGGGCTGGTGAGGCATTTGAGGGTTTGATTGCGGAGTGTGTTGCAACAAGCTCCGAACTCAACACTCCACCACATTGACAGCCAATCCACCCATGGAGGTTTCCTTGTAGCGGTCGTTCATGTCAACACCCGTCTGACGCATGGTTTCGATACAGGTATCAAGCGGCACCAGGTGTGTGCCATCGCCGCGCAGGGCAAGGGAAGCCGCGGTCACGGCTTTCACCGCACCAAAGGCATTGCGTTCGATGCACGGCACCTGCACAAGGCCGCCGACGGGATCGCAGGTCATGCCCAAATGATGTTCGAGGGCAATTTCTGCAGCATTCTCTATCTGCTCATTCGAACCGCCAAGGGCAGCGCACAATCCGGCAGCGGCCATGGCAGAGGCTGAACCTACTTCGCCCTGGCAGCCCACTTCAGCACCGGAGATTGAGGCGTTGTGCTTGATGATGCCGCCGATGGCCGCTGATGCCAGCAGGAAGTCGCGGACGCCTTCAGCATTGGCGTTGAGGCAGTGATCGAGATAGTAGCGGATGACAGCAGGGACAACGCCTGCCGCCCCATTGGTGGGGGCGGTCACCACTTTGCCACCCGCCGCATTCTCCTCATTCACCGCCATGGCATAGACCGAAAGAAAATCCATGATCCGGTGCGGTTGCAATGAATTGTTGCCGGCCTCGGCTTGCAGTTGCGCCAGCACGTCTGCGGCACGGCGTCTGACTTTCAAACCACCCGGCAATGTGCCCCTGGTTACCAACCCACGTTTCATGCAATTGTCCATGACCGACCAGACATGATCAAGCCTCTGGTCAAGCGAAGATCCATGGGCCACCGCTTCATTGCCGCGCTTCATCTCGACGATGGACTTCCCTGCTGCCTTGCCCATTGCCAACATTTCGGACGAGTTCCTGAAGGGATAGGGAACGGCCAGATACGGCGATTTTTCCTTCGCATTCAGCGTGGCCACACGTTCTGTTGCCGTTTGCACAAAGCCACCGCCGATGGAGTAGAAGGTTTCCTCAGCCACACCAGAACCATCACATTCAAGGCGGAACACCATGCCATTGGCATGACCCTTGAGGGCCGGACCGAAATCAAAATGCACATCGGTTGCGGGATCGAAATCAAACGCCCCGGATTTTCTTGTTTCGGCCATGCGCGCCAAAATCTCATCGATTTGCGCAGGATCAATATCAGACGGCGTTTCACCAGCGAGTCCGAGGACTATGGCCCGGTCAGTGCCATGACCTTTTCCGGTGAAGGCCAGCGAGCCATGCAATGAAATCTTGATGCGGCCCGATTTGCCTTCAACCACTTTCAAAAAGCGCCGTGCCGCCACCATCGGTCCCACCGTGTGGGAACTTGAGGGGCCGATGCCGATTTTATAGATATCAAAGACCGATAGAAACATGGTTCGACGCTATCACAACAACCAAAACAAATCATCGCCTGAGCGCCATGACATGGCCAAAAGCGCCATGGCACAAATGCAATATCAATCCTGCATTTGCCAGTCGGAAAAACTGGCAATCAGTGGGCCTCATCCCAATTCAACGCAGCCCGGGCGTCGACCTGCAAGGCCACTGACAATTTCAAGGCAGGTTCCGGTGCCTCGATCATCACGCGCTGGATAACAGGCAGGGTGGCCGCAACTTCGCCATCCGGAACTTCAAAGATCAACTCGTCATGGACTTGCAGAAGCATGCGGGCTGAGAGTTGGTGTTTTGCGAGTTCAGGCAGCATGCGGATCATGGCGCGGCGAATGATGTCGGCAGCCGAGCCTTGGATAGGTGCATTGATGGCAGCCCGTTCCATGAAGGCCCGCTCAGACGGGCTTGAGGATTTGATGCGCGGCACATGCATGCGGCGGCCGAAAATGGTTTCGACAAAACCATTGTCATGCGCAAATTTTTTGGTGTCGTCAATATAGGACTTGATGCCGGGAAAGCGCTTGAAGTAGGTGCGGATGTATTCGCCCGCTTCTTCGCGGCTGATGCCCAATTGGTTGGAAAGGCCAAAGGCCGAGATGCCATAGATGATGCCGAAGTTGATGGCCTTGGCACGGCGGCGCACCGCAGAATCCATGCCGGCAATCGGCACGCCAAACATTTCGGATGCCGTCATGGCGTGAATATCCAGACCATCGGCAAAGGCTTTTTTCAGTTGTGGAATGTCCGCCACATGGGCGAGTACGCGCAATTCAATCTGCGAATAATCCGCACTCACAAGCTTGTGGCCGGGTGGTGCGATGAAAGCCGTGCGGATGCGGCGGCCCTCTTCGGTACGCACCGGAATGTTTTGCAGGTTGGGATCGGTGGAGGAAAGACGGCCTGTCGACGTCGAGGCCATGGCATAGGACGTGTGCACCCGGCCGGTCTGCGGGTTGATGTATTCCTGCAGTGCGTCGGTATAGGTCGAGCGCAGTTTGGCCAGCTGCCGCCAGTCCAGCACGCGTTTGGCCAGGGGAATGCCCTGTGCCGCAAGATCATCCAGCGTGCCTGAATCGGTTGACCAGGCCCCGGTTGCAGTTTTCTTGCCGCCCGGAATACCCATTTGCCCAAAAAGGATTTCACCCAATTGTTTGGGGGATCCGATGTTGAAATTCTGCCCCGCCAACTTGTGGATTTCTTTTTCGATGACCATCTGCGTGGTGCCGAATTCCTGCGACAGGCGGGCCAGTACCTGGCGATCCACGAGAATGCCCTCGCTTTCCATCTGTACCAGCACAGGAACCAGCGGCCGCTCAAGCGTTTCATAGACAGCAACTTTGCGGGCCTTGAGCAGCTTTTGTTTGAACAGCATCCACAAGCGAAGCGTGATGTCGGCATCTTCCGCCGCATATTGCGTGGCCCGTTCAATCGACACGCGGTCGAAGGTGACGGATGATTTTCCGGTTCCTGCCACGTCTTTGAAGCTGATGGGCTTGTGGCCGAGATGGCGCACCGACAATTCATCCATGCCATGGCCTACATCACCGGATTCAAAAACATAGGACATCAGCATGGTGTCAGCGAGGGACGATATGTGGAGATCATATCGCCGCAATACCAGCATGTCATACTTCAGGTTCTGGCCGATTTTCAAAACTGCTTTCGAAGCAAGCAGGGGCTTCAGGGCAGCGAGAGCATCATCGCGGTTGATCTGGCCTTCCAGCAATCCGCTTTCAAACAACCCATCACCCTGTCCCTGATGGGCCAGTGGTACATAACAGGCTTGGCCTGGCGCCAGCGCCAGGGAAAAGCCCACGATATTGGCCTGCATGGCGTCAAGCGAATCGGTCTCAGTATCAAAGGCACAAAAACCCAGTTCGGTTGCACGCGCAATCCAGCCATTCAGTTGCTCAGGTGTTGAAACCGTTTCATAACGGTTATGATCGGCGGGAATGGCACGAAGCTGGGCCTCTAGTGAGTTGACCCCAAATAAATCGTCATCCCCGCGATCGCGGGGGGCCAGACTTTGTTCAGCGTCATGACCTGAAACTGAGGGTTCCCGCTTTTGCGCGATGGTTGTGGTCGCAGGAGGCAATTCAACACCACCAGCTGGCGGCCAATGCGTTACCGCAACGGCAATGGCTTCAATGGCGTTGACATCGGCATCCAATGCCGCAGCAACCGTTCGGGTGATCGTCGAAAATTCCATGGCCTTCAAAAAACCGATGATTTCAGAGGCGCGCGGCTGATCCACCGCAAATGACGCGATCGGCACCACAGCAGGCACACGGGTTTCAAGCGTCACCAGCCGTTTTGAAATACGCGCCTGTTCGGCAAAGGCGATGAGGTTTTCACGCCGCTTGTTTTGCTTGATTTCGGTAGCGCGCTCCAGCAGCGCTTCAAGGCTGCCATAGGCGTTGATGAGTTCAGCGCCGGTCTTGACGCCAATCCCTGGCACTCCCGGCACATTGTCCACACTGTCTCCAGCCAGGGCCTGCACATCAATCACCTTGTCGGGTGTCACACCAAACTTTTCCAGCACTTCCGCCTCACCAAGCACTTTTTCCTTTGCGGGATCGAAGAGATCAACGCCGGGACGGATCAGTTGCATCATGTCCTTGTCTGATGTCACGATGCGGCAAGTGGCACCAGCCTCTGAAGCCATCCGGGCATAGGTGGCGATCAGGTCATCAGCCTCATAATTTTCCATTTCGATCGACGGCAGATTGAAGGCGCGGGTGGCCTGCCGGATCAGGCCAAATTGCGGCCGCATGTCTTCCGGCGGTTCTGGCCGCTGGGCCTTGTAGGCCGGATAAAACGCTGACCGAAAGGTTTTTGAAGAGTAGTCAAAAATAACCGCGATATGGGTGGGCTTGGGGTCAATCGCCTTGCCCTTCACCAGACCCCACAGCATGTTGCAGAACAATCGCACGGCACCCACAGGCAAACCATCGGAGCGCCGATTGTATTTGGGGTCTTGGTTGGTGGACTGAAAATAGGCCCGGAAGATGAATCCGGACCCATCGATAAGATAAAGATGATCACCGGGCTTCAGGTCGTTGCTGGAATTTGTTGTCATGGCCCACACTATGCCAGTCGCCCGCCGGTGTTTCCACTGTCTTCGACCAGGGCCAATCCCAACCCTCAAGGCTTGCCCATGCCGGCCTGACAAACAGCAGCCGCAGGGGTGAATGTCGCAGCAACCAGAACAGACCCAGCGCACCGGCAATGGCACCCGCCGTTGTCAAAGCCGACAGAATGTCCGGATTGATGGCGGGATGGATTTTCAAACCAAGTGTGCGAATGGCGGCCATGGGCAGGAAAAATGCCAGATAGATCACAATTGAATTGGCCCCGCAATAACGCAGCCAAGGCAGTGCCGAAGTTCGCGCCAAAACGATTGCAGCTGTGATGACAGCGCCAGCACCTGCAAAGCCCAGCACCAGGCTCATGACCGGCAGATCTTGGGCGCCTGTCGCCATGGCAAGGCTGTGTCCGGTGGCCCAGATATAAAGCATGGCCATCAATGTCAGGAGATTGCGGGTTTGCATGATCGACGTGGAAGCAAATAGGCGACTGGCCAGCCAGGAACCTGCAAAGAAATACACATAGCGGGAAGCGAACTCATCGACGATCAGCGAACCCGTATCGACGGGAGCCATTTCCAGCAGGGCTGCCACAGCAAAAACCAGCAGGGGAGGCACCCGCACCAGTAGCCGTGTCACCACGAAGAAAATCGCCAGCAGATAAATGAACCACAATGTGCCGAAGGGTTGCACGAAGCCCAATGCATAGCCGCCCAAAAGTCCCAAGGGTCCTTCAGCCTTGGCAATGCCATAACCCTTGAAGGCAAACTGGATGGTCATCCAGAGGATGTAGAAATAGACGAAGTGCAAAACCTTCTTGTCGAGGTATTCGCGCCAGCGCACATGCATGCGGCGGCTCAAAAACAGGCCGGAAATCAGGAAGAAATCCGGCATGCGGAAAGGCCTTGCCCATTCGATGAAGGCGCTGAGATAGCCCGCCGTGCCGATGGCTTTTTCCACTCCCAGTGTGGAATGCATCATCACGACAAGCACAATGCAAATGCCTTTAGCGTAATCCACCCAATCGACACGCTGAAGTGATGACGTGGGGGTGAATGCTGCTGGGTTTGGCGCTGTTGTCATGTCGAGCTCCTGGTGGTGCGGGGCTGTTGCACAATGACACAACCGACGCTCACCCGACGAAATAGCAAGGCAGCCGCCAGATTCCGTTGTGATCGTCAAACCAGGGCGTCAGATTGCTTTAAGGGTTTCCAATTGGTAAACATCGCACATCAAAGCCCCGCCCGAAGCAAGGTTGCGACACCGCCGCCACTCCGCTATAGAACAAAGCCCAAGCACCCGTAGCTCAGCTGGATCAGAGCGCTGCCCTCCGAAGGCAGAGGTCACAGGTTCGAATCCTGTCGGGTGCGCCAATATTTTCAATGGGTTAAATCAAAAACTCACTCTTCGAAAACTGCCATTTCCGGATTATTTCCGGATAATGTGTTCACGTGCAGTTCTGGGAACGGGCGGGAACTGTTCTATTCACGCCGTGCAGTATACTGCATTGACCTATTTACGGGCGATCAGCGCTGAAAGCCGTGACAAGGCTTGCGAGACAATAACGCCGTTTCTTTCGATGCTCTGGATGATCTCGGCAGGGGAACGTGCGTCAAACTTGGCCACGGTGTTGGGGTTCACTGCCTTGAAGTCAAAGACGGTGGCGTCAATGGCTGCTGCTTGCGCTTCCAGTTCGCGCGCAGTCTTTTCCTTCTCGGCAATCGCAGAAGCGAGTGCCGTCAAGTCCAAGTCGGATGCCTTGGCTTTCTTCAATCGCTTCTGTTCTTCCTTTCGGTCAACCACCTCTTCTTTGAGTGCTGAGGCCCGCGCGAGAATGGGTTCTATCTCTTCGCGGGCCTTCCGGCGGCGGGAGGCAAAGTCGATTGTCCAGGAATAGCGGCCATCGGCTTCAGTGGTGCCACGCTTCCTAAGTGTCTGACCGAAAAAGAAGTTGGGTGATATCAATCATTTGTGATTCAATCGGTGTTGCGAAGCATCGATGGAGTTTCACATGTGGACAGCTACCACCCGCAAGCAGTTTGCCAG
>JANOXA010000046.1:0-5017 GCA_031418195.1 Hyphomicrobiales bacterium | reverse complement strand
ACGCCATCGATGATCGTGGTGTTTTCCTTGTCAATGCGGGCGCGTTTTGCACGGCCCAACATGTCCAACGTCACGTTCTCAAGCTTGATGCCCAGATCTTCCGAAATCACCTGACCGCCCGAGAGCGTGGCGATGTCTTCGAGCATGGCCTTGCGGCGATCGCCGAAGCCCGGAGCCTTCACGGCGCAAATCTTCAAACCGCCGCGCAGCTTGTTGACAACCAGCGTTGCCAAGGCTTCGCCTTCGATGTCTTCAGCGATGATCAGCAAGGGCTTCGAGGTCTGCACCACGGCTTCCAGAATTGGCAGCATGGCTTGCAGGGACGACAGCTTCTTTTCGTGCAGGAGAATGTAGACATCTTCCAGTTCGGCCAGCATCTTGTCGGCATTGGTGATGAAGTAGGGCGAGAGATAGCCCCGGTCAAACTGCATGCCCTCAACCACGTCGAGTTCGGTTTCAGCTGTCTTGGCTTCTTCAACCGTGATCACGCCTTCATTGCCGACCTTTTGCATGGCCTTGGCAATCATGTCGCCGATTTCCTTGTTGCCGTTGGCAGAGATCGTGCCGACCTGGCCGATTTCTTCCGACGACTTTACTTTCTTCGAACGCTTCTTGATGTCGTCAATGGCCACAGCCACCGCCATGTCAATGCCACGCTTCAAATCCATCGGGTTCATGCCGGCAGCCACATTCTTGGCACCTTCGCGCACGATGGCCTGGGTCAGAACAGTTGCAGTGGTGGTGCCGTCGCCAGCAACGTCGTTGGTCTTCGAGGCAACTTCGCGCACCATCTGGGCGCCCATGTTTTCGAACTTGTCTTCCAGTTCGATTTCCTTGGCAACCGTCACGCCGTCCTTGGTGGTGCGGGGTGCGCCATAGGACTTGTCGATGACAACGTTGCGGCCTTTTGGACCGAGTGTGACTTTTACAGCGTTGGCGAGAATATCAACGCCGCGCAGCATTTTATCGCGGGCTTCACCGCCGAAGAGGACTTGTTTAGCAGCCATGTGCTTTATTCCTTATACTGATTAATTTCAAAGGGCAGCGGAAATATGTTATTCCAGCACGCCCATGACATCGGATTCCTTCATGATCAGAAGGTCTTCGCCATCGATCTTGACTTCCGTGCCGGACCATTTGCCGAACAACACGACATCGCCCTTCTTCAGATCGATGGGGGTCAGCTTGCCGGCTTCATCGCGGCCACCGGGGCCTACAGCGATGATTTTGCCCTGCATGGGCTTTTCCTGGGCGGTGTCAGGGATGATGATGCCACCCTTGGTCTTGGTGTCTTCTTCAACCCGCTTGACGACAACACGGTCGTGCAAAGGACGAAATTTCATGAGGTAACTCCTGTAAACATTTGATTTTATTGCATGAACGGCGAAGCCCGAGGCCTCTCAACCGCCCCTGTTGGCACTCAAAGGAGAGGAGTGCTAACAGCTAGAGGGGAGATAGGAGCGAGGCGATGGGAAGTCAAGGGCCTGAATTTAGGGCCTGAATTTAGAGCTTGTATTGAACCTTGCAAGGCTGACGCCTAGACTTGCGGAAACGAGGGAGACTTCCGATGTCGATGCAAGATGCCATGGCCCTGCAACCCCTGTGGCTTCGGCTGTGGCTGAACTGGATGATGATCGGGGCCTTTGTATTGCCCCTCGGTCTGTTGATCTGGCGGCAGACCCGCCTTGCCGCCCTTTTCATACTGGCTTCCGATATCCTCGCGGCTCTCGGCACGGGCTGGCTCTACAACAAGTTGGGTTACGTCAAACTGCTCGGACTCCCCCATCTGCTGTTCTGGACACCTTTGGCGATTTATCTCTTCATCCGGCTGCGGCGCGGCGACCTGCCGAAATACGCAAGCTGGATCATGATGATCACGCTCGCCACCATCGTGATTTCCCTCGCTTTCGACTACACCGATGTCCTGCGCTACGCCTTTGGCAACCGCACCGCCCTCGCCCTGCCGCCGGCGTGAGGTGGGGTCATCGCCATTGCCCCTTTCCTCGCCCCGCGCGGGAGAGGGTGTCAGCCAAAGGCTGACGGGAGAAGGGCCGTGACGCGGCCCAAAGCGCGTTTCCCCCGGCTTCAACGATGCACCGTACGCAGAACATGGTGGCGGCTTCATTGCCATTGTGCCAGATTTGCCCGGGGCAATGAGAAAATTCCAATGCAACCTGAAATTCACGCGGCCTTGACTTGCGCCGCTTCAAGCCGCGCTGCTTCGGTCTCCAGCTTGGCTTTCCATTCGGCGGCCTCCGTCTGGTCCGGCTGCTTGGCATAAAGATAAGGCCACGTCCGCTCGCGCAAGGTATCAAGATAGTCTTCATCCCAAGGCCAAGTCTCCGCAGCCTGCATCTGCGCCAAAAAATCGATGAAGCGGTTGCGCACATGCTGCGGGTTGACCTGATAGGTCAGTGCAGGTGCGGCACCAAACAAGTCAGGTTGAAACTCTTTACCTAAGCCTGCCATTTCGTGGCTGCATCAAGTCTTGCGCGTTCTGCGTCAATCAGAATGCGCCATTTTTCGGCTTCGATTGGGTTGTCCAATTTTCGATAAAGATTTGGGAACGTCATGGTGCCGAGCAAATCAACTTGTTGTTTGGTCCATGGCCAAGATTGCAACTCCCGAAATTCATCGAGGAATTCCTGAAGCTTGAACCCAATATGGATGGGGTTCACGCGAAACACCTTTTTGGGTTTCGCTGGAGCTTCTTCGTCGCCAAATAAATCTTGCTGCTGTGAACTGGACAATTGCATGGGGCCTCTGACCGAGGATATTACCCGTTTACAACGCGACTATCCAACGATTCCAGCACGATGTTGATAAATCAGGCTGTTTGCACATGGGTGCGGCCGGTGAGGCCGGGTTCGCGCAACAGCAATCCCCGAATGACCGCAAAGGTTGGAACGTCTGGACGCCACACGCGAAGCCCTCTAGGTTGCGGCCATAGAGGCGGTTTCACCCAACATCGAGAAAATTCAATCGCTTGTCGCCGATGCATCCGGCTCGGGTGGCAGTGAGCGGGCGGACATTTCATTCTGGAAGCCAAACAATCCAAGAAACGGCAGAAGCAGCGGGAAAAGCAGGAGAAGTCCTCGAACCAGATCAGCCTGTTTGGCAATGCCGCCCCTGAAAAAGGCAAGCCCGCCAAAAATGCGGTGTGGGACAACATCATGATGGCGGCGAAGGAGCAGGCCGTGGGTTATGCCCGGGCGCTTCCCGTCGACCATGGCTACCGGCCCTTCCTGCTGATTGTGGATGTGGGCCATGTCATCGAGGTCTATGCGGATTTTTCCGGACAGGGCAAAAACTACGCACATTTTCCGGATCGCCAGAATTTCCGCATCACCATGGAGGACTTGCCGCGACAAAACGGACAAAGCCACAGCTCGACATCGAGAACGAATTGACAACGCGGGTAAATCAGTCTCAATATGAGAAAAACTGACCTAGAGGCGGAATCATGGAACGAGACTTCTCATCTTTGCGGCAAGCAGCAGGTCTTACTGTGAAAGATGTTGCGGACGCTTTGGTGATTTCTGTCAGTACTGCCTATCGATACGAGAGTGGCGAAACCAAACCAAGAGCAGCTGAAATCCAACAGTTGAAAACCTACGGCGTTGTTCCATTCCCTCCTGCCAAGTGCAGTTCTTGAAAGCGATGGGATTTGAAGCGACGAAAGATGATCCACTGGCGCAGAGTTGATCAACTGGCAAAATCAGGCCGAGTTTGGAGGTGTGAGGTGCTAAGAAGTGCTCGACTTCTAAAAGAGCGATTTGACAACGGGGGTGAATGGGTCTCAATTTTACTTTCAGCTGGACCCGGCCCGACCAGACTTGACGAAAGATTTGCATATGGCATCTCAAAAACGCACCATGGATTGGAGTAATGAACAAGTTGCAATTTGTGTAGCTTCGTATTTTGAACACTTGGCAATAACTCAGGCGGGCGGCAAATTCATAAAAGAACAACTCTATCGCGATCTAGCCAAACAAACTGGTCGATCAGCGGGGTCCATTAGTCGAAAATTTCAAAACATTTCTGCCGTGCTCGATGAATTGGGTAGAGAATGGATGAAAGGGCTTAAACCAAATCCAAATTATCAAGAACTGCTTGCAAACAAGATAGGCGAGTATTTAGAGGCCCAGGGAATTCTGCCAATTGTTAGGAAGTTGAACGATCCAGATGACGGCCTGCGTGAGTCGGTGGCATTTTTATTGGAACCAGCACCCGACCTCAAAAACACAACTCCGCATGCGCCTGACTACATTGATCGTCTTGTTCGAAAATTCGATTACGTCGCAAGAGACATTCAGAATAGGTCAATAGGTATTGCGGGTGAAGAATTTGTTTTTAACTTTGAAAGACAGCAGCTCAATTTGGCAAACAGAGCGGACTTGTCGGACAAAGTCCGATGGGTTTCTAAAGACGATGGAGATGGCGCTGGCTACGACATACTTAGTTTTACAAATCAGGGGGACGAAAAATTTATTGAGGTAAAAACAACAATTGGCAATAGCCGCACGCCATTTTTTATTAGCCGCAATGAATTTGAGTTTTGCAAACAAGCTGGTGAGAGTTTTAGCCTTATAAGGCTCTACGATTTTCGAAGAAATGTTCGAGGTTTCGAGTTGAAAGGGCAACTTGAAAAACATGTGACACTTTCTGCGGAAGTATTTCGAGCCCAATTCAAACATTCAAGTGAAAGTCAAAGAAGCGTTTTTCAAACCAATATCGATTGAGGAAGACATCTTACCAATATTTGAAATTGCTTTGCGTGCTATCCAGCGTCGCGCCGCTGGCGCTAAATAGTGTTCCAAGAAAAACTCAAATGAAATAACTGCCGACGCATTCGCATATATTTTTGATTTTATTTTGTCGTCCGTGAAGAACTCACGCATGCGTGATTTTATTGTGCAGATTTGATTTTTCGTACCGATTGATTTGCAAGAAATCAGCGCTTTACCCCGGATTTTCTTGCAAATGCAGAAAGGGGATTCCCTTGTTTCCCGAAGCG
>JANOXA010000045.1:0-49406 GCA_031418195.1 Hyphomicrobiales bacterium | reverse complement strand
TCGAGAAGCGACTTCAGTCGCGGTTTCGACGAAAATTCTTCAAGTGTGATGTCCATGGTGAGCCTCCGAATCAGGGAGGCCCATGGAATCACACAAAATGCAAAGGGTTAAGCCCCGTTAACTTGAGTTCGGAGCCCTGATGGACTTGCTCTGACTATTGATCCCAAAATGGGAACATGATAGACACGGTTATGAGAGTCATTGCCCGCAGAACCCTTTTGGCTTTTGTCGAAAGCAAACGGAATTCTGCTCATCATGCTGCGCTGAAGTCTGCCGTCGACTTCTGGTTCGCTGATGTCAGCAAAACCACATGGTTAGGCATGGCTGATGTTATGGCCCGCTATGTTACCGCAAGTGTCATCAACTCTGAACGTGTGGTTTTCAACGTGAAGGGCAATGACTATCGTTTGGTCGCGGCAATGGATTTTGAACGATCCATTGCGTGGATAAAGTGGATTGGGACACACAAGGATTATGACAAAATCGACGTCAGAAAGGTTGAATTCAATGATTGAAATCAAACCAATTAAAAATCACGAGGATCACGCAGCCGCTCTGGAGCAAATGCGCAAACTCTGGGGATCAATGCCGGGTTCACCGGAAGGAGATGCGCTTGACGTATTGGCAACGCTTGTAAATACATATGAGGAGAAGCATTTCCCCTTCGATGCGCCGAACGCAATCTCAGCCATCAAGTTTCGCATGGAACAGCAAGGCCTGACACGGAAAGACTTGGAAGGCATTATTGGAAATCGCGGAAGAGTCGCAGAAGTGCTGAATGGCAAGCGGGAGTTGTCACTGCCGATGATCAGACGGCTGCGCGAAGCATTGGATATTCCAGCCGATGTTTTGATTGGTGGCAGATCAGCAAAAGCCGCCTGATCACCCCATCCCCTTGTTGATCTCTTCCGTCATCTTCTTGGCATCACCAAACAGCATCAACGTGTTGTCGCGCCAGAACAGCGGGTTGTCGACTCCGGCATAGCCTGAGGCCATGCCGCGTTTGATGAACATCACTGTCTTGGCTTTCCAGACTTCCAACACCGGCATGCCATAGATCGGCGAGGTGGGATCGTCCTTGGCCGACGGATTGGTCACGTCATTGGCCCCGATGACAAAGGCAATGTCGGCTTGGGCGAATTCCGAATTGATGTCTTCCAGTTCAAACACTTCATCATAGGGAACATTGGCTTCGGCGAGCAGCACGTTCATGTGGCCGGGCATGCGACCCGCCACGGGATGAATGGCATATTTCACCGTGACACCTGAGGCTTTCAAATGATCCGCCATTTCACGCAAAGCATGCTGGGCCTGGGCCACGGCCATGCCATAGCCCGGCACGATGATGACACTGGACGCATTCTTCATCATGAAGGCCGCATCTTCGGCTGAGCCTTTTTTGACAGGCTTTGTCTCACCCTTGGCCGATGGTCCTGCACTCTCACCGCCAAAGCCACCCAAGATGACCGAGATGAAAGAACGGTTCATGCCCTTGCACATGATGTAGGAAAGGATCGCACCCGATGATCCGACAAGTGCCCCCGTGATAATCAAGGCCATGTTGCCCAGCGTGAAACCAATGCCCGCCGCCGCCCAGCCGGAATAGGAATTGAGCATCGACACAACAACCGGCATGTCAGCGCCACCAATCGGAATGATCAGCAGAAAGCCAAGGGCAAAGCTGATGAAAACAACCAGCCAGAAACTGATTTCGCTCTGGCTGCTCCAAAACCCATAGATGAAGTAAACCAGCGCCAGAGCCAAGACGATGTTGATGAGATGACGCCCCGGCAACATGATCGGCGAACCCGACATCCGGCCATCAAGTTTCAGAAACGCGATGATGGAACCTGTAAAAGTGATGGCACCAATGGCAGCGCCCAGCGCCATCTCGATCAAGCTCTGGCCATGGATAACGCCATTGCTGGCAATGCCAAAAGCATCCGGCGCGTAGAACGCGGCTGCGGCCACAAAAACCGCTGCAAGACCCACCAGCGAATGGAACGCCGCCACCAGTTGCGGCATGGCTGTCATGGCGATGCGTTTGGCGGTAATGCCGCCAATCACGCCGCCAATGCCCATGCCGCCGATAATCAGCAGCCATGGCAATACGCCAATGGGTTTGGCCAATGCCAAGGTGGTCAACACCGCCACAGCCATGCCCACCATGCCGTAAATATTTCCCTGCCGCGACGAAGCAGGCGACGACAACCCGCGCAACGCCATGATGAACAGGGAGCCTGCAACAAGATAGAGAAGGCCCGCAATATTGGCGTTCATGTTATTTTTCTTTCTTCTTGTACATGGCCAACATCCGCGACGTCACCATGAAGCCGCCGAAGATATTGATGGACGCAAGGATCAAGGCCAGAAACCCAAAAACCATGGCCAACGTGGAACCCGAAGCAATCGCCCCTGCCCCCACCGCCAGCAAGGCGCCCACAACGATCACCGATGAAATCGCATTGGTGACACTCATCAGCGGCGTGTGCAGGGCCGGCGTCACGTTCCAGACGACGTAGTAACCGACAAAGACGGCGAGCACGAAAATGCCAAGGAGGGAGATGAAAGGATCAAGGGTCATGTGTTCCATGGCAGGACTCCGCAGGTGTTCGTGTTGAAGGACCCTTCGAGGCTCGCAAGGGCTCGCACCTCAGGGTGAGGCGATTGAAGGCAGTCCCTCACCCTGAGGTGCCCGCTCTTGCGGGCCTCGAAGGGTTGCTTGCAGCGGGGAAAGTCGCTCATGCGCCCGCCCCATAAATCTGGTGCACAAGCTTGCCGTCCCGAGCAATCAGTGTGCCAGCAACGCATTCGTCGGTTTCGTCGATTTTCAGGCTGCCATCTTTTTGCAGCAGAAGGTCAACAAAATTGGCAATGTTCTTGGCAAACAGCGGCGACGCATTGCCCGCCAACTTGCCCGCAAGATTTACCGTGCCAACAATTTTCACACCCTTGTGGTCGACAATCTGGTCCGGCTTCGACAACGGACAATTGCCGCCCCGTTCGACTGCAAGATCAATGATGATCGACCCCGGCTTCATGCTTTCGACCATCGCTTGGGTGATCAACGTCGGCGCAGGCCGGCCGGGAATCAGCGCCGTGGTGATGACAATGTCTTGTGTCTTCACATGGGTGGCCACCAGTTCGGCCTGTTTGGCTTTTTCCGCATCGTTCAGTTCACGGGCATAGCCAGCAGCCGTTGCGGCTTCCGCCAAATCCACATAAATGAATTTTGCGCCCAACGACTTGACTTGTTCCTCTGTCGCCTTCCGCACATCAGTTGCTGTGACGATGGCCCCCAACCGGCGGGCCGTGGCGATGGCCTGCAAACCGGCAACCCCAACTCCCATGACAAAAACCCTTTGGGCTGCAACAGTTCCGGCTGCCGTCATCATCATCGGAAAGGCACGGGATGAAATCGCCGCGGCATCTATCACCGCCTTGTAGCCCGCCAGATTGGCCTGCGATGAAAGAATATCCATGGATTGGGCCCGGCTGATGCGCGGCATCAATTCCAATGCAAATGCAGTCATGCCGGATTTCGCAAAAGCCTCTAACGCTTTGCGGTCGCCATGGGGCTCCAAGCCGCCAACCAGCATTGCACCGGGCTTCAGGGCAGCGAGCAATTTTGCCGATGGCCGCCGGATGGCGAGAACCAGATCGGCATTTTTGACAACAGCTTCGCCCTTGACGATAACGGCTCCTGCGGCTGCAAAATCCTGGTCGGCATAATTTGCCCCAAGCCCGGCACTGGCCTGAACAGCGACCGTCGCGCCTTTTTTGATATAGGCTTTGATTGCTTCCGGCGAGATCGCAACACGCGATTCCCCCGTTGCTGTTTCGACGGGCACCGCGATTTTCATGTTCAGGCCTTAAAGGTTAATGGCAACATAGAGACTGTAAAGCACCAACAAGGCCCCTGAAACGTACCACTTGCCGCTGGCCCGCACATCAATCAGCACCGCGATGGCACCAAGAATAATCCCCGCAAATCCGGTAAACACGTTCCAGCTATCCATGAAACGGAAAGCGCACAGCGCCACGACAATGAATGCGCAAATCATCGACAAGGCCACCGACCCGGTCAGAAAGCCTTCATAAGTGTCCTTGTGATCGGCAAAGCCGCGGGGCTGGTGGGATGGAGAGTGGTCGGCCATGGAATCCCTCGATTGAACTTTTGTTGTGCACTTCCATAGCGAAGCCCCATGGCCACCGCAAGACGGGCGTATTGGCGCAGTTCCCGGTTTCTCTCACCCCCATTCGGTGCTAGGTCAAGCAACCATGGCCAAAGCGTTGTAAACTTGTCTGGAAATTATCGCGTGACACAAATACACAAACTCGAAAACAAAATTGCCGTCATCACTGGTGCGGCAGGCGGCATTGGCCGTGCCATGGCCCAGCGCTTTGCTGCTGAAGGGGCCAAGGTGGCGATTTGCGATATCAATACAGAAACTGCGGAAGCAACAGCAGCGGCAATAAATCTAGGCTTTCCGGGCCAAGCCTTGTCAGTGCCCATGGATGTCACCAGCGAAACGTCGGTCAATGCGGGCATTGCGAAAGTCGTCTTGCACTGGGGCACCATCGATGTGCTGATTTCCAATGCTGGCGTACAAATCGTCCACAAGACCGAGGATTTTCCTTTCGCCGATTGGAAACGCATGATGGCCATACATCTGGATGGGGCATTCCTGACCACCAAGGCCTGCCTGCCCCATATGTACGCCCAAGGTTCCGGATCGGTGATCCTCATGGGCTCGGTCCATTCCAAACTCGCCTCCCCCCTGAAGTCGGCTTACGTAACGGCAAAGCACGGATTGCTTGGACTGTGCCGCGTGCTGGCCAAGGAAGGTGCCGCCCATGGCGTCAGGGCCAACGTCATTTGCCCCGGCTTTGTAAAAACGCCCCTGGTCGAAAAACAAATTCCCGAACAAGCCGCACGCCTCGGCATTTCGGAAGAAGACGTGGTGAAAAAAATCATGCTCGGCGGCACAGTCGATGGTGAATTCACCACCCTTGAAGATGTGGCTGAAGTGGCCCTGATGTTTGCAAGTTTTCCAACCAACGCGCTGACGGGACAGTCGCTGGTGGTCAGCCATGGCTGGTTTATGGAGTGAGGGGTGGGCAATAGATCACAAGTGCTTGGCCCAATCCTGCCGCCCATGCAGAACGCGCAAAATGCGGACCCGCTTTTCATCGGTTCGATAGAACACAACGTGGCTGCCGAATTTGACAACCCTGCTTTTAAACCTCAGTTCTGATCGCTCTCGCGCCATCAATGGTGTCGCTGCTATCACATCAAACAGATCAAACAGGCGTTGATAGTAGGTGCGGGCGACTGCTACACTAAAATGTTTCAGCCCATAGATAAATATGCCATCAATGTCTCGCGCAGCCCGCGCCGAAATTTCAAGCCGCATTTTGCTTTTTGGTCAACAACTCCAGGCGAGCCTCGAATTCCTCCCGCACATAAGGTGTGTAGCCGCTTGCTTCACCCTCATCCAAGGCTGCATTGATTTCTGCGATCACCGCCCGCCGCTCCATATCCTTGCGGAGGAGGTCGCAAAAGAATGCGCTGGCGTCATCGTAGTCACCTGACTCAACTTCGGAATCGACAAATGCTTTCAGTTTGGAAGTCAACGAAATATTCAGCGTGGCCACGGTCAAACTCCTTTTCCAATGTCGCAGATTGGCAAGCCCAGCCACTTCTATACCATTCACTCCAGTGCATCAATCATCCCGGAAATCGCGTCAGCCCCTTTAGCCCAAACGCCTTTGGTGAAAAGACAAATTCCTGAACAGGCCGGTCGCTGGTGGTCAGCCAAGGCTGGGTTATGGAGTGAGGTTAAAATTTTTGCGCGGACCAGTTTTGGTAACGCGAGAGGACCCGCTCAATGACCACGGCATTTTCTTTGATCCGGTAGAATATCACGTGTGCTTCATAGGGTTGCAAGCGAACGTCTGAACGAAATTCTGCTCTTGGCCGATTCATCTCTGGAGCTGTGCAAAGCAAGTCAAACAAATCGATCATTTCGTTCAGATAGGATGTTGTTTGGGTTTTTCCGTACTTCGCTTCGCCAAACGCCTGAATATGTCGCAAGTCGGCTTTAGCCGCCAATGCAATCTCAAGCCGCACTGCTTGCTTCCGACAAGCCGAGTTCACGCCTCAACTCATTTATGTCGAGAGGCACATATCCGCTGGCTTCGGCTTCATCCAAAGCCTTTTGCACATATGCAATGTAACTCTGCCTGTCCTTTTGCTCACGCATCAAGTCCCGGACAAAATCGCTCATGTTGGCGAATTTTCCAGTGGCAACCTGTGATTCGGCCCATTCCTTCAGACTGTCAGGCAGAGATATGTTCATCGTAGCCATGGTCAACTCCAGCAGAATATATGGCAAACTTTGCCATACCTATTCCAGCTCGTCAATCATCCCAGAAATCACACTCAGCCCCTTTTGCCAAAACGCCGGATCAGTCGCGTCCAGTCCGAAGGGTTTCAGCAGTTCTGAATGATGCTTGGTGCCGCCGGCTTTCAGCATGTCGAAGTATTTTTCCTGAAAGCCCTCGGCGCTTTCCTGATAACGCGCATAGAGCGAGTTCACCAGGCAATCACCAAAGGCATAGGCATAGACATAAAAGGGTGAGTGGATGAAGTGGGGAATATAGGTCCAGAAGGTTTCATAACCCGGGCCAAACTCGATGGCGTCACCCAGGCTTTCGTGCTGCACATCCATCCAAATGGCGTTGATTTGGTCAGGCGTCATTTCGCCAAGTTTGCGGGCTTCATGCACCTTGCGCTCAAAGGTGTAGAAAGCAATCTGGCGCACCACCGTGTTGATCATGTCTTCAACTTTTGAGGCTAACAGAGCTTTGCGCTTTTTGGCATCCGTGGTGTTTTTCAGCAAACGCTGGAAGGTCAGCATTTCGCCAAACACTGATGCCGTTTCGGCCAGCGTGAGAGGTGTTGACGACATCAGCACGCCCTGTTTGGCCGCCAGAACCTGATGCACCCCATGGCCCAACTCATGGGCAAGCGTCATCACATCGCGTGGTTTGCCCAGATAATTCAGCAGCACATAGGGGTGGGCCGACGGCACCGTGGGATGGGCAAAGGCACCGGGAGACTTGCCGGGGCGGGTTGGAGCATCAATCCAGTTCTTGTCAAAAAAAGTTCCAGCAATTTGGGCCATTTCGGGCGAAAACTCGCCATAGGCATCAAGCACCATGGCCTTGGCATCGAACCAGGCAATTTCGTTGGTGTCCTCGGCAGGCAGCGGTGCATTGCGGTCCCAATGCATCAGCTTGTCTTTGCCCAGCCACTTGGCTTTCATCTTGTAATAGCGGTGCGAAAGTTTGGGATAGCTTTCCCGCACTGCCGCGACCAGGGCCGCCACCACTTCCGGTTCTACCCGGTTGGACAAATGGCGGGCATCGGCAATGTCCTTGAAGCCACGCCATTGGTCGGAAATGGCTTTGTCCTTGGCCAGTGTATTGGTGATGAGGGTAAACAGTTTGACGTTTTCGCCAAAGGTTTTGGCCAAGGCCGATGAACCTTCTTTGCGCACCGCTTCATCGGGCGATTGCATCATGTTCAAGGTTGGCTCAAGCGTCAGCTTTTCGCCTTTAACTTCAAAACGAAGGCCCGCCATGGTTTCGTCGAACAGCCGGTTGAAGGCACCTGCCCCCGTTTGCGATTTTTCCAGAAACAACTGCTCCAGCTTGGCATCCAGCTGATAGGGCTTTTCCATCCGCAGATTGTCGATCCATGGCTTGTAGTGGGCAAGCGACGGCTCCAGCAGGGCAATTTGAAGCGCTGCATCATCAATCAGATTGAGTTCCAGTTCAAAAAACAACAGGTCTGTCGAAAGTTCAGTAAGCTTGGACGATGTGTCGCCATAGAACTTGGACCGCTCGGCATCCGTGGTATTGCCGACATAATAAAGTTGGGCATAGGATCCGATGCGCCCGATCAGATCGGAAATGGCCTCATAGTCTTGCAGCGCCAGAGCCAAGCTTTTGCCATCAAGCGCCGAGAGCTTATCCTTGAATTTGGACTGAAAGGCCTTGGCCATTTTTTCCGCTGATGCGACATCGCTGGCAAATTTTGGCGACGTGGGACCCTCATAGAGGTCCGCAAGATTCCATTCCGGCAAAGCGATGTTTTTTGACATGGGGATTCCTGTTTGAAATTGATGATCTGCAGATGGTATGGCGCAGCAGTGGACTGAAAACAACTCAGGTAACTTGGAATTCCGCCGAGTTGTGTCCAATTGTGATAGTCCGTTAAGCTGGCCTTTACCGTTCCGGGGCGAATATGGCTTGAAACCTATTTGCCCCAGTTTGTTTGGAATGTGACCTCCGCATGGCTTCTCGTGTCCTGATTGTTGAAGATGAACCAGCCCAACGCCGTATCCTTGAAGAATGTGTAAAACGCTCCGGCTTTGAAGCCATCACAGCCGAATCAGGTCTAAAGGGGCTCGACATCCTGAAAGCACCGGGTGGTTCGACCATTGAATTGGTCATCCTTGATCTGATGATGCCGGAAATGGGTGGCCTGGAATTTCTTGAGCAATTGCAAACGGTACGCGGCGATCTGCCGGTCATCGTGCAAACCTCGCAAGGTTCCATCGACACTGTTATTAAGGCCATGCGAGCCGGAGCCGATGATTTTGTGGTGAAGCCCGTATCGCCGGAGCGCCTCAAGGTTTCCATGCAAAACCTGCTGAAAGTGAATGCCCTCACCGAGGAAGTGAAGCGCCTCAACAAGAAAATCGGCGGCAGCCTGACATTCAATGATCTGGTCGCCAGTTCTCCGATCATGGGCAATGCCTTGCGGCTGGGTCGCCGGGGTGCCCAATCCAACATTCCGATCTTGATTGAAGGCGAATCAGGTGTTGGCAAGGAAATGATTGCTAGGGCAATTCAGGGCGAAAGTGAACGCAATGGCCGGGCATTCATCACGGTAAACTGCGGTGCCATTCCCGAAAATCTGGTGGAATCCATCTTGTTCGGTCACGAAAAGGGTTCCTTTACCGGAGCGACGGCCAAGCATAATGGCAAATTTCTGGAAGCCGATGGCGGCACCTTGTTTTTGGATGAAGTGGCTGAACTGCCACTTGATATGCAGGTCAAACTGCTCCGCGCCATTCAGGAAGGCGAGATTGATCCCGTCGGCGGTCGCCGTCCCGTAAAGGTCAACGTCCGCATTATCTCGGCCACCAACCGCAATATGATTGAAATGGTGAAACAGGGCAAATTCCGCGAAGACCTTTATTACCGACTCAATGTGTTTCCCATCATGATTCCGCCGTTGCGCGACCGCAAAGACGACATTCCCGCCCTCGTCAGTCATTTCATCACTAAGCTTGCCGCCGAAGAAGGTCGTAAAGTGCGTGGCATTGATCCCAAGGCTTTGGCCATGCTGCAAGGTTATGGCTGGCCGGGCAATGTGCGCCAGCTGGAAAACACCGTATTTCGTGCCATTGTATTGTGCGAGTCCGACGTGCTTGAGGTCCAGGATTTCCCGCAGATTGCCTCGCTGGTTGAAGGTTATGAGGTGGAAATGCCACCTTTGCCAAAGGTCGCTGCGCCTGCCCCAAAACCCGTCCATTCCAACTCCTCGCAAATCAGCGATGGCTCGGCGTTGGGTATCCCAATTGTCACCGATGGCGGCCATATTCGCAAACTGGAAGATGTTGAGGCCGATATGATCCGCTTGGCGCTGCATCGCTATCGCGGTCAAATGTCTGAAGTGGCTCGCAAATTGGGCATCGGGCGGTCTACCCTATACCGCAAGATGAAGGATTTCGGCCTCGAAGAAGTAGCTGTGTAAGTACTGCAACAGCCAAAAAATCTTCGTCAATAATGCCTTGTCTGTCGTTGATTTGCCACAACCATCGGTCTAGTTAGGTTAACTTGGTGGGGTCCGATGAACAAACTATTCGTCATGTGTGTGTCAGTGGTTGCAGCTTTGGCTGTTGCAGCCCCAGCGGCTGAGGCTGAACACGGTTACAAGAAGAAGCGCCGTGTCGGCTTTCTTGAGTCGCTATTTGGCGGTTTTGACCGCCCGCGCCAACAGCCACGCAAGCGGGCATGGTGGGAAGACGATGAAGAAGGCGTTCGGATCTATGGAACGGATCCAGCGAAGCCCAAGAAAAAAATCGTCAAAAAGATTGTTGCCAAACCAGTCATCAAGAACGCCTATGTCGATCCCGAAGTGGCCGAAGGTCTGGGCATGGGCAATCTTGTCTATGTGGCCCCCAAACTCAATCCTGTCATCGACCTGACTTTCAAGGCGATAACCACAAACTTGCCCGAGCAAAATGCCATTCGCGTTGTGCTATCAGACCGCAAGTCCAATATTCGCGCCATCCCAGCTGTTCAATCTGTTGTGCTGGATCACTATAAGTCCACCGGATTTATGCCAATCTGGACCAAGGGCGGGAGATTGTCAGACCGCGGCACGGCGCTGCTGTCCATCATGGCAGGAGCAAAAAGTGAGGGCTTGGACCCTGAACGTTACTTGCCGACTGCGCTGGAAAGTTATGATGACATCGCACAGCAACTGGATGATGACCCGCTTGCATTGGCCGAACTCGACGTGTCACTGACAGTGAACGCCATAATCTATGCGACCCATATTTCGGGCGGCGCTTTCGAGCCTGCTGGTCTTTCGGGCTACCATGACCTGCAAAATCGCCGGGTTGATCCTGCCATTGCCTTGCGCGTGCTCGCCTATTCAGGATTTCCGGCTGAATATATCAAGGGCTTGTCGCCGACCCATCCTGCTTATGCCTTGCTGAAAGCCGAACTGGTCAAACTTGACGATCCCGCGAATGTTGTTGAACTCTTCCCGTCCGGTGGCCGTGTGAAACCTGGCCAGAAAGACGAACGCATTCCACTTTTGCGTCAACGCATGGCTAGGGAAGGTTTTCTCGACAGCGAAGCCTTGTTCGTTGACAATGTACTGGTCTTGGACAAGCCGTTGTCCAAGGCTTTGAAAGCCTTTCAGGCCGCAAAGAGCTTGCAACAAACCGGTGCGCTTGATGCACCCACCATGAAATCCTTGTCCGGTCCTGACCCGGCCGTGGCCCGCGAGCGGATCGTTTCAAGTTTGGAGCGATTGCGTTGGATGAAAGACGATTTTGGCACCCGCCATGTGTTCGTCAATCAGGCATCCTACCGCGTTGATGTGATGGACCAAGGCAATCCTGTCTGGACCAGCAAGGTTATCGTTGGCAAGCCACTGACCCAGACTGCCGTCTTCAGTGACCAAATGGAAACCGTTGTCTTCAATCCGGCCTGGAATCTGCCGCAATCAATTCTTCTGAATGAATACCTGCCCAAGCTCCGCCGCGACCCCCGCTATCTCGACAAAATTGGTTTCAAGGTTTTGAACAGCAAAGGCGAGGTTACAAAGTCAAGTAAGGTTAATTGGGCGAGTGTGGGAAGTGACACCATCATAGGCGTGCAACAGCCTCCTGGAGGTGACAACGCCTTGGGAGAAATCAAGTTCCTGTTTCCCAACAAACATTCAATCTATATGCATGATACACCCAACCGGAATCTTTTCGCCCAAGGTCGGCGCAATTTCAGCCATGGCTGCGTTCGTGTGGAGAATCCGCGGGAATTTGCGAAAGTTTTGCTCGGATGGGAATCCGCAATTATCGATGATAGAATTGATTCGGGCGAAAGCACAACAGAAAAGCTTGCCAGCAAGATTCCGGTTCATCTCACCTATTTTACCGCCTGGCCTGACAATGATGGCAAGATCCAATACTTTGCCGATCCCTATGAACGCGACGTCACATTGCTGCAGGCCCGCCGCACCATGCAGAAACAATACCTCCGGAAACGCTCTATAAAAATTGTCGAAAACCAAGTAATTTCAAAAGGTTCTGCAATAGATTGAAGTTTTTTTCAAATTTTAAAACCCCGTTAAGCATGCTGCGTCAGTATGGAACTTGGAAAGTGGACTGCCTCAGAGTGGCCGCAATCTTGTTCGATGAGCGTTTTGGGACTAGAGTGGGAACATTACTCCACTTGTACCGGACGCAAAGCTGGTTTTAAAAAGCGGGTTCTGCCCGGGGTGAGTTGAGTAATGAGTGGAAATGTGAACGTCGGACAGCAACTTCATTTGACCAAAAGATTCGCAAAAGCCTTGGCCTCGGCGGCCATTGTCGGAACGTTGGCGCTTGGTGCCTGGACGTTTGCTGGCACGCCGACTGTTGCCGGTGGCGAAACCCGCACCATTTCCATGAAGCATGTTCACACCGGCGAAAGCCTGACGGTGACCTATATGCAAAATGGCCGCTATGTACCTTCGGCCATGAAGAAACTGAACTATCTGCTGCGCGATTGGCGCCGTAATGAAGTCATCACCATCGATCCGAAGACCATAGACTTGATTTGGGAACTGCATGCCGATCTCGGTTCCAAGGTGCCTGTCAAGATCATTTGCGGTTATCGTTCACCCCGCACCAACGCCTTCCTGAAGCGGATTGGCCGTAAAGTCGCTGGCAAGAGCCAACACACCAAAGGCAAAGCCATCGACTTCAATTTCCCAGACGTTCCACTGATGAAGATCCGCAACAGCGCACTTGCTCGGCAAGTCGGCGGTGTAGGCTTTTATCGTGGCGGCTTCCTGCATGCCGATTCGGGCAATGTTAGGCATTGGGGCGGGGGCAAAATCAGCCGTTCGCAAATGGCCTCCATCATGCGCGATGCCAAACGCTATACAGGCAAGCGCCTCAACCAGCGCGACCAGATTGGCATTGCTGCTGCCGACGGCGATGAAGGTAAAAAATCCGGCGGGCTCTGGGGCCTGTTTACCGGCAAGAAGCGTGGCAATCAGGATGCGCCAGCAGTCGCTGCCGTTGAAGAACCAACACCAGCACTCGAATCGGCTTATGTTGCCGAAGATGACGAATTGGCTGATTTGAGCGCAGATGCTGCTGCTGCAGAAAAAGCTTCGTCGAAAAAAGCCCTCAAGCTCGCGTCACAAAAGCTCAAGCCCGACGCTGATGAGATTGAAGACGAGCTTGGCTACATCGATGTACCGGCAATTGCTGATTTGAAACCCAGCAAGGTGACAAAGAAAACCCAACCTCAAGTTGACAACAGCGAGCTCGCCGCCCTCGCCAGTTCTGCATCCGTCGAAAGCGTTGCCGAGCAGCAGCCAGTCACAAAAACGCCAGGGCTTGCCATTCCCAAGCCGCGCTTGAAACCGCTTGCTGTGTTGGCTTTGGCTGATGCAAAAGCCAAGCAGAACAAGACGGTCAATATTGAACCAGCCTCAGCGCCACCCGAAGGCAGCTGGAACGGCAAGAAACCCTCGAAGGTCGTTGATACCCGCGTATCAGACAGCCTTGGTGCCATCCCTGATGCCATCGAAACCGAAACCGAAACCGAAACCGACGTTGCTGCAGCACCCGAAGTCAACGCCGACGGCAAAACCAGCCTGGCGGCAGAGTTGCGCGATGGTATTTCAGAAGACGAAGTGGTGATCCGCCCGGTTCTGGCGTCCTTGCAAACTGAAGAACCATCCTGGTGGTCTCTGCTGTATCCTAGTGCTGAAGCGTCGGCCCGCCGGGATGGCGTGCCGCCATCGCTGGATGGTGAAAAATCCGATGTGTTGCCCATCGCTGCCGAACTTGGCCCGGATGGCACAGGCCCCGCCGCCTCCCTGCGTTTGCAAGAATCTGCAGATGGCAAGGAAGACGCGGAAGTGGTGGTGCGTGAAGGCAAATCCAGCCTGCCAGAAAAGCTTCTGCGGCTGAGCGAGCGTACCGAAGAACCAGTTGAAGAAACAGTTGCCCAATAAGTTTTGGCAAATGAAGTTACAAACTGCGTAAATTTCCCCCACCTCCGCCCTTCGGGCACCTCCTCCCCGCCGAAAGAGGCGGGTTGGAGGGCATTGTCTGATTTTGCCCTCCAACCCGATTCTTCATCGGGGAGGAGGTGGCCCTCGACTTGATCGGGGGCCGGAGGTGGGGGACGATTGTTGCTGCTCTCACTATTCCGCTGCTTCCTGCGCCGCGGGCATGCCGAGGGCGGCCAGATAGACTTCGATCATGGCTTCTTCTTCCTGAAGCTCCTGGGCATCCTTTTTGCGCAGTGAAATCACTTTGCGCAGCACTTTGGTATCAAAGCCATTGCCCTTGGCTTCGGCATAAACTTCCTTGATGTCGGCGGCGATGGTTTTCTTTTCTTCTTCCAGTCGTTCAATGCGTTCCACGATGGTGCGCAATTGCCCTTGGGCGAATGTTGTTTTGGTTTTCTCAGCCACGTCGATTGCTCCGGATACTATTCAATTTATGTATGGGTTGATTTTGCGGCTTGCGCTGCAAATTTGGATTGTTGTTCAGCGCTGGCTTCTTTCTGGTGCAGAACCCGCCACTCGTCATAGGGCATGCCATAAACTTCCTGACGGGCCGCGTCCTTGCTCAGATCAAGCCCCATGGCCTTCGCTTCATCCTGCATCCAGTTCGACAGGCAGTTGCGACAAAACCCCGCGAGGTTCATCATGTCAATGTTTTGCACGTCGGTTCTATGGCGTAAATGGGAAACCAGCCGACGAAACGCTGCGGCTTCCAGGGTTGTGCGTGTTTCTTTGTCCATTTTTTGATCCTCGGCCTTCTCCATAGACTGTGCCACCTCCAGGAACAAATGCTGTAACCTGTTCATCCACAAGCCAACAAATTCTGTGGAAGGTTACAAGTGTGGTGGCCTGCTTCAATGGTTAACACCTGTTAACCATCTGGCGAATACAATCTGCTATCAACGGCCAACGACACTGCGATCTTGCCATATTTTTGGGAGATTTGCCCACAATGTTTTAAGTTGACGAGTGGACCCTCAAAATGAAAGAAGGTCGGTCTCAGCGACTGAACCTGTGCGCGTTGATGGAGAGAATGGCATGAACCGAATTTTAGCAGGTTTTTTGGGAGCAGCTTCGCTCTCCTTTATGCTTGTGACCGCAACCGCGACGCCAGCACTTGCCGATTTGAAACTCTGCAATCAGACGGGCAGTCGCGTGGGCGTGGCCATTGGATACAAGAACAAGGATGGCTGGGCCACTGAAGGCTGGTGGACGGCTGAACCCCAAAAATGCAAAACCCTTTTGAAGAATGCCCTGATTGCCCAATATTACTACGTCTATGCCGTTGATTATGACAAAGGCGGCAGTTGGGGCGGCAAGTCCATGATGTGCATCAGGGACAAGATTTTCACCATTAAAGGCTTCGACAAATGTCAGGAGCGCGGATATAGCAAGGTCGGTTTCTCGGAAGTCGATACGGGCGAAGAAACCGACTGGACAATCACCCTGTCTGGCGAAAAAACCACACAAGGTCCTTAAACGTGCATCGCAATCGTAAAGTCAAAATCCTGGCAACCCTCGGGCCGGCATCGTCCAGCCCTGAAATGATCGAAAAGTTGTTTGTCGCTGGCGTCGATGTTTTCCGCATCAACATGAGCCACACCTCCCATGAGTTGTTGAAAACCCTGCACGGCACCATTCGTGCCGTTGAAGAAAAAGTCGGACGTCCGATCGGCATTCTGGCTGATCTGCAAGGGCCAAAAATTCGCATCGGCACATTCGCCAACAAGGAAGTGCGCATCAATGCCGGTGACACCTTTACCTTTGACACCGACAAGACACCCGGTGACGCCACCCGTGTTAGCCTGCCGCATCCTGAAATATTTGTTGCAGCAAAAGTTGGCGATTGTCTGCTGCTGAATGATGGTCGTTTGCGTGTTGAAATTACCGACGCTTCCGCCGACAAGCTGGTAACGCGGGTGATTTACGGTGGCGATCTTTCGGACCGCAAAGGTGTCAATCTGCCTGATACGGTGATCCCGATTCCCGCCCTGACCAAAAAGGACCGTGAGGACCTTGAAGCCGCAGCGACGACGGGCGTTGACTGGATCGCATTGTCATTCGTGCAACGCGCCGAAGACGTGGTCGAAGCCCAGAAGCTGGTGAACAACCGCGCCAGCGTTATGGCGAAAATTGAAAAGCCCTCGGCCCTGACTTGCCTTGATGACATTCTGAAAGTCTCGGATGGCATCATGGTTGCACGTGGTGATTTGGGTGTGGAACTTCCCATCGAAGCCGTGCCCGCCTGCCAAAAACAAATCACCCGCGCCGCCCGCCGCTACGGCAAGCCCGTCGTCGTTGCCACCCAGATGCTCGAATCAATGGTAACCGAACCCGTGCCAACCCGTGCTGAAGTCTCCGATGTGGCAACCGCGGTTTATGAAGGTGCTGATGCTGTCATGTTGTCGGCCGAAAGTGCCACTGGCAAATGGCCTGAGAAGGCCGTTCAGACCATGGATAAAGTGGCCCAGATCGTTGAACGCGACGGCCTCTACCAAGGCATCATCCATGCCCAGCGCAATGAACCAGAGGCCACGACAGCTGACGCGATTTCTGCCGCCGCCCGCACCATTGCCGAAACCCTCAAACTGCCTGCCATCGTTTGTTATACAGGCACCGGATCAACCGGCTTGCGGATTGCCCGTGAACGGCCATCAATGCCGATTCTGGCAGTAACACCCATATTGCACACGGCCCGCAAACTCTGCCTCGCCTGGGGAACCCATTGTGTGTTGACGGAAGATGCAAAGTCTGTGGATGAAATGTTTATCCGGGCCGGCGAAATTGCCACCCGCGAAGGCTTCGCCAAACCCGGCGAAAAAATCCTGATCACCGCTGGCGTTCCCGTCGGCACACCCGGCACCACCAACATGATCCGCATCGTCACCATTGGGGCAGATGGTAGGGGCATCTGACCGCTTCAGATATCTGGTGTCTCGCGCTGCATCCGCTTCAGGGTTTCTTTCACGGAATGCATTTCCGGATAGATCTCAAGCGCCTGCTTGAGCACCGCCGTGGCTTCTGACAATTTGCCTTGGGTATGCAAGATCATGCCGCGGCCAGCCAACGCCGCAAAATGCCGGGGTTCGATGTCCAGCACCATGTCAAGGTCGTCCAAGGCCTCTTCATAACGTTCCAGATTAAAATACAGCATGGCCCGCCTGTTGAGCGCTTCCACATAGTCGGGGTATGTGCCGATCACCTTGTTCAACATCACTTCCGACGTTTCAAAAGCGCCGTCCTGCAAGGCCTTGTTGGCCTGGGTCAGCATCAACTCTGCCGTCGGAGACGCATTGCGCAGCCAGTTCGCCCAGATTTTTTCCTCAATGGCTTGGGTTTGTTCGTGGCCCTTTGCCCGGTGCAATTGGCCAAACAGTAGGTCCAATTCATCTGCCTGCTGTTTGACAGGATCAACCGGTGCCAACTTCACGCTGGCCTGTGCTTCATTGGATTTGACATCGCCCGCAGCAAAGGCTGCAGGAGACAGGGACAGGATGAGGAACGGCAGGAGAAAACGGCGCATGTCTGCCACTATGGCACAAATCACAGGAAATAAAAACACAGACCGCGCTCAGGCGACCCTGGCGCGGCATGCAGTCATAAATAACAGTCGATCAGGTTTTAGCCTTGGCGGGCCTTGAACCGGGGATTGGTCTTGTTGATAATGTAAACACGACCCTTGCGACGGATAATCTTGTTGTCGCGATGGCGCTTCATCAGACCCTTGAGGGAATTGCGGACTTTCATGGACTTCACCTATATGGACTGCACTGAAGCAACCCACTCAATTGTTCAAATTCGGACCGGAACATAGTCACCCCCAGTTGACCTGTCAACCAGCCTTCCACAGCAACGGATTATCATGCAGAAAATACTGCTAAGTACCGAATTTATAACGACTTTTATTGTTTTCATGGTGACTGTCGCAGCGATTGGCGGTCTGGTGGCCTATGAACGCAAACCCAGAGAATCCCTTAACCCGAAAATGCTGCCGTCAACAGCACTTATGCTTGGCATTGGAATTGTGTCGCTCCTGGCATTGGTTCATCTGGTCAATCTGCTGGGCATTCACACGGGCCGCTAGGCCGGAGGTGGGGGACTTTTCGGTTACCACATCAAACAATTGTCCAAAATTTTTCCGCAATTCAGCCTTTTGTACTTTGCCCATGGCATTGCGTGGCAGTTCGCGAATACTCAAGATGCGTTTGGGAACTTTGAAAGCGGCAAGTTGGGCTTTAAGGGCTACAATGGTTGTTGCTTCATCAATATCCGCGTCACAAGCCACAACCGCCACCACGGCTTCGCCAAAATCCCCATGGGGAACACCGATCACAGCCGTTTCGATGACGGCGGCCATGCCATCGAGAATCTCTTCAATCTCTTTGGGATAAACATTGAGGCCACCCGTAATGATCAAATCCTTGGCACGTCCTGAGATGACCAGATATCCCTCTGCATCAAAGCGTCCCAAATCACCGGTGATGAAATAGCCGTCGGTGCGCATGTCCTCAGCTGTCTTCTGCGGATTGCGCCAATAACCTTTGAACAGGTTTGGCCCTTTGATCTCGATCATGCCGTCCTCACCCTTCGCCAAGGGCTGACCTGATGCGGGGTCGGTTATCCTGATATCGATATGGGGCAAAGCAAACCCGACAGTTCCAGCGCGTCTTTCTGCATTATAGGGGTTGGAAGCATTCATGCTGGTTTCAGTCATGCCGTATCGCTCCAAAACCGCATGGCCGGTGCGCTGGAAAAATGCCTTGTGGGTTTCCGCCAGCAAAGGTGCCGAACCCGAAATGAACAGCCGCATGTGCCGGGTTGCATCGCGCGTCAGGCCGTCATGTTGCAACAGCCGTGTATAAAAAGTTGGAACGCCCATCATCGCCGTGGCTTCGGGCATTTGTGCCATCACATCATCAGCCGAAAATTTGCGCCTGAACAACATTTGCCCCCCGCTGAAAATCACCGTGTTGGTGGCGGTGAAAAGTCCATGGGTGTGATACACGGGCAAGGCATGCAGCAATCGATCTTGAGCGGTGAATTGCCAGAGATCGACCAATGCCAATGCATTGGAGGCCAAATTGCCATGGCTCAACAGGGCGCCCTTCGAGCGACCCGTTGTGCCTGATGTATAAAGAATCGCGGCGATGTCATCCCAACTCAACGCGGGAGTTGGCGGCACTTCGCCTGACGTCTTCTCCATCAGGCTGCCACCACCGGAATCATCCAGCGTCAACACGATCCGACAATTTGCATCTGCCGCAACGGCGAGCATTTCGTTTTGCCGCTGGGGAGAAACGACAAACGCTGTGGCTTCAGCATCTCTGAGAAAGTAGGAAATTTCGCTGGCCGTGTAAGCCGTGTTGAGCGGCAGAAAGATAAATCCACCCCGCACACAGGCCCAGAAAACCCCAAGCGCCTCCATGCTTTTTTCAACCTGCACGGCAACCCGGTTGCCAGGACGCACACCTTCATGCATGAGCTTGCAGCGCAATTGTTCAGCGAGTTGCCAAAACTCCTGATAGGTAAATTCACGGCCATCATCACAAACCGCGAAAATTGCGGTCAGATCACGGTTCCGCTCGAGATAGAGTTCGGCAAGGTTGCGGGCGGCAAGTTGGTGATTCCATGTTGGCGTTGAGGTTATTGTCATGGTGCTATCAAGCCAAAACCAGAAGCGGCGTCAACATCAGCTTGATTTCGGGGCCGTCGCGTGTGGCAAACAAAAGGACATCATCCCAAGACGCACCGTTCAACTTCCATTCAGACGATAAATGGCACATAGTGCGCAAGTTGCATCGTCCAATGGAAGTTGGATGATGGTTTGGTCTGGAGTATGGGTCACTGCCATGAAGATTATTGTTCAACGGCTGATTGTTGTTTGTCTGTCGATTCTCTGCTTGCTGCCAGCACTGGTGGACGGTGCCATGGCTGAAAAGCGCTTGGCCCTCGTCATTGGCATTGACGACTACAAGGAAGTGCCAAAGCTTACCAAGGCCATCGGCGATGCCAACGCCATCGGTGACAAGTTGACGGCCATCGGCTTTACGGTGTCACGCAGCATCAATCCTGATCGACGTGCGCTGTCGCTGGCCCTTGCAAATTTTTATTCTTCCATCGAACCTGGCGACACGGCCCTGATCCACTATTCCGGCCATGGCGTGGAAATAAAGCGGGAAAATTATTTGCTCCCCGCAGACATTCCAAACCCTGACAATGGCTCGGCTGAACTTCTGACGTCGGAAGCCATCGCATTGGCGTCGCTGGTTGACACCTTGCAGGATAAAGGTGCGAATGTCCGCATCCTCATTATCGATGCCTGCCGTGACAACCCCTTTGCCGCCTCTGGCAAACGCGCGTTGGGCACCACACGTGGCCTTGCCGCCGTAGCACCTCCCAAGGGTTCCTTTATCATGTACTCGGCAGGCACAGGGCAAGCTGCCCTTGATCGTTTGAGCGATACAGATCCGTCAACCACATCTGTCTTTACCCGCGTGCTGCTAACCCAGTTTGACAAGAAGGGCTTGTTGCTGCGTGACATGGCTTCCGGCGTGCGAACCGAAGTCAACCGACTCGCCAAGACGGTGGGCCATGAGCAATTCCCCGCTTATTATGACGAAATGACTGTGGACTTCACGTTCCTGCCGGGTGATGGCAAGGAAGACGGCCAAGCCACCATTCAGCAAGCTGTCATCACGCCAACTCCTCCGGTGCCGCCACCAGCCATCACGCCGAAAGGCATTGACGAGGAAAAGGCCTACAAGATGTCAGAGACCATCGACACGGTCGATGCGTGGAACATATTCCTTAAACAATATCCTGATGGTCCCTATTCGCCCTACGCCATGGCCGCCCGGGAAAAACTGGTGGCCAAAGCCGTGCCCCGCGCCATCGCCATCATTGAACAGCCAGCACCGAAGATCAAAACGCCTAAAATAATCACCCCACAACCAGCACCTCCCAAGAAAAAAGTGGTTGCCACAGGCTGTTCCGGATCGGGCCGGGTGCGCGGTTTGCCACCTGATGATAATTTTCTGGCCGTGCGCACCGGGCCAGGAACAAGTTTCACGGAAGTGTCGCGCCTGTTCAATGGTGACCGGGTGTCGGTCTGTGGCAAAAACGGCAAGTGGTTGCGGATCAATGGCAGTGGCGCTTCGGGGTGGGTGTTTGGTAAATATGTGGCGGTGGGCGGATAAGCCCTTCTTGTAAAACGATGCCATTGCGATAAACCTGATTGAAACGCAGGAATCCTGTTCATGTACTGCCGACTGTTTGCCATTCTCGCCACGCTGACAATGATTGCTGCAATGCCGGCTTTTGCCGCCAAGCGGGTAGCCCTCGTCGTCGGCAACAATGACTATGTGGAAATCACCGTTTTGCAGAAAGCCGTGAACGACGCCCGTGCCATGCGCGATGCCTTGCAGGATGATCTGGGATTTGAAGTGGTCTATGGCGAAAACCAGGACCAGCGGCAGATGAATGCCTTGATCAATGAATTTGAGAGCCGCGTTGAAGAAGGTGACATTGCCTTCGTGTATTTTTCGGGTCACGGTGTTGCCATCAAGGGTGAAAACTTTCTCACCCCCACCGACATTCCGCGTCCCAGTGCGGGCGAGGAGTCGATTCTCGCAGGCCGCAGTTTTGGTTCCTCGGAACTCATCGACCGCATTCACGACAAGAAGGCCCAGGCGATTTTTGCGGTGATTGATGCCTGCCGCAACAATCCATTCAAAGTGGAAGGCGGCAAGTCCCTGGGTGGCGGCGATGGTTTGCAGAAAATGGACGCAGCCCAAGGCGTATTCGTGCTGTTTGCGGCAGGCATCGGCCAGGAAGCGCTGGATCGCATCAGCGACAATGATGAAAATCCCAATTCGGTTTTCACCCGGGTCTTGATACCACTGTTGAAGAATGGCGGCTTGACACAATATCAGTTGGCCAAGGCCGTGCAAAACGAAGTCACCAAGATTGCCGCTACCATCGGCCACAAACAGAACCCGGCTTACTACGACCAGATCATTGGTGACGTGATACTGAAGGACGGTGCAGCAGTGCCTGAAACGCCACAGGATCCCGATGAAAAATCAGATCTTGCGCTTAACACTGAAGTCCTGCCTCCTCTGGCGGAACTGGAATGGGGTCAACTGGAGAACAGCGATGACGTCGATGCCATCGCCGTATTTTTGAAAAAATATGCCGATGACACGATTTATAGTGAAAAAGCCCGTGCACGACTGCTGATACTCTCACTCTCCATAAAAGATGTTCAACCGACGCCTGAATGTGAAGGAGTCATGGGGCAAGCTGCAGGTGTGCAACAGTGTTTGGCAACAGGCTTCTTTTTTGCCGATTGCGACAAGTGCCCTGAGGTCGTTGTGATCCCTGCTGGCAGTTTCATGATGGGTTCGCCCGACAGTGAAAAGGGTCGCGAAGCCAATGAAGGACCACAGCATGAAGTGACAATCGGCAAGTCCCTGGCTTTCGGCAAGCATGAAGTGACGCGCACACAATATCTGCATTTTGTCACCGAAACCAACCGGGACGCTGACACATTGCAATTGTTGGATCTGCAGAAAGGCAATCACCCCGTCATCAACGTATCGCGTGCTGATGCCTTTGCCTATGCCGAGTGGCTATCAGTGAAAACCGGCCTCAAATATCGCATTCCCAGCGAGTCCGAATGGGAATATGCGGCACGGGCCGGTGAACAGGCACCATATGTCAGTGGCGACAGCATTAGCACGGCGAATGCCAATTATGACAAAAGCGTCGGCAATATTGTCGACGTCGGTTCATATTCCGGCAATAATTTTGGACTTTTCGACATTGCAGGCAATGTCTGGGAGTGGACTGCTGATTGCTATCTGCCCAATTACGATACCGCCCCAACTGACGGCACAGCCCAGACCGGCGTTGCAAATTGTGAGGGCGTAAATCGCGGCGGCGGCTGGAGCACGCCAAGTGGTCAAGATATCGACTTCATGCGCGTTGCATTTCGCAGCAATTCTCCCGCCGACACGAAAGACGAATATGTCGGCTTTCGCATCGTACGGGACTTGGAGTAGATATTACAAAGTGGTGTTGACCAGCTCAACCCGGCGGTTGTCGCCAGATTCAGGATCATCGGGAATCTTGATTTGCGATTCACCGTAGCCAATGGCTTTCAGCCTTTTGGCGTCGATGGAATACTTGGAGGCAAGATATTCCACCACCGCACCAGCCCGCGCTTCCGACAAACGTTGGTTGTAACCAGCATTGCCCTTGGAATCCGTGTGGCCCTTCACCAGGAAAATTGACGTCGACAAGGCATCACTTGCCAGCGCCTCGCCCAAAATCTTGAGCGTGGCAAAGGATTCTTCTGAAATCTCAGCTGAATTGTAGCCAAAATAAATCGGGAAATCCAAGCTCGGCATTTTGACTTCTTTTTCAATCTCCGCAATTTTCTTGCGTTCCTTCAGACCGATGGACCGTTCAGGATCCAATATCTCGGTGAGTTCGCCTTTCTGTTCCTCGGTAACCCCACCGGTTCCAACCCCGATGGCGCGGGTTTTCTTCGGCGCGAGTTTGGCGATGATATCTTTGGCACTCAATCCTTCGCCGGAATCCTGTGCTTGCACTGGCAGGGTTGACAGCAGCAAGGCACCAACCAGGGCGAGGCCGCGTTGAAAGTTGTTCATGGTATTCACTCCTCTTCCTTAAGGTTTAGTAGACTTCAATCTTGATGGCCGTGCGGGCGACATTGGCAGCAGCAGAAGGCGCTTCATACTCTGCTTCCTGCTCGGTTTCCTCAACGGCAATCTTCTTGCCCTTCTTCTTCACCGGCACAACCACATCCAGCTTTTCGCCCACAGAGATGCTACGACCGAGGCTGGTATAGGCTTTTGCATTAAAATCGTGGGTAATCTTGGGCAGGGATTTACCCGTGATGTCGCAAAGCCCGATGATGGTTTCCACGCCCTTGCTCTGGAACGTGTAGTCATACGTCGCGTCTGATGCCGGGATTGAATATTCCGTTCCGGCCTTGATGAAGTTGTCTTGCTGGAATTTGTTGGGGTAGAGCACCGTGCCAACTTCTTCCTGATCAATATTGACCAGGGTCAAGTAACAATCCTTGGTGGACTTGACGATAAGTGTCGTCGTCTTGCCAACTTCAGCTGCCGGCGTCTTGGCGTACAATTCCAACTCGAATTTATCTACTTTTTCTTCGATGACTTCATTTTTTTTTATGGTCTTATAGCTGTATTCTTGGGTTGTTGGCTTGATAAAGTCAGCATCAATGACATTTTCAACCAGGCTTCCGAACTCCGTTTCAAAAGTGTCGCGCTGAACGGTGCCTTGCGAAAGTTGGGAGGCAATGGAGCCGCCCACATCGCCTGCACCACGCAGGTAATCCTTGAGTTCGTCCGGCGTTGTGCCAAATTCTGCCGCAGCTGAACGCAGATCAAGATCGCGCTCATAGCGGTTCGAAAGGGCGTTGGCCATTTCGTCGCCATTCAGCTTCAGGTTGGCATTGAGACCAGCCCGCTTCATGGCGCTCAGGAAGGTGTCGGCATCTTCCTTGATCATGCCATCCATTTCTTCCTTTTCAGGATAGATGGATTTGACGATTTCACGCACATCCGACGGGAAAATCTTGTTCTTGACGATATGCGGGGCAATGTCATCAACAGCATTGCGCATGCCTTGATCGTGGCAGCCCATGCAAGAGATGCCGTTGGCAACGGCCAAGTCCGTACGTCCGGGATCTTGCACAATTTCTGTGGGACCCTTGGGCAGGAACTCGCCAGTCGCCTTGTTCAGGTAATAGGCTTGGAAGCCGTTGGGCAAGGACCAGATGGATTCGCCACCATCTTCCTTAAAGGCATAGCTTTCACTGTCAAAGCTTCCGAAAATATCACCAGGTCCAAGTGGATTTTCCAGCAGGTTTTGATCGCCTTTGGTGGCGGCAAAATCATAGGAAGTCCAGAAATAACCATCGTTGATCCGGTGACGTTCGATCAAGCGGTTGCTGCGGCTCACACCTGACTTTTTGAAGCCAGCACGGGCCACGTCACGATTATAGATATTGTCGCGCATGTTGAATTTGAGCATGGCCTGAATTCCCTGGATTGTATCTGGCAGGCCAAGGACTTTTTCATAGAGTGGCGAACGGGTGCCAAAGAAGCCGAACCAATCGGCGCGGATATAGGGCAGCTCTGTATGGGTCAGGCCCACCATGGCCTTGTGTTGGCTGTCCACCGGATCGATGCCATAGGGATAGCCGGAAATAATGTAGTCCCACAACTCTGGCGTCCAGTTCAAGTCAATCAGGTTGATACGGATAATATCTTTCCGCTCGCCAACGATTACTTCCTTCAGCTTGATCACGTCAGAGTTCTGCGAAAGGCTGTTCAGGATCTTGACGGCACCTTGGCGATAGACTTCCATTTCCTCTTCAGTAGCGCAACTGGAGGAGATGTTGGCCAATGTCATGTAGCGGGTCGTAGCGCGCAGATGCTCAGGCAAGCTGAACAGGTCGTCATACATTTCCTTAATCAGCAGTTTGGGCTCGTAAGCCTCAACCTTGCATTCGCCCGCAGCCTTGGTGATCCAAGTGCGCAGGGCGTCAATTTCTTCGGCTGAAGGAGCAAGCTTGTCCGATTCGCCTTCAAACACGTCTTTCGGCATCTGGCCGTTGACGATGACCTGGAAAATTTTCGAGGCATCCGGTGTGCCGGGCACAACCCGGTCTGGGTTGCCCAGCAACTGGTCCAGCTGCATGGCATCGCCAAAGCCCTTGGCGGCCTTTTCGCGCTTAACCAGCTTGCCATCCTGGTGGCAGCGGGCGCAATGCTTGTCGAGCATGTCCTGTGCTGCCTTTTCGATGTCATTGGCAGGTTTGTAAATTTCAACAGGGCCTTCAGACATTGCGCTGAAAGATGTCGAGATGAGGAGGGCGGCAGCCAGTGTCAGGACATTGCCGAATGATTTCGTAGATGAGAGCGTCGCCATGGGTGACTCCAGATCGTTAAGCCAAAATTCTCAGTTGTAGCGCCCCGTAGCCAACAATGCTGGTGAATACGTGGTGCAGTCAACCGAAAACTTATGGCAGCCCATATGAACCCGGCATGAACGTCATTTCCGGATTGCGTTCATCCCAACCTGATTAAATCAACAGTCGATTGACAGCGCCATCAGGCGGTGTTGAGATGACTTATTGTCACTGAAAAATGCGGGTTTGACATGGCTTTCTTCAAATTTGACAACTTGTTTTCACACGTCGCTGCAATTGCAACGATAATTGGCTTCACCTTGGCTGGCAGTTCGGCGCTTCAGGCGGCAAATTTCGAACAACAAGGCGATGTCATCCAGATGTCGGGGGAAATTGCGCCGGATGATTTGTCCAAACTCACCAATATAGTTTTTAGCAAACCCCTTGAGAATCAAGACTGGACCTTGTCGCTGAACAGCGGCGGCGGCGATTTCGACGAAAGCCTGAAACTTGCCAACTTCGTCAACGCCAACCATATCCGAACGCTCGTCACCGCAAAAAGCAAATGCAATTCGGCCTGCGCCCTGGTTTTTCTTGGTGGATCGAGTGGTTCTGAAGGCAATGTAATACCTGACCGCAGTCTGGAACTGGGAGCCGCCTTGGGTTTCCATGCACCCTTCAGCCGCAGCGGCCAACTGGCGGCAACACCGGAAGTCCAGGCAGTACAGGACGAAGGATTGAAGCAGCTCAATGCCATCTTGACCAGTTTTGAGGTTCCAAAATCATTGCGCCTTTACCTGACAATCAATGACGCCCAGCGCAGCCTCTACGACGCAACCACGGTTGAAGCGATCGAACTGCTGGACATCACGCTTGATAGCGTTGTCTATGCGCCAGCCAAAATCACCAAGTCCATGGCGATTAACAGTTGCATCAATGGCTACCTCTACAGCCTGGGCCAGTTGCCGTCATCGAGCCGGGCCAATGATCTTGCCGAATACCAGAGAATCGCCGCCACCAGCCCGCATCGCATTTATACCAACCAGAACGATGAGACTTTTGCCGTGATCCCCGCTCTGGCGCTCGCTGGAGATGTAGTCGGCGATTGCAAGATTACCAACGGCGGCGTGTGCGGCGGGGTTTATGCCCACGGCCTGTCAGCCACCGAATTTTCAACCGAAGCTTTCGTTGCCGAATGCCAGCGCAACAATGTTGATACCAACCTGGTGCCGCCCAACACCCGCCTTTCCGATGTGAGGGCTGTTCTGAAGCGCATGGAAGCCGAAGAACCGGAACTGCTCTCCGCCATCGAAGAAATTGGCAACACTGAACAGGATGAACCCAGCCCCAAGAAACTTGAGGACGACCAAATCGCCTTGGCACCGCTTTCGGGCGTGATCTGCAATCAAACGCTTGGCATTGCCAATGTCCGCAGCGGACCAAATTCCAGCCAGTTTGATTTGGTGGCCACACTTAAGAATCAGCAGCGCGTCAAAGTGTTGGATGGCAATGTGCCCAATCCGGTCAGCGGCCATATCTGGAAGAAAATCCAGTGGGATTCGGGCACTGGCTTTGTTGACGGTGATCTGGTTCAGCCCACCTGCCTGGTTGCCGTGGCGCAACAACCGCCTACTGCCCCAAAACCTGCCAAATTCAAGGAGTTTGAGGTTCAGATTTGCAATGCTGGCGGCGACAGTGCCAACATGCGGTCGGGAGCCAATCCCAAGATCGATCCCATCATCATGAATCTCGTCAACTTTGAATCAGTGATGGTTATCGGCGTTGCGAACAACCCCGCATCTGGCCATCTTTGGTATAAAATGAGCGTCGGCGGTGTCGTTGGGTTCATTGACTCCGAGCTCGTCAGCCGTACCTGCAATCTGGCCTCGTCGCAGCAAACAGCGGCCACGACCGAAGGTGAAGCGGCTGTCATGTGCAATGCCAATGGCGTCATCACCAATGTGCGATCTGGTCCCAATGCCCAACAGTTTGAAACCATTCGCCAGTTGGCCAACTTCGTTGATGTGAAAATTCTTGAGCGCACCAGCAATCCGGTTTCTGGCCATCCCTGGCTGAAAATCGACATTGGTGATGGCGATGTTGGCTTCGTCGATGCCGACACGGTGAAAAGCTCATGCGAGTGACAAAAACCGCGCTGAAATTTTTCATGGCGATTTTTGCTGTCGGCTTGTTGTTGGTTTCGCCAGCCCAGGCCGAAAAACGTCTTGCCCTCGTCATCGGTATTGATGACTATCAGGAAGTGCCAAAACTCCAAAAAGCCGTTGGCGATGCCACAGCCATCGCCGACAAACTTGCAAATCTTGGCTTCATTGTTGAAAAATCGTTCAACGCGGATCGCCGCAAACTCAATCTTGCACTCGCCAATCTGTACCGCCAGATTGAACCCGGCGACACAGTGTTGATCCATTACTCCGGCCACGGCGTCGAAATTGCTGGCCAGAACTATCTGTTGCCCGCCGACATCCCGGCACCTGACAGTGGTCAAGTTGATTTGTTGAAAGCCGAATCCCTGTCGCTTTCAACCTTGGTGGAAACCCTCGGTGAAAAAGGCGCTTCAGTTCGCATTCTCATCATCGACGCCTGCCGCGACAATCCGTTTGCAAAATCCGGCAAACGCTCCTTGGGTGGCACCCGTGGTTTGGGAGCCGTTGAGCCGCCCAAGGGTACCTTCATCATGTTTTCAGCAGGCTCAGGCCAAGCTGCGCTGGACCGGCTGAACGACGCCGACACATCGCCGACCTCGGTCTACACCCGCGTATTATTGAGCCGCCTTGACCGGCCCGGCATGGCCTTGCGCGATCTTGCGGCATCGGTACGCGAAGAAGTCGACAAGCTCTCCAAATCGGTCGGCCATGAACAACGCCCCGCCTATTATGACGATCTGCCGGCAAATTTTGCCTTCCTTGAAAATGGCGCAAAACCAACGCCTGAACTAGCGCCTGCACCTGCCCCTGACCTGGATGCCGAAGCCCGCCTTGCTTGGGAATCTGTCAAGACACTGGATAGCGTTGCAGCCCTTGAAATTGTCGGAAATCGTTATCCCAAGTCGATTTATGGCCAACTCGCCCTGCAACGCGCCGAGGAATTGCGCAAAAAAATCAAGCCTGAAGCAATACCCTTAATTGAGCCGGCTCCGGCGGAAGCGGCACAGGAAGAACTGGCGCCTGTTCCAAAATCAAAACCAAAACCGAAGCCTCCGATCAAGCTGGTTGCCAAATTGCGCTGGGTGGTCATCTTGGGCAGTTTCCCCAAGTCTCAACAAGGCAAGGCCAGATCCCGGCTGAGCGAAGCCCGCAATTTCGGTTTTGACGCCACGATTATCGACACCGATGATTACTCGGGCCTTGCTGATGGTTTTTATTCGGTTGTGATCAATGCCGGAACCCGTGGCCAAGCCCTCAACTTGCTGCCTCAGGCCAAGGAATTCAGGGGAGATGCCTATGTCAAGCTGTCCCAATAGCCCACTATTCGCTGCGTTGTTGTTGTGCCTGACAATCGGCATTGCCCATGCCGCCGACAAGCCTGCAATCGTTGATCGCAGTGCTTGGAAGGCCAAAGCGGCCTTGCCGAATTTCACCAAACACACACCCAAATCCATTCTCATCCACCACACGGCAACCAAGATGAAGCCCAATGTGTTGGTGGCCTCGAAGATGAAAAGCCTGCAACGGTTTTCCCAAAACAAGGAAAAACTCGCCGACGGCCGCATGAAACCCGCCTGGACTGATGTGCCCTATCATTTTTATGTTGCCGCTGATGGCAAGATCGCCGAGGGCCGCGATATCAATGCCGTGGGCGATACCAACACCGGCTATGATCCCACGGGTTACATTCAAGTCGTTGTTGAAGGCAATTTCGAAACCGAAACGCCGAAGGCTGAACAACTGGCTGCGTTGAAATCACTGCTCTCGTGGCTCAAGCAAAACTACAAAGTGGAAAACAAAAACATCGGATTCCACAGCGGTGTCGCACAAACCGCCTGCCCCGGCAAAAATCTCAAAAAACTTATGCCTGATATTGTCAGTGCCTTGAATTGAGCGCCCAGCTTACTCCCACTGGGTGTGGAAACTACCGGGCCCATCGGTGCGTTCATAGGTGTGAGCACCAAAGAAATCACGCTGGGCCTGAATGACGTTTGCTGTGCCACGGGCTTGGCGATAGCTGTCGAAATAAGCTAGGGCTGCTGAAAGTGCCGGGATGGGCAGACCGGCCAAAGCGGCATCTGCTATTGTCCGGCGCAGGGCTTTTTGGTCGGCTTTCATCATGGCAACAAATTCCGGCGTGGCCAGAAGATTTTCAACATCCCGGCGCTTGGCAAAAGTCGATGCAATAAGGTCAAGGAATTGGGAGCGGATGATGCAGCCCTCGCGCCAAATCTTGGCAATCTGCCCCATGGGCAGGTTCCACTGATAAGTTTCCGACGCTGCCTGCAAAACTGCAAAACCCTGCGCATAGGCACAGATCTTGGCCGCATAAAGTGCTGATTCCAACTGGCGCAAGACTCTGGCCTGTGAGGTCACAACAAGCTTTTGCGAGCGCTTGCCATAAAGAATTTCCGCCTTCACCCGCTGGTCTTTCATCGACGACAGGATGCGGGCGGCAACGGCGGCTTCAATGCCGGTGGCGGGAATGGCCAATTCCTGGGCTTCAATCACCGACCATTTGCCGGTGCCCTTTTGGCCTGCCTTGTCGAGAATAAAATCAACCAGCGGCTTTCCCGTCTTGTCATCAACTTTCTGCAACACCTTTGAAGTGATTTCGATCAGGTAGGAATCAAGTTTGCCCTTGTTCCATTTGGCGAAAGTCTTGCCAATCTCCGGGGCTTTCATTTTCAGTCCATCGCGCATGATGCCATAGATTTCGGCGATCATCTGCATGTCGGCATATTCAATGCCGTTATGGATCATCTTGACGAAATGCCCTGCCCCATCTGGCCCCATCCAGGCACAGCAGGCATCTTTTTTGTGATAGGCAGCAATTGATGTAAGAACTTTTTCAACGCGTTTGTAAGAGGCCTCAGGCCCTCCCACCATGATTGAAGGTCCGTGACGCGCCCCCTCTTCGCCGCCTGAAACACCCATGCCAATGAATCGCAGACCAGAGCCTTGCAGTGCCACATCGCGGCGCACCGTGTCGCGGAAATTCGCATTGCCTGCATCGATGATGATGTCATCCCGGCCCATGACTTCGCAAAGATTTTTGATCTGCTCATCAACGGCCTCGCCGGCCTTGACCATGATGATCACCGGGCGCGGAGCTGCAATGGCTTCCGCCAGATCAGCATAGGTGCGGCAGGCAACGATATTCCTGGCCAACGCGCCAGCGTCAACCACAAACTTTTCGGTCGTCGCCCAGGTCCGGTTGTAAACCGCAATGCGAAAACCTTTTTCCGCAATATTGAGCGCAAGATTGGCCCCCATGACGCCAAGGCCAATCAACCCGATCTCTGCTTTCATTGTGTCATCCTAAAATGCCATTCTATTCCTGATATCGCGTGGCAGCTACACCCGTCAAACAACTTCGCTATGCCGCCTATGATTCCTGCACGGCATAACCACAAGATTCAGCTCCGGTTCGTCGCCACGAAGGGGCGGAAATGTTTGGAGAGTTTCAGGCCTTGTTTCTGGTAATTCGAACCAATGCCTTGGCCATAAACTTGATCCGGCTTTTCTGTCAGCGGTTCATAAACCAGCCTTCCAATGATCTGGCCATCTTCCAGAATAAATGGCACCTCATGGCTGCGCACTTCCAAAACGGCCCGCGATCCCTCACCATTGCCTGAGGCATGGCCAAAGCCCGGATCAAAAAATCCGGCGTAGTGGACGCGAAATTCACCTACCAGTGGATTGTAAGGCACCATCTCTGCCGCATGGGTGGGTGGCACCCGCACGGCTTCTTTGGAGGCTAAGATATAGAATTGGTCGGGATCGAGGATCAAGGAGCCTTGATGCCAAATTGGCTCCCAATAATCCAGAACATCCAGCCCCGCCTTCTTGTCCACATCAACCAGCGCCGAATGTCGCTTGGCGCGAAACCCGACAGGTGCATTTTGCGCCGCATCCATGGCCATCAGATCAACACTCAAGGCAAGTCCGCCATCTATATTGGCAATGCCAGAAGTGATCAGCGGTTCAGCCCCATGCAACGCATGGATGAGGGCATCACTCGCCATCATCGCACCCCGACGAAACCGGATTTGCGAGAGGCGCGACCCTTGCCGGGCCAAAATTGAAAAGGTGCGCGGACTGATTTCAGCATAGAGCTGGCCTTCATAGGCTTCCTGCACCTTGTCAAATTCCTGGGCAAAATCCGTGATCACCCGGGTAAAGATATCAAGCCGACCAGTGGAGCTTTTGGGATTGGCTGCGGCCGAAACCCCCAAAGGCAGTTTAAGGCCTTCAAGCAGCGGCACAATGTAAACGCAACCCGTTTCCAACACGGCGCCCTCTGTGAGGTCAATGCGGTGCAGGGCAAGGTCTTTGAGTTTCTGTTCGACCGTCAAGCGTGGACCCGGCAGGAAGCTGGCCCGCACCCTGTAGGCCACCGGCCCCAGCCTTAAATCCAGGCTTGCGGGCTGTATCTGATCATCATCGCAAGGCCTTGCCAAACGAATGGAGCCCTCGGCACAGAAGCGGGCAATGGCGGCGGCTGGCAATATGCCTTGGGTTTTGTTGGTGGTGTCCATGGCGTCCTTTAAGGCGGTGGCCTCCGGGTTTTCAAGCCCCACGTGGAACTGGCTTTGACCAGTGGAAAACTTGCCAAAAAACGATGTGTAAATTTTCCGGGAACCCGCTAGATTGCACTAATGTATGAAACGACCACCGAAAACATCCGCATCACCGTGCAACCGCAATTCGTTGAACGCCAGAGCGATGCCAGCCAGGAAAAATATTTCTGGGCCTATACCATCACCATGGAAAACCGCGGGCTTGAAACTGTCACCTTGCTCACCCGCCATTGGATCATCACCGATGGACTGGGGCGCAGGCATGATGTCCGGGGCGATGGCGTGGTCGGCGAACAGCCAACCCTGGCACCCGGCCAGAGTTTTCAATACACCTCAGGCTGCCCCCTCAAAACCGCTTCTGGCATGATGGTGGGAAGCTACAACATGATGGCGACTACCGGTCGCAATTTTGCGGTGGCCATCCCGGCCTTTTCTCTCGATTCACCCTACGACAAACACGTTGTGAATTAATTCACAGCAGGATGCCATGACATTTCCAGCGACAACCGAGGCCATTCTCGCCAAACTGATTTCCTTCGATACGACATCGCGCGAAAGCAATCTGCCGCTCATCACCTGGGTCGAAGCTTATCTCGACCATTACAGCGTGCCGCATTTGCGCGTTGACTATGAGCGGGATCGCAAGACCAATCTCTATGCCACGATCGGCCCAGACGTGGCGGGTGGCATTGTGCTCTCGGGCCACACGGATGTGGTGCCTGTTGATGGCCAGGACTGGTTCAGCAATCCCTTTGAAATGACCTTGCGGGATGGACTGCTTTATGGTCGTGGGAGCGCTGACATGAAGGGCTTCATCGCTGCGGCCTTGGCCATGGTGCCGCAGTTCAAACGCATGGCCTTGAAGGTGCCAATCCATCTCGCGCTGTCTTGTGATGAAGAAGTCGGATGCAAAGGTGTGCGGCCGTTGGTTGAACATTTGCGCCAGCAGATCAACAAGCCGGCAGCCGTCATCGTTGGTGAGCCAACCTCCATGCAAGTCGTCAATGGCCATAAAAGTGCGGTTCGTTTTTCAACCGAAGTCAGCGGCCACGAAAGCCATTCCGCCCTCACCGACAAGGGCGTCAATGCCATTATGGTGGCAGCAGAATTAATATCTGAAATCAGTGTTTTAAGAGATGAACTTATTGTGATGGGTGATGTCTCGGGCCGCTACAATCCGCCCTATTCCACTATTCACGTTGGCACGATTACCGGAGGCACTGCCAACAATATCGTTCCACGGAATTGTTCCTTCAATTGGGAAACCCGGTTGCTGCCGGGGTTTGATGAAGAGTTTGTGCCGCGCCGCATGGCCGCCAAAGCCAGGGCACTGGAACCCGCCATGAAAGCCATTGCACCCACAAGCGGCATCCTGATTGACCGTGCCAACTCAGTTCCGGGATTGGCCGCTGATGATCAATCCCTCGCCCAAAATCTGGCCCTGCAGTGCAGCCACGCCAACAGCACCCACACGGTGTCCTATTGCACGGAAGCGGGCTTGTTTCAGCAGGCCGGCATTCCAGCCGTTGTCTGCGGCCCAGGCTCCATCGAACAAGCCCACAAGCCTGACGAATTCATTGCCGTGAGCGAACTGCGAAAATGCGAAATGTTCATGCGCAGGCTGGCGGAAAAATGCAGCAATGAGGCAATAAAAACCTAACCAGCTGCATATGTTGAAAACTCGACTTCAAGCTCGGCGATTTGCTAACCAGCCGCCATCCGGTCAGTGTCGGCATCGCGGGTCTTTTCAACATTGCGGAATTCGGCTGCGACAGCACTGCGGAACAGTGGGTTCATCAAGGATCAGCCGTGGCACTGCATTCGTGAACCCATCAGTGTTCCAATTCAAGACCACAGACAACGGCTCAAACTGCGGCGGCGGTTCATTATTCCAACCGATGGTTTGAAAATCTTGCCAAGCACGGCGAGTTGGACCAATCTGCATGGGAGATGACGGAGCCATGCCAAAATACTTGATGCAGCCGCTCCCTGAACCAACCGCGCGATTTGGAGAATCTGATATGAATGCCCGTGACGGCAACTTTCTCAAGGCCCACAATGCCAAGCACATGTGGCACCCCATGACCCACCCGGCGGACTCGCTGGCCAATCCACCCAAGATCATCAGCAGCGCCGAAGGTGTGACCTTGACTGACATCGACGGTAAAAGAGTCATCGATGCAGTGGGTGGGCTTTGGAATGTGAATTTGGGATATTCCTGTGAACCGATCAAACAGGCGATCACCGAACAGCTTGGCAAACTGGCCTATTATTCCTCCTTCCGCGGCACCGCCAATGGCCCGGCCATTGAACTCTCACATTTGTTGTCTGAATGGTTTGCACCCGATGGGATGGTCCGATCATTCTTCACCTCAGGTGGTTCCGACAGTGTTGAAACGGCCTTGCGTCTGGCGCGGCAATATCACAAGATTCGCGGCGACCGCGACCGCACCAAATTTCTGTCCCTCAAAAAAGGTTACCACGGCACCCATTTTGGCGGGGCATCGGTCAACGGCAACACCAATTTCCGCCGCAACTATGAACCCTTGTTGCCGGGCTGTTTCCAGACCGCAGCACCCTACACCTATCGCAACCCCTTCAATGAGTCTGATCCCGAAAAACTGGCAACGCTCTGCACACAAGCCATTGAAGATGAAATCGCTTTCCAAGGTGCCGACACCATTGCGGCCTTCATCATGGAGCCGGTGCTGGGCGCTGGCGGCGTCATTCCGCCGCACGCCAGTTTCATGCCGAAAGTTCGAGCGATCTGCGACAGGCATGGCATTCTGCTGATCGCCGATGAAGTGATTACCGCATTTGGCCGCACCGGAGCCTGGAGCGGATCAAGACTATGGGGAGTCAAACCCGATATGATGTGCTTGGCCAAAGCCATCACCAATGGATATTTCCCTTTCGGTGCAACCTTGATCAATGAAAAAATCGCGGAAGCCTTCGAAACCGACAAAACCACCTTCGGCAATATTGGCCATGGCTATACCTATTCAGCCCATCCAGTTGGCGCCGCTGCCGCATTGGCCTGCATTCCCCTGCTGACCCAGATGAATGTTGTAGATAACGCTGGTCTGCGCGGCGCGGAACTCATGAACGAACTAGTGTCGCTCCAAAACAAGCACACACTGGTTGGCGACATTCGGGGCCAAGGCCTGATGCTTGCCGTCGAAATGGTAAGTGACAAGGCAGCCAAGACTCCCGTCAACAAGGTGATTGCCCAAAAGGTGCATGATGTGGCTTACGAGAACGGCGTTATCTTCCGCATCTCAGGCAACAACATCATCCTGTCGCCGCCACTGGTCATTTCCAAATCAGATGTGAAAGCCATCGCCGCAGCCCTTGACGCCGGACTGACTGCAGCTGGTCAATGAGAATTCATTTTACGGACTCATTCGGCTCTGCAATTTGAAAGGCCTCAGCAAGCGTTTCAATATCGCCGATGTGATTGGCAAGCAGCAAAACCAGACGCGTGTTGATCCCGGCACTTTCCGCCGCTGATTTTCCCTGATGCAGCTCCAGCAATGCCGCATAGAAATCGTCGGGGTTTTTCATGTTGGGGGATGTGTTGAGTCTTGACACTTTACAAACTTCCCTTGGCAAGTTTCACGGCGACATCAATATCAGCAATACCAGGTGCCAGCCACCGCGCGGCGATGTGCTGGTCGGGACGGATCAGATAGGCCGCACCGTTATGCTTGCCAAGATAACGGGCTCGAAGTTCGGCACCAATTTCCGTTCCCGCAAATGCCACTTGCTGCAAATCTGGATAAGAAATTAAGGTGTTGAGACAAAGCAATGTAAATCCGTTTCCGAGGCGATTGAGCAGCCAGCCACGGGGAGTGGGAGCATCAAGGGCTGGCATGCCGGGGCGCGTTGCTTCTGGCAAAGTGATCACATCATGGCCCCGGCTGGCATAGTTGCAGGGAGTTGACAGTCGTCCCGAGTTGACCAGACGACGGGCAAAGCCGTGTTCCGCTGAAAGTTTGAGGACCGCGCTGCGCAAGGTTTTTTCAAACCCGGATTTGGGTGTCATGAATGTAGTGGTACGAGCAGAGTGCCGGATGTTTTCATCTGCCGCCAAAACGCGTTCGGCGTCGTAAGTTTGGAGAAGACTGCGGGATGATTGGCCATTCAAAACTTCAGCAAGCTTCCAACACAGATTATCCACATCCTGAATGCCGCCATTGCCGCCGCGTGCACCAAATGGCGATACAACATGTGCACTGTCACCAGCAAATATCACCCGTTCGTGGACAAAACGCGAAAGTCGCCGACACTGAAATGTATAAACACTCGTCCAGTCAATCTTGAAGGAACGCTCCCCAACCATGGCCTTGATGCGGGGAATGACGTTCTCGGGTTTTGCCTCCGCCTTCGGGTCTGCTTCAGGGCCCAGCTGCAGGTCAATGCGATAAATGTTGTCGGGCTGTTTGTGCAGCAAAGCGGAATCACCCGCGTGGAAGGGTGGTTCAAACCAGAACCAGCGCTCAGCCGGAAAATCCGCCTGCATTTCAATATCGCAGATCAGAAAGCGTTCCTCAAAAACCTGCCCCTCAAAGTCAAGCCCCATCAACGCCCGAAGACCAGACTTCGCGCCATCACACGCCAGCACAAAGTCAGCATCAATGCCGTAACTGCCATCAGGCGTTTCAATCGTGACTGAGGCGTGTGAATCATGCTGTTGAATTGCGACAGCCTTGTTCTTCCAGCGCAAATCAATCAGGCCTGAAAAATCACCGCAACGTTCAACCAGATACTGTTCGACGTAGTATTGCTGAAGATTGACGAAGGCCGGCATTTTATGGCCGGGTTCCGGCAACAGATCAAAATTGTAAACTTCGTCACGGCCATGAAACAGCCGCCCGACTTTCCACGTGACACCCTTGGCCACCATGCGTTCGCCAATGCCGAGACGATCAAAGATTTCCAGGGTGCGCTTGGCCCAACAAATGGCGCGAGAACCAACTGACACAACATTGTTGTCATCAACCACAATGCATCTGATGCCGTGCAACGCAAGATCAACCGCAGCCGCCAGACCAACCGGCCCCGCCCCAACAATCAACACAGGCGTAGAAGCGCGAAGCAAGGTTCCGGCTTCGACCGGTTTTACATAGTTGAAGGGCTGGTATTCATATCGCGCCACATCAATCAACCTTGCAGTTTTTCCCACATTTCAAGATCGCGCTGGGCGGTCCAGATGCGTGGTGTATCAATGCCAAGCGCCTCATCATAAGCCCGCGCCACATTGAATGGCAAACAATGCTCATAAATTGCGAAGGATGAAAATTTTGCATCACAGGCAGCGCGGCAGGCATCCCATGCCTCTTTCAACGAACCACCACCAGACGCCACCTGCGCCACCGACCGATAGGTTGAAGCCACAAAATCCCTTGTGCTGGCAATCGCTTTTTTGACAATGGCATCGCCGACCAAGGCATTGCCCCGCCCCGGCGCAATGGCCTGCGGTTCAAAAGCTGCAATCCTGTCGAGTGTGCCCGACCAATCATTGAAATGTGCGTCACCACAATAGCAAGCTGAGTGATATTCAACAATGTCGCCGGTAAACATCACCCCTGCATTCGGCACCCAGGCAACGATGTCTCCAGCCGTATGGGCGCGGCCCAAATGCATCAGGTCCACCCGGCGCTTGCCCATGTGGAAGGTCATCTTGTTCTGGAATGTCATGGTCGGCCATGTCAGACCGGGAATTGATTCAGAAGCCTGAAACAGCCGGGGGAAACGGCCAAACTCCGAATCCCAATCTTCCTGGCCGCGCTCATGAATCATGGCACGGCATTTTTCCGATGCTACAATCTGCTCGGCACCATATCCTGAAGCCCCCAGAACGCGCACTGCATGATAATGCGAGAGCACCACATACTTGATGGGTTTGTCGGTTACGCTGCGAATTTTTTCCACAACCTGCCGCGCCATTACAGGTGTGGCCTGCGCATCTACAACCATCACACCATCATCGCCAATGATGACACCGGTGTTGGGGTCACCTTCTGCTGTAAAAGCATAGAGATCTCGTCCGATTTCCGTGAAGCTGATTTTCTTGGCGGCGAGATCGCCTTGCGACGCAAATGCCTTAGCCATATTTTTTGACCTCTTGTTCGATGGCACCGAAAACCGAATGGCCTGATGCGTCTTTCATTTCGATGCGGACGATATCGCCAAACTGCATGAAGGGTGTTTGCGGTTTGCCAGTGTTGATGGTTTCGATCATGCGAATTTCGGCGATGCAGGAATAACCCTTGCCACCATCAACCACAGGTTTCCCAGGACCACCATTTTCGTCCCTGTTCGAAACCGTGCCAGAACCAATGATTGTTCCCGCTGCCAAAGGCCGGGTTTTTGCCGCATGGGCAATCAGGTCAGAAAAATTGAAAGTCATGTCCATCCCAGCATTGGCGCGGCCAAATGGCTTGCCATTGAGATCGACCGACAAAGGCAAATGTAGTTTGCCATCGCGCCAGGCATCGCCAAGTTCATCCGGCGTCACAGCCACAGGCGAGAAACTTGACGAAGGTTTCGATTGAAAAAAGCCAAATCCCTTCGCCAGTTCCGCCGGAATGAGATGGCGCAAACTCACATCATTCACCAGCATGACAAGGTTGATGTATTGACCCGCATCGTCAACAGACACACCCATTGGCACATCCCCGGTGATAACAGAAATTTCTCCCTCCATGTCGATCCCATAGGCCGCATCAGCCATGAGAATCGGGTCGCGGGGTGCAAGAAATGAATCCGAACCACCTTGATACATCAGGGGATCAGTCCAGAAACTCGCTGGCATTTCAGCATTGCGGGCTTTCCGCACCAGTTCCACATGGTTCACATAGGCCGACCCATCCACCCATTGAAAAGCCCGCGGCAGCGGCGAAGCAGCCTCGTGTTCACGAAAGCGGAACGAAGCAATCATGCCATTTTCCAGTTTCTGGAAAAGCTTGCGCAGTTGTGGTTCGCAATGCTCCCAGTTGTCCAGTGCAAATTGCAAAGTCGGGGCGATGTCCTGGGCAGTCACGGCCTTTGTGAGGTCCCGCGATACAACAACCAACTTGCCGTCCCGGCCCTGTTTCAGCGATGCAAGTTTCATGGTGAGCCGTTGAACTTTCTTTCCAGTCCTTGCCAACACTGATCATAGTTGGGCTGCAAGGAAGGGAGTGAAGCCGCATAGTGTGTGAGATGTTGCGGATAGCGTGTCTCAAACATGAAGGCCATGGTATGGGTTAGTTTGTGTGGTTCCAATTTCACAGTCGAAGCTTTTTCATAAGCCGACGCATCGGGTCCGTGGGGCAGCATGCAATTGTGAAGGCTCATGCCACCGGGCAGAAATCCATCAGGCTTGGCATCATACCGACCATAAATCAGTCCCATGAATTCCGACATGATGTTCATGTGATACCACGGCGGCCGAAACGAATTTTCTGCCACCAGCCAGCGATCGGGAAAAATGACAAAGTCAATATTTGCGGTACCATCTTCACCCGAAGGCGCCGTCAGGACTGTGAAAATTGAAGGATCGGGATGATCAAACAAGATGGCGCCCACTGGCGAGAAGGTGCGCAAGTCATACTTGTAGGGGGCATAGTTGCCATGCCACCCCACGACATCCAGTGGCGAATGGCCAATTTCACATTGAAAGAACTTGCCGCACCATTTGACCGTCACCTGGCAGGGCGTTTCCTTGTCTTCATAGGCCGCTACGGGTGTCTTGAAATCACGCGGATTTGCCAGGCAATTGGCACCAATGGGACCACGATCTGGCAGGGTGAACTTGGCCCCATAATTCTCACACATGTACCCACGGGCCGGACCGTCCAATAATTCGACCTTGAATTTCAGGCCGCGCGGCATGATGCAAATCTCGCCGGGAGAGACGGTGATTTTTCCCAGTTCGGTGAAGAAACACAATATACCTTCTTGCGGCACAATCATCAATTCGCCGTCGGCATTGTAAAAATACTCATCCAGCATCGAAGTGTTGATGAAATAGATCGAAGCCGACATACCGGTTTGCGTGTTTACATCCCCCGCCGTCGTCATGGTGCGCATGCCCGTCACGAAAGTGAGATGGCCTTCAGGTGTATTGGGCGGCGACCAGCGCAATGGTCCGATAGGCAAGTCATGCGCATCATGACAAGGCGCAGTTTTCCAGAGTGGCAAATCAATGGCTGTGAACCGTGATGTATGCCGCACCGAGGGCCGCATGCGATAAAGCCACGACCGTTCATTGGTGCCACGCGGTGCCGTGAAAGGTGATCCCGAAAGCTGTTCGGCATAGAGGCCGTAGGCGCATTGCTGTGGCGAATTCTGGCCCAGCGGCAACACACCCGGCAGCGCTTCCGTTTCAAAATCATTGCCAAATCCCGGCATGTATCCCGGCAAGATGGCACTCCGGGGCTTGCCGTCCGTTTGCAACACTTCCATCTTCAGAGACCTTATAGTTGCATATGAAACCATCTAGACAGTTGCCTATGCAACTTGTTTTTGTCAAGATGAAAACATGAAACAGCAATTTGAATTGAACAATTTCCTGCCGTTCCGGCTCAACATGCTGGCCCAGGAAACCTCACAACGCTTGTCGGTCATCTATGCCGAGCGCTTTGGCCTGGATATCCCGCAATGGCGCATTCTTGCCAATCTTGCCTCGCGCGGTTCCATGACAGCCCAGGAAATTGTGGTTCTCACCCTCAGCCACAAATCGACCATCAGTCGGGCGGTGGCTGAACTTGCAGCACGAAAGCTTGTCGAACGAACAACCACGGACTCAGACAAGCGCGCCCTCGCTTTGCGTCTCACGGCTCCTGGTAAAAAACTCTTTCAAGAACTGGTACCATTGGTTCTGGCCTTTGAAAAAAACCTCATAAAGCAACTGAACAAAACTGAGTTGCAAGGCTTGTTGACAGGCCTCGCGGCGCTCGAACAGTCGTTGAGACCAGTGAAACGTGAAGTAAAATAAAATCAACTGCGCAAGCTGGGCGGACGTGCATCCTTCCATGCGCCACCTGCCTTGGCTGATTCAACGGCTGCACCAATGGCTGCGATGGAACGCAAGCCATCAACCGCGTCAGGAAAATTCAAAGCCTGTGGATTGGGTGCACAATTGTTTGCACGTGCTGCAATCACATCGGCCAGATCAGCATAGATATTGGCAAAAGCCACCAGCATGCCTTCCGAATGACCGGTTGCAATACGTGTGGCACGCTCCGCATCAGCCGACAAACCGCCACTCCCCCGTTCAATGGTTTCAGTACGGCCGTTCAGCGGCGTCCATTGCAATTGGTCCGGCCATTGCTGGGCCCAACGCAGCCCGCCCTTTTCACCAAACACTCGAATGTTAAAACCATGAAAACTTCCAATTGCCACAGAACTGGTCCACAACCGAACTGTTGTTCCACCATCCATGCGCACGTTAACCATTGCATCATCTTCCAGTTTGCGGCTGGCAATCGCCGACACGAAATCCGCTGACAGCTCTCTGGCATTTTGGCCCGACAAAAAACTGGCAAGATGCAAGGCATGGATACCGCAATCGGCAAACTGGCCGGAAATGCCTGCTTGCAAGGGATCATATCGCCAACGCATGCGCGGATTGTCGGCGTCAGCGGCATCAGCATGAAAACCATGGGAGAATTCAACAACCACAAGCCGCAGTTTGCCAAGGTCACCCCTGGCAATCATGGCCCGCATATGGCGCACCAGGGAATAACCTGAATAGCCATAGTTCACCGCGCAAATGGCACCCGTTCGCTGGCTCGTTGCCACAATGTCCTCGGCCTCTGCGACCGTTACTGTCATGGGCTTTTCGCACAACACATGAATGCCTGCTTCCAGAAAAGCCTTGGTGATGGCGTGATGAGTCGAATTGGGCGTGGCAACTGTCACCAGATCAATGCGGTCCCGGCGATCCCGCTCACCTTGCAGCATGTGCTGCCAGTCGCCATAAGCCCGATCCGCACTGAGGCCAAGGCGCAGGGCAAAATCGCGCCCCTTGGCTGGATCAGCATCCAATGCGCCAGCCTTCAATTCAAATCGTCCGTCCATTGCCGAACTGATGCGATGCACAGGCCCAATCTGGCTGCCCTCGCCACCACCAATCATGCCCCACTTCAAACGCGCCATCTCTTCGCTCCAAATAATCTCAAGGATGTCCCTTGATAGCCGCGATTGGCGCGAACGTCATTAGTCAGTGTTTGAATTTCCTGCCTTTTACGCTCACGGACAACTGCGGCAAACGGCGAAAAGTCCAAAACAAACCGGGCAGCCGTTTGCCTTCGATCAGTTCAACGTTCTTTTGCTGTTGGGCCAATGCTTTGTTCTATTTGTGGTCGTCAATGAATCGATACTGCTTGCGCGAAAAAACAATTCACAACACTGAACATTAGCAAGGCCGGCGACGGGAAAGAAAAACGGTACAGGAATTCGGCCCGTGACCCCGACCATGTCAAGGTACAATTGGCTTTTTGCGGAATTTGCAAATTACAGGGTTGCCTGTTCTGACATTTGAAATCAGCGAAGTCTCAGCAATTCCGGTGGCACTGACACGATATCGATGCCGGCTTTTTCTGCAGCTTCAGCTTCTTCCAACGTGAAGACGCGCAACATGGTCAGCTGACGCTTGCCTTTCAAGGCGCGTAAATCAGCAACGGTGGGGCGTTTGCGGCTCATGCGGCGGCTCCTTCAGGCTTTGAATTGTGAAACTCCTCGCGACAAGGACGCGCCGTTGGTGGCAGTTCGCGTCGCAGGTAATGGTCTTTATAACGCAACTGCCTGAGCATGACCAGCCAGACTTCCTTGCAGGCGTGCCACATTGATGGATTTGCAGGTGGCAAATCGTGCTTGATGAGTTCGTGCAGGCGCGGCAGTGCATGATGGGGAACCATGGGAAACATTTGATGCTCCACATGGTAATTCATGTTCCAGTAAATCCATTGGTTGATGAGGTTTATGTAAACCGTGCGCCAATTCAGGCGATGATCGACAACATTGTCTGCAAGCCCGATATGTTGCAGCAAACCCGTGAGGTACATATGCCAGCTGCCATAAAGCCGCGGACTACCGATCAAAACCAGAGGAAGCCGTCAATCCCTCGCGCCACAATGATCAGTTTTTGACCGATGTCCAACATGATGTCTCGCGCACGCGTGATGGTCTGCTGCGATGTCCAAGGTGCAGGCACCACTTCTACGGCAGGAATGATATGCGGAGGGTTCAGCGGATGTACGACGATGCAACGCTCACGATATTTCACATGACTGGTAAAGACTGAAGGTAAAATGGCTGAAGTGGAACTGCCGATGATGGCGTCTGGCCGTGTTGCTTCGTCCAGCTCGGTGAAAACCGTTATCTTGATATCCCTACGTTCGGGGGAGTTCTCCTGTACATAGTCTGCATCACCAACCGTATCACCGACTTCAGCAACTTTGCGACCATTCAACAGGTCCAACTTCGCCATGGCTTCGCATGTATCAGCAACAAGCGGCAGCGCTTGCGCGGCGACACCATCAGCTGGGTCATTGAGTTTGACTTGGCAACCGCTGCGGGCAAAGGCGACGGCCCAGGCTCGGCCAATCAAGCCCGATTCGACGATGCCAATGCGCAATGGGCTGTCTGCCATCTATGCCAGCCTCGTTTCACCTGAGCATCAAACCAGAAGGCATCAGAGGCCGTGGCAAACACCTCCAATTTGTCACCCTGCGTTGCCGTAAAGCTTCCGCGCAAGACTGCGCGGATCAAGGTCTCACCACAGCGCAGTGTTGCGATGGAATAAGCAACCAGTGGCTCAATTTCATGAACTTCGCCCGTGAAAGTCACTTCCCCCGCAGCAGGCTTCGTCGCATGATGCAGAAAATCTGGGCGAATGCCAAGTGTGCCTTTCCCAGTCAGACTCTGAAACGGCGCTGGCTTCTTCGTGGTCATGGGTCACGTATATGAATGTATGGCCAACTTCGCGCTGCAGGCGCTCCAGTTCCACGCGCATGGACTCGCGCAAACGCGCATCCAATGCTGCGATGGGTTCATCCATCAAATAGGCCTTGGCTTCGCGGATCAGGGCACGGGCAATGGCCACCCGCTGGTGCTCACCACCCGACAGCGCTGATGGTGGTTTATGCACAACATGGGAGATGGGCAGTGTCTCTCCCATTTTCTTCTCACGGGATTCAATCTCGCTGGCAGCAACTTTTCTTTCAACCAATGGAAATGCAATGTTCTCACGCGCCGTCATGTTGGGAAACAGTGCGAGGTTTTGAAACACCATTGAAAGGTTGCGCTGCATCGGTGCTTCGTCGGTGACATCGCGACCACCCACAAGAATGCGGCCCCCATCAGGACACTCACGACCGAGCAGCAAGCGCATGAACGTGGACTTGCCACAGCTTGGCGGGCCAAAAACACCGACGAATTCCCGCTCTGCGATTTCAATCGAAACCTTGTCCAGTGCCTGGGTTTTGCCGTAACGCTTCGAGACTTTGTCAAAAACAACATGCGCCATGGCTCTTACCCAATGGCCTTTTCCGGGGCGTAGGTTTAATTGAACTTCCGGCCCCCGGGCTTGACAGTTTGAATTACGATTATTATCGCAAGCGCCTTTCTGAGAGGCATCCCAACATTCCCATGGTCATTGAACATCTTGATGAATCCGATGTTCCCAGGGCCAAGAAATTCATCGACGACAAGCTTCGCGCACAGGGACTTTAGACGCCATGGTCAAACTCAACGGTCGCACCTACACCCGGCGTGAGCTTTCTGCCCACGCCGGGCAATTGTCACAGTTTGCTGGCGTCACACTTTCAACGCGGGACAATGGGCTTGAGCGCGGTGTGCGTGTGCTGGAGTTCCGTTCCGGTGCGGGACTTCGCTTCACCGTGATGGTGGATCGTGGAATGGACCTTGGAGAATGCGACCACAATGGCCGCGCCATTGGCTGGGTGTCCCCCACGGGCTTTCGCAATGCGTGGCTGACGGATACGGAAGCCGAGGGTGGCTTGGGCTGGCTCAGGTCATTCTCAGGGCTTTTGTCCACCTGTGGCATTGACCACATTCTGGGGATGGCAGAAGAAGATGCCGAGCATTACAATTACCCCTATCGCAAAGACATCAAACACAATCTGCATGGCCGCGTTGCTGTGATCCCGGGCCATCTCTCAAGCTATGGGGAGGCATGGGAGGGTGAAGAGTGCACGCTTTACGCTGAAGGCACGATCGTGCAATCCACGGTGTTTGGTGAAGACCTGCACCTCATTCGCCGCGTTGAAGTGAAGGTTGGCAGCAACGAGATTTTGTTGAAAGACCGGGTTGTCAATCACGGCTTCTACAAGACGCCGCACATGCTGCTGTACCATATCGATGTTGGCCATCCGCTGTTGAGCGAAAACACCCGCTATATTGCACCCGTGAAAGATGTGGTGTGGGCGGCTCATGCGGGTGCTGACTATCGCAAGCAGGGTGTCACATACAAAAAATTCTCCGGTCCGCGCGAAGGCTATCGGGAGCAGGTCTGGCAGTTTGAAATGGGCGCTGACCAAATGGGGAAGGTTCCCATTGCAGTTGTCAATGACGCGCTTGGGTTCGGCCTTTTGATTGAAACATCGAAGCATGAATTCCCCTGCCAGCTGCAATGGCAGAATTTTCAGTCCGGCATGTACACCGTGGGTCTTGAACCCGTGACCAATCATGTGTTGGGCCGTGGCTACGCCAAGGAAAAAGGTGAGTTGATCCGGCTCGAGCATGGCGAAGAGCGGAGCTACACCACGCGCTTTGCGGTGCTGGATGGTGCTGCGGAGATTGATGCAGTGGAGAGGCACATCCGCTCCATCGCTGCGGACTTGCCAGAAGACTACCCGGAACCGAGCGGAAACTTCCTTCCGATCAAGGACCGATCTTAGATAGAATCGATGCGCTATTTCAGTCTGGGGTCAAACAGGAATTTCACGTCGCTTGCGGACATGGATTTCTCGAAGCTTGGTTTCCAGTGGCGCAGTGGACAAATATCGGTCACCAGAATTTCCAGATCGAGCACGCTTGAGTGGATCATCGCCATGGCACGCCGCCACGAGCGGGGGTTTGAAGCAAAGCCTGATGTGACTTTGAGTTCACGATAACAATTCAGATCGAAAGGCAGCGTTGCGTCCTTGCCAATGATCCCCATCTGCATGAGGTGGCCGCACTTGCGCAAATGCCGCATCGCATCAGCAACCCCCGGCCCTGCTCCTGAACATTCAACAACTCCGTCAAAAGTTTCTTCTTGTGAAGCATCACCCGCCACGCTTGTGGATGGCGACAGCTTCGAACAATTCTATGAAGCCGCTGGCAAACACGAGCGGTGCTGCATCAATTATGACGCCAGCCACTTCATCAAGCAGGCCGTGGACTTCGTTGCTTTCATTGACCACTATCATTCCTTCATCAAGGCCTTCCATGTGAAGGACGCAGAATTCAACCCGACTGGCAAACAAGGCGTGTTCTCTGGCTATCGTCCATGGTTGCAACGTGCCGCGCGTGACCGTTCGCTCGGTGATGGTGGCGTGAACTACCGCAAGGTGTTCTCGAAACTGATGCAGTATGGCTATTCAAGCTGGGCCGTGTATGAATGGGAATGCGGCATCATGCATCCAGAAGAAGCAGCAAAACGAGGGGCGCCCAACATTGCAGATCACATCATTCAGGCTACCGATAAAACCTGTGACGACTTCGCAGCAATCGGCGCTGACTTGAATGCAGTTCGCAAAATCCTGGGCGTGTCATAAGTCCGGGGTTCCACAACAAAACCTCTCCCGTATCCAACGGGAGGGGTTTCCAGAAAGTGAGAATGCCATTGCCATGCCGATCTCTTCAAAGCGTCGGAACGCCAGCGCAGGCCTTGAAGACACATTCAAGCCAATGGCGTCGTCGACACTCAATGAGGAAATCTACGCTGAGATCTGCTTGGCATTGCGTGAAGGACGCCTGTTGCCCGGCCAGAATGTAGGCATTCGCCAGTTGGCGGATGCCGTCAATACTTCCTCCATGCCCGTACCCGAAGCGCTGCGGCGGCTTGAAGCCAACGGTGTTTTGAAGGCAAGGCCTGGGCGTGTTCTTTCCTTACCTGGTCTTGACATCAATGAAGTCAATGAAATCTACGCCATACGTGTGAACCTGGAAGGACTTGCCGCCGAACGTGCCGCATCCGGGTCCACCCAGTCTGAAATGGCCGAAATACAGTTGATCTGCGACAAGATGGGCAAGCAAGTGGCCTTCCAAGACTCGCGGACGCTCTATCCTTTGAACTATGAATTCCACATGGCCATCTATCGGGCGGCGCACATGCCACATTTGTTGCGCATCATCCAGCCGCTGTGGCTGCGTATTTCACCCTTCCTGTGGTCGATCGCCAACGAGCCGCATTTGCGTTTTGCGATGGAACAACACCATCAGGCAGTTGCTGCCTTGTTCAAGTGGGATGCAGCGGGTCTGCGCCTCGCCATTGAAAATGACATTCTCCGGGCCCAGAAGATGCTCGCAACCATTCTGCAGAAATAGTGATCATGGCGACACAACGAAAAGTTATCATTACCTGCGCAGTTACCGGCTCCATTCATACGCCATCGATGTCGCCATATCTTCCCGTGACAGCAGAGGAAATTGCTGATGCCGCCGTCGGTGCAGCTGAAGCGGGTGCGGCCATTGTACATTTGCACGCGCGCGATCCGGTTGATGGTCGCCCGGACCAATCACCAGAAGCCTTTATGCCTATTCTGCGTTCGATCAAACAGCGTTCCAATGCTGTACTCAATATAACGACGGGTGGCTCTGCCACCATGACGATTGAAGAACGCGTGGCACCTGCTGCCACATTCAAGCCAGAAGTCGCTTCGCTCAACATGGGCACCATGAATTTTGGCCTGTTCCCGATGTTGCAGCGTTTCAAGGAGCTGAAGCACCAGTGGGAATATGACTATCTCGAAGGCTCGCGCAGCCGCATGTTCAAAAACACATTTGCCGACATTGAGTATATTCTGAAAACCTGTGCAGAAAATGGCACACGTTTTGAAATCGAATGTTACGATGTCAGCCACCTCTACACGCTGGCGCATTTTGCTGAACGGGGTCTCGTAAAGGCGCCATTCTTTGTGCAGTCGGTATTCGGTATCCTGGGCGGCATTGGCAATCATCCAGAAGATATCATGCACATGAAGCGCACGGCTGACCGCTTGTTTGGCGAAAACTATCGTTGGTCCGTCCTGGGGGCCGGACGCAACCAAATGCAAGTTGCCGGCATGTCGGCGGCCATGGGTGGCAACGTGCGTGTGGGCCTTGAGGATTCACTTTGGATCGGCAAGGGAAAACTGGCGGAAAGCAACGCGCAGCAAGTCCGTCAAGCCCGCCAGATCATTGAAGGGCTTGGACTTGAGGTTGCAACTCCCGATGAGGCGCGCAGCATTCTCGAATTGAAAGGCGGCGACAAAGTCGCGTTCTAAAGCAACCTGAAATCCCCTTTGGGCGCGCGTGCGGGACCGGCATGATGCCCCCTGACCAACCCATCAATCACGTGAATCAGCATCACTTGGTGAAGTGGTCACGTTTTCGCATCCATTTACGCACATGTTTTTCGAAGTTTCCGCCACGCTTCTGCCACAAGACACCAATTTTGAAATATCGTACTTGCGCACTAGGGCCTGTCCTCAAATACGGGATTCGCAAATCAGTTGAAGTGTGATTCATAGGGAACCTTCTTTGGAGGTTTTTGTGATGAAGCGCTATGGTTTGCGGGATGATCAGTTTGCACGGATCGAATTGTTGCTGCCGGG
>JANOXA010000044.1:0-7498 GCA_031418195.1 Hyphomicrobiales bacterium | reverse complement strand
GCCTCAAGAAAACCGCCGCCAGAACCATAACATCACTGTGGGATGCCATCGCAGATGTCTTGCCTACCATCTCGCCTAGCGACAGCAGAAACTTCTTCGTCAACGCAGGATACTCGCCAACCTGATCGGAAAACGCTCTAGGGATAAAGCTTGAGAACTTGACATTGGACATGTTGGGCCGTGCAAAACGCGCGGGCTACGACCAGGGAAAACACCGCGATCATCGGACGGCGTTGGCAAGAAGGCTGACATTGCGGGTCGGGTGGCGCAAAACCCAGGCACATGCCTGGGGTTTTGGTTTGATTGGCGCGGCGCAATTTGAAAAACCGCCCGACATGCATCAATCAATAACTCTGCACAATCCCTGCCCAGGTCTTTGCGGCCAGCGCCCCACTCACGGGTGTGTCATCCTGGTTTTTTCCGGCACCCAGCCAAACACCGGTTACGGTTTTCCCGGTGAAGCCGATAAACCAGCCATCCTTGTTGTCATCGGAGGTACCGGTTTTTCCCTTGGCATTATTGATGAAGGAAGCGGATTTTCCGGTGCCATGGACAACCACACCGCGCATGAGTTTTTGCATGGCAAGGGCGGTTTTGGGCTTGATGGCTTTCTTGCCATTTCTGTTTGGCCAGTGGATCACGCTGCCGTAATTATCCACCACGCCGTAAAATCCATAGGGCGGCACATGCACACCCTCGTTGGTGAAAGTGGTGAATACCGAGGTGATGGTGAGGGGTGACACTTCATAACCACCGAGTACCAGGTTTTGGTCGGCCCGCAGTTTGTCTGTAATCCCCATTTTCTTCGCCAGCTTGACGACTTCACCATACCCCACAATTTTAGCAATTCTGATGGCTGGTATATTGCGCGATTGGGCGAAGGCTTCTGATATGGAAATCATGCCCTTGGCATTTTCAAGCAGGTCAGGTTTCCAATTTTCGTCTTCAAAACTTCCGTCGAAAACGGTTTCCCGCAGCTTGAGGCCGCCTTCAAAAGCCACGGCATAAACAATGGCTTTGAAGGTGGAAGCGGGGGGTCGTTTTCCATAAACGAAGCTGTTGAACTGCGAGGTTTTGTATTCCCTGCCCCCCATCATGGCGAGAACCTTGCCATCGGCCCGAATTGTGCCAAAACCCGCAGGCTGAAAAACATGCAGGCCTGAATTTTCCAGAGCAAGTTTAAATGCAGCCTCAGCGCCGGCCTGCGTTTTCACTTGCAGAGTAATGGGAATATGCATGCCGGGTTCGAGGATAATTGACTGTCCTTGAATGGATTTGACAACCCAATCCGTGAAGTAGCGGTGCTCGAACTTCACGTGTTTCAGCCTGCCGGTTTTTATGCGGGCTTTTCTGGCCGTGCTGTATTCCTTCTGGGTGATGAACTTGTACTTGAGCAACTGTTTCAGAACCACTTGCGCCCGCTTGTTGGCGTCGCGTGGGTTTTTGGTGGGATTGTTGGCAGCAGGAGCCTGCAGCATGCCAACCAAAACCGCAGCTTCAAACAGCAAGAGTTCCGAAGCGTGTTTTCCAAAGATGGTTCGGGCAGCTTGTTCAATGCCATAAGTTGGCTGACCACCGCGACCCTCCCCAAGATAGGCAGAGTTCAGGTAAGCCAACAGGATATCGTCTTTCGACATGGCGGCGGCAACCGCCTTGGCACAGGCACGCTCGGTCCATTTGCGCTTGATACCTTTGTCCGTGCGCAGAATCTTGCTTTTGCAAGTTTGCATTTCGATGGTTGAGCCACCTTCAGCTTTCCGCAAGCCGAGAATGTTCTTGGTCAGGGCACGTGTCGTGGAGATCGGGTCAAAGCCCTTGTGGCTGTAAAAGCGGATGTCCTCCGTCGCGATCAGGGCTTTCACAACATAAGGCGAGATTTCGCGCAACGGCACCTTTGGGCCACAACGGCAATCAACAATCACCCCACTATCCCCGCCAACCGACCGGACATAGATCTGGTTTGAATTGACCATCACCTGCAGTTGTTCCGCAGTCATGGGAAAAACCGGATCGGTGGGATCAACAATCGCCCCGCCAAAATTACAGCCGCAAAGTGCCAATGCCAGACAACCAATTGAGAAAAACCTAGCCAGGTGCATTGCTTGGCTCCACCAATAACGCAGGTTTTGGAGCAAATCTGGCTTTGAACTTGTTTGCCACCACGATGGCTGCAATGACCAACAAGCAAGGCGTGAAGATTTCCATCAAAACATCCCACAGGATGGTCGCAGCCGCAATCGACTGGTATTCGCGCAGGAAAAAATAAGCCGCTGCTGGTATGACGCCAAGCAAAAGCAATTTGCCAAGCACCGCGATGAAGCTTTTGCTGCTCGACAGCCACGTCAGCGTCAGGCCATAAAAAGCAGCGCCGACGAAAACAAAGTAGACGCCAAGATTTTCAGTGCCTTTGAGCACGGCAAGGGCGATTGCCGCGACGACCAGCGTTGCGATATGAAACATGTGTTGCGTCCCGACTCGAGTCGAGAATTTTATGCCGAAATTTGTGGCTTCCCAATGGCGGAATAAAATCGGGATTGTGCTTGTGAACAAGCGTTCGCTTATTTCCCCCGCTCATCACTCAACGCATGGCGACAACAACCATATCTTGTGGCGGGATCATGCGTTTTCCCAACACGACGGTTTTACCAAGGCTCAACTTCCACGGCTTGTTGCCATAGTTGAAGGCAAACAGCAGATTGCCGCGTCGGCGCAACCTGACCCCATCGGGAATTGACACAGTCTTTAACTTGGCTTTGGCGGCAACGAGTTTTACGACCGAAGTGAGCAGCTTTTCGTCTGGCCAGCAGGCGAGATAGTGGTGATTGTCGGCAGCCACCAAAGCGGCATCCCCGTTTTCAAATCGGGCGAGGGTTTCAGCCCCCTGCACATCCAGGGTCTCGCGCCACCTTGATGCCGGGCCTGAGACTTTGCCTTTAACCTTTTCAATCAAGCCCGGACGCAGGGACGACACTTGCAAGACACGGGCCTTTATCAAGCCAGCAAGCGGACCTGGTGGCAGGTTTGCCGGAATGGCGTGATGACGGGTTTTTGATCCGGTGCGGGGGCCATGGAGCACAATGCCATCGGCGGCCGCAAATGCGCATTCAGCTGCATCGTTGACATGCGGCATGGTTGGCACGAGCACGAGTTTGTAACCGGCAAGGCTTGCTCCCGGCGGCAGGAAATCCACATCAAGTCCAAGCTTGCGGACGGCCTCGTACCAGCGGAACATCAGCACCGCAAAATCGAAGTCTTTGCCCTGCGGTTGAATGCGGGTGATCCACGAGGCTTCGTAGTCATAGACAATGGCGACATCGGCCTTGCCGGGGGGCGGCAGCGGTTCAAGCTCCAACAATTCCTTGCCGACCTGGACTGCCTCGCGACCGCCTGGCGACCACTCATGCAAGCCCGGCAGATTGAGACCGGCATGCATCTGCTCTTGTCCTGAAACCGCCTGACGCCAGCGGAAATAACTTACCACCTCTGCGCCATGGGCAAGGGCTTCCCATGTAAAGAGCCGGATCATGCCGGGTTTTGGCACGGGATTCCAAGGGGCCCAATTCACGGGCCCCGGCTGCAATTCCATCACCCAAAACCGACCTCGTCCGACGCCGCGATAGAGATCATTGAAAAACGGCGCAATATCAGGGTGGCCGGTTTCGGCCCAGCGCACATGATCATCATCGCTGAAGGGAAAGCGCTCGGTAAAGCCCACGGGATATGAATCCCATGATGCAATGTCGAGGTCTTTGCCCACCTCCCAATGATCGAAATCATTGAAGAAGCCCATCATGTTGTGGGTGATCCAGCGGCCGGGTGAGTGGGCGCGGATGATGTCGCACTGCATGCGGTTGTAGGCAACAACCTGCTCTGAATGGAAACGCCAGAAATCCAGCTTGGCCGCCGGATTTGTTTCAGTGACGGCGAGATTTGGCAAACTGATCTGGTCAAACTCCTGCACTTCCATCGACCAGAAAACATTGCCCCAGGCCGCGTTCAACTGCTCTGGTGATTGATAACGGTTTCGCAACCACAGGCGGAAAGCTTTCAAGTCTTCCGGTCCCCACGACAGGATCGTGTCGTGGCAGCCATATTCATTGTCGGTCTGCCAACCATCGATATAGGGATTGTTGCCATAGCGACGGGCGAGAATCTCAACGATGCGACGGGATTCGCGCCACCACGCCTGCGAAGAAAATGTGGTGTGGCGCCGCGAACCAAAGCCGCGGGGGCGGCCTTGTTCATCAACCGGAATAATTTCAGGATGTTCGTCAACCAGCCATTTGGGTGGTGTGCAAGTCGGTGTGCCCAGCACAACTTTCAACCCGGCTTTGCCCAATGTCTCAATGGCGCGATCAAGCCAGCCCCAGTCAAAAGCATCACGGCTGGGTTCAAAGCGCGACCAGGCAAACTCGCCGATACGGACATAGGTGATACCGGCTTCGCGCATGCGGCGCGCATCCTCTGCCCACCAGTCTTCAGGCCAGTGTTCGGGATAATAGCAAACACCAAGCATCAGCGGGTCAGGTCACCATTGTGGATGGTGATGCCTTGTTCGTTGAACAAATGGCAGGCCTCCGGTGGCAAATGCAGGTTCAGCGTGTCGCCATTCTTTTCGGCAGCCAAGCCACCGGCTTTCACGGAAATGTCGCTGCCATCGGCCAACTTTGCATAGAACATGGTTTCGGAGCCCAGATATTCGGCCGCCCGCACGACGCTCTTGACGCCACCAGTACCTTTGCCGTTCAGTTCAACATGTTCAGGCCTCACACCGAGCGTCAGTTTGCTGCCAACGGAAGGAATGTTGCCTTGCATGTCGATGCTCGTCCTTGCGCCACCCGGCAATTCAAGGCTCACTGATTTGCCTTTTGTTGCAGTCACTCTTGCTGCAATGAAATTCATCTTCGGCGATCCGATGAAACCCGCGACGAACAGGTTGTTGGGGCGGTGATAAAGTTCGAGGGGGGAACCCACCTGTTCGATGATGCCGCCATGCAACACCACAATCTTGTCAGCCATGGTCATCGCTTCAACCTGATCATGGGTGACATAAATCATCGTGGTCTTGAGATCGTTGTGCAGCTTGCCGATTTCGATACGCATCTGCACGCGAAGGGCTGCATCAAGATTGGATAGAGGTTCATCAAACAGGAAGACCTTGGGGTTGCGCACAATTGCCCGGCCAATCGCCACGCGCTGGCGTTGGCCACCTGAGAGTTGCGACGGCTTGCGATCCATCATCGGCCCGAGTTGCAGCATGTCGGCGGCGGCCTTGGTGCGGGTTTCAATATCCTGTCTGGCATGGCCTGTCATTTTCAGGCCAAAGCCGATGTTGTCCCTCACCGTCATGTGGGGATAGAGCGCATAGGACTGGAACACCATGGCCACACCACGGTCAGCCGATTCAACATCAGCCATTTCTGCTCCGCCAATTTGCAGGGAGCCAGAGGTGAACTCTTCAAGCCCTGCGATCATCCGCAGCAAGGTGGATTTGCCACAGCCTGAGGGACCAACGAAAACCGTGAACTCACCATCGGCAATCTCAAGGTCAATTCCCTTGATGATATGTGCATCACCGAAACTCTTGCGCGCATTTTTTAGCGTGACAGCGGCCATGGCTTACCCCTTTGTGGCGCCGAGCGTCAGGCCGGCAATGAAGTGTTTTTGCATCAGAAAGAACATGGCGACGGGCGGAAGTGCGGCAATGATCGAGGCTGCGGAAATCAGTTCCCAAGCGACTTTCCACTGGCCCTTGAGTTCGCTCATGCCAGCCGTCACGGGTCTTACTTCAGCCGAGTTCGCCATGATGGTGGCCCAGAAATAATCATTCCAGATAAAGGTGAAAATCAATACCGAAAGGGCCGCAATGGCAGGCCGCATCAGCGGCATGACAATGTACCAGAAGATTTTCCATTCGTTGACACCTTCCACCCGCGCCGATTCAATCAGCGCGAAGGGAAGTCCCTTGATGAAGTTGCGCATGAACAAGGTGCAAAAGCCGGTTTGAAAGGCGATATGGAACATCACCAGACCCATGGTGGTGTTGTACATGCCAAGGCTTTGCGTGAGATCACGCACTGGGATGGCCAGAATCTGGAATGGCACAAAATTGCCCGCCACAAACATGAAGAACACCAGCAAATTGCTTTTGAACTTGTAGACGGCAAGGGCAAATCCGGTGAGACATGACAGGCCCACGGCCCCGATCACCGTGGGGATCGTCACCTTGAAGGAATTCAGAATGTACCAGCCGATGTTGCTGTTTTCAAATACGGCGGAATAATTTTTGACAAAATCAAATCCTGATGGCCAGCCGAAATAATTGCCGGATGCGAGGTCGGATGAGGGGCGGATCGACGTGACGGCAATGCCGATGAGCGGCAACAGCCAGACGATCAGCGCCAGGGGCAGCAGCCATGTGTAAACCTGCCGTATCCACGGCTTGGCACGCGCAATGGGGGTTGGAAACATCAGCTGTGCCTTTCCTGCGAGAGCATGCGCACAATGAAGATGGAAATGAAAACCAGCATGATGGCGAAAAGCACAACTGCGATTGCAGCGCCATAACCCATGGCATAACCATATTCCGACAAGGCCTGTTCATACATGAAATAGGACAGCACACGGGTTGATCCATAGGGGCCACCAACCGTCATGATCGAAACTAGATCGAATGAGCGAAGCGCACCAATCACTGTCACAACCATGGCGATGAAGGTTGCAGGCCGCAGCTGTGGAATGATGATGTACCATAGCATCGACCAGCCCTTGGCATTGTCCATGCGTGCGGCTTCCACCTGCTCCGAGTTGATGTTGTTGAGACCCGTCAGATAGAGAATCATGCAGTAGGCGATCTGTGGCCAAAGCCCGGCGGCGATAACACCGTAAGTTGCGAAGCGGTCTTCGGCAAGGATGGCGGTTTCTGTGCCCGTGAAAAAGCCGATGACTTTTGGCAGCAGACCAAAGTCAGGCGCATAGAACCAGCTGAAGATCAGACCCACCACAACCTGGCTGATGACGAAGGGAAAGAAGAACAGGGATTTGTAAACGCGGATGCCCGTCACCGTCTGGTTCAGGAAAAGTGCGACCGCAAGCCCTGCAGGAATGGCGAGAAGATAAAGCAGCAACCAGATCAGGTTATTTTTCAGCGAGGTGTAAAACGAATCATCATCCAGAAGTTCAACGTAGTTGCCCATGCCAACCCAGGTTTTCGGGCCGAGACCATCCCAGTCAAAGAAACTGATCCAGATTGACTGGAAAATCGGGAAGATCACATAGAGCAGGAAAATGAGCACGCCGGGAGCAAGGAACAGCCACGGTGCAAGCTTGCGCTGGTTGAAGCGTTTGGCGGTGGGCATGGTTGTAATCCCGTCGGTAGGATACGACTTTGGGTCAGGCACCCCCTCCCCCTTCGGGGTACTCCCCCACGCTTGCGCGTGAGGGAGAAGGTTATTTTCTCCCTCATCGCCCTTGCGATGGGGGAGTACCCCGAAGGGGG
>JANOXA010000043.1:0-17113 GCA_031418195.1 Hyphomicrobiales bacterium | reverse complement strand
CGTCCCGGCAGCAACAATTCGATCCGTGCAAACTGATCATCCCGCAAACCATAGCGCTTCATCACAAAAACCTCCAAAGAAGGTTCCCTATGAATCACACTTCAACTGATTTGCGAATCCCGTATTTGAGGACAGGCCCTAAATTGAGTTTGCCTTTTCCCTGTTCAACAAGGCGATATGCCCGCCGTGCGTTAAAGAGAAATTCTTTTGCAAGTGCCATTTGAGCTATCGAACTTGTTCTGCTGCTGAGATGTTGTGAAGTAGAATTAGAAGTTGCTATAACTTGCAATTCGCCTGTTGCAAGTTTTTGAGCTACTTGAAATTGTTCACACGCAACTTGAAGAAGCAGAGCCAATCTACTTTTAGTATCGTTGTTAGCTTCGATATTTGACATGTCTAAAACTCCACCCCAGCCTGCGCCTTTACACCTGACCTGAACGGATGCTTCAACTGCTCCATTTCCGTGGCCAAATCTGCCATTTCGATCAGTTCTTCTTTCGCATTCCGCCCGGTGATGATGATGTGTTTATCGAGAGGGCGGGCATCCAGCACCGCCTTCACTTCCTCCCACGGCAGGTAGTCATAGCGCAGCACGATGTTGAGTTCGTCGAGCATCACCAATCGCAACTCCGGATCGGCGATCATGCGTTTGGCTTCTTCCCAACCCTCGCGGGCGTGGGCGATGTCGCGGTCGCGGTCCTGAGTTTCCCAGGTAAAGCCTTCGCCCATGGCTTTGATTGTTACCAATTCCGGGAATTTTTCGAGGACTGTGCGTTCGCCTGTGCCCCAGGCGCCTTTGACAAATTGCACCACGCCGGATTTCATGCCGTGGCCGATGTGGCGGAACACCATGCCGAAAGCAGCGGTGGATTTGCCTTTGCCTTTTCCGGTGTGGACGATGAGCAGGCCTTTTTCGATGGTTTTGCCTGCCATGATCTTGTCGCGGGCGGCTTTTTTCTTTGCCATCTTTTCGTTGTGACGGCCAGAAATATTATCTGGGTCTTTTTCGAGTTCTTCGGTCATTGGATCATATCTTTCAAACGGTCGTGAACGGAGTTGAGGCGAGGTTGCCACAAACCACGGGCGATGGCTTCCTGAAAGCGCTGTGCCATTTCGCGCAGTGCTGCGGGGTTATTGTCGTACATAAATTGGCGCGTTGCGTCGTCTTCAATGTAGGCGTCATAGGCCAGATCGAAGTGATGGGATTTCACAGCATCGGCAGTGGCGGCGAAGGCGAACATGTAATCGACTGTTGCGGCAATTTCGAAGGCGCCCTTGTAGCCGTGGCGTTTGACACCGTTGATCCATTTGGGATTGACGACGCGGGAGCGCATGACGCGGGAGATTTCTTCGTCGAGCGTTCGGATTACCGGGCGCTCGGGACGGGAGTGGTCGTTGTGATAGACCTTTGGTTTTTTGCCCGACGCAGTTTCAACGGACGCACTCATGCCGCCTTCAAATTGATAGTAGTCGTCGGAGTCAAGAAGATCGTGTTCGCGGTTGTCCTGATTGTGGATGACGGCTTCGATTCTGCTGAGGCGTTCGCGGAAGGAGGTTTCGTCATTGCGGCCTTGCTCGTGGGTGCCGTAGACGTAGGCGCCCCACGTGACATAAGCGGTTGCGAGGTCGGCTTTGCTGGACCAGATGCGTTCGTCGATGAGAGCTTGCAGGCCTGCGCCATAGGCTCCGGGTTTGGAGCCGAAAATGCGGGCGGTGGTCAGTGAAGCGGCGAGGGGGTTATCGTCGGCGTCCTCTTCCAGTGCGGCGACGGCTTTGATCGCCTTGTCGAGCAGTTCGATTTGGGCGGGGAAGGCGTCCCGGAAAAATCCGGAGATACGCAAGGTTACATCGACGCGTGGGCGTCCCAATACAGCGAGCGGTTGAATTTCATAGCCCGTCACGCGCCAGCTCGAAGTGTCCCACATGGGTTTTACGCCCAACAACCACATGGCTTGGGCCAGGTCGTCGCCGCCGGTGCGCATGTTGGCGGTGCCCCAGCAGGATAGTCCAACGTTTGCAAGATGTTGACCCGTGTCCTGGAAGTGGCGGGTGAGAAGGGCATCGGCGGAGGTCTTGCCGAGTTGCCAGGCAGCGGGAGTGGGCAGCGTGCGGTTGTCTATGGAGTAGAAGTTGCGGCCCGTGGGGAGAACATCGAGACGGCCGCGGGTGGGTGCGCCGGAGGGGCCGGGGGGAACGGATTGGCCCGAAAGGGCGCGGAGGAGGTTGGTGGTTTCGGAGGGACCGCACGCGGCGAGGGTAGGGCGTAGGGTGGTGTGGATGAAGGTGAGGACTGAGCGTGTGGACACACCCCCTCCCGGCTTCGCCGTACTCCCCCGGCCCAAGAAGGCCGAGGGAGAAAGATTTGTTTTCTCTCTCGGCGTCTTCGCCGGGGGAGTACCCGAAGGGGGAGGGGGTGTATTCACGAGTCGCGATGCCAACAGTTCAAGGCGTTCAACTGTGTCGCCTGTTGTTCGCCATGGTTCACTTGATACCCCCAACAGTTCTTCAGGTTTTGGACCACTCCAAGTTTCACCCAACTCGCAATCCAGCGGATCGAACCCCAATTCCAGATCATCTGCCAAAGCCCTGATCAGCGATGGTCTTTCTCCACTTGGCACACGCACCAGTGCCACAAGCAAATCCGTCTCCTGCAGTCCTGTCGGGCTTTCACCCAGAATATGCAGGCCGTCGCGGATTTGAGCTTCTTTCAGATCGCACAAAAACGTGTCGAGCTTTTGCAAATCAGCATCGTCGTCACCCGTAAATCCTGCGTCCTTGTCCATGTTGTGATGGCGCGTGAGGTCGAGGATATTTTGTTTCAGCAGCGACAACCGTCTCCGATCAAGGCCTGACGCGAGGTAGTATTCATCGACCAGCGCCTCCAGGTCTTTGAGTGGCCCATAGCTTTCGGCGCGGGTGAGAGGTGGTGTGAGGTGATCGATGATGACGGCTGACGCACGGCGCTTGGCGGCGGTGCCTTCGCCGGGGTCGTTGACAATGAAGGGGTAGATGTGGGGGATGGGTCCGAGGATGGCGTCGGGATAACACTCTTCAGAGAGGCCCACGGATTTGCCAGGTAGCCATTCGAGATTGCCATGCTTGCCATTGTGGATGATGGCGTGGGCCTTGAATTCGTGGCGCAGCCAGAGATAGGCCGCGATGTATCCGTGAGGCGGCACGAGGGCAGGGTCGTGGTAAGTTGACTTTGGGTCGATGTTGTAACCACGGGCAGGTTGGATGCCGACGATTACATTTCCAAAACTGAGGAAAGGCAATTGGAACGTGCCGTCATGCACGAAGGGATCATTTTCAGGCTTGCCCCAACGGGCAACAACCTGATCACGAATGGTTTGTGGCAAGTTTGCAAAGAGGTCCGAGTAAAGCGTGCAAGTCAAGGTATTTTCTGAAAATTTGCCGTTGGCTGCATTGGTGCGATTGGCTTGCAGCGCTTCGATGAGCGCATTGCCGCTCTGCGGTATATGGTCTGCATCGAGTGCCTTCAGGATATTGATGGTTGATGCGGGCGTATCATAGCCCACCCCATTGGCGATGCGGCCGTCCTTGTTGGGGTAGTTGGCGAGGATGATGGCAATGCGTTTTTCTTGGGTTGGAATGCGGCGCAGCCGACACCAGTTTGCTGCAAGTTCCACAACATGGGCCACGCGGTCTTGCACTGGTTTGTATGTTACAATGCGGCATTGGGTTTTTTCGTGCCAGAGGTGATCGGCCTTGAAAGATATTACGCCTGCGTAAATCCGGCCATCGAGTTCAGGCAGAACGACGGACATGGCGAGGTCTTTGGCGGCGAGTCCTGATGTACTGGCGCGCCATTGTTCTTCGGTGTTGCCGCCGAGGGAAACTTGCAAGACGGGGCAGTCCTGTTGTGCGAGAACATCCTGTTCCGGATTGCCGACGGCGAAGGAGGTGGCGTTGATGATGACGTCAGTGGGGTTTGTATGGAAGTGTTGGCGGAGAAACTCTTGGCAGGTTTTGTCTTTGAGGCTTGAGACGAAGATCGCTGATGTGACGAGGTCCGGGGCCTCGAGTTTTTCGACAAGCGCATTGATGGGGGCCGTCTGCCCGCCTTCGACCACGGAGCGGTAGAAGACAATTGCAACATGGCTTTTAAGGCTGTCTTTCCCGCGAACGCGGGAATCCAGACTTTCCACAGTCTCGCTGGTTAAAAGACTGGATTCCCGCGTTCGTGGGAAAGACGGGTGATAGCGGGCGCAAGTATCAAAAATGCAAGGCGGGTTTGGTTTCTCGTCTTCATCCAGTATCCATGATGCGTAGACCAGGGCCGCAAGAATGTTTTCCGGCCCTCCATTTGCAAAATAGTCCCGCAACGCCTCCCAATCCTTGTCGTTGACTGTGGAGTGTGCCTTCAAGTCAAAATCCTGGTCTGCGCCACCAGGCAGCAAAACCAGTTTCACGCCCGTCAACTCCACCAGACGTTCCACGCCATAAGGCCAATAGGGCTTGCCGCCGAGCAGCCGCACGATGATGAGTTTGGCATGGACGAGCGTTTGTTCCGTGTACAGATCAACGGAGTAGTTGTGTTGCAGTTGCAGAAGGTTGGCCAGACGAAGTGTGGGGGCTGATTCCGGCATTCGGTCAGACGCCATAGCCAATGCAGCGAGTTCGCTGTCCGCAGCCGACAGGATGACAATATCACCCCGTGATTGCTTGAGATCAACCGCCGTGGCACCGCCGTCAACAACGCCTGTTGTGGTGGCTAGAAGATGCATCAGCCCCGCAGCGCCGCCGCAATTGCCTGTCGGTCCATATGCTTCTCGCCAATCACCACAAGCCGTGTTGATCGTATTTCACTCATTTGCCAGGGGCGGTCGTGATAACTGTTCAGGCGCGGACCAACGGCTTGAACCAACAAACGTGACGCGGAACCATCGACGTGGGCAAAACCCTTTAGACGCAGAATATCATGGGCTTCGATGGTTTTGGAGATGCGTTGCAGCAGAGCGTCCTTGTTCAAGTTGGCAGGCAACTCCACAATGAAGCTGACAAAATCATCATGGTCATGCTGCGTTTCGCCTTCCATTTCATGGTGGGATTGACGGTTGTGCAAATCGTCTTCGACGGATGCTCCGTGACCCAGCAACACGGCAAGTTCGACTTTGCTTTGCGTCGCGGGCACCAGTTTGGTGGACTTGCGAATTTGGCGGTTGAGCTGATCAACAACGGTTTTTCTCTCGGCGTCGCTCAACAAATCCTGCTTGTTGACGATCACCAGATCAGCAGCGTTCAACTGGTCCTCGAACAATTCCTCAATCGGGTTTTCGTGTTCCAGATTGCCATCAGCGGCGCGTTGCGCGGCCAAGGCTTCCTCGTCATCAGCAAAACGGCCTTCGGCCAAGGCTTTCGCATCCACAACCGTGATCACGCCATCAACTGTCACTTGCGCCTTGATCTCCGGCCAGTTGAAGGCCCGCACCAAAGGCTGGGGCAGGGCGAGGCCTGAGGTCTCGATGATGATGTGGTCGAGGCGGTCTTTGCGGGACAACAACTTTTGCATGGTGGGAATGAAATCATCGGCGACAGTGCAGCAGATGCAACCGTTGGCGAGTTCGATGATATCATCTTCCGTGCAATTTTCATTTCCACAAGCTTTAAGAATATCACCATCAACACCGACATCGCCAAATTCGTTGACGATGAGGGCGAGTTTGCGATTTCCCGCATTGGCCAGGATATGGCGGACAAGCGTGGTTTTGCCGGAGCCGAGAAATCCGGTGATGACGGTGGTTGGGATTTTAGTCGACATTGCGGTTTGATCTTTCAAGGTAGAAGCCGAGGGAGAGGCCAAGCACGCACCACATGATGAGGTTGGCACCAAGACTGGCCGTTACAAATTGTGCTGCGAGTGCTGCAGGAACAAGTGCGGCTTCGGTTGCGATTTTTGGGATCCAGAGCAAATGCGGCACAAAAAGCAAGAGCATGGCTGGTGTTACAGTCCTCAGCGTCTTGCCCGAGGTGAGTAACCAAAGCCCCAGCCCGGTCGCCAAAATTGTGCCAACCCACCAGAGCTGACGTTGCTGCAATGCGGCTTCAGCCATGCCGGGAAGTTGCGGCGGCAACCCCAGTGAAGGTGCAAAGGCAACGGCGAAGAATCCGCACAGACCCCACACTATGCCGTTCTGGAATGTCGCGGGCCGGTTTCCGATGATTGAGATGCCGGCCATGACAAACGCAAAGCCTGTCGCTGTGAGAATGGCGGTCAGTGTGGTGTAGAAGGTTCGCTCTGCACCATCGGCTGGTGACCAGACTACTTCACCATGGGTATGAACCTCGCCACTGTGGCCGTGGGCCACGTGCTCATAAGTTTCAACCTGGAGAATTAGGGGCGTCAACCGCACGTGCTGGATGAGCCCCATGACCAACCCAGCCGCAATTCCCGACAGAATTACGGCGAGCATAACCCGCGCAATCATGATATCGAATCAGCCTAGTGGCAGGGAAAGCCGATGGCGTGGCGTGTGTCATGGGCGGCGTTGTGCAGCCTGTCGTCTTGGGCCAAGCCCGCCCCAAACACCAGGAACGAACCCGTGAAAAAACAGATGACGCCTATAGCCATGCGTTGCGAGACTGAAACGCTGGCAGAAACTGTACGTGTGGTCATGTCACCCTCCGTGGAGACCCAGTTAAAATGAAGCATTATTGCTTCACCTGTTTGTCCGGCAGGTCTCCTGACTTCGCGGTTCAACGGTGCAGACGGTCTTCCCGGTTTCCCAGTGACGTTTCGTCCACACCTCGCCGCGCACAGTTGCGGGGGCAGTTGTGGTCAAGATCCCGATTGGGTCGACCTTTCCACATTCCCTCTTAGGCTTCTCACCGACTGGCTTCGAAGCACCGAACACACTTAAATTGGCAGGTTACGGGGTGTTGCGTCAATTGATATTCGGCATTGGCGATGCAAGGAACGACAGTGGATGAATAAATCGGCAGCATTGTTGCAAAATTAACCTGAATTATACCGTGAAACTGTTTATCTTCATGAATCGAAGCAAAGGTTAGGGCGGTTCGGATGAATGCAAGGCAGGCTGCTCAGCCGTCAATCAAGGGTGAAGTCAGGGCGGGCATCATGCTCAGTCGCGGTACATTCATCTCGGTTTTCATTTTTTCCTGCCTCGTCAACATCCTGATGCTGACCGGGCCGATTTTCATGTTGCAGGTTTATGACCGGGTTTTGACCTCGGGCAGTGTGCCAACGCTGGTAGCGCTTTCAGCCATCGTTTTCGTGCTTTATATTTACTATGGCTATCTCGAAAACATCCGGGGTCGCATCATGGTGCGGATAGGCCGACGCTTTGAAGAGAGCCTGCGCTCCCGGGTGTTTGACACGACGGCGGAATTGGCCTTGCGGCGCACCCCGAATGTTGGTGGCCAGCCCTTGGCTGATCTGACGACAATTCGGCAGTTTTTATCGAGCACAGGCTTGCTGGCATTTTTTGACATGCCGTGGGTGCCTGTCTACATGTTCCTGATATACCAGTTGCATTCGTCACTGGGCATAACAGCGTTTGTTGCAGCGGTGGTGATCTTTGTGCTGGCGGTCATGACCGAACGGTCGACGCGAAAGCCGGTGGGGGATGCCTCGCAGGCCGCGATGCGGGCCAATGTACTTTCTGATGAAATGCGCCGGAGTACCGAGGCAATGCATGCACTTGGCATGCGCAGTGTGTTGCGCAAGCGCTGGGACAATTTGCAGCAAGAAGCCCTTGACCATCAAACCCAGGCGTCGGATGCGGGCAGTCGCCTGAGTTCTGCGTCGCGGGTGGTGCGGTTGTTGGTGCAATCGGCGTTGCTGGCGCTGGGGGCTTATCTCGCCATCAAGGGTGAAATCACGCCGGGTGTTATCATTGCATCCTCCATCATAATGGGCCGCGGATTGGCCCCTGTTGAACAGGCAGTTGGCAATTGGCAGCAGTTTTTGGGTTTCCGAAAAGCCATCGAACGTCTTTCAAGAATGCTGGATGCGGTTCCCGCAGAACAGACGCGAATGGCCTTGCCTGATCCCAAAGCCAATCTGGACGTGGAAAACCTGACGGTTGCCATCCAGGGCCAGGAGAAACCATTGTTGCATGGTCTCAATTTCAAAGTCAGGCCGGGGCAGGGACTGGGCGTGATTGGACCTACAGGGGCTGGCAAATCCACGCTGGCACGGGTTCTTGTTGGCATTATTTCCCCCACCCAGGGGGCGGTGCGCCTCGATGGTGCAACGCCGGACCAGCGCAGTTCTGATGAACGTGGCCGTGTGCAAGGATATCTGCCGCAGGATGTGCAATTGTTCGATGGCACGGTGGCCCAGAATATTTCGCGCTTTGTTGACAACCCGGAACCGAAAGCCATTGTCGAAGCGGCGCAATTGGCCAATGTCCACGATATGATCATGCGTTTGCCGCAAGGCTATGATACGCCACTTGGCGAAAATGGGGCGCGCCTTTCGGCGGGCCAGCGCCAGCGGGTGGCATTGGCCCGGGCGTTGTTTGGCAACCCGGCCATCATTGTGATGGATGAGCCGAATTCCAACCTTGATGCGGAAGGTGAAGCAGCCCTCGACCGGGCCATTCGGGCCAGTTTGCAACGCGGTGCTGCCGTCGTCGTGGTGGCGCACCGTCCCAGTGCCTTGCAATCTGTTCACGACGTATTGGTGTTGGCGGAGGGCAAGACTGTGGCCTATGGCCCGCGTGATGAGGTTTTGAAGCAGGTAACGCGGAATAACCCGGGCGGGCCTGGCGGGCCGCCAAAACAATCTGCCCAACCGCAATTACAACAGATACAAGGACCACAACAGGCGTCGCAAAATATTCGGGTTGAAGAGCGCAAAACACCAGGCTTGCCGACGCAGCCGCCTGTGCCCACCACGCGGAACTAGGTCAGGATTATCCATATGAAACCGTCCAACACCAACAAGTCCCTGCGCAACATTCTCCTTTCCGGCTATTCCTCGATTTTCCTTGTCGTGGGTGTGATGGGCGCTTGGGCAACATTTTCGCAGTTGAACGGCGCTGTCATTGCCCATGCCACCATCGTGGTCGAAAGCTATTCCAAAAAAGTCCAGCATCAGGCGGGCGGAATTGTCTCGCGTATTCTGGTCAAGGATGGCGACCGTGTGACTGAAGGCCAGGATCTGGTTGTACTTGATTTCACGGATGCCAAGGCCGAACTGGGTATCACTGATGGCGCGCTGGATGAACTGCTGATCAAGCGGGCCCGGCTGGAGGCCCAGCGGGACGGCGTTTCGGTGATGGTGCTGAATGCAGCAATTACCAAACGCCAGGACGAACCCATTCTTGCGGCAACCATTGGCGGGCAAAACAAATTGCTGAAATCGGCTTTCGATTCCATTGAAAGCCGCAGCTTGCAATTGAAAGAACAAATCTCCCAATTGAAAGAACAGATCGACGGATTGGCTGCGCAACTTAACGCCAACAAGCGGCAAGCTGAATTGATTGAAAAAGAATTGGCCGGGCTGAAGAAACTGCAAGCCAAGGGGCTGGTGCCCAATAGCCGCATTCTTTCAGTAGAGCGGGAATCGGCCAGCCTGGAAGGTCAACGGGGCGAACTGCAGGCGACCAAGGCAACGACGCAATCACGGATCGGCGAAGTCGAGCTGCGGATTCTTCAACTTTCAGATGACTCGCGCACGCAGGCCTTGACGGATTTGCGTGAAACTGAAGCGCGCATCACCGAATTGCAGGAACGCCGCGTGGCACTTTCTTCGCGGCTCGCCCGCACCACAATCAAAGCCCCGATCACCGGATTGATCTATCAATTGGCCGTCCACACGGAAGGTGGTGTTGTGGGTCCGGGTGAAACCTTGATGCTGATTGTGCCGGAAGGTGATGATCTGGTGTTGCAGGCGCAAGTTTCGCCCAATGACATCGACCAGATCAGTGTTGGGCAGAATGCGCAAGTGCGGTTTCCCAGTTTCAATTCGCGCCTTACACCTGAAATTGGTGCCGTGGTGCAGCAGGTTTCAGCTGATACGTCGCGCATTGATGCCAACACACCGCCATTCTATGCGGTACGTCTGGTGATCACGGCGGCAGAACTCAAGAAACTCGGCAGCAACAAACTGAAACCTGGCATGTCTGCTGAAGCCTTCATCCAGACGACGGCGCAAACACCTCTCTCCTACCTGCTGCAACCACTGACCGACCAGGTTTCAAGGGCGCTTCGCGAGTCGTGATTTCTTAAGGGTTTGTTGACCAAAAACTTTTGCCGCAGCAACAGAGTTTTAACCCTAACAGATCATGATCACGAATTATGAAAGTTCGTTGTGTAAAACTTGCGTTTGTTAGTGCCGCGTTGCTTGCCGCGATTGCCACGTCATGTGGCACTGCCTACGCCAATTCCGCCGCCGAAAGTGCTGCCAAGGCACGCTTGGCATATGCCACCCTGCAAAAAGGTGATGTTGATACTGCCATAGCGCAGTTCTCGGCAGCCATTGAATCGCGGGAACTGGAGCCCGAAGTTCTGGCCAATGCGGTGCTAAATCGCGCGCGCGCCTATCAACAACAGGGGCGGCACAGTCTGGCAATTGATGACTATACATCAGCGCTCAATCTCGATGCAATGTCGCCAACCCTGCGCTCGACAGCGCTTTACAACCGTGGTCTTTCGCAGTTGAAAATGTCATTCCTGCCGCTGGCCATTGAAGATTTCACGGGTTCTCTGCTGCTCAACCCAAAATTCCCGCAAGCCTATTTCAACCGTGGCAATGCGCTGCGTGACAGTGGCCAATGGCTGTTTGCACTCTCGGACTATGAACGGGCGCTGCGCTTCAAACATCCAAATCCTGCCATTGTCTATTTTGGTTCTGCGACAACTTACTTGCGCCTGAAACGGCCACAGGATGCCAAGCGGGCGTTCAATGCAGCACTTGCGATGAATCCGCAATTTGGTGAGTCGCGGGCCCAGCTTATTCTGCTGGGTGATGAGACCGCCAAGGCTGAAAGCCTGGCCACGGAGTCTGATCCGATCTTGACAGGTTCTGTTTCAGCCCTGGCTGGCGGAACTCTGGTGACCAAGGTTGGTTTGCCGAAACCCATTGAGCTTCCGGTAAAGCTTGAAGCTGCCAGCATTGTCAAAAAACCGGCCAAGAAGTTGTTTACGGAAAAACTGCCACCCGTTGCAGCTGAGGATGCAACCCTGACAACCGCATCGCTTGAAAAGCCTGTGGAAGAAGTTGTTATAGAAGTTGAGCAGGTGCCAGAAATTCCGGCAGTGGCCGCAGTTGAAGCTGGTCCGGAAGTGCCCTCCGAAAAACCTGCCAAGGAGCAAGTCGCCGATGATGAACTTTCGCCGGCAATCACCGGGGCCTGGGCCGTGCAGATTTCTTCGGCTGGCAGTGAGGAAGCTGCCTGGGCGACCTGGAAAAAACTGCAGGCGCGCCACAAGATACTGAAATCCGAAAAACCAAATGTCGTCAAAGCTGACCTTGGTGCCAAGGGGATTTTCTATCGCATTCGGCTGAGTGGATTTGACGACCAGACAAGTGCCAAAAAATCTTGCGCAAAGCTCAAGTCGAATGGGGTTTCCTGCTATATCAGCAAAACTGGTGCCTGATTGAATTTTGCCAGTTGAAAAAAGATCAGGGCCTGTTTTCCCAGGAAGGCAGGCCTTTCAGCCCTTAACAAATTCTGCCCAAAATCCACCCAATATGACGCCGTGAAATAACTGGCGTTTAAGCCAGACGTGCTAAATCGCCACCGACAGTTACTGGGGACGGCGATGACAGATATATATGACGAACTGATGCGACCTTTGTATCTGCGCTACGGCGCTGAGGTCAGCCATGGCGATTTACCGCTGCAGCCAGACAAACCTGAACAACCGGTGGGTGCTGGCCCGGAAACCACGGTAGTCGCGCTGCATCGTCAGTCTACGGAAGAATTGAAAGAGGAAATACTTGCGCATATTTATGCGCAAAGCCATGTGTTCTTTGAAAAGCTCATCATCGATGTGCTTCTGGCCATGGGTTATGGAAACCGCCGCAGGGATTTGGTCAAGCATCTGGGCCGTAGTCACGACGGCGGCATTGATGGCATCATCATGCAGGATGAACTTGGGCTTGACCTGATTTTACTGCAAGCAAAGCGCTTGAAGCCCGGTACGACCGTATCTGCATCGCAGGTGCGTAACTTTGTTGGCAGCCTTGACGCGCGGCATGCAACCAAGGGCATATTCTTCACAACAGGCCATTTTTCACCTTCAGCCCGGGCTTGCGTAGAAACGATTTCACGGCGGGTTGTGTTGATCAATGGGCTGGAACTGACAGCCTTGATGATCCGGCACAACATTGGCGTAAAATCATCGCAAAGCTATGTGTTCAAAAGTCTGGAGCGTTGCTACTTCACGGCTTTGGCTGCGGATTCAGCCATCAACAACTGAGACTCCAGCCATATCCGCAGAAACATTGCTGCCCGCTTTGGCACTTCGCCGTCGTCATTCTGGAAAGCCATCATTTCGCACAGGACAGCGAAACTCACGCCATCCCTGATGAATGCAAGCGCCATCGCCTCATCTTCGCCCAACAAACGAAAGCGTGAGGCTTGTACTTGCCGGAACACCAGAATTTTTTGAGGTTGATCCAGTTTGTGGGGATGCGGTGGCTCGATATCAGCTTTCAAGGCTGACCAGATGCTGGTGGTGTTTTGTTGAAAAGTCAGCACAGTTGCCGAAGGCTGCAAATTGATTTGCAAGTCACCAGCATGCGCAGGGAGGATGGCCGCCAGATCAGCTAGTGTCATGGCTGGCACATCAGCCGCATCGAAGGCGTGGGAAAGTGCCTGTTCCAATGTCACCAGTTCAATGCATTCGCCGTTGTCAGTAAAGGCGTTGCTGGATTTCAGGAACGCTGGAAAATCTTCAGAATACCACCGGGCGTTTGGATGGGTGGAGGGATTTGCATGGATGTAATGCCTTGCAATCTCATCGAAACGGTCATCGCCAATGTAGGCTTTGAGCATGGGAAAATCATTTGTCAAAAACCCTGTCAGACGCAATGTGTATGCATCCTGGTAAACCTTGAAAGCCGCTAGTGCATTGCCATGGGGAAGTGGCGCAATAAACTTCAGGGCAACGGTGGATTTTTCCACAATTGCCTGGTGCACGGCAGATTGAATGTCGGCGAGTGAAATTTTCACGCGGCAACCGGCTTCAAGGTTTTGGCAGCAATGCTGCGGGCAATGTCAAGTTCCTGTACAAGTTCTGTCAATGGCGGAATATTGTCATCGCGTTCGATCATGGTTGAAACGGCACCGAAGCGTTTCAAAGCCCGGGCATAGAGTTGCCAGACTTCGTCGCAAACCGCGAGATCATGGGTGTCGATCAAGCCCACCTCGCCCTCACTATGGCCAGCAAGGTGAAACTGCACGACCCGGTCCACAGGTATCTGGTCAATGAAGGCATGGGTGCTGAAATCGTGATTGGAGCCCGACACAAAAACATTGTTGACGTCGAGGATCAACCAGCAGTCTGCCTGTTCGGCCACCTCACGGACGAAATCCCATTCTTCCATTTCGGACTGTTGATAAGTGATATAGCTCGACACGTTTTCGATGGCGATGCGGCGACCCAGAAAGTCCTGAACCTGGCCAATGCGTGACACCACATGTTTCAATGCTTCTTGCGTATAGGGAACGGGAAGCAAATCATGCAAGCTCATGCCATGCACGCCAGTCCAGCAGAGATGGTCGGATATCCATTTGGGATTGCTGCGGCGCTCAAGTTGCTTGAGGGCGTGCAGATATTCCATATCCAGGGGAGCTGTGCTGGCGATGGACAGGGCTACACCATGCATGACAACCGGATAGCGCTCGGTTATGGCATCAAGCATGCGCAAGGGTTTGCCACCGGGAACCATGTAGTTCTCAGAGATGATTTCAAACCAGTCGATGGCTGGGTTGGTGGCGAGGATTTCGCCATAGTGTTGAGGGCGAAGTCCAAGCCCAAAACCAAGGCTTTTGGGAGTCTGCATGCTTTTCTGCAATTGATGCAGGCAACGCCCAATGCGATTGGACGTCGCCTGATTAAACCGTTTCTTACTTCAGGACTTTGCCACCTTTTGCCTTGCAGGATTTTGCACTGCGGGCGGTAATCCAGCCTTTGCCTTTGCAAGAATTGAGGCCCTTGCACGATGAGTTGGCGGTCTGGCAACTTGAAGTGCCTTTGCAGGAATTGATGCCTGCGCATTTCACGCCGCCTGCAGCACTTGCAGGTGTCGTCAGGGCGCTTCCAGCAAGAGCCAGGGTCAGGGCGGCGGCGGCCATTGCGGCGGTTGATTTGCCAATATGTTGCATGAATTTGTCCTTCGGGTGTTTGGGTTGAGCGTACTGGTCGCTGAACCCAAACTGCCCAAAGCCCACATCACGCGCCAATCACGGCTGCGTTAGTGCGGTCAACTAATTGTGAGTTCAATCTTGCTTGGGGTGAAGCAGGAATGTGACTTTCATGTTGACGCGCCATTCCGCCACCTTGCCATTTTTTACAATGCATTTGATATCCTGCACCCACGCACCTTCGACATGATCCAGACTTTCATCCGCGCGACGAATGCCTGTTTCCACAGCATCTTCGATGGATTTGGTGGATGAGGCGCTGATTTCGATGACTTTGGCGACGTCTGACATTTTTATACCCTCGGATTGTTGTTTTCAGATGTGAACATCTCGTTCACGACGGTTCCCTGGCGGGACTGTTATGACTATAGAGGCTGAAGCTTCTGGCTTCCAGTTCCTTTGTGTGACCCATCGATATGACTTTGCATCTGATCAAACTCTGTGTTGGCGTTGGCGAGATTGAAGAATTGCGTCATTGGGTGGCGGAGGCGTTGAAGGCCGGGGCCGTCGATGATCATGTCACCCGGATGTTTCCCAAGAAGCGCGAAGAGATTTTGGCAGGGGGTTCGCTTTATTGGGTGATGCGCGGCATGATCATGTGCCGCCAACCGATTGCAGACTTGCAGGAAGTGACTGATGCCGAGGGCATTCACCGCTGCCGCATTGTTTTTGAGCCACTGGTCTTTGCAGTGCGACCCATACCACGCCGGGCCTTTCAGGGATGGCGCTATCTTTTGCCAGGTGATGCACCGCCTGATCTGAAGTCCGGGCAAGCGTCTGCCGCGTCGATGCCAGAAGCCATGCGCCGCGAGCTGGCTGCGCTGGCCCTGATCTGATTCTATTTCAATTGCGTCAGGCCTTCAGAAATCCGCGACAGGGCTTTCTCCAATTCAGGTTCGCTGGCGGCGAATGACAAGCGAATGGCGGTGGCGCAGCCAAAGGCTGAGCCTGGCACCGTTGACACGCCATGGACGTCCAGCAGGTAATCGCACAGGTCGGCGGCCGTTGCGACCACATGACCGCCAGCTGTGCGGCCAAGGAAAGCTGAAATGTCCGGGAAGGCATAAAAGGTTGCGGGTATGCTGCCAATCTGCAAACCTTGGATTTTCGAAAGCCGGTCAATCACCAGGTCACGGCGATGCTGGTAGGTTTTTCGCATTCTTTCGACTTCATCGCGGGGGCCATCAAGCGCTGCCACTGCAGCGTGCTGAACAAATGAATTTGCACCTGCTGAAATAATGCTTTGCATCCGTGCCATGCCTTTGGCCACTGGCTCGGGTGCTGCTGCATAACCCAGGCGCCAGCCCGTCATGGCAAAGCCCTTGGAAAATCCGTTCAAGGTGATGGTGCGCTGTAACATGCCAGGCAAGGTGCCGAACGAAGTCAATTGACCATCGAACAAGATGTATTCGTAAATCTCGTCAGCCAGAACCAGCATCGTGGGGTGATTGCGAACCAGGTCTGCGATGGCCTGCAATTCGGCTTTTGACCAAACGGCGCCCGTGGGATTGCTGGGCGAATTCAGAATGAGAAGTTTTGTTCGCGGTGTGATGGCGGCGGCAATACGGCTGGCTGGAACTTTGTAGGCTTCAGCAAAACTTGAAGGCAGAACAACTGGAGTGCCGCCGGCCAATTTTACGCTCGCTTCATAAGACACCCAGAATGGTGCAAGCATGATGGCTTCATCGCCTGGACCGACAAGTGATAATATCACATTGTTGATGGCCTGCTTGACACCATTGGCCACGACAACGCTTGATGCGGGATAATCGAGACCATTTTCGCGTTGCAGTTTGCGCGAAACAGCTTCGCGCAATTCAGGTATGCCGGCAACTGGCGCATAATGGGTAAGGCCATTGTCCAAGGCTAACTTTGCCGCATCGCGGATGTTTTTGGGTGTGTCGAAATCAGGCTCGCCGAGGGTAAGCGCCACAACATCCTTGCCAGCCTTGCGAAGATCGCGGGTGCGTTGCGACATGCGGATGATTGCGCCTTCGTCGGCGGTTGAGGCGCGGGTAGAGAGGGCTAAGGCCGAGTCATACTCTTGGGTCATGGTGTCGCCGCCTATGCCAGCTTCTGCTTGCCCCGTCGAGCATGGAAGGCTAAGGGCCTGCCATGGTTCGATTTCAATCCATCTTTGTTTTGTCGTTGATCGGCCTTTGCCTCACTGGTTGCAGTAGCCGTGATTCCGGGGTGCGTGTGACGGCCGAAAAACCAGCCGCACCTGTCGCCCCGATTGCCAGCCCCAGATCCGAGCCGGTGTTCTACAATGGCAGAACCTATCAGCTGGATTTTGCGCCGTCAGGCGGCGGGGCTTTTGCAATGGTTGTCAAAGGCATGAGTGCCAGGCAACAGAAAGACGCTGTTGCAGTCGCAACATCAAGTCTGCGCTACTTTGCTTGCCCAGAGGGTAAAACTGGGATTTTGAACAGTCCTGCTGTTTACAAAAACAGCTTGTGGACCATGAATGCACGATGTGGCTAACCCTTGGGTTGCAAGCGATTGGGGTGCAGCTTGGCACTGTTGACAACGCCGCAAGGTTGCTTCCCAAAACTCACTTGATCTGTTTAATAGCACAAGAACGGATCAATACTGAATCATGATTTTTCTTAGTGTCTGACCGAAAAAGAAGTTGGGTGATATCAATCATTTGTGATTCAATCGGTGTTGCGAAGCATCGATGGAGTTTCACATGTGGACAGCTACCACCCGCAAGCAGTTTGCCAGAGGTGATCTGCTTTTGCCAAGCG
>JANOXA010000042.1:0-127419 GCA_031418195.1 Hyphomicrobiales bacterium | reverse complement strand
GGTGTTTCAGCGAAAACCACTGCCAGGCCCCTGCACCTTACACACTATACCGGACCGGACCGGGTGCCGGCTCTCAACTCCCCAAGCTCCGCGCAAGGGTGGCAATCATCAGTAGTGGTAATATGGTGGAAGGCTCCCCGTCGGGTCGGTTAACAACGCACCGATCTTGACACGTCAAACCTCGCAAGCCAGTGCCTTCCACCACACCATCGAAATCCCACAAATAGTTTATTGGAGTGTCACCGTTATCCAAAATAGTTTAGTGGAGTGTCACCGTTATACCGGAGTGTCACCGTTATAACACGTTACACCCGGAGTTCCCCTTTTCAATTGTTTCGGGCAAGCCGACGTTGACGCAGCGCGTCGCACCGCAACTCTTGAGTACCGAAGGCTACAGGCATTGCTGGCGAGGGACCATTGTCTTTCAGTCTGGCTCGTGCAACATCTCTGTTGGGGAAACAAACCGTGGGAGATATAACATGGAACTCAGTGCACCGAAAAACGTCACTTTCATTGTAGCCATCATCATTGCCATCATCGGCGTGTTGACGGCTTTGGGCTCAATCAGCTTTGTGCCATTGGCGTCAGTCTGGATCGTGACAATTGCTTTTGTAGTTCTGGCATTGGGCTGCCTGCTCAAGGACGTCTGATACCAGTGGCCGTTGGGGTTGGTGAGCCTTGTGGCTGCCCGCCCCTGAAGCCTGTAGCCAGCACAAACAACTCGGCACTTTCATCGCGGCTCGCCATGGGCTTTACATGGCGGACTGTGGTGAAGTCTTTTTTCATCATGGTGAGCAGCTGGTTTTCGGTGCCGCCGCGCAAGACTTTGGCCAAATACGTGCCTCCGGGTTTCAAAACTTGTTGGGCAAAATGATAACCGGATTCGACCAGGGCGATGATGTTGATGTGATCGGTTTGGCGGTGGCCTGTGGCGTGGCTGGCCATGTCGGACAGCACGCAATCAGCCTGCACGCCGCCCAAGGCTTCAATCAATTGGCGCGGCGCGTCTTCGTCATAGAAGTCTTTTTTGAAAATGATGACGCCGGGGATTTCATCAATGCCATGCATGTCAATGGCAACGACGCGGCCTTTGTTCTTGCCCACACCATCAAAGGATTTGACTCGCGCCGCCGAAACCTGGCTCCAGCCGCCGGGAGCAGCGCCCAGGTCCACCACGGCATGGCCGGGTTTGAGGAATTTGTATTTGTCGTCGATCTCCGTAAGTTTGAAAGCCGAGCGTGAGCGATAACCGAGCTTGCGGGCTTCATGCACATAGGGGTCATTGAGTTGGCGTTCGAGCCAATTCTTCTGTGACACGGTGCGGCCCTTGCCGGTTTTCACCCGCACCTTGAGACGGCCACCGCCAAGTTTGTCGCGTTCACCAGGTCTAGCCATTATACATCCTCATAAGCGCCGCCCCACATGGCCATCGGCTTTCATCAATTGGGATAAAATTCCCTCTCGCAAACCACGATCCGCCACGCGAATCCGCTTGTCGGGGAAAGCCCTGCGGATTTCTTCAAGTATGGCACAGCCTGCCAGCACGAGGTCTGCCCGTTCCTTGCCGATGCAGCCATTGCGCATCCGCTCTTCGTAACTCATCTCCCGCAATTGCAAGGCAACGCGGCTGGCTTCATCGCTTTCAAGCCAACAGCCATCTACCACGGATCGGTCATAGTGGCGAAGCCCCAGATGCACGCCAGCAATCGTCGTCACCGTACCAGATGTTCCCAACAAATGGTCAGGCCCGGCTTGTGTGCCTTCCAATGTCGCAATCTGGGTCACAAATGGCTGCAACAATTTTTTGACATCTGCACACATGGCTTCGAATTGCTGATGGGACACATCGCGCCCCCCGCCATGCAACTCCGACAGGGTGACAACCCCGGCGGCCAGCGATATCCAGGCTTTGACTTCACCCGCACCACCACCGGAAGGCCGCTCCACCCACATGACTTCTGTTGATCCGCCGCCAATATCAAAGATGACGGCCGATTGGGCATCATCGCCCATCAGGGGTTCAGCACCCGCCGCTGCCAGCGCCGCTTCGGTTTCGCGGTTGATGATTTCCAGCACCAGCCCGGTTTCATCCGCAACCTGCTGGATGAATTCAGCCCCATTTTCGGCCAATCGACAGGCTTCCGTGGCCACCAGCCGGTGGCGCTGCACGCCGTGCCACTTCAACTTGTTGTTGCACACCCGCAAGGCCTCGATGGTGCGGTCCATGGCCGCCTGCTTCAGGCGGCCACTGGTGCCCAAGCCCTCACCCAAGCGGACAATCCGCGAAAAAGCATCAACCACAACAAAGCCGCGACCGGTCGGACGGGCCAGCAGCAACCGGCAATTATTGGTGCCAAGATCAAGGGCTCCATAGCAATCCACATCAGGAACGCCGCCCCGGGGGGCAGCATTTCCGGCAAATTTGCCGCCGCGTGGCGCGGGGCCGCGCCGTTGTAGCGGCTTGCCCCGTACCCCACGACCACCTGGAGCCAAAGCTCCATCGCGGGTCGCGTCCACTGTTAATCCCTCTCGCGGTGGATTGGCGCTCGACGGCCCTTGGCCGGTGCAACCACTTCCCCCATAAACATGTCGTTGCTCCCACCTTAACAGCTTCTAGCGGCGGGTAAAGTTATTATGAACACAGGGTTTATTTGAACCCGGCGTTAACCCGCCATTGAGACTTGTGCCCTTTAATACTTGCTTCAGGATTAGGGGCAGCATGAAAAAATACGGCAGACGATGGTTCCGGGAAGGCAGTTTGATCGCCGAATTTGGCGACGGACTGGGCAATGCCGTGCGCCAGCAGAAGCAATCCATGGCCCTGAATGCCGCGAGGGTTGATGCCGAATTGGCCTCCAAGGCCAAATCCGAATTCATTGCCAACATGAGCCATGAATTGCGCACACCCTTGAATGCCATCATCGGCTTTTCCGACATGCTGGCCACCAACACTATTTCCGGCCCTGAAAAAATTCCGTTATACGCCTCCTATATCAAACAGGCTGCCGAACATCTGCTGGCCCTGATCAATGGCATTCTTGACGTTTCAAAAATCCAGGCGGGAAAACTTTCGGTTGATCCGGAACCTGTCAATCTTCTGAGCATTCTGGATTCGTGCCTGCTGATCACCGATGCCAAGGCCAAGGAAAAGAACATCGCGGTGGAAAGCCATATTTCGGAGAAGCTGCCCCTGTTGCTGGCCGATCCCCTGCGTCTCAAGCAGATCCTCATCAATCTCTTGAGCAATGCCGTGAAATTCACACCCGATTGGGGCCGCGTCCGGCTGGATGCCTCAAGCCAATCGGAGGGCTTTGCCACCATCAGCATCAGCGACACAGGCCAGGGCATGGACGCATCCGAAATTGAAACTGCCATGAGCCCCTTCGGCCAGGTCGAAGCGGGCTTTGACAAGCGCCACGAGGGAACCGGACTAGGCCTGCCCATCGCGTTTGCGCTTGCCCGGTTGCACGGTGGTGATTTGCGCATTCAATCGGCCAAAGGGGCCGGAACCCGCGTCAGTGTTTTTATTCCCCTGGCATCAACCGCCAATTTCACCAGTGGAGTGCATTAAGTGCCATTGTCCAGTTCAGCGCCGCTTTATGCCAAGCCGGATCAGCGCACCGCCGCCGCCGCCCATGAGGCCGAACGCATGGGCCGGATCGTTGCGGTCACCGGTGGCCATGCCGTCATTTTGCTCGATGCCCATGACGGTATCTTTGCCGAAGGCCAGAAGGGTCCGGAAATTGGCACCTTGTTGAAAGCCGATGCCACCCACGCCATTACGCTGGCATTGATTTCGGCCTTGAGTTCGCCCATGCCGTCGCAAAATTCGGGCGAAAAGGAAATGCGCATCGTTGAAGTGGAATTCATTGGCGAATTGCCCAAGGGCAAGGACGGCGTGGCCCGCTCCTTCCGCCGCGGCGTGTCAAATTACCCATCGCTTGGCGACAGCGTTTATCGGGCCAGCCGTGCAGAACTCGCTCTTGCCTATGCCTGCGATGCCGCATCTTCGGTGCGCGTCGGTCACATCCAGCAAGACCCTTCCATTCCCGCCATGGTCAAGATCGACGAAATGCTGGGCAAGCATTTTGCCATCCTCGGCACCACGGGCACAGGTAAATCCTGCACAGTGGCATTGATCCTGCGCCGCATTCTCGAAAAAAACCCGCAAGCCCACATGTTGATGCTGGATGTGCACCGGGAATATGCTCAATCCTTCCAGGGCATTTCCGAAGTCATCACCCCCGACAACATGTCCCTGCCCTTCTGGTTGCTGAACTTTGAAGAGGCCGTGGAAATCATCGTCGGCCCGCAAGCCAACCGCGACGCCGACGTGGAAATCCTGCGCGAACTCATTCCCATGGCAAAATCCCGCTATATGGCGAACCAGCGCCGCGACCGCTCCAGCCTCACCCGCAGCCGCGACACTTTTTCCGATGGCAACATCGGCGTTGACACGCCCATTCCCTTCCGCACCTCCGACCTGATTGGCGTGATCGAGGAACATATCGGCAAGCTGGAACTGCGCAACGACCTCGCCCCCTACAAGCGTCTCAAGGCCAAACTGGAATCGATCTCGCGCGATCCCCGCTATGGCTTCATGTTCGGCTCCCTCACCGTGCAGGACAACATGGCCGCAGTGCTGGCACGGATTTTCCGTATCCCCGTCAACGGCAAACCCATTGCCATTCTGGAACTAGGTGGCCTCCCCTCGGAAATCATCAATGTGGTGGTATCAGTTCTGGCCCGCCTGGCCTTCGATTTCGGCGTGTGGAGTGCTGGCAAAATCCCCATCACCTTCATTTGCGAAGAAGCCCATCGCTACGTTCCCAACGACAAGACCACGGGTTTTGAACCGACAAAACGCGCCATTTCCAAAATCGCCAAGGAAGGCCGCAAATATGGCGTGTCGCTTTGCATCGTGACGCAACGTCCTGCAGAACTTGATCCAACCATCCTGTCCCAGTGCAACACGATTTTCGCGCTGCGCCTGACCAATGAACGCGACCAGGAAATCCTCAAAGCCGGTATTTCCGACGCCGCTGCCAGCTTGCTCGAATTCATGCCCACCATGGGCACAGGCGAAGCCATCACCTTTGGTGAAGGCGTAGCACTTCCCACCCGCATCAAGTTCGACATGCTGCCCGCCCATGAATTGCCAAAATCCAACACGGCATCCTTCACCGCCAATTGGGCCAAGGACCTGTCCGACGACACGTTCCTGCATGAAATCGTCAGCCGCTGGCGCAATCAAAGCTTTAATCCCGATGCCACGGGCTATTCAGCTGAAGCTGCGATGCCAATGGCCGATGTCATGGTTCCAGCTGCGGCTGGTGCAGCAATTGCGCCGCCACAGTTTGCGGTCAACCCCGCCACAACCGGCTTTGGCCAGGCCCCGCAACGGGCGATGGCCCAACCCGCCGCCCAAACTGCCATGGCCGCACCTGCGCAACCCAGCTTGCGGCGCAATCCCATCACCCCTGGCTCCACCCCAACAGCCGCCCCAACAGCCGCCCAAGTCGCCAACAAACAAGAAAGCCTCGCCAATCTGCTGAAACAGTTCCGCAGCTGAGGACTGGACTTTTCGATTTGCAGTGTTCTCCCACCCCGCAGCGGCAGGTCTGTCGCATTTGGCCGCCAAACGTAACATCGCCTGCCAAACAACTTGCAACCAAGCCCGGACGCCGCTATCAGCCAGCTCATCCGAACGGGGTCTGACCCCGCCCGATCCTTGGGGGATCGTCTAACGGTAGGACCGCGGACTCTGACTCCGCTAGTCTAGGTTCGAATCCTAGTCCCCCAGCCAATTGAATATAACGCCTTCTCGCCCACTCCTGGGCCGGAAGCACCATGAAACAAAGGACGAGGCCCATGCCATTTCCTCCGAATTATCGGCAGGAGCGCAGCAATCGCGAGCGCGCCAAACAACGTGCTGCCCTCGACAAGCAGGCGCGCCGTGACGAAAAATCCTCTGCCCGCAAACCCGATGCGCCCGACGAAAGCGCGCCGCTGCCGGACACCCCAGAGACTCCAAAGGACAATTGACATGGCCAAGAAACAGAAAAAACAGGAAGACAACTTTGTCTTTTACGATGTGACCTATGCCGACGGCAGCAAATCCTCGCGCCGCAAAATCAATGCCGTGGGTCTCGCCCGCGATGAAATCGAAGATTTCGCCCGCACCGAAATCATGACGCAAGACCGCCGCATTACCGAAATGTCCGGCAAGGAACGCGGGCCCATCCAGGAACTTGTGCGCTCGGACATTTAGAAAGGGTCATGGCGAGACCCCTGCATCCCTCCCCGCATCACTTAAAAAATACACCCCCCGCGACTCCCGCTTGAACCAGCCATAGACATCATTGCGCAGGATATTCGCCGCCCGGTCAACGCCGGTCGCCTGCTTTATGGAGGCAGGGCTGGCGGGGCCTTTGCTTTGCAAGTGTGTTGCGCACTTGATCGCATCCTGTCGATAGGCGGTCATGATGGGCTTGCGGGTCGAGCCGCCGATGTTGGGATCACCTTTGCGGGCCACAAATTCCTTCAACAGCAAATTGCGGCGAGTGGCGTTGAGGCGCGGTTGATAGGGTACCGGGTCTGCCGCCGCTTCAACGCTGCCGGATTGTGAAATGATCAACAAGCCAATGCCGAGACGGCGACAAAGCCTGAGCGCATTTACAGCAATGCTGCGCTTGGGCCTTGCGATGGCAATGTAAACCGTTTCGGTCATCGCAAGGCGGTCCATGGCCTGATAAATCAATTGCAAGGTCAGCGCGGACTTCAGTTCGACAATCACCAAGGGTTCTTCGCCGCGCATAGCCACAACATCGCAGGATTTCACTTCTGCCTTGACGGTGTACCCCTGCTTTTCCAGAAAACGCTTCACGGGTGCATAAAGATCGGTTTCAGCCATGCAGGCAATCTAAAATGATTCGGCTCAACAAAGGTTAACAGACCTTACTTCACACCCGAAACCACGCCTTGTTTGGCCACTGTTTCGCCAACAGCACTTTTCATCCAGCATTGTTTCTTCTTGGGGATATAACTGAAACCTGCACAGGATGTATCGCTGTCACAGCTGCGCAAACAGTCTTCCAGGCTGCCGCCTTCGGTGTTGCGATAGTCATTTCCCACCACGTCAACGCGTTGCAGCATCTGGATACTGGTTTGCCGAATGCCGCGCACCAGGATGGGAATAACCCCCGATGAGGCCGGTTCGTAGTGGACGGCAAAATCCGCGTGGCTTTTCAAAAAGCAGGTGCGCGATTTGTTGTTGTAGGTAAAAGCCTTGCAGTTCTTGCGGATTGAGCATTCGATGGAGCAGCTTTCCCATGTGGCCTCGCGCAGTGGCATGCCCGGCAAATCATAGCCGAAGAGATCAAGGCCAGCGACAGTCTGAAAACGCTTTTGCGGACTGGGTTGCAGCACTGGTTTTGGCTTGGGCTGGGCCACCGGTTGTGGCGGTGGCTCCGGCTCTTCTTCCACGATGCTGATATCCGGCTCCAGCAGCAACTGCTCGTCCAGAACGGTAACAGAAAATCCCTGCAGCAAAGCTTCCTCTGCTGTCAGCCATGGCTCCTCTGCCGAAGCGGCTTGTGTGATGTAGGTTCCCACGGAGGCGGAAATCGCGAGCTTGGCGAGATATGTTTCCACCAATGGTCCAGATCCTTCAGTTGCAGTTGAGCCGTTGAAACTGATCAACGCCCCGTTCTGCAGGTAATGTTTTGCGCCACTGAGCCAACCCAATGCACAGATGGCGGGGCAACTGACATTTTCAGGTACAACAGTTTCAAACTTTTTGAGTTGGATGGTGTCGCCAATGCGAAGCAAAGTTGGCAAATCGCCACCTTCAACAGCAAACATGACCAAGGCTTTTGAAGTTTGCAGGGCGAGGTTCGAGAACAGGATTTCATCACCCGTTTCGATTTCACCTTCAATCAGTATACGGGCGGCACGGGACGTGGTTTCCGGTTCCATCACAACAACAGTGGCTGCATGAGCCTGCCCTGAAGTTGCGAAAAGCCACAAGCTACACATTAAAAATCGGAACAAACCAGCCAACATTATTCATTTCCAAGCGTCATTGCAGAAGATGCTAGAGACGAAAAAATCCGCTGTCCAGCCTGGTCTCGGTGTCAGTTGTTTTTGACTTTGGCTGGCTTCCAGTCCCGCGAAAGCACGATCACCCGCGTGCCGATATCAACCCTGTCATAAAGATCGATAACATCCTTGTTCAGCATCCGGAAACTTCCGGAAGTACCCATCTGGCCAACGGTCTCCGGCAGGGGAGTGCCGTGAATGCGATAATGGTTATCCTTGCCGTCATTGAGCAAATACATGGCGCGCGCACCCAGAGGATTGTCAGGGCCACCCGGCATGCCGTTTTGCCATTTCTTGAAACGTTCGCTGCGTTCAAACATTTCTGCTGTTGGCGTCCACGTCGGCCATTTTGCCTTTCGGGCAATGGTGGCCTCACCCGACCACAGGCTGAAACTGTTGCCAATGCCAACGCCATAGCGAATGGCTTTGCCTGCGGGCAAAACAAAAAACAGCCAGCGCTTGCGGGTGTCAATGATGATGGTGCCTGGTGGTTCGGTAGTCTGGAATTTCACTTCACGACGGTGGAATTTGTATTCAATCCTGCCCTCATCATAAATCGAAATCGGGAAGGGTTCCTTGGCAAGGGCCGGAGCCAGCGGCCCTGCAACAAGGCCACCCCCAAGCCATTTCAACACTTGCCGCCGTTTGACTGTTGTCATGACTTGCACCCACAAAATTCACCTGATTGCGAAACCAAGTTTCACCCAAAGAATTGAAAGTAGCCGATGTGGCCCGGCAATTCCATAGCACTTTGCATGGAGTATGTGTTGCGCGCCCCTACCTCACTGCCCCCTTGCGCAACAAGGCGGGCAGCAAGGTTACCGCAGCAATCAACGGATGGCGGCGTTGAAAGTTGCTGAGCGGAATATCAATGCCGGAATGGCGTTTGATTTTCCAGGCGATATAATCGGCGCCACCCTGAAATGTGAAGGCTGCCTTGAAGAGGCGCAGCACCGACAAAAATTTTCCATGCCAACGCTTGAATTTCCAGTTGTGGTGCAAAGCTGTTTCGCTGGACGACAAGTTTGAGGCCAGTTCGTAATACTGAATATCCGCATCGACAATCAGGCGGGCGCGATCAGCTGACTCAGGTCGCAGTTCGGTTCTGTAGGTGTTTTGAAACAGCGTGATCCATTGGGTTTTGAAATCACCTGTGGGTGCGAGGCCTTTGGCATGCCGATGGGCTGTGGTCGATGCGGCATGCAAGGCTTCAAACACAGCCAATCCCGCGGCATCATCCAGCGTCCAGACAATGCGTGCAGGCTGGCAGAAGCGCGCCCAGAAATAGGCATTGCTGGTTTCAACGGAAAGTTTTTTGGTGAAATGTGCCAGCGGCAAAACGGCGTATTTTGCCCGGAAAATTTCATGTTCAACAGTGCATTCGGCGTAATAGACGTTTGGCGCAACCAACCTGCACCCCCAACGAGCCAGGGGATTGGTGGAAACTTCGCGCCAGTTTTCCGTCAACACATAAAGGTCAATCAGCGACTCAGCTGGCGATGCATCGCGCAATGTCGAGCCATAGGCAATGATGGCGCGGGCACCAGCATGTTTCCGGCGGAGACTATCAGCCATCGCGACGATGGCGGGATGCACGGGTGCTGACGTGGTGCGGCGAAGGTGCTCGATCAATTCTGCGGTCATGCCGTGATGTAGCGGAACAGCGCTCCGGTTTCGAGGCGCAGGGGCTGATCCTTTGGCGCATCGTGGAATTCGCCGTCGATGACAAAGCTGGTGGCAGTTTCCACTTCGCAAACCGAGCAAGTGCTGCTCAATGCACCGGGCGGGGATTTGCGGGTTTCGCTGCCGTAGAGACTTGGGATGATCCAGCGCGGGATGGAGGGAATCGGATAAGGCATGGTGGTCACGCGCAACGGGCCGCCATGGCTGCCGCCCCAGAAAGGTTTGGCACCAAGAATAAGTTTGTTCAAGGTCGTCGCCAACATCATCAACTGATCGCCGTGGCAAAGGGTATGCGCGTTGATTTTCACCGTGATGGGATAGGGCTTGTCGAAGCGGTTGGGATCATGGGGGTTGGGTTTGAGAAAAACGCTTTTTGACAGCACGGTTGCCAGCGTTGCAAAAGTCGCCCAATTGCCGCCAACACCCTTGTCATTGAAAGCGGTCTGGCAATAGCGGGTGGCTTCCGACACGGCACCTGTGCCGAAAAACATGCCGTGTTGTGGCTTGCCATGGGCGGGATTGGCCACACGGATTGTATGTCGTTCAGCGGATTCTCGTGGTGTGGGATTGCCAATAAAAGCAGCTTGTTCGCCGAGGTTGCGCCGTTTGAATCCAAGGTCAGCGGCAGTCATGTTGGTAGTACCATGGGGCAAAAGACAAAGCCTTGGAAGCATGGCGAAAGCTTTGGATTCCGCCAACCAGGTTTGAATGGCTTGCACGGTGCCATCACCGGAGCTGATGAACAGCTCCGTTACACCTTGTGCTGCAAATCGTTCGAGTGCAGGATAAATTTCCGGAAACCTGGCCAATACCACGACATCAACTGAGGGAGTTGCCTTCAGCAATTCAGCCAGCGCCAGTCCCTTGCCGCGGCCCCGGCCTGAACCGGGATTGACGATCACGCCAACGCGGCTCACGTCTTGGTCATCCAGGATTCAAGCGGGCCGGATTTGTTTTTAGTGGCCAAGGCCTGCATGAGCTGGATGCCGTGCAAGACCAAACAGATGGCGGTCCAGGCGGCAACGGCGATCAATCCCCAATCGGGCCTTCCAGCCAGCAAACTGATGGTTAACAAAATCAGATTTGGATTTCGCCGCGCTGTGATCTGCCGAAAGAAAGTATCGATTCTGCGCCAGATATGAATCTCAAGGCCAAGCCATTTAATTGAAATGCCCTCCATGATCCGTTGCAGCACATAGCCACCCAAAATGATACCGAGCATCCACCAGAACATTTGAACGCCTAACCCCATCCCCCAAAAAACCAGTCCAAGTGCCCACGCCACATACCAAAAAGGCGGATGGACCAGATCAATACCATGGTCAAACACATCGCCCCATTTGCTTGACGTCAGCGTGGTGCGGGCCAGTTTGCCATCAACCGTGTCGAGAAAAGTCATGGCCCAGGCTGCGGCAAGTCCCCATGCGAATTGGCCATTGAGGAAGAGGATGAAAGCCAACACCGTCATGATGGCACCAACTGTTGTTACCATGTTTGGCGTGATGCCGCGTGGTGCAAGCCAGCGGGTGACTGCAAAAGCCGGACGGGGCCAGACATGTTTCGTAACCAGATCGGTGGCACCTTTGTATGTGCCCATGAACATTCGCCACTCGCAGGCTGCAAGGTTTTCAGCGCTGACCACCAAAGCATAGGGAGTTTCGCGTTTACGCAGCGCCTTCCAGAAATTGGCGTCGAGTTCATCCGGGGCACGGTTCACCACACCAAATCTCTTGAATGGTGTGTTGTTTTCGACGGCGCTGGCAAATGCCATGGCATCATCGGCCCGCAGATTGGCGGCAACAATTTTTCTGCCATTGGATTCTTCCGTGGTCAGCGCGAGATTTGGTTTCTTCAGCAAAACATCAATCAGCGGCTGGTCAATCACCGCATCTGAGCGCACCAGCAACACTGGCCCACGATGACCCGCCAGAGCTTCGTGGGAAATCTCTTCGGTCAATCCGCCCTTGGTAAATTGCCGGCGCAACCGATCCTGGCAACTCAGGCCAAACAGGCGAACGTTGCTGGTTCCCACAAAACACAGGGCGAGTTGATAAGCTTTGATGTCTCGCGGCACGGCCAGCTCAGCGGCCAGCGACTTCAACTTTGGTGCGGCTTTTACCTCTGGCTTTGGTTCAGGCGGAATCTCGACGGTCTCAAACACAGGGTCCAAGACAGGTTCAGGCAGCAAAACCTGCGCTGCAATATGGGGGGCTTTGACCGCTTTTTTGCGGGCAGGTTTTTTTGTTTTGGTGGCCACTGCTGAACTAGACCCGTTCTGATTTGCTGATGAGATAGAAAGCGAACAAGCCGAATACCATGACTGGCAACCACGCCGCCAGCCATGGCGTGACGATACCCAATTCACCCAGGGACAAGGCAATGCCATCCAGCACAAAGAAGCCAAAACCAAGGCCAACGCCAAAGGCAAAGAGTTTTCCAAGGCCACCGCCGCGCCTGAATTTCACACCCAAAGGCACACAAAGCGCCAGCATCACCAGCGATATGAAAAGCGGCGTGATGCGCTTGTGCCACCAGGTTTGATAAACATGGGTGGGACGAATGCCAAAGCCTGCATTGTTGACGAAATACGACAATTCACCCAAATTCATTTCTTCAGGATCACCTGAACGGTAGCCCGCTTCGGCGGGCCTTGCTGTGCCCTGATAGAGTTTATTGGTGGCCTGGGTTGGCGGGCGATTGTCGGCGTAATAGGTCGTGGTGTTCTGCAATGTCCAACCGTTTTCATCCAGGGAAGCTGCTGCGGCAAAAATCTGTTCCAGCAGTTTACCTTCCGCATCCCTGCGGAAAATCACCACGTCGGCCAAGCGGCGCGAATCCGGACTTGCTGATGCAGCCCGCATGATGTCGGTGCCCGAGCGCAACCAAAGCGGATCGCGTTCGCCGATTTTCAGTTTCTTCTCTCCGTAATCTGCAATTCCCCAGGCCCGCAATTGCGGTGCCGAAGCTGGCACCAATCGATCCAGGATGATGAAATGCAAGGTACCGATCAACAACGCGAGTGGCGTCAACATGAGTATAAAGCGAAAGGGTGAAACCCCCATGGACCAGATGGCTGTGAGTTCGTTGCGGTAACTCAGTTCAGTGATGGTAAGCAAAAGCGCCAGCAGCAAACTCATCGGCAAGAAAGTTGCAAGCGTGGCGGGTGCGCGCACGGCCAGATATTTGACTGCAATTCCAGCTCCCGAACCCAAGGCAAGAATTTCATTGACGTAGGTTACAAATTCAAGCGTCAGCACAAAAAGTGTCAGGCCCATAAGAATGGCCAGGAAGCGCATGAAAATCATCCGGCTGATCATGCGGCCAATACGGTTCATGCCGACAGGCTCCGGGAGGGTTTTTTCCAGAACCAGTTGAACAGGTTTTTCAGCTTGTCGTGCAGCGGAGCGATCCACGCATCCATGCCGTTGCCTGGAATGCGAAAGGCTTTCCGGTAAAATTGCCAGATTGCAAAAGTGGCAAGCAAGGCCATGGGTGTCCACATGGAAAGCCATGGCGTCAAGCCGCTGGATTTTGTGACCACGGCGCCCTGCTCAAGGATTTCATGGAAAGCCACCAGCAGCAACATGGCGATGGCAATGCGGTAGCCGCTGGGGCTGCGGGCCCGCCCAACCGCAAAGGGTATGGCCAGAATTGGCAGTATCAACATGGCGATGATGTTGATGATGCGGCGATGCAACTCGGCTTGCATGGCATTTGTTGTTGTGCCCTTCGGTGGGGCACTCATGCTGGTGTAAATTTCGGGCAGCGTAAGTTCCCGTTCGTCATCGCCACGCGGTCGGAACAAATCCTTCGCCACCTTGCCAAGCGGTGTGTCGGTGGTTTCAAATTCCGCAATGGTTGCAGGCGGCGGCGGTGCTGCGACATCGATGGTGGGCCAACGATCCAGTGAAAGCTGATGTCCGTTTTCAAGTCGCAACACCGGCCGAAGCTGACCCTTCACGGGAACGAGGATACCACGCGCTGCTGTGTAGGTTTGGGCACCCCCTGGGCCTTCATAGTCAAAAATAAAAATATGCTCAAAGGTGTTGGTTTCCCGGTTGAGATTATCCAGAATAAATGTGCGGCTGCCGGCTTGCATGAACACGCCCTCTTCAGCCAGATAAAACGCATCAACGTTTTTCACATCAAACAACACAGAACGATAGGCATAACGCGTATAGGGTTGAAGCCAGCCGAAGATGGCAAGTGATGCAAGGCTGAACAACAGGGTTAGCAACAAAGCTGGCCGCAGGAGCTGGTGCAGCCCCACACCTGCAGCCATCATGGCGTCAACTTCATGGTTTTTTGACAGCTTGCTGAAACCGAACAGCAGGCCAAGGAAAAGTGCAGCCGGAACAGCAGTGCCAAGATAATGTGGCACCAGATAAGCCAGCATTTCGAATACAACGCCGAACGAATTCTTCTTGCCGAGTGTGATATCAAGCAAGCGCACCAGACGTTCGGCCAACAACATCAGCAAGCCGATGGCCATAGTCGAAACCAGGGGCAGAGTGACTTGTTTCAAGACATATCGGTCGAGCGTGCTGAGCAATGGGTAGCCGTGTTGGATGATTGGAGTGTTGGAGTATTGGAGTATTGGTTTAGACGCGTCCCGCGCCCCAGTCTACAACCTCTGGCACAAGTCACTGGGCCGCCATTTGGCCTTTCAAGCGGGCAAAAGCATGGCGGAACTTTGGGTTTCCACTTTTGAAGAGTTGGAATTCCATTGCTGCACGATCATTTCCACGTGCCACCGATTTTGATGTCGCCGGATGTTGTATTGGTTCCATGCGGCAGATTGGTGTTTTGCATTGCCTGTCATGGAGGCTGAAGGCACGCCGACAACCGGGCATGGGCCAAAGCTGGTTTGCAGCCAATTCACCATCGCCTGATGATTGTGGCCATGCAAAACCAGCTCGCAGCCACGGGCCACCAGAATTTCCTGCAATGCAGTAGCGTCGGTCAAAGCCTTGCGGTCGATGGCCAGCCCCGGCAGGGGTGGATGGTGGATCATCAGTATACGGAAGAAACCCTTTTGCCCCAGCATTTCCAGCTGGTTGGAAATATCACGAAGTTGCAGTTGGCCCAAGGTGCCCCCGGCTTTGCGATAGGATTGGGGAGAGGCACTGTTGCAGCCGATGAGGGCAACGTTCCGGCGCAACCGGACAAATGGAAAAGCCAGGCCATCAGCAATTTTATCACTCTGCATCCATGGCGCGAAATGGGCCATACCTTTTTCTTCCGGCACCTGAACATAGGCATCATGATTGCCGGGTGTCATGGAAAGCTGCGCAGGCCTGCCCAAAGAATGCAACCATGTCGCAGCCGGTGGAAACTCATTCCACCCCGCAATATTCACCAGGTCGCCGGTGAACGCCACATGGTCAGGCCTGGTCGCCAAAATGCTGTCCCTGATGGCATTGGCAACTTGCGGCAAATGCATATGTTTGCGGCGCAAATGCCAAGACAAGGCACCGATCAGGCGCTTGCCAGAGAAGTGGCCAAATACTGAGCCTTTTGGCATTGGACCCAAATGCACGTCTGAGAGATGGGCGAGAGCAAATGACAAGGTTCGGGTCTTCCGTTGACTTCATGTGAATCGGGTGCGAATGAGCCGTCTTCTAGTCTTCACTCCCTATCGGATTCAAGCATCGTGCGTGTAATCATTTTGGCCGCAGGCCAAGGCAAGCGGCTTTTGCCGTTAACGGCAGACGTTCCAAAAGCCCTTCTGGACATTGGTGGCAAATCCCTGGTGCAAAGGCAGATTGAAGCTTTTGCGGCCAATGGGCTGAAGGATTTTGTGGTCATCACTGGCTATGGAGCAGAACGCATGGAACTTGCGCTTGGCGTGATTGCAAAAAAACTCAACGTGTCAGTTTCAACTATTTTCAATCCGTTTTATGCAGTCGCAGACAATCTTGCCAGCTGTTGGCTGGCCCGCGATGCCATGGACCGGGATTTCATCCAGGTGAATGGTGACAATGTTTTCCGGGGTGATCTCGTCGCCAGATTGCTGGCGGCCCCTGTTCTGCCCGTATCTGTGGCGATCAACAAGAAAGACGGATTTGATGCTGACGACATGAAGGTCATGCTGGACGGTGAGCGCCTGACTGAAATCGGCAAGACCCTGCCAGTAGATACGGTGGATGCTGAAGCCATCGGATTTTATGTATTTCGCGGCGAAGGCATACAGGCCTATCGCCACGAGCTTGAACTGGCGATGCGCGATCCCATGGGACTGCGGCGCTGGTTTCCATCAGCTGTCGGCTCATTGGCTAAAAAAATCCATGTCTCAACCACTTCCATCACCGGCCTGCGCTGGGCGGAAGTGGATTTTCCAGTGGATTTGCAGCAGGCGCGGCATTTGGTTTCAAGTTGGGGCTGAGCGGCATTTCAGGATTTTTTCAGCCATCTGGTGATCGGATGGCTTGTCCACATCGATGGCGGCTTCAGCAAACGGCATGAACACCGGGGCCACCATGATGCCCAGTTTTTGAGACATCAGGCCGAAAGCCCGGTCTGGGGTCAGTGTTCCCGCTGCAAAATGAAGAAGCGGTGCAAGACCAAAGGCCGCCACCAGCTTCCAGGGCTTCTTGCGGTTTTTTTCCAGTTCCTGCCAGGCCTCAAGCATGCGCAATCCCCGTGCATTCATCACTGCGAAGAGATTACATCCAGACACCCGCGTGCCACCCAGATTGAAATAGGTACGCTTTGTTTCAGGGTGCTTGGCGGATATGGTTTCTTTGGTGGCCAAACCTGCCAGCACATCTGCCCCACTGGTTTCCGCAGCTTTGATAAAGTGTTGAATCATGGTTGGAGTCAGCAGGGGATGATCGCCTGTGGTGATCAGAACAGGATAGGTGCAAAGTTCCTGAATTGCTGCAATGGCGGAAGCCGGTGCGGAAGCGCCTGACTTCAAAACATGAATCCAAGGGGCCATACTGCCTGCCGCAGCAACGGCAACATTTTCATCATCTATCGAGATTTGAAATGGCTTGGCAATTTCGGTGGCGGAAAGTGCTGCAATGACCCAGGCCAACATGGGTTTTCCGGCAATCGGCAGTGTGCATTTGTGGGCGATGCCAAAGGCCTTTGCCATGGGATCATCCGGGCCACGGCCAGCAGCCAGGATAACGGCACGCCAGGTGATTTGCATCATCAGAAGTTTTTCTCATAGATCCGGTAGGTTTTGTAAGCTGTGCCGCCAAAGGTTTCGATAAGCTTTCGAACCGGAAAATTGTCTTCGAGAATCCACGACAACTCTCCGGTTTTTCCGCCGCGCTTGTAGTGATAGCGGTGGGCTTCATCAATGACCAAAGTTGCAAGTGATGAGCCCACAAGCGTGCTGTGGAATTTCTGCCTCACACCCATCAATGGCATGCGATACGAATTTGGCTTTTTGCGCAAAACCCTGGCGGCAAGCTTGGCCCAATTGAAGGGCAGCAGCCTGCCGTTCATGCCAGTGATGTATTCATTCAGGTTTGGCAGGGTTACGACGAAAGCGGCAGCTTCGCCCTTGTAGCTGGCGAAGTAGCCATAATTGTTGTTGACCAGCAGTTTGAGATCATTTCCCAGCTTGTCCAATTCGGCTTCCGTCCATGGCACGAATCCCCAATTTCTTGACCAGGCATCATTGAAGATATCGCGGATCAAGCGGATTTCGTTTTTCATGTCCTTGAGATTGATTGGCCGGATGGAAAAATCCGGATTGGCATCGATGCGGTTTCGCATTTTCTGCAAGACGGGGGACTGCTCGGCAAATGTATAGTGATAGGCGATCACGTCTTTGGCCTTGGTAAATGCAAGTTCCTCCAAGCGTCTTGCTGCATAGGGTGCGCCATGCGGCATCATCATGTTGGGTGGCGTGTTGAAGCCATCGATCAGCAATCCCATTTCCTCATTGATGGAAAAACTGAAAGGCCCGAGCATGCCACTGCGACCGCGTGTCTTTAGCCAGTCCTGTGCCGCAGCCGTCAGCGCTGCATAAACCAGTGGTTCATCAACCGCGTCAAGAAAGCCAAACATGCCCTTGTTATCGCAATGGATTTCAAGGCGCAATCTGTCGTCTTGCGCGGAGATGCGCCCCACAGGTTTTGTGCCTTGATAGGCCACAAACAATTGGGCTTCGGCATGCTGGAAGTAGGGATTCTTCTTGCGGTTCAAATGGTCCTGTCGTTCGAGAAACAGTGGCGCGACCCATTGGGGATCATCAGCATAAACGACATGCGGCACTTGCAAAAAATCCTTGAGGCCCTGCTTGTCAATTGCGGGTTTGACGGTGATGTTGTTCATGTTTTTTGGGCTCGAAAAATTGTTTTGAATATCTGTCACATATGGCAGAAAAGTCTTCGACTTTGATCCGCTCTCCCTTAGGACTGATAGATGACCGACACAAGCATCAGAAAAATTGAAGCCGCAACATTGAGAACCGAACGCAGCCTGATGACGCGACTGCGGCTTATGGTGATGAAACCGGCCTTGAGAATGACCCGTGGAATGACGCTTGGTTCGCGGGTTGCTGTGATCGATGATCGACAGAGATTTCTCTTGGTAAAGCCGACTTATCTCAAAGGCTGGATACTGCCGGGAGGCGGCGTGGAGCGCGGCGAAACTTGCTTGGCTGCTGCACTCCGGGAGCTGGAAGAAGAGGCCGCCGTTGTTCCCGAAAGTGCGCTGGAATTTCGTGGCATACATTCCAATCATGTCAACTTCCCCGGTGATCACTTGTTGTTTTATGTGTGCAGAAAATTTGAGCAACGCCCTTTCAAGACCAATCTTGAAATTGCGGCAGCGGAATTTTTTGATGCGGAAAACTTGCCCGATATTGTTGACGGGGGTTCGCGACGGCGCGTTCAGGAACTTGTTTCCGGAACCGAACCCTCACTTGAATGGTGAACGGATTTTTGCTGTGCTTGACGACAGCACTTGGCACCGCTAGGAGCCCGTCATGATGATCAACGACATGCGAAGGCTGCGACAAGGATAAGCTGTTTCAAACCGGCAACTTCGTGTTGCCATTTGCTTGTCCCCTACTTGTCGTTATTCAGGTTGCATCATGTCTCATAACCATACGCCTTCGGCGGCACTTGCTTCGGATTCCCCTGCCATCCAGCACTTGTTGGATTTGTCATTTGGCCCCGCACGGCGAATCAAAACATCTTACCGCTTGCGGGAAGGAGCGGTCGCCGTTGCTGGCTTGTCCTGGGTAGTCCGCGATGCAGAAATCAGCGTGGCAGGAACGATCAGTTTTTGGCCCTTGGCGATTGGCGCTAGGGGTATTCCCGCCTTGTTGCTGGGACCACTGGCTGTGCATCCCCAACTGCAAAACCGGGGCATCGGCATCAATTTGATGAACCATGCGCTGGCATTGGCAAAACTGCAGGGCCACAAGCTGGTCATTCTGGTGGGTGATGCGGCCTATTATGGCAAAGTGGGATTCAAGAATGTGCCAAAGGGAAAGTTCCTTTTTCCTGGCCCGTTTGATGAATCACGGCTGCTTTATCTGGAATTGGCAGAAGGTGCCTTGGACGCAGCTCAGGGGCTGGTCGTGGCAGCGCATCGGTTTCGCGATGTGAAGTCTTCACGCTAAGGACACTTTCACAACCTTGCCAAACACCGCAATGATCTTGTCAATGTCGTCAAAACTGTGGGCCGCTGATACCGAGCAGCGCAACAGGCAAAGCCGATTGGGTGTTCCGGGTGGCAGCGCGATGTTGACGTAGACGCCTGCCTCCAGAATGGCGTTCCACATTTTGATTGTCGACAACTCATCGGCACAGCGCACCGACACCACGGGGCTCACCACATCACAACCCAACTCAAATCCCAGCGCTTTAAAGCCATTGAACAAGCGTTCGGAATTGGCACGAATGGCATCGCGGCGCTCAGGCTCCCGCGCCAACACTTTGATGGCCTGCAGCGACGTGGCGATTGACGATGGTGACGCGGAGGCCGTGAACAGATAGGGCCGCATGGCATAGCGCAGGGTTTCAAACAGCGGATGATTGCCAGCCCCGAAGCCACCGATCGCTCCCACACTTTTGGAGAAAGTGCCGACGATGAAATCGGCTTCGTCTTCAAGTCCCACCTCATCTGCAAGACCGCGGCCATGGGGGCCCAGCACACCGAAGGAGTGGGCTTCATCCACCAGCAACTGGAAGCCGTGCTTTTTCTTCACTTCGACAAAATCTGCCAGCGGCGCCCGATCCCCCAGCATGGAATAAATGCCTTCCAGCACCACCAGCTTGCCGCCCTCCTCACCCGTCGAGCGCGACAGGCGCTTGTCGAGATCGGCGGCGTCATTGTGGCGAAAGCGCACAAGTTTGGCACCCGATAGCGTACAGCCATCATAGATCGACGAGTGTGAATCGCTGTCGAGGTAGATTGTGTCGCGGGGACCAGCCAGCCCCGACATCATGCCGAGATTGGCTTGGTAGCCCGTGGTGAAAACGATGCAGTGTTGCCGATTCAAAAAACCTGCCAGTTCTTTTTCCAAATCCTGGTGCAAGGAGTAATTGCCATTGGCCACCCGCGAACCCGTGGTACCTGTACCAAATTTGTCAAGCGCAGCCTTGCCCGCATCGATGCAGGACCGGTCAAAAGTTATACCCATGTAGTTGTTGGTGCCAGCCAGAATGGTTTCCTTGCCGCGAATGATGGCGCGGGTGGGTGACAGGATCTGGTCGTTGACCGGTCCCATGGCATTGACGCCCATGGCCATCATGCGCTCATAGCGCTCAACGATGCCTTTGTGCTTGTCGAATAGATCAACCATCATTCAACTCCAAAAAAACTCAATCCGTCTTGATCCGCGCTTGCACCACACGCACCAGATCACCAATCGTGTGGGTTTCCGAAACCACGTTCATCGGGATTTCAATGTCGAACTTGTCTTCCACATCCATGATGAAATCCAGCACCCCGACTGAATCGATGTTGAGTTCAGCCGGTATATCAGTGTTGACGGTCAGTGTGACGCCAGCCTTGTTATGGGGCGTCAGCAGCGCACAAATTTCACTGGTGATTTCGGTCTCGGTTGTCATGGGCGTGTCGGTCCTTTTGCACCGGGACTTCTATGGGCTTTGTCGAGTGGCGGCAACATGCCATTGGCTTGATACCACCGGATGGTTTCGGGCAGACCATCCAACAAAGAAAAGGGATGTTCACGCGGCCAGTTTTCACCTTCAATCAGCCAGGTGGGTTCATAGAGTTCACGCATCTTGTCAAAACTGACCATCATGGGCCGTCGAAACAGCAAGGTAAAAAATGAACCAAGCGCACCAATTACAAGCGCCACAGCAAACGGAATAAAAAACAACCTTGCCGGACGATTGAAATTGGCTTTCGTGATATCTGCAAGTTCCCGCCAGGTGTGTCCCCCACTGGCATCATCCACTTCGCGTGTGCCCGTTACTGAACTTGCAACAGCATGCACACAAATTTGCGCAAGGTCTTCCACATGGATCAGGGAAAAACGATTGAACGGACGTCCCGGCAAAATGGCGATGCGTGCCATCAGGGCCTTGAGCAAGGGCAGGGTGGCTGTATCGCGCGGCCCATAGACAGCGGCAGGACGCAACACCAGCACCTGCATCATCTTGGCAACCCCGGCAACTACATCTTCCGCCGCACGCTTGCTGGCCGCATAGGCCGAAATCTCCGGACGACGGGCTGCGAGCGAAGACAACAACACAAAACGTTTCACCCCGCCTGCCTGTGCAGCCATTGCCAGGGCCCCAGTTCCAGTCTTGTTGGTGAGAAAAAATCCGGCCCGGTTGACAGCTGAAATGGCTCCTGCCATGTGCAACACCACATCTGCCCCCGCCACCAACTCAAACAAGGCCGACGCATCGTCCAGACCGCCTTGCACAATTTTTACCGTGGGTGGCAAATCATGTTTTGCAGGATCGCGCACCAACACACGCAAATCATGTCCCGCCGCCAGCAGGTGGGGCAAAACTGCTTTTCCAACAAATCCGGTGGCACCGGTTACCGCGATCGCAAGGCCCATGCTGACTGGTTTGGATTACGAAGCGGGCCTGGCGTGAGGATTGCCGACTTCTGCAATTTCGCCCGCCTGATAACGTTCACGCGCCCCTGCCCTCGACAGTTTTCCCGACGACGTAAACGGCAGACTGCGCGGTGCCACCAGCACGATGGAGCAATTGACACCTGCGACTTGGTGCACGGCATTATGCACGGCGCGGCGCAAATCTTCCTGCTGTTGATGATCGGCAAGCTTGCATTCTACCAGCACCACCAACTCATCATCACCACTGGCATTCTCGACTGCAAATGCCGCTACATCGCCAGACCTCAACGGAGCCACTGCTTCTGCGGACCATTCGATATCTTGCGGCCAGATATTGCGGCCGTTGTGCAAAATCAGGTCCTTGACCCGGCCGGTGATGACAATTTCACCTGCCAGCAGATAACCCATATCGCCCGTATCGAGAAAGCCATCAGGTCCGATGGTTTGTGCCGTTGCATCAGGCGCGTTGAAATAACCCGCCATCAGGCTTGGACCTTTGACAAAAATCCGGCCCACCATGCGTTCGCCCAAGTTAAGTCCAGCGTCATCGCGCACTTGCATCACATGCCCCGGAATCACCGGCCCACAGGATACGAAACTGCGGGTCAGGGCACCCGTTCCATTTTTGGCGGGAACAGCCCGCTTTTTGGATTTCAAGGCCGCCAGATCAATTGTGTCGATGCGGATGGGATGATCAACATCGCTGATCGAAATCGCCAGCGTTGCTTCAGCCATGCCATAACTCGGCAAAAAGGCACGGGCATTGAATCCAGCCACGGCCAAAGTTTCGGCAAAGCGTGTCAACACATCCGCCCGCACCATGTCGCCACCAATGCCAGCGGCCCGCCAATGGGAAAGATCAAGGGAAATGGCTTCTCCGGCGATCCGCTTGGCTGCAAGCTCATAACCAAATGTCGGCGATGAGGCGATGGTGCATTTATTTTCGCTCATCAGTTTCAGCCACAAAGCGGGCCTGCGGGCAAAAGACGTGGTCGGCAAAAAATCAACTGTTACTTGCGCCACCATGGGTGCAAGGCAAAAGCCCACAAGCCCCATGTCGTGATACAGCGGCAGCCAACTGAAAGCCCGGTCATCCGGCCTGGCTTTCAGGCCATCACGTACCATGGCCGTGGTATTGGCCATGATGGCCGACTGGTTGATCAAAACGCCCTTGGGTGCAGAAGTTGAACCTGATGAATATTGCACATAGGCCACATCACCAGCCCCAAATCCGCTGAGCCGCGCCATGGTTTCAGGCAAGGCCTGCAATGCGCCATGGGTTAGCGTCAATGGCACACCAGCCTGCTCAGCCCCGGCCGCAATCAGCTCACGCAAATCTTCCGAGGTAATGACAGCGGAAACATCCGCAGCCCGAAACATGCCAGCCACTTTGGCGATGTAGGCATCCTTGCCACCGATATACATGCTGTAGGGAACTGGTGCAGGCACCAGGCCCGCATATTGGCAGCCAAAAAACACCGCCATGAAATCCGGCCCGGTTTCTGCAACGACCGCAACCCGGTCTCCTGGCTTCAAACCAGCTACAAGCAGCTTGCGTGCCGTCGACAGGGCCCGGTGCCGCAACTCCGTGTAGCTGATGGCAAAGGCAAGTGCACCGCGCCCGCCATAGAAGTTGAACCCGGTCTCACCCCGCGCCGCGTAATCAAGTGCTTCGGCGATTGTCGAGAACCCACCCAACCGCTGCGGCAGCTCCCCATTCAACCCACGTGTTGCCACAGGTTGGGTGTCAATGCGCGTGCTGGGGCGGGTGCTGGGGCGGTCTTGAATCAATATCGGTCCTTCTGTTCATGTCGGGGTTACCAAGTTCAGGCCCCGACACGGAAATCAAAAGGTGTTTCAGAATGTAACAGTGGAAAACCCGCTCAAAAACCCAGTTTGCCCGTGTACATCGACCAGGCAGCCAAAGCTGAAGCGCCAAAGATAAAGCCTGTAAGCCAGATATAGAGGATGGATATCCAGCCTGTGTCGTTGCCATGATCAGTTGAGGAGCGACTTTCGGCCAGTTGGGAATTGCGGCTTTCGGCAATGAACTGATGGGCCTGCAACTTGAGGATCTGCCGAAACATCGCCTCGGCATCTGGCGTTTCATAGGTCATGATCCGGTCTCCTTGTTTATCCTGTTGCAATTCAAAACTGCGGCCATCGGCAGCCATGCCAACCGATGTCACCAAATCCAGAAATAATCGTGGGGCTTCACCCGGCGCCAGACGAAGATCAATCAGGCGGCGCAACCCATGATCCTCGGGCAGCCCCTGCAACAACTTCGACCGCAAATGATCCAGTCGCAGCGCCTTGCCATCCTTCAAGGCGACAAGCGCATCAATGTGGGCCGCTTCGGCAAGCCTCGCCTGTTTCAAGGCAGTCTCAAATCTTGTTTCCGCCACTTCCACTCGAACGCCACTCCACCACACCCCGCCCGCTGTTAACATTCGTCAAGAAACTGCACCACAATGGCACAGGTCGGGCAGTTGTCAGTTCACCCGTTCATTCCCTGCATGTGCAAGGCCAGTTGAGTATCGTTCGGCGATAATAAGATTTAGCGGCGGGAAAATGGCGAAAAAATGAGACCCCACCATTGTTTGTCACTTTTGCCTTCAACGCCAACTGGCAGCTCGGGAGTCCGGATTGTCGGGCTGCTGCTGCCAAACAAGCGGTCCCAGATTGAGAGCACCGTCGCGTAATTTGAATCGGTGTCCAGCCGAAAGGCATGATGATGTACCCAGTGAATGGAGGGCGTCACCACCACCCAGGCCAGCAGCCTTTCCAGGCCCTGCGGCAAGCGCAAATTGGAATGATGAAACAGCGCAGCGCAGGCAATCACAATTTCAAAAACCACGACCGACGAGAGCGGCATGGCCAATACAGCAATCACCGCCCCACGCACCAACGCCGAAAGTATCACTTCGCCAAAATGAAACCGCAGGGCTGAGCTGCTGTCGAGCGTTTCATCCAGATGGTGCACTTCATGGAAGCGCCACAACACGGGAAACACATGGTTGATCCGGTGCCACCCGTAAATCCAGAAATCCAGGATCAGCAAATCAAGCAGCAGGCCTGGCCAGCCCGACCAGATTTCCGGACGCCACAAAATTACATGCCGCGCAGCAAAAGCTGTTAACGGAATGACAATCAATGGGCCCGCCAGAAAATTCAAAAATGCCAAGCCGAAATTCCGCCACAAGCGCGACAACCCGCCCCGCCACGTTGCGACGGGAAAAAGCCGCTCCATGATAAACAAGAATGCCAAGACACCCGTGATGATGCCGCCTTTGCTGAATATGAAATCGCTCATGAGATGCCTTGTGACAGCAACAAGTCCGTGAATGCGGCAAAGCCCAAGCCGCCCTCTTCTTTTGTCACATACGCCGGCTGATGGTCCATCAGCGGCAGCAGCGGAACAATATTGGCAACCCCAACACCCAACGGAAAACTGGCAAACATCGGTGCATCATTGGGTGAATCGCCACAATAGGCCACGGATTTTTCAGCTTCGGCACGCGACCAGCCAAACAAATCAGAAAGCAACCGAAACGACATGCTTTGTTTGTCATGGTCCCCAAACCACGCATTGACATGGATGGAACTGACCTTGGCAACGGCACCTTGAACCGAAAAATAATCTGCCACTTTCTGGGCTGTGGAAAGCGGCAGGGGCGGCACGTCCTCGCAAAAATCCACGGCAACATCAATCTCGCGATAAGCCTGATCCGCGGCAATCGCGGTTCCGGGAAAATGCTGCAACACAGCATCGGCGATTTCAAACAGTCGTTGGCTATTGCGCTTCCGGGTCGCCTCATCTTGCGCATAGACCCGCTGCATTTTTTTCAAACGGCGGTCATAGCGAAAATAAAATGCGCCGTTTTCGCCAACCACCGCATCGACAGGCCAAAGCCTCGCAATCAAATCACACCAGCCCGCAGGCCGACCTGTAATCGGAATAACGCTGATCCCGGCATCCCGCAATCGTTCCAAGGCCGCATAGGCCACAGATGGCAATTGCCCGTGCAATGTCAGGGTGTCATCAATGTCGGTCAGCACCGCCCGCACATTGCGCAGAGCCGAAGAAGGAATTTCGCTGAGTTGTTTCATGACCGCACCAATAGCCTTTCCGGTCCAAAGGGCAACAGCAGGTCATCACGCTTTCCTGTCAGCATTTCTTCCGCTCCCAATGCACCGAGTACCGGGGCCAAGGTGATGCCCGAATGGCTGACACACAGATAAACACCATCAGTACCGGGCAAGCGGCCGATGGCAGAAACACCGTCTCGTGGTGTTGGCCGATAGCCGATTGAGTAGCGGTCAAACTTGAAATCGCTTCCGCCCTTCAAGAACGTCTGCATTTCGCCAAACAGCCGGTGCGCTGCACCTGCCGGATCATCACCCGGTTCCATGCCGCCGAAATCCGATCCCGCAACCAGCTGCCCCTCGGCTGTCTGCCTGATATGCAAACGCGGTGACAATACAAGTCCCCGCAATACCGGCGGCATTGGCTGGGAATGAACCAACAGGCCGGGCGGTCCGTCAATCGCTGATTTGATGCCCAATTGCTGGAGAATCGAAACGCATCCCAATCCTGCCGCAAGTAAAACATCATCGGCGCGAAAAATTTCCGACGATGTAACCACGCCTTTGACGAGTCCATGCCCAATGATGAGACGTTTGACTTTTTTTCCCCAATGAAACTGTGCTCCCAGTGCCTGTGCCGCTTGCACCAATGCGGCATTGGCCGCAACAGGTTCAACCATGCCTTCTCCTGCAACATGCACAGCCAAATCTGGTGGCGCATTTAACTGCGGCTCAATTCGCAGGGCCTCTTCCCGGTTCACCAGCCGTGCAACATAACCCCATTCCGATTGTTGTTTGGCGAAAGCTGCCAACTCTTGTTCCGGCAAATCCCATAACAGGCCCCCGCACCAGTTCACCCATAGACCAGGCACCGCGCCCGCAAGTTCCCGCCACAGTGACATGGAACGCCGGCGCAAATCGAAATACGGTTTGGCATTGCCCCAACTGGCATTGATCCAGGCCCAGGAATTTGCCGTTGCCAGTCCGCCAGCTCTTGAGCCACCGTCAACAACTTGAACATCCACACCTGCTTTCGCCAAATGATAGGCAAAAGCGGCACCAACAATGCCCGCCCCTACAACAACAACACGTCTTTTTGTCCGATCTCTTGCCATGTTCATGCCACAGTATTAGCCGAGCCGATGTCCGAGTAACAGAGCGCGAAATTATCATGATGATGTCCGAGAAGGAAACACCGTCGCCAAAAGCCAAAATCGGTTTCAAGGAGAAACGCCGCAAATTTGTCAAACGCCAGGGCAAACAGCTGTTCCGAACCCTTGGCAATATCATCGGCCGCCAATCAAAGGTTGGTGACACGCCAATAATAGCGACGCATCATTTCCCGTTTCTCGAGGAATTCACCGCCAACTGGCAAAAAATCCGCAGTGAAGCTGAAGCCATTCTGAAATACCGCGATGAGATTCCAGCTTTCCACGAAATCTCGCCCGACCAGAAAAAAATCTCCAAGGGAAAGAACTGGCGCACGTTTATCCTGTTTGGCTTCGGCAAGAAGCTGGAAAAAAACAGCAGGCAGGCACCCTATACCGCTGAGCTTTTGTCACGCGTGCCGGAAATTCAAACCGCCTGGTTCTCCATTCTGAGCCCCGGCTATCATATTCCGCCCCACACCGGCGTGACCAAAGGCATCGTGCGGGCCCATTTGGGCCTGCTGATTCCAAAAGACAGCGACAATTGCTGGATCCGTGTCGATGATCAAACCCGGGTCTGGAGACCCGGCGAGATTTTTGTGTTTGATGATACCTACGAACACGAAGTATTCAACAACACGAGCGAAGAACGGGTAATCCTGCTGTTTGACTTCACCCGGCCCATGGGATTTTGGGGCCGTGCCGTCAACAACACATTGCTGCAAGCCATGAAGTTTACCGCCTTTTATCAAGCCCCCAAGAAAAACCTGGCCGACTCCGAAGATCGTTTCGAAGCCGCCACCCGCAACAATAGCGAAAATCTGGAAAAACTGTCCGACGCCGATTGATTCAATCAGTTCGCTGGTCAATTCATCTTTTTGCTGATCATCTGCACCATTGCCCAACCAAAGCCATGGTAAAATCCGCACAATCCAATGATTTGCGTTTGACCATAATGTGCCCAGCGCATAATGTTTTTGGTCATGACAAACGCACTCCTCCTCGTATCCCAATGGGATGACACCCACGCAAACGCGCTCGATGAGCCGGGCAAGTTGCTTTATCGCTCCAACTTGTTGGGTGCAGATTTGCGCATTACAAATTTCGGCGGGGGCAACACGTCGGCCAAAGTCCTGCATAAAGACCCGCTTACGGGTCAGGATGTCAAAGTACTCTGGGTCAAGGGGTCAGGTGGCGACATTGGTTCCATGAAACGCGACGGTTTTGCAACTCTCTATATGGACAAGCTTGAAAGCCTGAAATCCCTCTACACATCCATCGACCAGGAAGATGCCATGGTCCATGCGCTGAACCACTGCATTTTCGATCTCAACGCCCGCGCCCCTTCCATCGACACTTGCCTGCATGCCTATGTTCCCTATACCCATGTCGACCACGTCCATTCCGACGCCGTGATTGCCATTGCCGCAGCGACAAATTCCGAAGCATTGACCCGCCAGGTTTTCGGCGTTGAAATGGGCTATCTGCCATGGCAGCGTCCTGGTATTGATCTTGGCATCAAGCTTGGCAACATGGCCGCCGCCAATCCGCAAATGGTTGGTGTTGTATTGGGCAGTCACGGTCTTTTCACCTGGGGCAATACTGCAAAGCAATGCTATGAAACCACTTTGCGCATCATCAATAATGCCGCCATTTGGCTGGATGAAAATCGCCGGAAGCCTGCTTTCGGCGGTGAAAAAATCAAGCCATTGTCAGCTGAAGAGCGCGGCACCACCGCCCTGCGGCTGATGCCCGCAATCCGCGGTCGCATATCAAAGGAAAAGCATAAGGTCGGGCATTTCACCGATGCGCCAGAAGTGCTTGAATTCGTGAATTCGAAACTGCTTGATGATTTGGCACCACTCGGCACCTCTTGCCCTGACCATTTCCTGCGCACCAAAATCCGTCCCCTGATCATTCCGCATGATGCTGATGGGGCACAGCTGGATGAGCTGCTGGAAAAATATCGCCAAGACTACGCTGCCTATTATACCCGCTGCAAGCATCCCAATTCTCCCGCCATGCGCGACAGCAATGCGGTGATTTATCTGGTGCCGAAAGTTGGTTTGCTGTCCTTCGCCCGCGACCGGGCAACGGCGCGCATTGCCGCAGAGTTTTATATCAACGCCATCAACGTCATGCGCGGTGCCGCTGGCGTTTCGAAGTATCAGGGCTTGCCCGAACAGGAAGCTTTCAACATTGAATACTGGTTGCTGGAGGAAGCCAAGCTCTCCCGCATGCCAAAACCCAAAAGCCTGCAAGGCCGCGTAGCATTGGTCACTGGAGGCGCTTCCGGCATCGGCTTGGCCATCGCAGAAAAGCTGGCCGCTGAAGGTGCCTGTGTTACCATTGCCGATATCAATGACGCGGGCATGGCCGAAGTGGTGGCGGATTTCGGCAAACGTTTCGGCAAGGATATTGTCCACAGCGTCAACATGGATGTCACCAGTGAAGACGCCGTCATCGCAGGCTTTGCCTCCACCGTGGCACGTTTTGGCGGACTGGACATTGTGGTCAACAATGCTGGCATCGCCATTCCGGCTCCAGCTGAAAGCACTTCGCTTGAGGTTTGGAACAAGCAGTTGGCCATCCTCGGCACCGGCTATTTTCTCGTGGGCCGCGAAGGTTTTAAATTGTTGAAGGAACAAAATTGTGCGGGCTCCATGATCTACATCGCTTCGAAAAACGGCATGGTGGCATCTCCAGGAACATCCGCATACGGAGCAATGAAAGCCATGGAAATTCATTTGGCTCGCGTGCTGGCGGCAGAAGGTGCGGCCCATGGGATTCGCGTCAACACGGTGAACCCTGATGCGGTGTTGCGGGGATCCAAAATCATGTCGGAGGGTTTCCGGCTCAGCCGTGCCAACAGTCTCGGCATCAAGCCCGATGAGTTGGACGACCACTATCGTAAACGCTCCCTGCTCCAGCGCTCTGTTTATCCCGAGGACATAGCCGAAGCGGTCTACTGGTTTGCGTCTGATGCCTCAAATAAATCCACGGGCAATATATTAAATGTCGATGCGGGGCACCTTGCTTCGTTTACAAGATAAACACCCCACCCCTGCCCCTCCCCAAAGATTGGGTAGGGGTGAAGAAAAAATCACCCCACCCCGCTCTTCGCGGGGAGGGGCAGGGGTGGGGCCTTTGACCAGGAAACTCAACCATGACCTTTGCCATCACGCCAGATTTCATCGCCGATCACAATGCCAAGCACCAATCGGCCCATGCAGATGATTATGCTCATCTCAGCCGCCAACTTGAACGTCGGGGGATCAACATTGAAGATATCGTCAAGCGTGTGATGGAATATTCTGTTGCTGTTCCCACCTGGGGCGTTGGAACGGGCGGCACACGCTTTGCCCGTTTTCCTGGACCCGGCGAACCACGCCATATTCATGACAAGCTGGAGGATTGCGGCGTTATCAACCAGCTGACTCGCCACACCCCAAACGTCTCACCACATTTTCCCTGGGACAAGGTCAGCGATTACCGCGCCCTTAAACAGGAAGCTTCGCAGTTTGAGCTGGGCTTTGACGCTATCAACTCCAACACCTTTCAGGACCAGGCTGGCCAGCGCCATTCCTACAAATTCGGTTCCCTCAGCCACACCAACCCGGCGACGCGTCAACAGGCCGTGGAACATAATTTGGAGTGCATTGAAATCGGCCAACAACTGGGTTCCACCGCATTGACTGTGTGGATTGCCGACGGCTCAAATTTCCCCGGCCAGTCAAACCTGACAAAGGTATTCGATCACTATATCGACTCGCTGCGCACAATCTATGACGCGCTTCCGAAGCACTGGCTGGTTTTTCTTGAACACAAGATGTACGAGCCGGCGTTTTATTCAACCGTGATTTCCGACTGGGGCTCCAGTTTCATGGCCGCCCTGGAATTGGGCGACAAGGCCAAATGTCTTGTCGACCTCGGCCATCACGCCGCCAACACCAACATCGAACAAATCGTCGCCCGCCTCGTTCACGCCAAAAAACTCGCAGGCTTTCATTTCAATGATTCGAAATATGGCGACGATGATCTGGATTCAGGTTCAGTTGATCCGTTCCGCCTGTTTCTGGTGTTCAATGAATTGGTCGACGCCGAACTTCGCAAGGTCCTCGGCTTCAACCCCGCCTACATGATCGACCAAAGCCACAACGTCACCGATCCCATCGAAAGCCTCATGGGTTCCGCCATGGAAATCACAAGAGCCTTTGCCAAGGCCTTGCTGGTAGACCGCAAGCAGCTTGCCGACATGCAAGCAAGCAGCGACGTGATGGCAGCCCACCGTTTACTCAAGGCGGCGTACAATACAGATGTAACGCCTTTGCTGTGCGAAGTGCGCCAACGCAAGGGCGGTGCCTTGGATCCCTGGGCTTGCTACCGCGCCTCAAGTTATCGCGCTCAAAAGACCAAAGAACGGCCTGCTGTTGCTGGCTCGTCTTCGGGCATAGTCTGACGAAACAGAATTGAAAACCTTGGTAGCGGGAGAGGGACTCGAACCCCCGACCCCAGGATTATGATTCCCGTGCTCTAACCAGCTGAGCTACCCCGCCATATCCAAGATGTGCGCCGTATAGGGACAAACCACGATCGGCGTCAAGTCTCTGGTGTGACCTCGGTTTCATCCACATCGCCACCCTCTTTGTCGATGTTGCCGATCACGAAAGTGCGCCACAGGGAAATGAATACAAAATACAACGTGGCAAAACCGAAGAGCCATGTTTCCACATCTTCGACGATGCCATCATTCTCCGGAAATTTCTTGGCAATGATCAGGCTCAAGGTCATGGCCGCCCAAAGGACCGTGATTGGAATTGTAAATTTCCGCCAATAAGTGACGCGCAAGGGATGCACGAATTTCATCGGAATAAACGTGAGAATGGCCAGAACAAAGACAGTGATGAGATTGGTGATGGCACCTGAGCCGAGCAGGTAAAAATACAGCACCACGATGTTCCAGAGTGCCGGAAATCCGACAAAATAATAATCCGACGATTTCATGCCCACATTGGCAAATGTGTAACACGAGACGGCCATCACTGTCACGGCGGCGATGAGGCTCCATGTCGTGCCGGAGAATATCCAGTCCAGCGGCACCATGTTGAACCAATAGATCATCAGCGCAGGCACGGCGACATAGGTGAAATAGTCGATCACCAGATCAAGTGATGCGCCATCAAAATTCGGCGTGTATTCCGAAACCCGGGCTTTTCGCGCCAGTGATCCATCAACCCCATCGACAAACAGTGCCACACCGAGCCAGACAAAAGCTGTAAACGGATCATTCTTCAACACCGCAACCAACGCCAGAAAACCGGCAACGATGCCAAAAGTTGTAAAGGCATGCACCGACCAGGCAATGCCCTTCTTGATGTCCTTGTCGAGTTGCGGATTAAGCTGGATGCGTTTGACCACTGATATTTTCCCCTGACCGTGGGACTATAACAACATCGGCAGTTTTCGCCAGTCTGCTTGCAATGAAGCCACCACCCAGCACCTGTTGGCCCGAACCCGCTGCGGCATAAAGCACACAAGCCTGCCCCGGCGAAACCCCATACTCACCCGAAGGAATTGTCACGATGGTTTGGCCGCCGACAATTCTCACCGTGGCTTCCACCGGCGGGCGCGTACTGCGGATGCGGGCAAAACAATCCACCGGGATTTCATCCAGCGGTGAGCGGCCAAGCCAGTTCATTTGCTCCAATACGATGTCATGTTGTTTCAAGGCCTCGCGCGGCCCCACAAAGACGCGCTTGGCTAAAGCATCCACGCGCACCACATAAAGCGGTTCCGCGTCAGACTTGTCAGCCATCACATGAAGTCCGCGTCGTTGGCCAATCGTATAATGGATGATCCCCTCATGCCGCCCCAGCACCCGGCCATCCAGATGCACAATATCGCCCTGCTCTGCTGCATCCGGTCGCAGCTTTAAAATCAGGTCGGCATACTTGCCATCCGGCACAAAGCAGATGTCCTGGCTGTCGGGCTTGTCGGCAACCAGCAAACCAAGATCAGTTGCAACCGCCCGCGTTTCAGCCTTGGTCAAACGACCAAGCGGAAAACGCAGAAAGTTCACTTGCGCTTGCGTTGTCGCAAACAGAAAATAACTCTGGTCCCGCGCCAAGTCAGCGGGCGTACGCAATTCGCGGCCATGGGGTGTTTCAACTGAATCAATATAATGGCCCGTCACCAGCGCACTCGCATCCAGCTCTCGCGACCGCCACAGCAAATCGGCAAACTTCACAGTCTGGTTGCACTTCACACAAGGGATGGGCGTAGACCCCTGCAAATACCCCGCCACGAAATCATCAATCACGGCCTCGCGAAACCGCGATTCAAAATCCAGCACATAATGTGGTATATCCAGCATGGCCGAAACCCGCCGGGCATCATGAATATCCTGGCCTGCACAGCAAGCACCTTTGCGGCGAATGGCTTCACCGTGGTCATAAAGCTGCAATGTAATCCCCACCACATCATAGCCCGCCAGTTTCAGCAAAGCCGCCGTGACCGATGAATCCACACCGCCCGACATGGCACACACAACCCGGTGCGAACCAGGGTTGCCGGAAAGCGCCATCGCGTCATGGACGGCTTGCAGGAGGGGGGCGGATAACTTCATGGCCGTTAAATGGGCGGAAACCTCTGGGAAAGCAACTCATGCGAATAAAATCCATCTGCCTGTACCGGAATGGACCACTTACACAGTCAAATTTGCAATTTCTTCATAAGCGTTTAGCTCAAAATTAAGCGCTGACGCGTAGTGTGGCTGAAGTTGGGCAGTTAAGCACTTGTTGGTGTGCCCAGTGTGTGTGAGTGAGTTTGCGTAATGAATGTTCAACTGCGTCCCCGCGTTAATTATGTCATCGGGCCTGATGGTAGTCCCCTGACAATTGCAGATTTGCCACCACCAGGCAGCCATCGCTGGGTCATCCGGCGCAAGGCCGAAGTGGTGGCAGCTGTACGCGGGGGCCTCTTGTCTCTCGAAGAAGCGTGTGAGCGTTATACGTTGACGACCGAGGAATATCTCTCGTGGCAGAGATCGCTGGATAAAAACGGCCTCGCCGGATTACGCACAACGCGGATACAACAGTATCGGCAGTAAGTTGGCCGATCAGAATTTCAAAAAGCCGCGCGGGAAACTGTCGCGGCTTTTTTGATTTCCGTTGCTAGGAATAAAATGCTTGACACCGCGCGGTCAAACAGCTAGTTTCAGAGATACTCCATAGCTGCGCCCGACAATAGTCTTGAACCGATCATGAAGACGACGTTGGGGGCGGACGTGAAGAAGGGACCTCATCCGCCCTTCGGGCACCTTCTCCACGATAGGGCGGAGAAGGGACAACCACGGGCACTTTTTTTGGTCCTTTAGCCGAAGTGACAACCAACGTCCCTTCTCCACGCTATTCCGCGTGGAGAAGGTTCCCCAACGGGGCGGATGAGGTCCCTTTGGTGGTTACCAGTGTGGTGTTTTTATTTCAAAATGCCCACTTAAACCCGCTGCGCAGCGTGTGCGAAATATCGCTTCCACGGATTTCGGCGTCGTAGCTGAGGGTGGCTTGCCAGTTTTGAGTGCCTGCCAATGTAAGTCCCGCACCGATGATGCCGCCGAGGCGACTGGGTTCGAGGCCGGAGACGGCGAAGGGGGTGGCTTCGCCGACAAAGCGCGCGGTCAAGTCGCGGCTGTCGCCCAGCACGTCATAGACAAGGCGGGTCCGCAGTTCCGGGGTGATGGTCATGCCGTCGCTGAGGTCCATGGTGCTGGCGAGTCTTGCGCCGATATAGGCTTTCAGGGCATCGGTGTTTTCGGCATCGACACTGAGGCCCAAACCACCGCCGCCTGCTTCGGTGAAGCCGTCGGTGCGCAGATGGCTGTAGTTAAAGCCCGCCATGGGTTCGAGGAAGGCATTGCCGGAGAGAGCGATGTGGCGGGCGGCTTCGAGGCCGAGGTTAAAGCTTGCGGCGTCATAGTCAGCTTTGGCGGGAGTGGGCAGGGTGACCAGCCGCTTCGACTTGATGGATTGAAAACTGCCGGTGGCGGAACCTGTGATGGTCCAGTCGCCGGGGGAATAGCTGGCATAGAGGCCCGCCTTGAAAGCCTGCAAATCGCCCTTGTCGCCGGTCACGTTTTGTTTAGATTTGAGCTTGCTGTAACCCGCCGCCGCACCCCACAGCCAGTCACCATCCGCATGGTCAAGTCCGTATGCGCTACTAAAACCATTGGAACCAAAACCGAAATTGCCTGAGGTATCGTCAAACGAGGCATTGCGATAGGAGGATTTGCTCCAGGTGCTCCAGCCATCGCCGAGTGAGGCCTCTAAAGGTACACCCCCATCAGCCGCCGCGATAATGGAGCCATATGGTCCAGCACTCCGGCGGCCCCGCGACAGCAGCACATCGGTAAAACCAAAACCATCATCAAGCAGCACGGTTTGGAAGGTGGTGTGAAGATCACCGCTGAGCCAGCCGAGGCCTTCAGCGCTCAGGCTGTTGGTGGCTTGGAAGGTGTCGGTGAAGAGACGATCAAAGTTAGTAACAACGTTTGTGAGTGCTGCGTTAAACGGAACCAAGAAGGTGCGCGATCTGTTGAAACCGACCAAAGCTGAACCTGGACCATCTACATCTTCGACGTCAATTGTGACATCAGTGCCATTGTATTGTCGGTCGATAAAGGTCAGGGTTGATTGTCCGATAACAGGCGTGAGCAGGTTTTGCAGACTGGCCCCATTTGGTCCCGCAAGCAGCGCGTTGAGTTGATCCTGCACAGGACCCGAACCACCGACACCAGATCCATCCGGCAAGATAACTGTCGTAATCGTATCGCGGTGCGTTGACGAAACGGCCGTGAAAAGAAAAAATAACTCATCTTTAGGCCGACCCGCGACGCATTGCGATACGTCCGTTTCTGCAAACGAAATGCAAGCTCCCGTCGGCAAGTCCGCATCGGGTATGATCTCAGCCGAAGCCTCCTGCGCCGTCAGCGCCACGACGAACATCGCAAGCGCCAAACAGGACGCCGCCGCCCGCAGTCTCCACTTGATGCCCATCAGCCCGTCTCCCCAGAATCCCAAAAGCGTTGCCCGCTGATTCCGGATACGCCACAAGGTGATCGAACACAAGGCGGTGCACACGGGCCGCGCTTTTTGTCATTTGCCGTTGTAAGTTTGACGAAATAGTGAATTCACTATATAGTTGTATTTCCAAATGACTGAAGATGCCAAACCCAAGTCCCTTGTATGGATTGAGTCGAGCCGACGTGATTTCACGGCATTCCCCGACGAGGTGAAATCCGAGATGGGCTATGCGATGTTTCTCGCCCAATGTGGCGGGCGCTATCGCAAGGCCAAGACCTTCAAGGGCAGTGGTGACGCAGGGATCGTTGAGATTGTTGATGATCATCGCGGCGATACGTTTCGCACGGTCTATACAGTGCGTTTTGCGTCGGCAGTTTATGTATTGCATGCGTTTCAGAAGAAATCGAAGACGGGCATTGCCACGCCCAAATCCGATGTTCGTTTGATTGCGCAACGGCTTGCCGAAGCACAACGGCTACATGAGGAGGAATAAATATGGCGCGAAAAATTGCACATGAAAAGAGCAGCGGTAATGTGTTTGCGGATATTGGATTGCCCAATGCCGGGGAGCATCTGGTCAAGGCCAAGCTTGTCGTCAAGATCGATGGCCTCATGCGCGCGCAGGGTTTGAAACAGGTTGAGGCTGCCGAACTCTTTGGCGTTAAACAGCCTGATATTTCGAAAATGCTGCGCGGCGACTTCCGGCAGTTTTCTGTCGAGCGGCTGATGCGTTTTCTTGTCGCTCTTGGTCAAGACGTCGAGATTGTGGTGAAGCCACATCGCAAGTCGGGCGTTGCAGCTGCGCTCAACGTTGCATGATGTAAATGTGTTACCTCAAAACGCCCAAGTAAACCCGGTCCGCGCTGTGTGCAAAACATCGCCACCACGGATTTCGGCGTCGTAGCTTAGGGTGGCTTGCCAGTTGGTGGTGCTTACCAAGGTGAGGCCTGCGCCGATGATGCCGCCGAGGCGGTTGGGCTCTAGGCCGGAGACTGAAAACGGCGTTGGGATGGCGGCATCGGTCAATGTAGCGGTGAGGTCTCTGCCGTCGCCCAATACATCATAGACAACGCGTCCGCGCAGTTCCGGGGTGATGGTCATACCGTGGCTCATCGCCATGGTGCTGGCCAGCCTTGCGCCAATATAGGCTTTCAGAGCATCGGTGTTTTCGGCGTCCACGCTGAGGCCCAGGCCACCGCCGCCTGCTTCGGTGAAAGCGTCGGTGCGGAGGTGGCTGTAGTTCAAGCCTGCCATGGGTTCGAGGAAGGCGTTGCTGGAAAGTGCAATGTGGCGGGCGGCTTCGAGCCCCACGTTAAAGCTGGCGGCGTCATAATCAGCGGTGGCGGGGGTTGGCAGAAGGGTGAGGCGCTTTGACTTGATGGTTTGGAAACTGCCGGAGGCGGAGCCGATGATGGTCCAGTCGCCGGGATGATACGCGGCATAGAGGCCCGCCTTGAAGGCCTGTAAATCGCCCTTGTCGCCGGTGGTGTTTTGTTTGGATTTGAGCGTGCTGTAGCCTGCCGCAGCACCAAACAGCCAGTCGCCGTCCGTATGGTCAAGACCATAGGCCGCACTCCAGCCATGGGAGCCGAAACCGAAATTGCCTGACGTATCGTCAAACGACGCATCGCGATAGGACGACTTGCTCCACGTGCTCCAGCCATCACCCAGGTTGGCCTGCAAAGGTTCACCGCCATCAGCCGCCGCGATGATGAAGCCCGATGCGCCAGCACTCCGGCGGCCCCGCGACAGCAGCACATCGGTAAAGCCAAAACCATCATCAAGCAGCACGGTTTGGAAGGTGGTGTGAAGGTCGCCGCTGAGCCAGCCGAGGCCCTCAGCACTCAGGCTGTTGGTGGCTTGGAAGGTGTCGGTGAAGAGATTGTTGGTGTGAGTGTTGATGTTTACATTTGTCGTGCCTGCCACAACCTGCAAAAGCAAGCCGCCATTGTCTCTATCTGCATAGATAACCGTTCCAGGCCCTATCGTGTTTTCTAATGTCACAGTTGAAGTTGTTGTGTCCAATACGTGACTTACAAACGACAAAGATGGCGGTTCGATCACGCCGTCAAGTGCTTGCTGAATAATGGCGCCGGTGGTGCCGACGAGAAGTGCATTAAGTTGATCTTGTACCGGACCCGTGCCGCCAATACCGGACCCATCGGGCAGGATCACAGTCGTAATTGTAGCTAGGCTGCTGAAAGAAATTGACAACGACGTCGGCGTACCACCAGGTACTGACACAACTGGAGGACTATAACAATTAGCTTCGATTGGCGAATTGATACAGGCAGTTAAATCGGCCATCGCGGGACTTGTGTGCACGACCACGCCGAACATCGCCAGCACCAAAGCCGATGACGCCCCCCGCAAACTCCGGTAAAATCCCGCCACGCGCCGACCTCCCCAGTCTGATTCAGGTGCTGTTGCGTCCGTGATAGACAGCCTCTGCGGGAAAGTCCATGGCGGAATCCAACCACCAAAGCCCGTCATTCCAAACGCCCGCCCTATCGCGGGCGATTTGGAACCCCGCTTTGGCTGCAACGAGCCTAACTGGTTGAAACAAAGCGGGGTTCCAGCTCGCGCTTCGCAAGAGCTCCGCTTGGCTGGAATGACGGTGAGTTTTTGTTTTGATTGAAGAACATTACACGCACAAAGCCCGTCATTCCAAACGCCCGCCCTATCGCGGGCGATTTGGAACCCCGCTTTGGCAGCAAGAGCCTAACCAGTTGAAACAAAGCGGGGTTCCAGCTCGCACTTCGCAAGAGCTTCGCTTGGCTGGAATGATGGAGAGTAGTTGTTTTGAGTGACCAACATTCACCACCAAAGCCCGTCATTCCAAACGCCCGCCCTATCGCGGGCGATTTGGAACCCCGCTTTGGTTGCAACGAGCCTAACTGGTTGAAACAAAGCGGGGTTCCAGCTCGCGCTTCGCAAGAGCTCCGCTTGGCTGGAATGACGGAGATTTTTTGGTTTTGCGCGACGGATTCACTTTGTGAAACCGTCTTTCCAAATATGACACCATTTGGAGAGAACTGTGATGATCATTGAAAAGCAACCTGCTGTTTACATCGTGGCCAGTCGGTATCGCGGTACCATTTATACAGGTGTGACCAGCAATTTGTATGACCGGATTGCGGCTCACAGGGAAAAATTGTTTCTGGGTTTTTCGACTGATTATGATTGCAACAAACTGGTTTGGTATGAAAATCACGAGACGATGCTGGAAGCAATCCGTCGTGAGACCCGGATCAAGGCCTGGAAGCGGAATTGGAAAATTGAGCTGATTGAAGACTTCAATCGCGACTGGCTCGATTTTCATGAAAACATTACTCATCGACCTTACAGCTTCGAAAAGCGGGGTTCCAAATCACCCAACCTATGCTTTATTGTCCCTGCATCAAGTCTCGGAAAGTATTTCAGTGGCCGTCATCGGTGAACCCCTCGCCTATAGCTATCGCACCGACGCAACCGTCCCCGACTTCGATGACAGCCGCCCGCTGCTGATCTTTGATGGCATGTGTGTTTTGTGTTCGGGCGGTGTGCAATTCATGCTGCGCCATGATGGGAGCAAAACGTGCCGGTTCGCAGTTATTCAAGACCCGGTGCCGCAAGCCCTCTACCTTCACTATGGCCTTGATGCCACGCGCTTCACCACTTTCATGGTGCTTGCCGATGGCGTGCCCCATACCAAATGGCAAGGACTTCTGGCAGCAGCAAAACTGATGGGCGGCGTTTGGAAGGTTTTGGGCAGCATCGGTGGTTTGATGCCAGCATTCCTCGGCAACCGGATTTATGATGTGGTGCAAAATAACCGCCTGCAATGGTTTGGCTCACGGGACGCCTGTTACATGCCGAGCCAATCCGAGCGCCAAAGATTTTTGTGACGGCCTTTGCGCCGGAGCCAAAGATTTGTATAAACATTCTATGAACGCTCCCCAATCCAATCTCCACGACATCCAAATCGATCCCCGCAATCGCAACATCCTGATTTCGGTGAACGGCAAACTGGTGCCCCGCGCTGAAGCCATGGTCTCGGTTTTCGATTCCGGATTCATACTGGGTGATGGCGTGTGGGAAGGCTTGCGTTTGGTCAATGGTGGTGTGCCGTTTTTGCGGGAGCATATTGAACGGCTCTACGAAGGTGCCAAAGCGATTTTCATGGATATCGGTTTGAGGCCGGATGAATTGGTGGCGCGATTGTTTGACTGTGTTGACGCCAACCACATGACCGACGGCGTGCATGTCCGATTGATGGTGACACGCGGTGTGAAGGCCACGCCCTACCAAGACCCGCGCGTGACGATTGGTAAAGCCACCATCGTCATCATTCCGGAATACAAGGAACCGAACCCGCAGAAATTCCGCGACGGCTTGTCTCTTCACACTGTGAATGTGCGGCGTGGTGCGCCCGATGTGCAGGACCAAAAGCTTAATTCACATTCTAAACTGAATTGCATAACCGCTTGTATTCAAGCCGCAAATGCTGGAGCCGATGAAGCCCTGATGCTCGATCCACTGGGCTTTGTGGCGACTTGCAATTCCACGCATTTTTTCATTGTCAGGCGCGGCGAACTCTGGACATCGTCAGGTCAATACTGCATTCCCGGCATCACCCGTTCAGCAATACTGCGCGTGGCACAACAGCTAGGTTTCCAAACCATCGGAAAACAGTTTTCACTCTATGATGTCTATGGTGCCGACGAGGCCTTCGTCACCGGAACGTTCGCCGGATTGATCCCTGTACGGATCATTGATGGCAGGCCTGTTCGGCATCCGCTGTCAGTGGAGGAATGGCAGGGGGCGGGGCCAGTGTCTAAGGCCCTGTCGGAAGGGTATAAGGATTTCGCGAGACAAAGCTCATCTCGACAATTGTAGAGTTTTCGCAAGTGTGCTATGAGGTGGTCATGATCGACGTTGCCGAAATTGCGATCCGTCGCGTGAATGACCTGCCGGATGACGACAGGAACCGCATACTCAATGCAGTGTTTTCAATGCTTGATGACGTGGAATTGCCGGAGCAAATTCATCCTGATGATTTGGCTGCCGTTGAAGAAGGTTTGCGTCAAGCTGATGCGGGCATATTTGCATCAGACGAAGAGGTCGAAGCAATTTTCGCCCGCTTCGTTAAATGAGGCTTAAATATACTCAGCAGGCGATTGCAGACCTTGCTTCGATAGCCAACTACCATGAGAGACTCAATCCACAAGTGTTGCCCCGGATTCGATCTGATATTGAAGCAAAAATTGAACTGATCAAAGCCTATTCCGAAGCTGGCCGTCAACAGGAGGACGAGTCTGTCAGAAGAGCTGTAACACGGCGCTATCGCTACATCATCCACTATAGAATTCTGAGGAAACAGGTTGAACTACAAATTCTTGCCATTCGACACTTCAGGCAAGCCCAGCTCTTTAAAGACAATTGAACAGGCCAAAATAGTGAAAATCCTCGCCATGTGGTCCGGCCCCCGAAATATATCCACGGCCATGATGTACAGTTTCGGCAATCGCCCCGATTGCGAGGCCTGGGACGAACCCTTCTATGGCTATTCTCTGAAGGCCAAAGGCAATGATCATCCCATGCGCGAAGAAATCATCGCCGCCATGGAAACGGATTGGGACAGGCTGGTGGCAAAATGCACCACGCCATCAACCAAGCCCCTGCTCTATCAAAAACACATGACCCATCATATGCCGATGCGGCAGGACCTCAGTTTCATTTACCAACTCACTAATGCATTCCTCATCCGCGATCCGGCAAAAGTGCTGGCCAGCTACACCCAGAAATGGGCCGATGTTGATCTTGCTGCGATTGGCATTGTGGAGCAGGTTGGGATTTTTGAACGGGTCAGCCAACGGCTTGGCCACGCACCGCCGGTGATCGACAGCGATGACATTCTGGCCGATCCTGAAACGATGCTGCGCAAACTTTGCAAGAGCTGCGGCATTGCATTCGACGGCAACATGCTGCACTGGCCCAAAGGCCCAAAGGCTTTTGATGGTGTGTGGGCACCCCACTGGTATAACGCGGCTTGGGCATCCGTGGGTTTTGCGGCAGCGAAAAATGCCGCCACCGTCCTGCCGCTTCAGCTCCAGAAAATCGCCGACGAAGCCCAGCCACATTTTGCCAGAATGGCCAGTTACAAAATTACCTGAAACGACAGACGGCCAATTTGCCCCGACCGTCTGGTTTACCCCGATCGTAGATGGATTAGCGCGCGATGGCCTGGCCGATCATCATGCCCGGCGACGTCGCAATTGGCATTGGCTTGATAGAGCCGCCCTCTTTTTCGACCAGCATTTCGACTTTGCGCAGTTCGCCTTCTTCATCCCGGAGACGCTCCAGCATGCTTTCATGCTGGTCACGTAATTCGCCCACAGTTTTCAAGAGGTTTTCCAACCTGGTGCGCGAAGACTTGGCGGCCATGGAGTAATTGACGTGATGGGGATCAGTAATGCCCGAGCGCTGCTCTTCAAACTTGATATGCTGTTCCAGATCATCATGCTTGCGCATCAGGTCCTGGATCATCAGGTCGATGTCGGCGGCCTGGCGCCGGACATCCTCGGAACGAAAGCGGTGGAGCCTCAACAGGCTGTCTCGTGAACGCATTATAACCTCACTTTACTCAAACTCACTGCCAACCACCCTCTTCCCGCTTCAATCTGACTCAACGCGGACTCTATTCAGGAATCCGCGAATCAACTAGCTAGGACCAACCACGGTCAACGGCGTTATGATGAACAAACAGATTTAAGACCGGGTAAATCAAACGCCATGAACAACGCCGGTCGCAAAATAAAGTCAGAGACACAAATGCCGCAACATATAGACGGATTCTGGGCGGGCCTACTACATGTAGGAAATCAAAGCGTAAAATCCCGGCAGAGAAGCTTAGGTTTTGTTAACCTTTCTCAGTCTATCTTAAGGATCAGAGTTAACGAAACGTAGCCATCCCGTTTGACGGCGGGGGAATGGCGACTAAAAAGCAGGCCACGCAACGGCGCGTGGCGACACCAAAGGGGATTCGCATGCGGGTATTGTTGATCGAGGATGATACAGCCACGGCTCAATCGATTGAGTTGATGCTGAAGTCCGAAGGCTTCAACGTTTACACAACCGATCTGGGCGAAGAGGGTGTCGATCTCGGCAAACTCTACGACTATGACATCATCCTCCTGGATATCAACCTGCCCGACATGTCTGGCTATGAAGTGTTGAAGGCGCTGCGGGTTTCGAAAGTCGGCACACCCATTCTCATTCTCTCCGGTCTCGCCGCCATTGAAGACAAAGTGCGCGGCCTTGGTTTTGGGGCCGATGACTATATGACCAAGCCTTTCCACAAGGATGAACTGGTGGCCCGCATCCACGCCGTGGTCCGCCGCTCCAAGGGCCATGCCCAATCCGTCATTCTCACAGGCGAACTGCTGGTCAATCTCGACACCAAGACCGTTGAAGTCGGCGGCCAGCGCGTTCACCTCACCGGCAAGGAATACCAGATGCTGGAACTGCTCAGCTTGCGCAAGGGCACCACCCTCACCAAGGAAATGTTCCTCAACCACCTCTATGGCGGCATGGACGAACCCGAGTTGAAGATCATCGACGTCTTCATTTGCAAACTGCGCAAAAAACTCGCCGCCGCCGCCATGGGCAAAAACTTCATCGAAACCGTCTGGGGCCGCGGCTACGTCCTCCGCGACGGCGCACCACCAATGGCTGGACATGAAGAAGAAGAGTTGCTCAGAATCGCTTGATCCCCAGTACCCGGACGAAATGAAAAGCGCACCCCAAGGGTGCCTTTTGTGTTTGGAAGTGTCGGGCAAAGGAGGAATTGTTTGAGGGGCCGGGGGTGGGGTGGCAGTCACAAATCTGATATTTAGTGGAGTGTCACCGTCAGCTATTTTCAGCCGTCAGTCTATTTAGTGGACTGTCACTGTCAGATCCTGTCAGATCCTGTCACCGTCAGATCTATTTAGTGGAGTGTCACCGTTAGATCCCGTCAGATCCCACCGCCAGCTGCTTGTTTCTTTGAAGGGGGCAGCGGCTACGTCCTCCGCGTCGGCGCCCCCGATGGCGAGACACGAAGATGAAATGCTCCGGATCGCTTGATCTTCAGTGTACGAACGAAATGAAAAAGGCATCACTTGTATTTTTTGGGGTGCAGTTCAAAAAATAAATGCGCGAAACCTGCCCGATATCACTCTCCATCACGCAAAGCTTGGGAAGAGTACCCCAAGGGGGTGAGGGGGCCTGACCAATGTACCGCGATTCGTTCAACAGACGGAGTACAATGATAAAGTGGAGTGACACAGTGCCGCCATCCTGCAGCGCAGGTTTTTTTGTTTCAGGAGCCAAACCATGGGAACTTTCATCAGCCTTTTGATCTTTAACCTGATCATGCTGCTGGTCCCGACGGTCACTTTCACCACTGTCAGGCTTGGCATGCTCAACTGGAGAGAACCATGAAAGACCAAGCCCGAAAAACCTGGATTGTTGTTGCCAATGGCGGCAGTGCCCGCATCTTCCTCAATCGCCATCGTGACGAAGAGATGACTGAGGTTGCCCTTGCCTCAGCCGATGATCCAAGGCCTGTAGACTTTGGGTCTGATGTCCACGTGCACCACAAGCCGGAGCACAAGCCTACAGAAGAGAAGCGCAACGAGGGCCATTTCCTTGATCTGCTGGCAGGTACCATCCAAACGGCGGTCGAACGCAAGGTTTGCGATCAAGTTGTGCTTGTGGCACCCGCAACAGCCATGGGCCGACTGAGGAACGCCCTCAACAAGCAGACCATGGCGCTGGTGGTGGCTGATTTGGTGCACGACTACACGCACCAGGACAGGGCGTTCATCTACGACAAGGTGAAGGAAAAGCTGCCGCTTTGACAATTGGGATTCAGGCAACAACGCGTGTCGCTTTGATGCACAAGGGATAACGCTGGATAACGATGGGGGTTACCGTGTCATTCCACTTTTCCGACTTGTCCCCTCAAGGCCCCGTCACCACGTCCCTCATCTCCACAACTTCCATATCCTGCGCCGTAATGCGTTTGAGTTGGCGCAAGGTGTCGTCGTTCCAGCGGGGGTCGGGGGCACCTGAGATGAACAGGTTGCTGCCGTTGTCGGCAAGGATCAGGCCATAGGTTTTCAGACCCTGGAGGATCACTTGTATTTCAGGGGCAAAGCCTGAAACATCATAGTCGGCCTTCAGGCGCATACGCATGCCCATGGGCGGCAGGTCTTCATCCAGATGCTCGCTGGCCCAATGGCTGGCGGGAGATATATAGGCTTGGCGCGTCTTGGCCACGGTGAACCGCACCGCATGGTCGAGGGATTTTTTGCCAATGATTTCGTCATGGCGGATGAGCCCGGGCAGAATGGGCAGGCCCGCAGCATCGGCCGAAGTCCAGCGCGGCTCGCGCACCTCGTTGGCTTTCAAATCCCACACTGCACCACTGTCAGCTGTCCAACCTTCGCCGTTGGGGCGGGCATTGAACAACTCCCACAGCTTCCAGTTGTCTCGATCCAGCACAAGCACATGCCGGTCACCATCGCCATCGGCCCCCCCTTCAATCGGTGCGTCAGGGGGAATGGGATAGGGGCCGGGATCGCTTTCCTCGGCATAGGTAAAAATCACCGGCACTTTGGCCTGATCACCGCCGACTACGACATAGGGAATGCCGATCGGCGCACCTTCCCATTCCGTGCCGAAATCCGGATGCAACGTCGTCTCAAGACCAATACGTGCCAGAATGGCATCCGAACGGGAATCCACCGCTGCCCCGGAAATATCTGCATGCCACGGACTGTCGTCCGGCAACAGGCGCATGCCCTTGAGATTGGCATTGGCACCCAGTTTAACACCTGGAGTTTCGGCTTGTACGGAATTCAATGCAACATGGGCTGGAGCAGCGATGGCTACCAACACAACCGCCGCTGACACCAAGCTCGCTCGTCTTGAGATGCTCCACATCGACAAAGCTTCCTCCTGCGAAGCATTGGCGTCAAGTCAAAACAAAAAAGGCACCCCAAGGGATGCCTTTTGAATTCGTTCTCTTCAATCATATCACGAGAAGATGAAATCATCCGTGTGAAGCTGCGCCAGTGTTACACCCGTCAAAGTGACGCTGCCTTGTCCGACAACGCTGATCACCACGCCTGCAGCACTGTCCACAGCACTCCAGTCGGCGGAAGCCGGGGTCATGGTGCCACCGCTTTGGAACCACAGGCGATCGGTGCGGCCTGCGCCTGCCCAGAAATCCGTGACGGTGTCATTGCCAAAACCAAGTTCGAACACAAACACGTCAGCCTCGGTGCCGCCTGTCAATTTGTCGTTGCCGACCCCACCATAAAGATAGTCAATGCCAGCCATGCCCGAAAGCACATCAGCACCGGCATTGCCCGTCAAGCGGTTGGCCAGGGCATCACCCGTGATCTGGTCGCCAAATGCCGAGCCGACAATGTTTTCGACATTCACCAGCACGTCACGCGAAGCTTCGCCATATTGGTTCTTGCCCGTGGTCAAGTTGACCACCACACGGTCCCATGAGTCTTCGTAGGTGACAGTGTCAATGCCGTCGCCGCCATCGACATAGTCATAGCCGCCGCCGGTGGCGATATAGTCATTGCCGCCCAAGCCATAAAGCTTGTCTTCGCCGCTCATGCCGGTCAGGCGGTTGGCGCCGTTGTCGCCCGTGAGGATGTCGTTGAAGGCTGAACCACTGAGGTTTTCAATGAACACAAGTGTATCGCCTTCAGCATCGCCCTGAAGACCCGTTCCGCTTTTGAGGTTGACATCAACACCTTCGCGGGAATGGCGGTAGTCAGCTGTGTCAACACCCGTGCCACCATCGAGCGCATCGGCCCCTGCGCCACCCGTCAAGCGGTCATTGCCTGCATCGCCAAATATCTGGTCGTCTCCTTGGTCGCCATAGAGTGCTTCATTGCCTTCGCCACCGCTCATGTAATCGCGGCCTTCGCCAGCCACCAATCGGTCATTGCCGAGGCCACCGATCAATTTGTCATCGCCTTTGCCTGTGGTCAGTGTGTCATCGCCATCGCCACCATCCAGCCCATTGTTGCCATCGAGGTCGGCAAGTGTGTCTTTGCCATCACCACCGTTCAAATAGTCATTGCCAATCGTGCCTGTAAGGCTGTCATCACCAGCACCACCAAGCAAACTGTCGTCGCCCGCGCCATCGCGCAAGGTATCAACACCGTCGCCGCCATCCAGCACGTCATTGCCGTCGCCGCCGTCGAGTTCGTCATTGCCAAGTCCACCGATCAGGCTGTCATCGTCTGCTTCACCAAAAAGCCCATCATCGCCGTCGCCGCCGTTCAAACTGTCGCGACCTGCACCAGCGACCAGGCGATCATTGCCAATGCCACCAATTAACGTATCTTCGCCTTTGCCAGATGCAAGTGTGTCATCACCATCGCCACCGTCGAGGATGTTATTGCCGTTGAGATCATTGAGTGTGTCTTTGCCAACGCCGCCCTGCAAATTGTCATTGCCAAGAGTGCCAGTCAGGTTGTCGTCACCTTCGCCGCCGATGAGCGTGTCGTCACCAGCACCGTCGCGCAAGGTATCAACGCCGTCTCCGCCGTCCAGCAAATCATTGCCATCGCCGCCGTCGAGTTCGTCATTGCCATTGCCGCCGACGAGGCTGTCATTACCGGCTTCACCATAAAGCTTGTCATCACCGCCACGGCCATCGAGCAGATCATTGCCGCCGCGACCCCAGAAATTGTTGGCAGCTTCAGTGCCCCAGGACTTGTCGTTGTTGTTGCCACCGATCAGGTTTTCTACACTGATGAAAGTGTCTGACCAGTTGTTGGTGCCTGTTGCGAGATCGATTTCCTGGGCATAGGCATTGAGCACGGGCACATCGGCGCTGAATGTGTCGATTCCATCGCCACCATTATAGGTGTCGCCTTTGCTGGACCATTCCACCAGGAACAAATCATTGCCGGCACCACCCAGCAACAAATCATCATTGCTGCCACCAGTGATCGTGTCGTCGCCGTTTCCACCGTCGATCACATTGACGGATGCATTGCCGACGAGGACATCGTTGAAGTTTGATCCGATCAGGTTTTCAATGCCGGACAGCGTGTCGCCGGCGGCATCGCCACCTTGGCCAAGGCCGGTTTCAAGGTTGATGTTAACTGCTGCAGATGAGGCAGTATAATCTGCCGTATCATTGCCGTCGCCGCCGCTTAGTTTGTCAGCACCTGCACCGCCAGCCAACCTGTCATTGCCAGAGTCGCCTTCGAGGCTGTCATTGCCAGCGTCACCATTTAGCACGTCATTGCCGCCATGGCCCCGGATGGTGTCATTGCCATCGCCACCATTCAATGTGTCGTCGCCATCTGCGCCGCCGCCATCAACAACCATCGCTGTGTTGAAAACCTGTGTGCCAGAAGCTTTGACGTCAATTTGCTTGCCATTCAACAACAGCTTGTGGGTGCCCAGATTGGCACTCGGCACAAAAACATCTGTGTGGGGCGGCACGACAATCGTGATAGCCACGCCACCGTTGTTGCCATTGCCCTGCGATGCAGATTGTACGATGACAGTTTGAGCGACATCGGACGTATTGCGCACACGCCAGACGCTTTGGCTGGAAGCTATACCCATGGAGGTGAAAACCAGGCCGTTTGATCCCGAAAGGGGACCAGTATAGGCCAGCGACGCTGAACCTTGGGCCGTGAAGGCATCTGCTGCCGTATACGCACCGTCGCCTTCAATTACATCATCGCCGCCGCCGCCGTAGATGACATCAGCGCCGCCGAGGCCCCAAAGCACATCTGCAAAGCCACTGCCGTTGATGACATCGTTTAACCTGGAACCGCGAACCGTACCGCCATTTGCAGGCGCATTGTAAATAGGCATGGAAGACCCCTGTTGATTTCTTCCTGCCTTGATAGGTGGGAACCCCTCTACTGAGCCTTGCGAACTTTGGTAAAATTATTTCGAACCGGATTTGCCGCCGGACAAAGTTAATGAATGGCTTCCGCAGCAACGGCATTTACGGCGACGGTGTTTTCGCCTTCCATCACCATGGTGATGGCAAGGTCCGCCTGGTGGGCCATAAGCCGGGTATAATAGGGTTGCACCAAACGGGCATCCAGGCCCTCCAGCGGGGTTTCCCCATGCAGAACATCAACCATGGCTTGCGGCAATTTGGCCCGGTCGCCTGTGGCTGATACTTTGAAAACCCGCCCTTCAGCCGTCACCGTCACCACGCCACCCCGTGGAATGCCGGCAATTCCCAGCAACAACATGTTGAGCAGCAGCTTCACTTCAGCTTTGGGCCGGTTTTCCCGCGGTGCCCGCCAATCCAGTTTGACTTTTTCCTCACCAACAAAATCCTTGGCCACTTCGCCAGCTTCGCCCATATCGATATGGGCACCGGCTGATCCAGAAGCACCGAAGGCAATCCGGCAGAACTTGAGCTTGGCTGTTGCGGTTCTGGCTGAAGAGCGCACCATATCAAGGGCCGTGGCGCGTGTGTCAGCATCGGTTTCAGGGTCGTCCATCAATTCAAGTCCGTTGGCGATGGCACCGACGGGCGAAATAATGTCATGACAAACGCGCGAGCACAGCAGCGATGCAAGGTCGAGATCGGATAGTTTTTGGTCCATGACGATGGTTTCCCCCGGGAAAATTGGCAAATCACTGATTCGTTTCATTCCTATAACAAATCTCGAAACATTATTCCGCATTGACGCGACTTGTGGCTTTCAGCCATAGACGCCGGACAATCATCTCCCGGTAATGGTTCAACCCAATGAAATTCCTCCGTCCGCCCGCCGACACGTTGCTTTTGTTGAATCTGGCCCAGGCTGCAGGCCGCGAAATCATGCGGATTTATGCCAGCGATTTTGCTGTTGCAACGAAAGCCGATTTGTCACCTGTCACCGAAGCCGACGCCTTGGCTGAAAAAGTCATCCTGGCTGGTCTGGCCAGACATTGGCCGGAGATTCCCGTGTTGGCTGAAGAATCCGCAGCAGCCGGACATCTGCCAATTCTGGGCGACGAATTCTTTCTGGTTGATCCCTTGGATGGCACCAAAGAGTTCCTTTCCCGCAATGGCGAATTCACTGTCAATATCGCGCGCATTCATCACGGCAAAGCCATTGCCGGCGTCGTCTATGCCCCGGCAATCCAGCAAATCTATTGGGGACAGGCGGGAATTGGTGCCGCTTCTGGTGGGCTTTCCATTGAGGAGGTCCTGGAAAATGTTGTGTGGCAATCAATTTCGGTCCGAAACGCACCTGCCGATGGACTGACCGTTGTGGCCAGCCGTTCGCACATGGATGCTGCCACGTCTGACTATCTGGCGACCCGCAGCGTCAAATCACTTTCTTCCGCCGGTTCCTCCCTGAAGTTTTGCCTGATCGCCGCTGGCAAGGCCGACCTCTACCCCCGCTTTGGCCGCACCATGGAGTGGGATACGGCAGCAGGACAGGCCGTGCTCGAGGCAGCGGGTGGCAAGGTGCTCAATCTCGACCAATCCCCCCTCACCTACGGCAAATCCGGGCGCGGCTTCGACAATCCGGCTTTCATCGCTTCATCCTGATGCACAAGTTTGCATTCCGTTAACCAAGCCGAAAGTTGCTGGAGCTAGAACACCCAAAGGACCGACTTTTGCCCCACCCCTGCCACGGATTGCGTATGAGGTGGAGCTCGCATAATTGAGGTGTAACCATGTCTTCAGCCCGCAGATCATTTCTCAAAACACTATTTGCCGCTTCCAGTCTGTTGGCCGTTGCAGGGCTCAACTTGCCCACAGCCGTTGCCCAAACCACGGGCAGCTTTACCAAAGCCAAGAAACGCGCCAAAGTCACCTATTCGCCTGAAGAAATCATGGTCCAAGGTCATCAATTTTTTGGCAAGGCCAGCCGCGGCGTGGGCCAGGCCATTGAATACGTCTTCCAAAGCCAGGGCGAACCTTCTGCTTACATTGTGGGCGAAGAAGGCGCCGGTGCCTTTATCGGTGGCCTCCGGTTCGGCGAGGGAACGATTTACTACAAGGACGGCACCAACCAGAAAATCTACTGGCAAGGCCCCTCTATTGGCTGGGACTTCGGCGGCAATGGCGCACGCACCCTGACCCTGGTCTACGGTTCCCATTCTCCGGAGGATCTTTACGAACGCTTTGGTGGCGTCGAAGGCTCAGCCTATCTGATTGGCGGCATGGGAGTTAATTTCCAGCGCAAAGACGATATCATATTGGCCCCCATTCGCACAGGTGTTGGCGCCAGACTGGGTGCCAATATCGGCTATCTCAAATATTCCGGCAATCCCACTTGGAACCCGTTCTGAAACTCTCCGGCCCGTTTACCATCAGCTTCTTATTTACTCTTTATTAGCCACGCGATACACGGGTGTGGTGTATCCCTTGCAATTGCATCCTTAACAGATGCTTAAAGGGTAAAGTGGGTGGTGTAATGTCTCAAACAGAGACTCTGATGTTGTTCTTTCTCGGCTTTTGCGCCGCCCTGCTGATCATCTTGATGTTTGGCCGTGCTGCATGGTCGATTTTGGGCCGCTGGAGCGGTTGGCAGCAAAAGCGCCAGGTTCCCGTGGCCGTTCGTGAGCTTCAGGCCGACCGCGACAACTTGAGGGCTGAAAAAGCCATCATGGCCCGCAAGCTTGAAACTGGCGTCAGCGACATGAAAATGCGCTTGGCCGAGCAAATGGCGGAAGTCTCCCGCAACCGCAATCGCGTACTGGATCTCACCGCCAAACTTGTCACAGCCCAAAATGAAATTGCCGAACTCAACACCGCATCGCTTGAAAAGGGCCAACAAGTCAACGCCCTGAACATCCAGATCGAAGAGAATGTCAAAGCCATCAACACGGCATGGGCCAAGGCCTCTGAAAACGAAGCAGAGGCCACAAAGCTGAGACAGTTGCAATCCCACGCCGACAATATTCTGACCGCCAAGGACCAGCGCATTCTGAACCTGGAAAATGAAGCCAAGGCCTTGCGCGACATTGTGCACATGTTTGTTCCCAGCCAATCCGGCCCGGAACACCAGCAAGCCCATCAGCCGGCGGCCAGGCAAACACCTCTGCCAACTTACATGCAGAATTCAATCAATCGCATTGCCGCCAGCGCCGAGGTCGATTTGACATCATCGCAACCGCCGCTCTCACCAATGTCCAATTCACTTGCCGATCATGAATACAGTGCCAGCGTGACGCCGCTTGAACGGCCCGCTGCCACCAATGCCTTCCAAACACGTTTCAACAATTTGGGAAATCCGTTTGAGTTCGCCGAACCAGACCGTGGCTTCGAACGCGGCGTGCAATCAACTTCCGGATCGGCCAACAAGTTGTCCACTGATGAATCAGCCGAAATCACCAAAGGCGTCTCCAACGTCCTCTCCCTCGCCCAACGCTTTCGCGGCCTGCAGAACGGCATGAAGAAGTAGGGGTATACCGACCATCATGTGAAGCCACACTGGGTCGACCTGCCCCTTGTGTGTGGTGGGTGTCGCAAATGGTCAACGACAGGCCCTCATCCGTCTCTCGCTGACGCGCGATCCACCTTCTCCCGCAAGCGGGAGAAGTGAAGATTCTTCACCTCTCCCGCTTTCGGGAGAGGACAGCCGCGTCAGCGGCAGGTGAGGGCCTTTGTTTAGCCACGTGCTCCCCCCACTGGCACAGCCATTGCAATGCCCTTGCAATGCAACCATCTCTTAACCATCCGTACACTGACAGTGTTTCAAAATGACGCCAACGGATTCGCTGTTTGGCAGTCAATGGCATTATTCCCTGCTTGGCACACGCGGTTCCGAGCTGCTGGTGCAGCGTTTGTGGAATGAGTATTCAGGGGCTGGCGTTGCCATTGGCATTTACGACGATGGTGTGCAGGTCAATCATTATGACTTGCAAGGCAACTATAATGCCACCCGCGAAATCTCGATCGCAGGGCAACGATTGAGCGGTGCAGCAACCCAAACCAACTCGCGCCATGGCACGGCAGTTGCCGGCTTGATTGCAGCCACGGCCAATGGCTTGGACAGTGTTGGACTGGCCCATGGTGCAAGCATCACCGGTGTGAATATTTTCGACAGTCTGGGCAGCATCTACGTCAATTCCAGCAACGCCAGCATTCTCGCAAATTTTTACAGCGCGGTTCATCAAGCCACAAATTTTTCTGTCATCAACAACAGCTGGGGCTCAAAGCCTAATTTCAACCCATCCCAAAACCTGACAAATCAAGGCGGATTTGCCGAAACCCTGGAAGATGAATATGTGTATATATCAAGCGCTGGCCGCAGTGGTTTGGGAACTGTCATTGTGCAAGCCGCAGGCAATGACAATACCAATGCCAATGGTGATGGCGTAAACGCCAGCCGTTTCACCATCACAGTGGGTGCTATCCATCAAGACGGCTTTGCCTCTTCCTATTCAAACTATGGTGCCAACCTGCTGGTTTCCGCAGCCGGTGGCGACTTCGCCAGCGTGCGTAGCGGGCTTGGTATTGTAACCACGGATCGCAGCGATGTTGCAGGCTATAATCTCCGCGGAGCCACGACCACGGCTTCAAATTTCACCAATGATTTTGGCGGCACATCAGCCGCCACACCGCTGGTCACCGCCACCGTCGCCCTGATGCTGGAGGCCAACCCCAATCTGGGCTGGCGCGATGTGCAAGCCGTTCTGGCCCTCAGCGCCGATCACTCAGGAAGCGCTATCGGATCGCTCGCACCCGGCTATCAGGAAAACAACAGCTGGTTCTTCAATCACGCTGCAAACTGGAATGGTGGCGCACAGCATTTCAGCGGAGACTATGGCTTTGGCCGCGTCAACGCCTTTGCAGCTGTGCGCATGGCTGAAGTCTGGTCGCTTTTTTCGGCAGCCCAAACTTCGGCAAATGAGAAAACCGTGACGACAGCAACACTTTCCGTCAATAAAGCCATTGCTGATCTTTCTACTCTTACTCAACAGTTCACCCTTGCGGCGAACATCTGTCTTGAACACGTTGATTTGACAATAAATTTGACGCACAGCTACTTCACTGACCTCAGGATTTTTCTGGTCTCACCCCAGGGCACCGAAGTGCAATTGCTGGATGGCCGCACCGGCAATGGCAGCACCAGTGACGCAAACCTGGGCTGGACCTATGGCATCGAAGCCTTTCGTGGTGAAAACTCTGCGGGCATTTGGACCTTGCGCATTGTCGATGCCGCTGCTGCCGACACTGGAACTTTGACCTCAATCAACTTGACGGCTTTTGGTTCGCAAATATCAGCCAACGATACGTTCCACTACACCGATGAATTTCTCGCCATGAACAGTTGGGATGCAAGCCGTTCAGTTCTCACAGATACCGACGGCGGAATCGACTGGATTGATGCAGCAGCCATCACATCCGATCTTTCAATCAACTTGAACGCAGGTGCAACGTCAACCATCGCCGGACAGAAATTCATTTCCATCGCCGCCTCAACAACAATTGAAAACGCCGTAACCGGCGATGGCAATGACCAGCTGCTGGGCAATGCCTTGAACAACATACTCTACGGCATGCGTGGCAACGATGTCTTGAACGGCGGCCTCGGCATTGATCATTTGTTTGGTGGTGCGGGCAATGATCAAATTGTTTTTGACAGCGCCGACTTGGGCGGCACCATCAATGGCGGTGACGGTGTTGACACCCTTCTTGTCAACAACCAGCCCCTGCCCCTTGGGTTCAATCTCGCAGCCAATGAATTTGAATTTGCCACCCTCAACCAGCAATCCGGTAGCGGTATCAACCAAGTCACCGGCACCACGACCTACGACAATACATGGGCTGCTTTGACCACAACGCAATTGCTCGCGGCCTGGAGTTATGAAGTCATTTAGGCGCGGGAAGTCGTTGGCCAGTAGTCAACTTGCAGAACAGCCATTCGTCCCCCACCTCCGGCCTTTGGCCACCTCCTCCCCGATAAAGAATCGGGTTGGAGGGTGAACTCAAGCACCGACCTCAAACTGCACTGCCCTGCAACCCGCCCCTTCGGCGGGGAGGAGGTGGCGCGAAGCGTCGGAGGTGGGGGACGCAATCGCCAGCGAAACCTACGGCCTGCCGCGCATCAAAATCACCCGCTTGGCAACATCAACCACAACCACTTCGCGGTCCGTGGTCAGCGCCAGGACATTGCCGGAAAGCGTCATCTGCTTGATCGCAGCCGGATCAATTCCCAGCGACACCACCACATCCGGCACCAACTCCACCTTGCGGTTCTGGGCCTTCCAGATTATGCCAGCAATCAATGCGACGAACAGCAGAACCAGTACAACGCCCAAGACAGTGACAACCCGCAGCATCACCTTTTGACTGGGGCCTGCTGAATACGGGTTGGCATTACCCTGCATCGCCACACCAGAAACACCGGAATCATCAGAACCGCTCATATGACAACTTCTCCTCAATCACTCGCCGCCACTGCCGATATCACCGAAAGGCTGGACCGCTTCCTGGCGCGTTCGCATCCCGACGTCAGCCGCGCCCGTTTCCAGCGGCTTATTGCCGAGGGGCAAGTGCTTGTCGAGGGCCAGACGATCACCGATGGTGGCTTGAAGGTAAAATCCGGCCAGATTGTGCACGTCACCCTCCCCGCTCCAGTTGCCGCAGAACCATTGCCGGAAAACATCGCGCTTGAAGTGGTCTTTGAAGACAAGCATGTCATCGTCATCAACAAGCCTGCGGGACTGGTGGTGCACCCGGCGGCTGGCCATGAAGGTGGCACATTGGTCAATGCCCTGCTCGCCCATTGCGGCGACAGCCTTTCCGGAATCGGCGGCGTCAAACGCCCGGGCATTGTCCATCGCTTGGACAAAGATACGTCGGGACTGCTGGTTGTGGCCAAGAACGACGCTGCCCACCAGGCTCTTTCGGAGCAATTCGCCGCCCATGGCCGCGATGGCAGGCTTGAACGGGCCTATTACGCTTTCGTCTGGGGCTGTCCCGATCGCCCCAATGGCATGATCACCACGGGCCTTGGCCGCAGCACCGCCAACCGCCAGAAAATGGCAGTCAGCGACCGCAGCGATGCCCGCGAGGCTATTACCCATTATGAGGTCGTCGAACGCTTCGGCCCGGAAAAATCACCGGTTGCAACGCTGGTGCGCTGCAACCTGGAAACCGGCCGCACCCATCAAATCCGCGTGCACATGGCCCATATCGGCAATCCCCTGCTGGGCGACAACACCTATGGCGGCGGTTTCAAATCCGCCATGGCGCGCCTCGATGAAAACGCCAAAAACGCCGTCAAGTATTTGAAAGGACAAGCTTTACACGCGTTTATGCTGGGCTTTGAACATCCCAAAACCGGCAAGCCTGTGCATTTTGAGGCTAAACTTCCCGCTGACCTGTCACAACTTCACCATGAATTAAAGGCTCAATCCAAAGCCGCCAAACGCCCGTAATAAAAAATATCTAAATTGTCACAACAAAAGTATCTTTAAAATCCAAAAGCCCTTCCCATATCGTTACATAGGGAAGCACCCTGAATAGGGGGCGAAAGGAAAATCATGGCGAAAGCCGTTTCACGTGCCGTTTCATTGCCAGCCATCGCCTCAGGTGAAGCCAGCCTTAGCCGTTATTTGCAGGAAATCCGCCAATTCCCCATGTTGGCCCCGGACGAAGAATACATGCTGGGAAAACGTCTGAAAGAACATGGTGATACGGAAGCTGCGCATCGCATGATCACCAGCCATTTGCGCCTCGTGGCGAAGATTGCCATGGGATACCGTGGTTATGGGTTGCCGATTGGCGAAGTCATCTCGGAAGGCAATATCGGCCTGATGCAAGCCGTCAAACGCTTTGAACCCGACAAAGGCTTCAAACTTGCAACCTATGCCATGTGGTGGATCAAGGCCTCGATCCAGGAATTTGTCCTGCGCTCGTGGTCATTGGTCAAGATGGGCACCACCGCCAACCAGAAGAAGCTGTTTTTCAATCTTCGCCGCATCAAGGGCCAGATCCAGGCCATTGAAGAAGGCGATTTGAAGCCGGACCAGGTAAAGTTCATTGCCAAAAAGCTTGGTGTCCATGAAGCAGAAGTGATTTCGATGAACCGTCGCCTGGGAGGCGACACGTCGCTCAATGCACCCCTGAAGTCCGAAGCCGAAAGCGAATGGCAGGATTTTCTGGTGGATGACTCAGAAAGCCAGGAGACCGTTCTGGTACAGAACCAGGAAAATTCCATGCGCAATGGCTACCTGAAAGAAGCCCTTGGCAAACTGACTGACCGTGAACGCCGCGTCATCGAAGCCCGCAAGCTGCAAGACGACCCCGCTACACTCGATGACCTGTCAAAGGAATTCGAAGTGTCACGCGAACGCATCCGCCAGATTGAAGTGCGGGCATTTGAAAAACTCCAGAAAGCCGTCAAAAACGCCGCCCAAAGAGCCTTGGCAGGACCCCATGCCGCATTGATGAGTCCGGCATGAACAAATTCAGGGTTCGGCAGAGTTCATCATGAAATTGGTTTTCACCTCCGGACCACTGAATATCTGCACGGCATAAACAATATCGCCCCGCTGCACCACGCCGATGGCAATGCTGACGAATGACGCATCCACCATATTGCGCCGATGCCCCGCACTCTTGATCCACTGCTGCACCACGGCATTGGCATTCTCCGCCGACGACAGTTTCTTCTTGGTCTGGCGTGCGGCGTTTTCGGCCATGGCGGGCAAAATCATCTGGCCCGGACGCAAGGCCCGCATGCGGGCTGCAAAATCATGGCCCGTGCTCGCCACATGGCCCATCTTGCCCATCGCGAGCAAATCCATGGCTTGCACCCGCGCCGCATCACGCAATTCTGGTGTCGATATTTTCAAGGCTTTCAAACCCTTGGTCTTTCGGAAAGTATTGGTCGCCAGCAGAATGGCCGCCTCAATATCCGGTTTGATCACTGCATCTTTTGGTGGCAGCGCCAGCAGGCGCAGACTGAATTGCTGGTAAGTTTCTCTGGCTTGAACATTTTCAACTGCAATCAACAACCCAAAGGCGACGAACCCCGCCACAACCATCCACAACCGCATGCACCAAAAAATCAATCCAGCTGTATATTTCAAGGTCATCTTCAATTCTTCATAAGTTGTTAACCATAGTAACGCGATGGAAGGGTAGCGCTTCAATCTGACTGATTTGCGGCAGCGGCGAAACTGAAATCACAAGAGACCATGATGCATCCGGCGCATGCAGAACCCAACGAACTCGAATTGCTGCGTGCGCTAAACGCCAGGCTTGAGGACGACATTGCCCGCCTGCTGACCATCGATGTGTTGACCGGCCTGCAAAACCGCAATGCCTTCATCAACAAGGTTGACGCCATATTGCGGTCGGCCAAGGAAGGCGGTCCGCAATCAGCCTTGATCGAATTTGGCATTGCAGGCCTTCCCCGCATAACCGGTGCCCTGGGGCGCCATGTCGGGGACTATCTCATTGCCGCCCTGGCAGCCCGCCTGTTGGCTGCAGCTGCACCCGGCACCATGTGCTGCCGCCTCGACTACAAGAGTTTTGCGCTGTTTGTTCCCGTCGTCCAGGATGCCTTGGCGGCCTTGACCATGGCCAAGCGCATCCTCGCCATCCTCACCGCACCCGTTGATTGGGTTGATCGGCCCTTGTCCGTGGATGTGACAGCAGGCGTTGCGCTTTCCTCCAGTGGTGAGCATACGGCCCAAAGCCTGATGCAAAATGCCGGCCTCGCCTACAAGTCCACCACCAATCGCGGTGGCCCCGGCTATGCCTTTTTCAACCCGGCCCTCGCATTGGCCGCGCGCCGCCGCAGTGACATTCATGCCGCCCTGCTGGAAGGCCTCGACGGAAATCTGTTTTCCCTGAATTACCAACCCTTTTTTCGCGCCGCAACCGGCGAGCTGATGGGGTTTGAAGCCCTGCTGCGCTTCAGCCATCCCAAACTCGGGTCGATCAGCCCGGTTGAATTCATTCCGGTTGCAGAGAGCACCGGCATGATCAGCAAACTCGGCTCTTTCGCCCTGGTGGAAGCCTGCCAGATGGCAGCCAATTGGCCTTCCGATCTGGTGGTCTCGGTCAATGTCTCGCCGGAACAATTCCAGGATGGCAGCATCCTCATCGACGTCCACAATGCCCTCGAACTCTCCAGCCTGCCTGCCTATCGTCTTGAAATCGAAGTCACCGAGAGCACAATGATCGGCGACACCGAAGTGGTGCTTCAGCAGCTCACAGCACTTCGCGAACTTGGCTGCGGCATCGCACTGGATGATTTCGGCACGGGTTATTCCAGCTTGCACTACCTGTGGAAGTTCCCGTTCACCAAACTCAAGATTGACCGTTCCTTCATGAGTGCCACCGATGAGCAGCCCCACATGCGTGGCATCATCAGTGCCATCATGGACATCAGCCGCACCATGGGATTGAAAGTCACGGCAGAAGGCATCGAAACCCAGGGTCATGCCGAAATGCTGAACGCCATGAACTGCGACTACATCCAGGGCTATCTCACCGGAAAACCCCTCCCCGCCAAAGACCTCGCGGCCGTCATCCTCGGCAAGTTCGCCAAGCAATTGCAGGCCCCCAAATCCAGCCGGACCACCGCTGAAATCTTTAGTCTCCGCGCCGAATGAATTCCACCCCGCCCATCAACGGCCCAGGCCCATTAACGGTGACACTCCACTTTATTGACAACACCTGCCATTTTGTGCCAAACTGCCCTCATGGCCAGATTGACCCGCGTTGTCGTTCCAGGACTGCCCCACCACATCACTCAACGTGGCAATGGGCGGTCCAAGACTTTTTTCTCCGATGATGATTATCGCTACTACATCAAACTACTCACCGACAATTGCCAAGGCTTCAAGGTCAAATGTCTGGCCTATGTGCTGATGCCCAATCATCTGCATCTCGTGCTGGTGCCGAAAGACGAGGATGGTCTTCGCAAGGTCCTCTCCGCCACCCACCGCGCCTATGCCGGCACCTTGAATGCCCGCCGCAAAAAAACCGGCCACTTCTGGCAAGGCCGTTTCGGCTGTGTTGCCATGGACGGCAACCATGCCGAAGCGGCTCTCCGCTATGTGGTGATGAACCCGGTACGTGCCAAATTGGTAAAGAAGCCCGAAGACTGGGCCTGGTCCAGTGCCCGAGCCCTGCTGAAAGACCGCGACGATGGCCTGACCGACGTGAAAGCCGTGGTCAATCAATACGGCGATGTCCGTTCCCTTTTGGGTGAGACTCCAGAACAGGAAATGCTTGAAATCGCCCTCCGCCGTGCCGAAACCATCGGCCGCCCCCTGGGCAGCAATGCCTTCCTCGACAAGCTAGAACGCAAATTCGACCGCAAACTTAAACCCGCCAAACGCGGACCGAAAGTGGCAAATCTGGAATAAAGTGAAGTGGCACCGCAATAACTTTCACCCCTACCCACCTTCGGAGAGGGGCAGGGGTGGGGTGGTCCGGCACGCAAAATGCCTACCCTCCCCCCCACGCGTGCCTCACAAGCGAGAAAAGTTTAAGGCAGCTAAATTCCGAATCTGGATGTACAGCATAACTTGACACTTGAACGGTTGTACTTTACATAATCAGAAATGCTGAATTCGTTCAGGCACAAAGGTCTGGCACAACTTTGGGAGTGCGGGTCAACGTCAAAAATTGACCGCAGGTTCCATGGGCGCGTCCTGGCCCGACTCGATGCCTTGAACGCAGCTTTCGAGGTTGAGGAAATGAACGTTCCGGGTTTCGATTTTCACGCGTTGCGTGGATTTCAGCCAAAACGATTCACCGTGCATGTGAACGGACCGTGGTGCATCACATTTGAATTCGCTGATGGCGATGCCACCAGAGTTGACTTTGAACAGTACCACTAGCTTGAACTGCAAGGAGCCGAAATGACTGACTACCCCGCCCGCCGCAATTCCAATCGCCGTCCCACCCATCCGGGCTTGTTGCTGGCTGAAACCGTGCTGCCCGCCCTCGGCAAATCCAAAGTCGAATTCGCCCGCCTGCTCGGCCTGTCGCGCCAATCATTGTATGACATCCTCGCAGGCCGCCAACCCGTCACCCCAACAACAGCCGTCAAACTCGGCAAACTCTGCGGCAACGGCCCCAGAATCTGGCTCAACATGCAAATGGCCCATGACTTGTGGGAGGCGGAGCAAAAAGTTGATGTGAGAATGATACCAACGTTGGAGGTGGCGTGAGGGGACGGTGAATTAAATGGAGTGTCACCGTAATACCAAGGTAGTGCTGGTCGAGAACGATTAAACGGCAATCACCTGGCGTTTCCAGACTGACTATCACGCTGCTTTCCAGAAATTGGATGCTCTTATTTTATATCAATGACGGCACGAATCTTCAGGGCCAATTCACGCTGCGTATAGGGTTTGTTGAGCAAATTGACATTTGGATCAAGCCTGCCCTGGTGGAAAATGGCATTGCGGCTGTACCCGGTCGTAAACAAGACAGGCACGGTGGGATCAAGTTTCAGGATCGTATCGGCCACTTGCCGTCCGTTCAAGTGACCGGCCAGAACAACGTCAGTGAACAAAAGATCAATGCGTTCTGCATTTTTGAAGGCAGTCAATCCGGCATCACCGTCCCCAGCAAAAACGACGCGATAGCCGAGGTCTTGCAACACCGACACCGCATAATCGCGCACGCCCTGATCATCCTCGACAAGGAGAATGACTTCGCCTTTTTTTGCACGCGGCACATGAGTGGCTGCGGAAATAGCGAGGCCGCTTGGTGCCGCTGACAGAACTTTTTCCACCTTAAGGCGCGGTAGATAGATTTTCACCGAAGTGCCTTCCCCCACTTCGCTGTAGACCCGGATGTGGCCACCGGATTGCTTTACAAATCCATGCACCATCGCCAGTCCAAGGCCAGTGCCTTTGCCGGCACCTTTGGTGGTGAAAAACGGCTCGAAAATGCGCTCAAGTTTATCCTTGGCAATGCCGGTTCCGGCGTCGGTGACACTTAACAAGACATATTGGCCGGATTTGACATCACCAAAAAGGTCAGCATATGCCGTGTCCAGATATGCATTTTCGGTTTCAATTGTCAGCTTGCCACCATCGGGCATGGCGTCCCGGGCATTCACGATCAGGTTGGCAAGGGCGTTTTCGACTTGGTTGCCATCGGCAAACACGGTCCATAGGCCTGCCCCCAGCACTGTTTCAATTTTGATCTGTTCCCCCACAGTACGCGACATCAATTCCGACATGCCGACGATCAGATTGTTAAGTGACAGCACCTCGGGCTCCAAAGGTTGCTGACGTGCAAAGGCCAACAATCGATGCGTCAGTTTGGCGGCATTGCGCGAACCCTGCATGGCAGCATCCAAAGGTTTCAATAAGACTTTTGCCCCATCCAGGGTTTTCAAGCGTCGCTGGACAGTATCGAGATTGCCCATGATCACTGTCAGCATGTTGTTGAAGTCATGGGCGATACCGCCGGTGAGTTGACCAATTGTTTCGATCTTTTGCACCTGCCGCAAGGTGGCTTCTGCTGCCTCGCGGCGTCGCAATTCCGCATTCAACTCCGCGGTTCGCTCCTCAACTTTGATTTCCAGCTCACTGTTCAAATCTTCCAATGCCCGGCCCCGTCGATGTAATTCTGCTGAGGCATCCACCAATGTATCTGCGACGGTATTGGCTTCAGCAAAGGGAGCAGAAAACCCGGCGACCTGTTTGCCTTCACCCACCTCTCGAGCGGCTTTGGCAATGTCGCCCATGCCTTTGCTCACATTGCGGGCAATCAGACCAGCAAGCAGAAAACTGAGAGCCGCCAATGCCGCAGACATTGCAAACGACGACCAGAGAATATTCCGCAAGGGACTTTGAATGGCCGACTCCAATTGGGCCACACCAACTGACCATCCATATTGTGTTGACGCGTAACCAGTAAGGCTCCAATCGCCTTCCACAGTACGGTTTTCTACATTGCCTTCCGGTTTCTGGTCCATAGCCGCGCGCCAACCTTCACTCGCGAGAGTCCCAACGCGCTCATCATGGGCCGGTATGCGGGCCACGAATTTGCGGTTGCGGTCAACGATGGCTGCAACTTCGCCATTTGTATATTTACCCGCGATCAGTGCTCGAAAGCGTTGCGGCACCAGGCTGATGGATACGACATAAAGCGGTTTGCCATCCCGAAACACCGGAACATCTACCAAAGCCCTTAGCTGTTTTGAATTTGTCCCGACTGCCAAGTCACCGACTTTTGCCGATGAATCGATAAATACTCTTGCCACTTCAGGCGAAGCATCTGTTTTCAGAAAAACCGTGCCAAAGGGAACCATGGTATTCAACAGCACATCGCCGTTGGGTGACCGAACGGAGAGCCAAGAGCCAGGCACGAACACCAGGGCATCCTTGGCTTCCTGCCAGAAGGTCTTGAGATCACCATCATGCAGCGATGGTGACTGGCTTAAAGTTGCGGCGATGGCAGTGTGAATGGCAATTTCATTGTCGACCAGCGCAGCAAGTGTTTTGCTATTGAGCAGCAGGCTCTGCCGTATGGTTTCGCGTTCGTTCGCAACCATGCGGTTGAACATCAGGTATGATGACAAAACAAGCGGTAACGCTGCCGCCAATGCCAGTAACACAAGTTGCTGCCACAAAGGTCGTCGGGCGAAAATTTTGCCTAACATGCCAAAACGTCCTCCACTTGGCGTCGAGGCTTACTCTGCCACAAATCTTTGACATTTGGCAACGAATGCCTACATTGGGATCATGGCACGCATACTGATTGTTGAAGACGAATTATTGATAGCGATGATGCTGGAAGATTGGGTGGTTGAGTTGAACCATACACCAATAGGTCCGGCTCGCACGGTGAGCGAAGCTTTGGCATTGGTGGGAGTTGAAACCCTCGATGCGGCGATTCTGGACTTTCACTTGATGGCCGAAACAACTGCAAGTGTGGCCTTGTCACTGGTAGAAAAACAGGTCCCGTTTGCCTTCGCCACTGGCGGCTCGTTGCATACTGAGGACGCCCAACTCAAGGGCATTCCCACCCTCTCAAAGCCCTACGACTTCGAGACTGTTCGCAAGATGGTCGACAAATTGGTGGGTGCCAAGGTTAGCGGTTGACGCCGTCTGGCTGATGAAGGTTACGGATTACGGTGCGATTACGGTGACACTCCACTTATCTCGTGCGGCAGCGGCACTCCGTCCGCTTCACCCGTCCTTGCCCCGCCTTCAAGCGCGGGGTGGAGATTGAAATCAATCTTCAAACGGATCGCGCATCAGGATCGTGTCCTGCCGCTCCGGCGACGTTGACAGCAGGGCCACGGGGCATTCGATCAACTCTTCCAGATACCGCACATATTTCACGGCTTGGCCGGGGAGGTCGTTCCATGAACGCGCTCCCGCGGTTGTGCCTTTCCAGCCTTCGAAAGACTCATAGATCGGTTCCACCCGCTTCTGAGCGTCTTCGGCTGCCGGAAAACGGTCCACGCGTTTTCCATCCAGCATATAGCCGATGCCGACCTTGATTTCGTCGATGGTGTCGAGGACGTCCAACTTTGTCAGAGCGATGCCTTGTATTCCGCTGGTCTTGATGGCTTGCCGCACCAGCACGGCGTCGAACCAGCCGCAGCGGCGTTTGCGGCCCGTCACTGTGCCGAATTCGCGGCCGCGTTTGCCGATGAGTTCGCCAATGTCGTTTTGCTGTTCCGTTGGAAACGGACCGGAGCCGACGCGCGTGGTATAGGCCTTGGCGATTCCCAGCACATAGGACACGGCGGATGGCCCCATGCCAGAGCCTGACGCCGCCTGCCCTGCCACGGTGTTGGACGAGGTGACGAAGGGATAAGTGCCGTGGTCGATGTCGAGCATGATGCCTTGGGCGCCTTCAAACAGAATGCGGTTGCCCTGCTTGCGATGCTCGTCGAGCAAGTCCCACACCGCATCGACGTAAGGCAAAATTTGCGGCGCGATTTCCGCCAATTCTTTTAACACAACAGATGCTACCAACTCCACAACACCCATGCCGCGCCTGAGGGCATTGTGATGGGCCAGCATCCGATCAATCTTCGGGCCGATGGTTGAGAGATCAGCGAGGTCATTCACCCGGATGGCGCGGCGTCCCACCTTGTCTTCATAGGCCGGGCCAATGCCGCGGCCTGTGGTGCCGATCTTGCCAGCCCCTGCCGCTTCCTCCCGCAGCTTGTCGAGTTCCTGGTGCAGCGGCAAAATCAACGTCGCATTGTTGGCGAGTCGCAGGTTGTCACGGGAAATCGCTACACCTTGCGCCCGCAGCTTTTCAATCTCCGCCGACAGCGCCCAAGGGTCAACAACTACGCCATTTCCGATCACCGAGAGTTTGCCGGGCCGCAAGATGCCGGAAGGCAGCAGCGACAGCTTGTAGGTCACGCCATCAATCACCAACGTATGTCCGGCATTGTGCCCGCCCTGAAAGCGCACCACCACATCGGCACGCTCCGACAGCCAGTCCACAATCTTGCCTTTGCCTTCGTCGCCCCATTGGGCGCCGACCACTGCCACGTTTGCCATCAGCGATGCTCTCCAAAACACGAAAAACGGCCCCTCGGAGAAGGGATTCTCCGGGGACCGTTGACCGTCCTTACAGGAATTCAGTGTCTGTGCAACAGGCGAAAAAACCTAGTCCACCAGCCCCACGCGCTGCCCCTCCGGCCAGCTGATCTTATAGCCGGTCTTCAACACATTCTCGGCTTGCGGTTCCAGCGTAAAGGACCACGACAACACGCCGCGTTTTTTCTCCACATTGCGTTCCGTTGGTTCGCTCATGCCGGGGATTTCTTCAATGATGATGTCTTTGACCGTGGCGAAAGGCACCCGGTCCTGCACCAGGATCGGCATGGCAATCGTATGCAGGTTTTTCACCGAAATATCCCAGCCCCGCAGTTCAATGTTGGACGAACTGATAAAGCCTTCTTCGCCGGAAAGCCGCTTCACTTCCAGGCGCGTCACCTTGATCTGGTCATCCACACCAAAACCCAACTTGGCTTCTTCCTTGGGGTTCAGCAGCGGCAACACGCCCTGGCCAACGAAGACACCATCGCGATACAGATTGACGGCACCCCCCAATTGCGGCCCCTGCCCCTTCATGTCGAAAGTCGCCGTGAGATAGGCTGCGGCATCAACCCGCGGCACGGTGATCGCCTGCAGTGCCACCTCCTGATTGGTCGAGGTAATCCGGACTTTTTTCGATTGGCCTGTGTTGTCAACACTCACCCGCGTGGCAATCACATAATTGGCTTGAAACCCGACCACTTCCACAACTGCCTGCTTCTGCTTGGCGATCGGGGCTTGCAAACGCAAGGTGCGCACCACAGATTTTGGCTCTGCTGCATCCTGTGCGAAATCATCCTCGCTGACTGACTCAGACATCTGCGGCGCAGGTTCTGAAACAGTAATCTCTGGCCCACGCAGCACCACTTCAATCTCGGCAATCTCAGGTGCCGCAGTGGCACCCGTGGGTCTGGCGGTTGAAAGCGTCAGCAACACATCTTTCCAAATCTCGCCTGAAGATTGGGTCACTTCGGCCCGCCGGATTAATTCAAGCGTCGAAGCTTTTCCTGCTGATCCAATCGCCAGCTTGGCATCATAATAGGGTGACCAGCCCGCTTCATTGATCCGGTAGCTGATCCGCAAATCACCCTTCGCGGCTAGCGCCGCCTCGATGTTGATCACCACTTCCGTGCGGTAATCCTGCCCTGGCGGCAGTTCCGCCATGCGTTGGTTGAGCTCATTGATTTTCTCGTCAATCTCGCGCTGGCGCACCTGGGATTTTTGTGTGAGTGCCGCGAAATTTGCCAAGCGCTGACTGACCAGATCCAGCATGCTGCCCAATTGAACCGTATCAATACCTTTGAGGGTTTCCGTGGTGGATTGCGGCGTCAACTGCTTGTCGGCAAGTTTCAGGACAAAATCCCGTTGATAATTGGAATCATTGATCACCATATCAAGCCCCGCCCGTTCTTCGGTCAGCGCCAGTATCTGCTTTTCAAAACCCTTGCGCGCCGCATCAGCTGCACTCGTATCCTTGAACACGCTGCGCGAATCGACAGAAGCGATTGCCAATTCGCCCGTACCTTCTACCCGAATGGAGCGCGGGTCGATATTGGCTGGCAAATCTGCCAAGATGATTTTGTGCTCGCCTGCCGGCACATCAATGCTGGCCATTCGCACCACATCGGCACCCTGCAGATAAACCGTCACCGCATCAATTTTTGAGGGCGGTGCAAAATCTGCGGCCCAAACCGGCACACAAAAAGTTGAAGCCAGCAAGCCAGCGGACAATGCGAATTTCATGACGTTCCTCCATCGGAATATGTGAATATTTCCCCTTGCCAAATTGAAGCGCTTTAGCAAGGCGAAACTGCGGCAGGATTTCGAATTGCGACATTAACCCTGCTTTCGGTTTTTCACCATTGACGCCGCATAAAATCCCGGCTCAATTGCGGTTGGGGGTTAATCAAGAGGTTCGTTCAATGAAATACCGCGTCATCGCCCCGGCACTCATCCTTCTCTTGTCGTCCACCAGCCTTGCATATGCTGCGGCGACGGCTGAAGAAGCCGCAAGCATAAAGGCCAGCATCCAGGCCTATGTCGGCAGTGAACCCGGCGTGGTTGAAGTCACCCCGGATGGCGATGATTACGAATTGACACTTGATGTCATGCCTTACATCAAGAAAAATGCCAAGGCAGACTTCACCGCCAGCTTTGACCCGTTGAAAATCACTTTGTCGCCGGGTGATGAAGATGGCACCTGGGATGTCTCCTCGTCTGGCCCCTATGCATTCTCCATGTCGGCAGGCGACCAATTCAACACCTCCGGCAAAATCGAGAATTTTGATTGGCAAGGCACGTTTGACGAAGCCTTGGGTGCCATGAGCGAAAGCACCACGACAGCCAAAGGCATCACAATTTCCAGCAAGGTCAGCCAGCCGGGTTTGAACTTGAAGACCGCAGTTGAATACAGCATCGGTTCAGTTGAATCGAAAAGCACGGCAACCGAAGCCGGCGAAGGTTTGGCTGATTCAGAATCGACAATTGGATTTGCTGACATCAAGTTTTCATCGAAGTCGGAAGTGCCCGCTGATGCAGCCGTCAACGGCCCGTCACTGGACTATGATGCCAGCATTGCCAAAGGTTCCTACGTCACCACCATGAAATCCGCCAACCTGGCGGGGCTGCTTGATCTGGTCGCATGGTTTGTCGCCCATCCCAAAGAAGAGTTGATCAAGCAGGACCAGGCAGTACTGAAAGAAAAAATCCTGGCGGCATTGCCCGTATTTGCAAGCCTCAGCTCCGACAGCAATTTCGAAACCCTCAAAGTCAATACGACATTGGGAACATTTGCGGCCGAATTGGGTAGCACATCAATTGCTCTCAATGGCGTGGTCAAGGACGGCAAATTTGGTGAAGGTTTCAGCTTTTCGGGTATCTCGATCCCGGCAGGTTTGGCACCACCTTGGGCGGCTGACCTGGTTCCCACCAGCTTCAAGCTCGACTTCGCAGTTTCGGGTTTCGATGTGGAAGCCCCTGCCCGCCTTGCCATCGGTGCCATGGACCTGACCAAAGACCCTGTGCTTCCAGCCGAAGTGGAAAGCCAGCTGCAACCTGCTTTCACGCCAACCAACACGGTCATCGTCACTTTGAGCCCCGGCGAAATCGTCAGCCCGGTTTATACACTTTCTTACGAAGGCGCATTGACCGTGAACCTCGCGGGACTGCCAACCGGCAAAGCCACAATTCGCTTGCGTGGTGCTGATGCCTTGATGGCCAAACTGGCAGCAGCTGGCGAGGACCCCATGGCCAAACAGGCTGTTCCCATGCTGGTCGCCGCCAAAGGTTTCGGCAAAGCCGAAGCCGATGGCAGCATTGTCTGGGTAGTTGAAGGAACCCCAGGAGGCGCCGTCACCATCAACGGCTTGGATATGTCCAGCATGCTGGGAACACCGCCAGCGGCTCCGGCGCAGTAGTCAGAAAAAAAGGGACCTCATCCGGCGCGTTGCGCCACCTTCTCCACGAAGGTGTGGAGAAGGGACTGAATTTCAGACCTGTCTCAAACTTTGTCCCTTCTCCACACCTTCGTGGAGAAGGTGCCCCAACGGGGCGGATGAGGTCCCTTCGACCACGCGCGATCTCCCCCCTTAAAACACCAACACCTTCACCTGCTTGACATTCGGCAATGCATTCACCGCGTCAATCACGTCAGCAGGCACCTGCGCATCCACTTCCACAAGACCAATCGCATCACCGCCGGGCGCCACGCGACCAAAATGGAAACAGGCGATATTGATACCGGCATTGCCCATCAAGGTGCCAATGTTGCCAATGAAGCCTGGCTTGTCGTTATTGGTGATGTAGAGCATGTATTTGCCGAAATCCGATTCAAGCTCAATGCCCTTGACCTGGATGATGCGCGGCTTGCCATCCGAGAACACCGTTCCCGCCACCGAGCGCTCATAGTCTGCGGTTCTGACCGTCAATCGCATGTAAGTCTCATAGGCCCCGCGCTGGGATTGCTTCACCTCATCAACCTTGATGCCGCGTTCCCGCGCCACGATGGGTGCCGACACCATGTTGACGGTGCCAAGCTGCGATGCCAGCACACCGGCAAGGGCTGCTGACGTCAACGCCTTGGTATTCATCTCACCCACATCACCAGCATATTCAATGACAATGCCGGTGATGGAGCCATCTGTGAGTTGGCCTGCAAACGAACCCAGCTTTTCAGCAAGCGCCACAAAGGGCCGCAGTCGCGGCGCTTCAACAGCTGAAATCGACGGCATGTTCAGCGCATTGGTCACTGCCCCAGTCAACAGAAAATCCGACATTTGCTCGGCCACTTGCAAGGCCACATTTTCTTGCGCTTCATTGGTTGAGGCACCGAGATGCGGTGTGGCGATCACGTTCTCAAGTGAGAAAAGTTTGTGGCTTGTCGCAGGCTCAACTTCAAACACATCGAGCGCAGCACCTGCAACATGCTTGGCGACCATGGCGTCATACAAGGCGTCTTCGTTCACCAGCCCACCACGCGCGCAATTGATGATTCGCACACCTTTTTTCATCTTTGAAATGGCAGCGGCACCAATGATATTGCGGGTCTTTTCTGTCAGCGGTGTATGCAGGGTGATGAAATCAGCCCGCGAAACAAGTTCGAGCAGTTCGACCTTCTCAACACCCAATTGCAGCGCACGCTCTGAAGACAAGAACGGATCATACGCAATGACCTTCATTTTCAGGCCCACGCCGCGGTCGGCAACGATGGAACCAATATTGCCGCAGCCGATAACACCGAGCGTCTTGTTATAGAGTTCAACCCCCATGAAGCGGTTCTTTTCCCACTTGCCGGCAAGCGTTGAGGCTGAGGCTTCCGGAATTTGCCGGGCCAGCGCCATCATCATGGAGAGCGCGTGCTCAGCCGTGGTGATGGCATTGCCAAAAGGCGTGTTCATCACAACAATACCACGCGATGTGGCGGACGGAATATCAACATTGTCGACGCCGATGCCAGCCCGCCCCACCACCTTCAATCGCGCTGCGGCTGCAATCAACTTGGGCGTCACCTTGGTGGCCGAACGGATGGCCAGTCCATCATAGTCACCAATCACCGCCAGCAAGGCATCCTTGTCCTTGCCAAGGTCCGGTTTGTAATCAACATCAATGCCGCGATCACGGAATATTTGCACAGCGGTTTCTGAGAGTTTGTCGGAAACGAGAACACGGGGTTTGGTCATGGTGGGTCCTTAAGTAGCGAATAGCGAATAGCGAATAGAAAAGTGATGGCGGCGAAGGAGATCAACCCCTATTCACTACTCACTATTCGCTCTCTTGTATGCCCAATCCAGCCATGGCATCAGCTTTTCCAGATCAGCGGTTTCGACCGTGGCACCACACCAGATGCGAAGCCCTGGCGGCGCGTCGCGATATCCGCCGATATCAAAAGCCACGCCCTCTTTATCCAGCAACTTGGCGATTTTCTTCGGCACGTCTTCAGCGCCATCAAGCGTGAAACACACTGATGTATTTGAGCGCGTGCCAGGCACTTTCGCCAAGTGATGTGCGTAAGAATTTTGGCCGATCCACCGGTCTATCACCGCCGCATTAGCATCGGCCCGTGCCCGCAGGCCCGCCAAACCGCCAACCTTTTGTGCCCATTCCAGCGCCACAACATAATCTTCAACACACAGCATGGACGGCGTGTTGATGGTCTCACCTTCAAATATGCCTTCAATCAATTTGCCGCCTGATGTCAGCCGGAAAATTTTCGGCATGGGCCAGGCTGGCACATAAGTTTCAAGCCGCGCCACAGCCCGTGGGCTCAAAATCAGCACACCATGGGCACCCTCGCCGCCCAGCACTTTCTGCCAGGAAAAAGTCACCACATCGAGTTTGGAGAAATCCATGGCTTGGGCAAATGCCGATGATGTTGCATCGCAGATCGTCAGACCTTCGCGATTGTTCGGAATCCATTCGGCATTGGGCACCCGCACGCCCGACGTCGTGCCATTCCAGGTGAACACCACATCACGCGAAAAATCCGCTTGTGACATGTCAGGCAGCAAACCATAGTCCGCAGTGAACTTGCGCACATCCGGCAGCTTCAGCTGCTTGACTACATCGGAAACCCAGCCATCGCCGAAACTTTCCCAGGCGAAAATATCAACACCCCGCGCCCCCAGCAGTGACCACAGGGCCATCTCAACAGCCCCTGTATCGGAAGCCGGAACAATGCCGATGCGGTAATCCGCAGGCACCTGCAAAACGTCACGCGTCAGGGCAATGGCGCGTTTCAAACGCACCTTGCCCTCGCCCGAACGGTGCGATCTGCCAGTCAACGCCTTGGAAAGTGACTGGACATCCCAGCCGGGAATCTTGGCACATGGCCCCGATGAAAATTGTGCGTTATGCGGCCGCAAAGCCGGTTTCAAATCTGTCATGTTACTCCATCCTTACAGATGGGTTGACCCCCATTGGGGAGGGCTCGCCCACGGCGCTGATGGCTGAACTTGTGTCGCAAAGCAAGCAAAAAGAAAAACGCGCCGCAGGATTTCTCCTGCGACGCGCTTTCCCCGATCACACGCGATTGTGGATCAGAACTTGAAGCGAAGGCCCGCTGTCACCGCATGTTCCATCGGATTGTTGCCAGCCACGATGAAGTCACGCATCTTGTAACCCACATCAAGGGCAATGTTATTGGTCAGGTCCACGGCAACACCTGCAGCAGCACCCAGCACCAAGCCGCTGTCATCAACTGCCGTGCCAGAGCCATTCACCCAGCCATAGCCCGCACCCACGCCCACATAGGGCGTGAACATCGTGTCATTGGCGAGATCAAAATAGGCATTGCCCATGATGGCCCTGGTTGAAATCGAAGCACCTGGTGCCACATTGTATTTGCCAGACCATTCGCCCGTCATGTCGGTGCGGAAATGGTCATTGTACTGATAACCAACACCCAATCCCGCCACATAGGCATTGTCGTCACCAGCAAAATCCAGCATCGACCAACCCGCATCTGCGCGCAAATACAAGCCCATCGTGGCCACTTTATCAACAGGCACAACCGGATCAATATCAGCCGCCATCGCAACACCGGATATTGGCATCAACACCGCAGCAGCCAGCAAAATCACTTTAAAATTTTTCATCACACACCTCATTTGCAGATTTATTTTTCTAGTTCGATGAGATGAAGATGACAGCCCGGTTTGTCTTTCAGCGGGCCGGACTGGGGCCGCAACATGGCGGAAATAATATGTGTCTTTGCTGCAACGGTTTATGTGCGGAGTCTGGGCAAATGAGTGACGCTGTATTAACCATGAAGAACTTCAAGTCCTGTCCATGGCACGAAAGGGACCTCATCCGTCGCTTCGCGCCACCTTCTCCACGAAGGCGTGGAGAAGGGACAGGTCGCAAACATTGTCCCTTCTCCATGCTTTCATGGAGAAGGTGGCGCAGCGCGCCGGAAGAAGTCCTTTTGCCGGCCAGACTCACGCCGCTGATTTGGCAATGATCCCGCATAAGTCATCGACAATGTCGTGGACCAGCTTGCTGTCATCGCCTTCAGCCATGACACGGATCAAGGGTTCAGTACCTGAAGGGCGAATGACAACGCGCCCCTGGTTGCCCAGGCGTTTCTCCGCACTGGCAATGGCCGACTTCACATTTGCATCGTTCAAAGGTGCACCACCCTTGATTTTTACATTCTTCAAAACTTGCGGCAGCGGATCAAACAACTTGCAAACCTCACTCACAGGTTTTCCCTGCCGCACCACTTCCGCCATCACTTGCAGGGCCGCCAGAAGTCCATCACCCGTCGTTGCATAATCCGACAACACGATATGGCCCGATTGTTCGCCACCTACATTGAAACCGTGGGCCCGCATGTGTTCAACCACGTAGCGATCCCCCACTTTGGTGCGCGCCAAACTCAAGCCCTGCCCCTCCATAAACCGTTCAAGGCCGAGGTTTGACATGATGGTGGCGACAAGACCTCCACCCTTCAATTGCCCCCGTTGCGCCCATGACGAAGCCACCAGCGCCATGATCTGGTCGCCATCAATCACATGGCCTTTTTCATCGCAGATGATCACCCGGTCGGCATCACCATCAAGTGCAATGCCGATATCGGCCCGTATTTCGCGCACTTTCTGGCACATCAGTTCAGGTGCCGTTGAGCCACATTTTTCATTGATGTTGGTGCCGTTGGGATTGACGCCCAGCTCAATGGTTTCCGCTCCCAATTCCCAAAGCGCCGTCGGTGCGGTTTTGTAGGCAGCGCCATGGGCCGTATCGATGACGATACGCATGCCATCGAGATTGCTTTCGCCGGGGTAGGTGCGTTTGGCAAATTCGATGTAGCGCGACCCTGCATCTTCAATGCGCTTGGCCCGGCCAATTTCTGCGGATGAAGCCAGTTGAACGCGCGATGAATCATCGATCAACGCTTCAATATCAAGCTCTTGTTCATCAGAAAGCTTGTAGCCATCGGGACCAAAAATCTTGATGCCATTGTCATGATAAGGATTGTGCGAGGCTGAGATCATGATGCCGAGATCCGCCCGCATGGAGCGCGTCAACATGGCAACGGCGGGCGTGGGCACCGGTCCCAGCAAAAAAACATCCATGCCAGCCGACAGCAATCCAGCTGTCAGGGCCTGTTCAATCATATAGCCCGAAAGCCGTGTGTCTTTACCAATGACCACGCGGTGACGATGGCCACCCCTTCGATACAGCTGGCCCACCGCCATGCCGATCTTCATCACAATGTCTGGCGCCATTGCGCCAATGTTGGCGCGGCCCCGCACACCGTCCGTGCCAAAATATTTCCGTGTCATTGTTGTTTTCCCAAATCCATCGACGACCCCGCTGCAATGCTAGTAGCAGAAACTAAACATCTGTTGAATCAGGATCATTTGACGCAATAAACATCGAAAGCGCCGCCCGGGTGGCCTTCACATCATGCACGCGCAAGATATGAGCACCTTGTTGGGCCGCCTGCAATGCTCCACCCACAGAGCCATGCACACGGGCCGAAGCGGGTTTTTCTCCTGTCACAGCGCCGACAAAACCTTTGCGCGAAAGTCCCACCAGCAAAGGCACGCCAAGGCCGTGAAACAGTGTCAATCCAGCCATCAAGGCCAGGTTCTGGGTAAAGGTCTTGCCAAAGCCAATGCCGGGATCAATGCAGATGTTGTGCAGTGAAATCCCCGCCGCCCTTGCAAAAGCCACCCGCTCTGCCAGTGCGTCATAAACATCCAGCACGACATCTTCATAACGTGGATTGAGCTGCATGGTCTTGGGTTCGCCTTGCGCATGCATCAAGATCACAGGCGCATGGCTTGCCGCCACCACCGCAGCACTGTTTGCATCATGACCCAAAGCCGACACATCATTGATGATACGCCCGCCCGCCGCGAGAGCTGCCTGCATGACCGAAGCTTTGCGCGTATCAACGGACATCACCTGCACACCCCGCAAACCCTCGATCGCGGGCATGATTCTGGCAAGCTCGTCTTTATCGGAAACCGTATCGGAACCCGGCCGTGTCGACTCGCCGCCAATGTCCAGAACATCAGTCCCTTCGACCGCAAGTTGCTTGCCATGGGCCACAGCAGCCGCCACTGTCGCCAGCTGTCCACCATCCGAAAAACTGTCAGGCGTCACATTGACAATGCCCATGATCCGGCAGGCAGACATGTCAATGCTGCCAAAGCTGGGGCGCGGCCGGACATGGTCCGCGATCCCGGCATGGAAGGATACATCCGTATACGGAACAATATTACGGCGGATGCCGGAGCTGCGCTCAATCACTTCAACCAGCACAAAGCCCAGATGGGCCATGCCCCCCAGCGCCCCTGCCCGCCCGGCAGCAATCAGGTTTCGTGCGTCATTGCCAAACACCAGACCCAAGGGTCGGAGGTAGGTTTTGATGGGTGTCATGGTGTCAGGCCCTCATCCGTCTCGCTGCGCTCGCCACCTTCTCCCGCAAGAGGGAGAAGTGAAGGTTCTTCACCTCTCCCGCTTGCGGGAGAGGACGACGCGCCAGCGTCAGGTGAGGGCACGAGCCATGATCACGTTACCTGTGGTTCCATGCCGCCGGTGTTGCGCTTGCTCCCGGCTTTCGGCACAATCTTGCTGGTTTCGGCTTTGATCGGCGTGCCTTCATCGTCATCGCGCTTGGGCAAGACGCCCTTGAACAGCGATTTGATTTCTTCTCCCGTCAAGGTTTCATACTCAAGCAGTGCCTTCGCCAAAGCCTCAAGATCCTTGCGCCGTTTTGTCAAAATCTGCCTTGCATCCTTATAGCCCTGGTCAATCAAGCGCTTCACTTCCGAGTCAATTTTTTGCGCCGTGGCTTCGGAAACATTTTGGGTGCGGGCAACCGAATGTCCGAGGAAAACTTCTTCCTGGTTGTCGCCATAAGCCACCGTGCCAAGATCATCGGAATAGCCAAGTTGCGTCACCATGGCGCGAGCCAGTTTGGTGGCCTGTTGGATATCACCAGATGCACCAGAAGTGATGTTTTCCTTGCCAAACACCAGTTCTTCCGCCACCCGGCCACCCATGGCCACGGCGAGTTGCGAGGTGTATTCCTTGAACTTCATGGAGTAACGATCACCTTCCGGCAGGAATTTCACCATGCCCAGTGAACGCCCACGCGGAATGATGGTGGCCTTGTGCACCGGAATGCCAGCCGGCACCGACATGCCAACCACGGCATGGCCGGCTTCATGATAAGCTGTCAAAGTCTTCTCTTCTTCCGACATGGCCATGGATTTGCGCTCAGCGCCCATCATCACCTTGTCCTTGGCATCTTCAAATTCAACATGGGTCACCATGCGCTTGTTGCGCCGCGCCGCCAGCAATGCCGCTTCATTCACCAGATTGGCAAGATCAGCGCCAGAAAAACCGGGTGTGCCACGGGCAATCACGCGTGGTTCCACATCAGGAGCCAAAGGCTTGTCCTTCATGTGGACTTTCAGAATCTGCTCGCGCCCCTTCACATCCGGATTGCCCACCGTGATCATGCGGTCAAAACGACCGGGACGCAACAAGGCAGGATCAAGCACGTCCGGCCGATTGGTGGCCGCAACGATGATCACTCCCTCATTGGCTTCAAAGCCATCCATTTCCACCAGCAACTGGTTGAGCGTTTGTTCGCGCTCATCATTGCCGCCGCCAAGACCCGCACCACGATGCCGACCGACTGCGTCAATTTCATCGATGAAGACAATGCAGGGCGCATTCTTTTTGGCCTGTTCAAACATGTCGCGCACGCGGCTTGCGCCAACGCCGACAAACATTTCCACAAAGTCAGAACCGGAAATCGTAAAGAACGGTACATTGGCTTCACCAGCGATGGCACGGGCCAACAACGTCTTACCTGTTCCGGGAGGTCCAACCAGAAGTGCACCACGCGGAATTTTGCCGCCCAGGCGTTGGAACTTGTGGGGATCGCGCAGAAACTCGACGATTTCCACCACGTCATCCTTGGCTTCATCGACACCGGCCACATCAGCGAATGTCACGCGGCCCTGCTTTTCCGTCAAAAGTTTGGCCTTGGATTTGCCAAAGCCCATGGCCTTGCCCGTGCCGCTTTGCATCTGCCGCATGATAAAGAACCACACGCCAACGATCAGCAACATCGGCAACCAATAGATCAAGATCGTCGAGAGCAACGAGTCGCCCTGGGCCGGACGCACCTGAATATCAACATTCTTCGAACGCATCAGCTTGATGTCATCATCGGTCAGCAACACGAACGCCGTCAGCGTCTTGTCATCGGTGGTCTTGGCCACCAATTCACTGCTGCCTTGGGTGTATGTCACGGTCTTGATGGAGCCATTGCCCACCTTGTCGAGAATCTCGGAGTAGCTCACTTCGTTGGAAGCCGTCCGCATCAAGGTTTGACCCTGAAACAAGCTGAAGAGGGCGAACAACAAAAGCCCAATGACAATCCAAATGGCAAAATTGCGGAATTGATTCACGTCGATCCTCGATTTCTGGAGCACCCGCCGAAGCGAACCACTCCCCACACATAATTGACCCTTAACATAGGTTGCGACATTGCCGATTCCAAGTCGCTAACCAGCGTTAATACGAATCTACTTCAGCTTTCGTTCACAAATTGTGGCTGAAACGCCATTCCCGGCAATTTTCCCCGCCAAAATGCAGTCACCTCCCGCCAATTTGACGTGAGGCAGGGCCAATTGCACGGCATAGGACACGTTCTTGATGCGCAGATTTGATTTGCATGTGAGACCAGAGCCGACAAGGCTGCCCGACGGAGCCGAAACCAGAAAACGTTCGTCCCACAACAATTGACCATCTGCAGGAACAACTTGCGGCTGAAGACTGATTCGCCCCGCTTCCCGAACCACCAAAATACTATCGCGCCGCAACATCATCAAAGCCCCACCCAAGGTTCGCCGCCCGGTTTGATGGCCAACAGCCCAATTCTGCAAGTTGCGCAGTGCATATGGCGGAAGATTGCCCGAACCACCGGCGCGTTGAATGCAATGTCGCATAATTCCCAGCCTGACTTCAGGTTCGCATGCCGACAACGGTGATCGCGACAACCAGACGCAGCCCCATTCATCAACCCGACCATGAGCCTTCATCCAACCATAGACAATCGCCTGTTGTGCGAGCGTCAAACCCAGAGACCTGGCCGCCTGTTCCTGCAGCGGTGCAATATCCTGTTCGGCCAATTCTTGCCGCACCCGTACCCGCTCAAACCGGCGGTCAAGATTACTCGGATCATCGATCCACTCTTGCCCCAGTGACTTTAGATAATCGCGCAAAACTTCACGCCGACAGGCCAACAGGGGTCGCAAGACACGAGCCCCTTGCCAATCACGCTCCGGCCAAATCCCGGCGAGGCTACGATCTGACGATGTACGGGCACTTCGCATCAACACCGTCTCAGCCTGATCATCAGCCGTATGGCCCGTCAACAAAACCGGAAAACCATGCAACAAACACCATTGAGCCATCAGATCATATCGGGCAACCCGCGCTTTGGCCTGCAAACCTGTTTGCGGTTTTGCGCCACGCCAAGGCAGAATGTGATGGGGGATCGTCAACGCCGAACACCACTGCGCCACAGCCGCAGCCTCTTCAGTACTTGCGGCCCGCAAACCGTGATCAACCGTCAAAGCAGAAATTTGTGGCATCGGTGATTGCGTGACTTGCCATGCCAGAACCAACCGCAAAAGCGCCAGAGAATCCGACCCGCCAGAAACCGCAACAGCTACGCGGGGGATTCCCACGAGGCGGTCAAAAAGCGGGTTTGGATGTGGCGCTGAATAATTGATAGCAGCTGAAATTTCTCCAGCTTTTAAATCACTTCCTCCCCCTTGTGGGGAGGGTTGGGGTGGGGGTCGGGTGGTGCATGCGAATTGCAAAGAACTCACTTCCAGAATGCGGAGCGACCCCCAACCTGTCCCTCCCCACAAGGGGGAGGGAAAAGTGACGTGCTCCCTTTGCTTCGGGTCTTATTCCCTCAACAACCGTTGCGCTTGAATTCCGCCGTGGCGCGTTTTTTCACTTCAACGGCGCGCGGAAATTCGGTTCCCACTGACCCCAATGCAGCGCAGGCCTGTTCCTTCTGGCCCATCTTTTTCAAACTCATGCCGAGTTTCAGCAAACTGTCCGGCGCACGACGGCTCTTTGGATAATTTTTATAGCCTTGCAAGAAGTTGCGGGCCGCACCTTCATAGTCAGCCTGGGCATAGAAAGTTTCGCCCAATTGAAACTGGGCGCTGCCGGCAAGGCTGTGTTCCGGATACTTGGCAAGGAAATCCCTGAAGCCAGCCTCAGCATCCGGGAATTGCCGCCGCAACAAAGCTTCATACCAACGCTCGTACACTGCTTCCGGAGTCTCAGTTTGTGGCGTCAATGAAACCTGTTCGATTGAATCGCCTGTCACAGCATCGTCGGCACCAATGGCAGGAACAGCCGAAGCCACCGCCGCATCTTCGCCAATCGCCGCCTCTGCATCATCAGACGCGGCTGGCGTTGTCGCCAACTGGTTATTGAGGTCTTCATCCGGCTCGGCACCCGTAATGACAGCACGCTTTTGCTGCGGAACAATCTCCTCAGGATCACCAATCTGCTCGATCCCCTGTTCAGCAGCCAGTTTTTTCAAACTGGGTTTGGCCGGAGCCTTGATCGCAGGCTCCAACGATCCCGACTGGGAACCACCCGCAGCAATCTGCTTTTGCAGTTGCTTCATCGAAAAATTCAACTCTTCGAGCTGCCCCGTCAGGTCACGCATCTGGTTTTCGATATTGAGAATGCGCGTCGCAATATCCTGGGAAGAGGCTGAGCCAGCAGTAAAAATGGCTGCGCTGCCAAACAGCGCTGCCGCAAAAAGCGTTCTTTTGAACATGTGTTTAATCCGGTTGGAAAATCAGTGATGTTGAACCATGGCTGAACAAGGCGGAGAAATTGGGGCTATGCCGAGGCAATTTTCAAATCCCCGCCAACTGTTGCGCCAGCGCAACAGTAACAGAAGGTTAATTGGTTCCGCCCGTCACCACAGTCACGGCACGACGGTTTTGCGACCAGCATTCCTCAGCATCGCAAAGTTGTGATGGGCGTTCCTTGCCATAGGCGATGGAAGCAATGCGGCTTGCAGACACACCTTGCGAGATCAGATAATTCCGGGATGTCGTTGCACGGCGGGCCGATAGAGAAATATTATATTCGCGCGTGCCGCGTTCGTCGGCATGGCCTTCAACCTGAATGGTGACATCGCCATATTTTTGCAGCCATTCACCCTGGCGCGTCAATGTTTCGCGACCTTCAGGTGTCAAGGTTGACTGGTCAACCAGAAAGTAAATCACGTTGCCAATGTTGGTATCAAAATCCGCCTTGGAACCGGGTGTGGCAGAACCAATGCCGCCATCAAAGTTTTCACCCTGGCCGCCGGGACCGGCCTCCAAGTCTGGCGCGTTTTTCTTGGTACAGGCCGCCAAAGCCAAAAAACAACCCAGCACAGCAACAGTTTTAAAACCAGCCATCCGCATCAACATCGCTATCCCACTCCTTCAAACAGCCAATCCCGGATCCCCCAAGGGCAGTCCTCACGATTCGCCACATTCATCGTTTTGCGTTGCACAAAAAGCCACCGCACACAAGCGCGATGGCCACCCCTTACACATAATTCATGGCGCAAGAGCGCAAAATTGGCCCCTCACCATCCTTAGCTGGTACGGGCACCAGCCGTGATAACCGTGACAGCACGGCGATTTTGTGACCAACATTCTTCGCTGTCACAAACCGCTGCCGGACGTTCCTTGCCATAGGCAATGGAAGCCACGCGCTTTGCCGAAATACCTTGCGAGATCAGGAAATTGCGAACCGTTGTTGCACGCCGTGCCGACAGCGAAATGTTGTATTCGCGGGTGCCGCGCTCGTCGGCATGGCCTTCAATCTGGATGGCAACTTCAGGATATTCCTGCAACCATGAGGCCTGTTTCACCAAAACATCGCGACCCTCGGCTGTAAGTGAAGACTGGTCATTTTCGAAATACACCTTGTCACCGATGTTGGCCGAGAAATCTTCCGCCGAGCCTGGAACCTGAGCCGCGCTGCCTGCCAACTGATCCCCGGCACCACCGCCAAGACCATCGGCACCCAGACCTGCTGTTGAAGATTTTTTGGAGCATGCAGCAAGCGAAAGCGCACACGCCAAAGCCAACACAAGCTTGAAACCCGAAGTTTGTACATTCATCATTTTGTAGATCCACCTTGTTTAAAGAGAGGCCCCCTAATTAAAATTTAGGCCCCGATGTTTAGAAAGTCTTTGCCTTGATATTCTTAAATCCAGGTTTGCAAACTTAGTTAAGACGCGGTGACCAGGCTGGGTCAGAAGCAAAGCCCGGTGTTGAAACCGGCTGCTCGTTATAACCCGACACATCCACCGAGAAGAGTTGTGCGCCACCATTCTCGCCCCCGGATTCCCGGAAGAACATGATGACACGGCTGTTGGGCGCCCAGGTTGGACCCTCGTTGTGGTAGCCTTCGGTGAGGATGCGCTCCCCTGATCCATCAGGCTTCATCACGCCAATGGAAAATTTTCCACCGGCATTTTTGGTAAAGGCAATCCACTTGCCATCCGGCGACCAGACCGGGGTTGAATAGCGGCCCTTGCCAAAGCTGATGCGCTCTGCCCCACCGCCACCTGCCGCCATTGAATAGATCTGCTGCGCCCCGCCCCGGTCTGACTCAAATGCAATCTGCGAACCATCCGGCGAATAGGAAGGCGCCGTATTGATCGCGGTCACATCCGTCAGCTGCCGCAATTTGCGAGTCTGCAAATTCATTTCATAGAGGTTGGAATAATTGCCATCTTCGCTCTGCAAACTCATGATGATGCGGTTGCCATCCGGCGAATAGCGCGGTGCAAAACTCATGTTGGGAAAATCCCCTACGATCTCTTTCTGGTTAGTGTCGATGTTGTAGACAAACACCCGAGGCGTGCCCGTGCCGAAAGACATGAAAGCCACTTCATTGGAGGTCGGCGAAAAACGTGGTGTCAGCAGAAGATCCCCCGCTACTGGAAGATCATGGGCGTTGAAACCATCCTGATCCATGATCGCCAGTTTTTTGATGCGCTTGGACTTGCCGCCACTTTCATTGATGAAAACCACCCGCGTATCGAAATATCCGTCAAAACCAGTGAGAGCTTGATAAATCTGATCGGCAACCCGGTGCCCCAAGCGCCGCGCCAGTTTAGGTGACGCTGCAAGTGATTGGCTCACCAGCATCTGGCCTGAGTCAACGTCATAGAGTTTGAAAGCCACGCGAATCTTTCCGCCTTCATTCGTCACTTGCCCCGCCACCAGCGCACGCGCCTTGATCTGCTGCCAGCCGGAAAAATTGGGTTGGGCATCAAGGCTGGAAAGTTGCTCAGGGTATGAATCTGGCGAAATCGGCCCGAAATAACCGGATCGGCCAAGATCATTGGCAATCACCCCGGCAATGACAGCCGCCGCATCCGCCGTGTCGCCAGCAGCAGAAAAGGGCGCAATGGCAATCGGCAAAGGATCAATCTTGCCGTCCTGGTTGATGCCTTTCAAAGCCGCAAAAGACAATCCGGGCAACGCAAACATCATCATCAACGCCAGCACAAGGCGAAGTACAATTGCTGTGGAGGTAATTTTCATCTTGTTGTTTTCCTGCGTCATCGCGGCTTGAACGTCCATTCAATATTTTTCCATAGGTCATAGCGGTCTGTCGGCAACCAATCAAAAGGCTGGCATGTCATCACGGCCGAACGCGCTGCAAGTCCAGCGGTCTGGAACAACGGGCTGCCGTTGTCACCGCCGATGATAACCGGTTGACCAACCACCCGGCCTTGCTTGTCGAGATCAAACGACACGTCAACACTAACAGCCGCTTCCCGAACACTTGGTGGAATAGACCAACATTCCGAGAATTTGCTGCGCAATGCATCAACAATCGTCGCAGATATGGCGTCGTCATTACCTTGCACATCCTTGGCAGCCTTTTCAGGTGTTCCGGCATCGTCTTTCTTTTCAACAGGTGTCGACGATTCAATTGTATCATCCTTGTTGAGCAAAGCCTCAAGTTCAGCCACATCAAGCTTGCGCTTCTTCTTTTCTCCATCAAGTTTTTTCTTGGCATCTGCAGCGGCCTTTTCATCGGCCTTCTTTTTATCTTCAGCGGCCTTCTTTTTCTCGTCAGCCTTCTTTTTCTCGTCGGCCTTTTTTTTCTCTATCTTCTTGTCTTCTTCGATCTTTTTTTCCTCAGCAGCCAGCATGTCTTTCAATGGATCGGAATCCAAAGGCAGGTCCTCCAGCTTTTTCGGCGGTGGTTCTTTTTTGGGTTTTGGCTCTGGTTTTGGCGGTTCTGGTTCCGGCTTTTCTTCAGGCTTTGGCGGCGGTGGCTCTGCTTTCACAGGTTCCTTCAACGCCACTTTCTTTTCTTCCGAAACCTTTTCCTTGGGCTTCACCTTTTCGACGGCTTCCGATGCCTTGGGTTTCGGCTTGTCCTTCGGCTTTTCATCTGACTTGGTTTGCGCCTTCACCTTCGTATTGTCGGTGATGTTGCTGATATCAACTTGAATGGCCTCAGGCGGTATGATCTCAGGCACCTTCGCGGCAGGCATGCCAAACACTGCGGCGATGATGATCGCCCCATGGAATGTTGCCGAACCGAGAAAACTTTTCTTCATGGCATCAATTGTTGACAGGCTTGTCGATGGGCAGCGTCGCAAGGCCCACCTTGGTGTAGCCCGCCCCATTCAGCAGCCCCAGCACTTCCATGATCTTGCCATAGGTCAGTGCACTGTCAGCCCGCACCATCAGGTTTTCATTCAGGCCCTCCTTGGCTTGGGCAGCGAGTTGCGGCAGCAAGTCCTCAAAATTTGTCACCGTGTCGCCGAGATAGACCGTGTTGTTGGCCTGCACTGTGATGAACAGCGGTTCAGCGGGCGTCGAGGTCGGCTTGGCGCTCGTCTTGGGCAAATCGACGGGTACACTCACCGTCATGAGAGGTGCTGCCACCATGAACACGATCAGCAACACCAGCATCACGTCCACCAATGGCGTCACATTGATTTCACTGATGGCCCCATGGCGTGATTGACGCCTGCCCCGGCGTCCGCTCCTGCCATTTGCACCACCCATGGAAGCGCCCATCGTTTAAGCCCTCTCGTCCAGCTGGCGGGAAATGATGGCTGAAAATTCATCGGCAAAATTTTCCAGCCGGGTCGCCACCTTCGCTGCATCGGCGGAGTACATATTGTAAAATATTGTCGCCGGAATGGCAGCTACCAGACCAATTGCCGTGGCAAACAAGGCTTCGGCAATGCCGGGTGCCACGACAGCAAGACTTGTCTGCCCTGAATTGGCAATACCCTGAAATGCCGTCATGATGCCCCAAACGGTTCCAAACAATCCGATAAAGGGGCCAGCCGAACCGGTGGTGGCCAAAAACAACAAGCGCGATTCCAAAGCCCCCATTTCCTTCTGTATTTGCACATCCATGACTTTTTCAATGCGCTTTTGCACGCCAGCAAAACCGGCCCGCAAAGCCGCACCCTGGCTGCGCTTCCATTCCTGCATGGCCGCCACGAAGATCGACGACATGCCGGAATTATCCCGGTTGCTCACGCCATGGTAAAGATCATCCAGCGATTGGCCCGACCAGAAAGACTGCTCAAACCTGTCGTTGCCCGCATTGACTTTGCGAAAGGCAAAAAACTTTTCAAATATGATGGCCCAGGTCCACAGCGACGCCAATGCGAGGCCGATCATGACAAGCAAAACCGGGCCCGAAGCCTGCGTGACCAGATGCCACAAAGAAATACTCGCACCCCCAACGGCAGGCGTTTCAGCTATTTGTTCCATCTCAGACCTTAAATCCCCAATTGCGGCAGAACTGTCCCCCGTTCCGTCTCACAAAGCGTGACCACGCCAAACCAGCGCCTAAACAGTCAAATTCTGTCGATTCTGCGGCAGATTTTAAGCATCCACATGAATCAGCAAAGGGCCGGACGAGGACCGCCAGCCTTGAGCTTCAGATGAATCATTTATGGTTAACAAGTAGTTACGTTTGAGGGATGACAAATTTAGCAGCCATGTCAGCCGGTATGCGCATGGGTCTCCCGCGTCCATCAATCATGGCAACGGTAACATCCGCCATAAAAAGCACGTCCGGCCCGCGCAAAACCCGTTGCGAAAGCTCAAACCGCGCACCCGCCATTTTGCTGGGTATTGTCTCAACGGTAATGAGATCATCAAACTTCGCAGGCCGCAAAAAATCACACCCCATGCGCCGCACCACAAAAGCCGTGCCCTGAGCAATCATCGCGTTCTGGTCAACCCCAACCACCCGCAAAAAATCCGACCGCGCCCGCTCACAGAATTTCAGATAATTGGCATGATAGACATGGCCCGAAAAATCCGTGTCCTCGTAGTGGACGCGAAGCAGAAGGTGGTGGATGGAGTTGGTGATGGTGCCGGTTAGCATTGTGCAACCGCCAAAGAAGGTACCTCATCCGGCGCTTCGCGCCACCTTCTCCATCTGCGATGGAGAAGGGACTGGCATGTGAACCGGCCTAAAATATTGTCCCTTCTCCATCGCAGATGGAGAAGGTGCCCCAACGGGGCGGATGAGGTCCCTTTGCCAGACATCACTCCCCTTCCCCCAACGACAACACACCCTGCGTAATCTCCGCCCGGTTCGGCACCGCCAATCCCAAATGCTTGAACGCATGGTGCGTAAGAATGCGCCCTCTCGGCGAACGATTGAGAAAGCCTAGCTGCAACAAATATGGCTCCACCACATCTTCAATGCCATCCCGGCTTTCGGAAAGTGAGGCGGCGATGGTGTCAATGCCAACTGGTCCACCCCCAAAATTCATTGCGATACATGTGAGATAGCGATGGTCCAAAGCATCAAGCCCCGCATGATCAACATCCAGTGCCTGCAAAGCCTTGTCGGCGGATTTGGCATCGATCTGCGCATGGCCCGCAACCGATGCAAAATCCCGCACCCGCCGCAACAGCCGACCAGCAATGCGCGGTGTGCCCCGTGAGCGCCGGGCAATTTCCCGCGCCCCATCCTCGGAAACTGGCATTTGCAATATGCGAGCACCGCGCCGCACGATCTCAAGCAATTCCACTTCGTTGTAAAAATCCAGTCGAATGGGAATGCCAAAACGATCCCTGAGCGGCGTGGTCAAAAGTCCGGTGCGCGTGGTGGCACCAACTAGCGTGAACTTGGCCAGATCAATTTTGACACTTCGCGCGGCTGGCCCTTCACCAATGATCAAGTCCAACTGAAAATCTTCCATGGCGGGATAAAGCACTTCCTCCACCGCTGGATTAAGCCGATGAATTTCATCGATGAACAATACATCCCGGTCTTCAAGATTGGTGAGGAGTGCCGCAAGATCGCCCGCCTTGGCAATCACCGGGCCGGAAGTGGATTTGAAATTAACCCCCATCTCCCGCGCCATGATCTGCGCCAACGTGGTTTTGCCCAAACCCGGTGGCCCCGCAAACAACACATGATCAAGCGCCTCGCCGCGAGACTTTGCAGCCTCAATGAACACCCGCAGATTTTGCTTCTGCTTGGTCTGCCCGACAAACTCATCAAGTTTCTGAGGCCGCAGGTGGGTGTCCATTGCGTCTTCAGGTTTAGGAGCTTGGTCAAGGATGGTGCGGGTCATCCCGTCGCCAATTCTTTCAAAGCCGCCCGGATCAATTTCTCCGTCGGCTGATCATCGCCGCCTTTGCGCATGGCGGCGGCAATCGCCATCGCCGCCTGTGACTGGCCATAACCCAAATTCACCAGCGCCGAGACAGCATCGGTCACCGCCGACGACTTCGGCGATGCCAGTTCAGTTGCCACAGCACTTAAGCCAATATCCGCCGCCGTATAGGCCGGGGCCTTGTCTTTCAATTCCAGCACAATGCGTTCGGCTAGTTTTTTGCCCACGCCATTGGCCCGGCCGATCATTGCCTTGTCTTGCAGCGCAATGGCAGACGCCAGTTCTGAAGCTGAAAGCACCGTCAAAATTGCCAACGCAACCCGCGCACCTACGCCCTGCACTGACTGCAACAACTTGAACCATTCTTTTTCGAGCAAGGTAGCAAAACCTACAAGTCGGATGTTGTCTTGCGACACCAGCATATCCGTGTGAATTTCAGCAGGTTCCCCCACCCCCGGCAATGCGCTCAAGGTTTTACCTGAGCACGAAACAAAATAACAAACGCCCGAAACATCCAACATCACCCAGTCGGGGCCTCTGGAGTCAATGCGTCCTTTCAATTTTCCAATCATGAAACAGCCCTCATGGATGCGAATCCGGTGCGATGATTTCAACTTTAGGGAAATAGGTGCGGAATGGCGCAGCATCACGCGTCAAAACGCGATGACCAGCGACAGCAGCATGTGCACCAATGAAAAAGTCCGGCAAGGTTGAACGTTTCTGCCCCCCGCGGATGCGATATTGCTCATGTGCCTTGCCGGCGATGAATGCGGCATCCCACGGCAAATTTTCACGCTTCACCAAGGCGACAGGCAAAACACCATCAAACAGGGCGAGCGAGGCATAGGGTACGGATGCTTCGCCATAGACGATTTGATTGATGATGAGTTCACCGTCTTCGACCAATCGCTCAAACTGCCTTAACGCCCATTTCGACCATGGTGCGCGTTCCTCCAACACATCAAGTATCACATTCGTGTCAATCAGGGTCGAGGGCATTCAAAGCTCTTCCGCGCGTTAGTAAATTGAGTTCCTCTGCTGTGATCAGCGGCCGCCCTTGACGCAACAGCGGCCCTTTGCCCACAAGATGCTTGTAAAGCGCTACACCAGCATTCTCTGACTTGGATATCTCCGCCTTCTCAACAATCACCGCCTGCCCCTCCTCGCGGAAGCCAATGTCGTCTCCCGCCGCAACACCCAAACGATCCCGAATATGCTTCGGGATCGTCACCTGGCCTTTGGATGTGATGCGCATGGTAATACCTCTCAGGTATTACTTCCACATCCTGAGGAACAAGTCAAGAACGTTGCAGCGCCGAAACCAAGCGTGGAATGCTGCGATGATGGGAATGGCAGATCGCCACGGCGAGGGCATCGGTTGAATCTGCTGTCTTCATGTCAGCGCGCGGCAACAAGATGCTGACCATGTGTTTGACTTGCGATTTGTCGGCGTGGCCAGCCCCCACCACAGATTTCTTGATCTGGTTCGGCGCATATTCGGCCACGCTCAAATTCAACATGGCCGGTACCAACATCACAACACCCCGCGCCTGCACAGCTTCAATGTGGCTCTCGCATCTGAGTTGACAAAGGTTTCCTCAATCGCCGCTTCATCCGGTGCAAATTCCTTCAGTACACTGAGGATTTGCAAATGGATCTGCAACAGCCTTTGCGCCAGGGGAGCATCCGGATCGGAATGCACCGCGCCATCACTCACATAAATCAGCCGCGATCCAACACTTTCAATCACGCCCCAGCCGGTGTTGCGCAATCCAGGATCAATGCCGATGATGCGTGTCACGGAAGCCATCTCTTCTCAACACGACATGCCACCGAAAACGCCGGGTTGAACACATTGCCGATATCATAGCGAACCGCCATGCCCAGAAGATGCGATGCACTCACGCGCGACAGGCCAAAGTCCGATTCCAGACAGCGCAACATTTCGCTGGTGGCGTGCTGCAAACCCTGCTCCAGCGGCCTTGCGTTACCCACCGTAAAAATAGCATCATCAGTTTCGCCTCGTGGCCAACTGATCGGCTTGTTCTTGATAATCCGTACACGGAATTCTACTTCTGCCGACGTCTCAATCCCTGTGCCCGCAATCTCGCCATCGCCTTGCGCTGCATGCACATCACCCAGAAAAAACAAAGCGCCTGAGACGGCCACGGGAAACATCGCCACCGTTCCCATGCGAAACAAGCGATAATCCATATTGCCGCCATGGGGGCCGGAAGTCGCGGTTGAAATCGCCCCGCCGCCTGCTGGTGCAACACCAAAACAACCGATCATCGGATCAAGCGGCACTGACCAGTTCACTAGACCTTGCGTCGATTCCTGAAGCGTCACACCATTGGCACCAATGTCCCAAATGATCTTTTCACGTGTGGGCATGTCGCGCACCATCGCAGGGTCAACCACATTCCAGGCCAGTCCAGAGCGTGTCCATCCCGTTTTGCGGTTCATGCTGATACGCACAATCTCGACCGCCAGAACGTCCCCCGGCTCCGCACCCTCCACAAAGAACGGCCCCGTCATCGGATTGGTGTCACCACCGCGCTTCACCATGGCCCTGTCGTAGCCATGGGCATCCAAAGTCACAGTCACCACCACATCGCCATCGCCGATCCGCAACACTGGCGCATGGGCACCCAGTGTGGCGTGAAAAACCGAAGGCAAAAAATGGTGTGTCGGCATGCTCACTCTGGATTCAATTGCGCCATGACATCATCTGGAATTTCTGCATTGGTGAAAACTGTTTGCACGTCATCATCGTCATCCAGCGCATCCACCAGTTTCATCAGGGTTTCGGCTTTTTCAAAATCCACCGGCGCCATGACATTCGGCTTCCAGACAATCTTGACCGTATCAGCATCGCCAAACTTGGCCGCCAGTGCCGATGAAACCTCGCCCGTATTTTCAAAAGCACAGGTCACCACATGGGACTCGGCATCGGATTCCACATCATCTGCACCAGCCTCAATCGCCGCCTCCAACATGCCATCAGCTGATATCTTGGCAGCGGGATAAGTAATTTCTCCCACCCTGCCGAACATGAATGACACCGACCCCGTTTCCCCCATGTTGCCGCCAAATTTGGCAAACAGCGAACGCACATTGCTGGCTGTGCGGTTGCGGTTATTGGTCAACGCTTCAACAACAACTGCAACGCCTCCTGCGCCATAGCCCTCGTAGCGAATGGCATCGTAATTTTCAGCATCTGCACCCGAAGCCTTTTTGATGGCCCGTTCAATGGTGTCCCACGGCATGTTGCCCGCCCGCGCGTTCTGCACCGCCAGCCGCAGCCGCGCATTCATCGCCGGGTCCGGCAAGCCGGCCTTGGTCGCCACGGTGATTTCACGGCCCAGTTTGGCAAAGGCATTGGAGCGGAGTTTGTCTTGCCGGCCCTTGCGATGCATGATGTTTTTATATTGCGAATGGCCGGCCATAATGTCCTCGAAATAATTTCGCAACATATAGCAATGCAGCTCTGCAAAACACAAGCAGCCCCTTAACCCGTTGTTAAGTCTGTTCCTTCACCATGTCACTTAGTTAGTTTGTGTGTGGAGTATTGAGTGATGGCGACGGCAGCAAGACCAGCAATTGATGAATTTTCCTTCGATGGCGAAGCCGTCGGGGTTGCGGGCGCATCTGCCTTACGAAAGGTCAGACCCTTGATTGAAGCAGCTCCTGCTGGCAGATTATTTGCCAGCATCGCAACTTTGGCAGATACCAGTGCCAATGCAGCCCGTGAATTTGAAGCCGCAGGCCTTGCCACCTTGCGCAGCGAAACCGCCGAGGCCGAAGCCCGCCTCAACCGCGGCATCAGATTCGTCCACCAACTGAAATCCGCACTGGGTGCTGAAGTGGCAACCCCCCTGCCGGAATTCATGCGCCGGAAATAGTGCGGTTAGTTCAACTGCGCCTTCAGCGTATCCTCAACTGCCCGGTCGAATGAATCGACATTCTTGGCGGATTTGGTTTTGGCTTGTTCATCGACGACAAAAGCATCACGCCTTGCAATGAGTTCGGACATCCGGGCTTCCATCTTGGCACGTTTGTCGAGGCGTTCTGCCACCCAGGCTCTACGGTCCGCCTTGGGAATGCTGCGCAATTCATCTGGCATTTCCTCCTCAACAATGCCATCCAGCGCGACAGCATTGTTGCGCACATCGCCGATGAGATCACCTCCGGTAATGACTTCTTTTTTCAGCGCGCGCTTGGCATAGAATTTCGAGTTGTCGAGTTTCACTGATGGAGCAGCTGCCGATTTCTCGATCATCCGCTGATTGATTTCGGCTTTTCGTTCAAGCCGTCCATAGGGCACGACGGTGCCATCAAGTTCTCCCTGCAAATCCAGGATTTCATCATCATAAGGCGAGATGATCACCACCACATCACCACCACTTTGGGGAATGGCCATGTAACGTCCACCGCCATACTGGGCGATCTCCTTCCAAATCGGTGTGGTTTCCAGCATGTCACCAGCTTGCACCGTATTGACGATGATGTCGCGGGCTTGGGCATCTTTCAGGATGCGCGGATACTGCCGCTCCTGTTCATAATCCATGTGGGGCGGTGCATCGCCAACCAGAAAAACAATGCGCTTCACATGATCCCCTGATGACCATTTCAAATCGCTTATGGCATTGTTCAATGCTTCGTTGACCGACTCAGGCGTGTCACCACCGCCATCAGCCTCCAGCTTCACCAGCTTGCCATAAAGACCTTGTATGTCTTCCGACAGCGGCGTGGTTTGCACCACATAGTCATCACCACGATCCCGGTATGCCACCAGCGCCATGGCAATGTCGGCGTCTGGATTGGTATCAACCACCGTTGAAGCTATCGACCAGATTTTCTTTTTCGCGCCATCGATCAAGTCCGCCATGGAGCCCGTGGTATCCAGCACAAATGCCACCTCAACCCGCTGCTGCACCTGCTGAACGGCGGAATTGGCAGAAATGGTGTTGAGGGCGAACAGGGAAATGGCAGACAGCAAGAACAGACGTTTCATGGGCTTCCTCCGGTGTGATGGAGAAGAAGCTAGAAAGTGATGGTGTTGGCATGAAGCCGGAATTCTGGCGGGATTCCGGCAGGATTGTGGAGAAAAGTTCAGGCGTTCAACCGCGCAATCGCCACTTCCTGCATGTTGCCCGGCAACATCTGCATGAACTCGATACGGTTGCCATCGGGGTCCTTGATCCAGCACTGATTGTTGCCATCGAGTCCCAACTTGGCCTCGCGGAACAGCGGCACGCCGATTTTTTCCAAAGCTGCAACCGTCTCTGCAATTGATGCCACCTGCAGGCACACATGATGCATTGAAGTTGTTGCTTCGTCTGGCGCAACGCTTCCTTTGCCACGTGGAAACAGCTCGACAAATTGCGTGTCTGTGACGCGCAGATAGACCAGCATCAACTGCCCATCCTCCTGGTCAATCCGCATCATTTCATCAAAACCAAGCGTATCCCGGTAGAACGCCAAGGACTTCTCCAGGTCATGGACTTTCAAAGCCCAATGGGCGATTTGCGAAATGCCGAGTGTCATAAATTTTCTCCAATTTCCGTTTTCATCAAACACCCCCTCCCCCCTTTGGGGTACTCCCCCGACTTCGTCGAGGGAGAAATCTTTTTTCTTCCTCACGCGAAGCGTGGGGAGTACGGCGAAGCCGGGAGGGGGTGTTTGACACATTCACCAGCCTTCAAACATCGTCTGGCTTAAAATACCACCAATCCTGATCGGTGCAATTTTCAAAGCCAGCCCCGTGACATCATCTGTTTCGACCGCAACACCACATACCGTAGCTTCACCCTCTGCAGGCCGCATACGCTCGATCGGCAACTTGCGCAGGAACCGTTGCAGGGGTTCGGCCTTGTCCATGCCGATCACACTGTCATAATCGCCACACATGCCGGCATCGGTCAAATAGGCAGTGCCGCCATTCATGATGTGATGGTCGGCGGTCGGCGTGTGGGTGTGGGTGCCAACCACCAATGATGCCCTGCCATCACAGTAGTGTCCCATGGCCATTTTCTCGGAACTTGCCTCGCCATGAAAATCCAGAATGATGGCATCGCATGCCAGACCCAGCTTGCAACTCTCCAATTCCCGGTCAACTGCCGGAAATGGATCATCAAGCACAGGTTCCACCATCACACGGCCCATGGCATTGATCACCAAAACGCGGCGGCCCGCAGCTGTTTCAACCAATGTGGCCCCGCGGCCCGGACAGCCTTTCGGCCAATTAACCGGGCGGATCAGCCGTTCTTCCCGTTCGATGAAAACAAGGGCTTCCCGCTGGTCAAAGGCATGGTTGCCAAGGGTTACAACATCAGCGCCGGCTTCCCGCAGCTTGTTGAAAATATCTTCCGAAATGCCAAAGCCATGGGCAGCATTCTCACCGTTCACGACGACCACATCAGGCTTCAAGGTGTCTCGCAACACAGGCAAATGCTGGTAAACCGCTTCCCGGCCAGACTTTCCCACAACATCACCCAGAAAAATCAACCGCACGCAAAAACCTCTTTTTCGGTCATGACATAATCCATCGGCTGGTCATGGTCGTCATGGGGAACCCTGTCAACCTCTTGCGCCGCATAGGCAACGCCGATTGCGACGACGGGTTTCCTGTTGCGCAGCAGCGCCAGTGTTCGATCATAAAACCCGCCGCCGTAGCCCAACCGATAGCCCTTCCGGTCAAAAGCCATCAGAGGCACGAGAAGAACATCCGGTTCAACCAACGGCGAAGTGTCAGGCGGGCGCGGAATGTCCCATACTCCCCTGACCGTTGGCTCCCCCGGCAGCCAGCGTCGAAACTCCAGCGGTTCACCCTTGGCGATCACGATGGGCAAACACGTCATCCACCCCTCGCCCGCCAATCGCCCCAGCAAAGGGCGGGTATCAATCTCGCTCTTGTATGGAAAGAAACCGGAAACAGTGCTTCGCGCCGTTTCGGTTTTTGTTGGAAACAAATGGTTCAGCAATGCCAGAGGCGCGTCATCTGCCAAAGTCGCATGTGCCGCGAGACGAAACATCACAGCCTGCTTGCGCAACGCTGCCTTCGTCGTGGAAAGGGAATCGGGCAAAACAGCTCTCACTGGTTGAAATCAATATCACCTTGTACGACAGTGTAGGGTGCCGTGAAAACGATTTCATCGCCTGGTCCAAGAATGTCCCAAATGCCATTAGCTGCGGCATCAGTTGAATCACCTGCTGGCGAGACGTTGTTGAAAATTACCTCACTTCCAGGCACAGGTGCTGTTCCATAACCGTTACTCGAATCTGCCACCGTGATGCCCGATATCGGAACATTGCCCGTGTTCTTGATCTTGAAAGTGTAGGTGATCACAGTATTCTTGGCCACCGGCCCCGCTGTGTTGGCCGTCTTCACAATGGTCAGGCTTGGCGCAGCAGCGGCATTGGTGAACAAGCAATTGATGTCGGCCCCGACGACGATAGCCGTTCCCGGAATGCTGACGGCACCCGTGCTCGATGTGGCCACCGGATTGCTGTTCAAGGTGATGGCGTTGTTGTTGTCATTGCAAACCACACCGGACGATATCCAGCTTGCGCTGAAAGTTTCAGTCAACCCCACCGCAGTACCTGTGGTGGTGACAAGATGCTGGACGGGCGACGCTGGCGTTGCCACGCCGATGGCTGTTGTCGAAATATTTCCAGGCATCGTTGCCAGATTGCTGCTGCTAAAACTGAACGGCCCGCCAAAGTTTCCCGTGGTGATCTTCTGCAAACGCAACAAGGGTGTCTTGTTAAAAGTGAAAGTGCAAATGATGTTGGATCCCGGAGCAGTTGCCGACACATCGAGGGTGAGCACCAGACCGGACATGGCGGCCGATCCTCCGCTGCCCAGCCCACTGCACGAGAACCCCGAAAGCACATAACCTGATGGCACGCCGACTGTTACCGCCGTGGATGTGGACGGCTGATTCAACAGGTCAAGCGACCCTGACAACACACTGCCCACCGTTGTGGTGAGAATGCTGTCCCCCGCATAGCCATTGCCGCCTGTGTAGGTGGAGGTGGCCAATCCGCCATTGGTGATGGCCCGAACAGTCAACGACGGCTTTTTCAAATTGGTGAATGTGCAGGTATAATTGGATGCCGGATCAACATCCGCCCCCGGTATTGTCAACACATTGCCGGAAAGCGTGCCCTTGCTGCCGGTGTTGCCGGTGCGGGAACTGTTGGAATCCGTGCAAGCGGCGGTTCTGATAACATAATCAGAATGCACGGTTTCGGTGATCGTCACGTCCGAATTGGTCGTCGTCACTTCGTGGAAAGTGGGCGAAGCAGGTTGGGCCGTTGCCGCGACTGTCGTTGTAATGTCGGCAATCGCTGTGTTCAGGTTCGTTTTTGCAAAAACAAAGGGCCCGCCAAAATCACCTGTGGTGATTTTCTTCGCGGCAACAGTCGGCTTCTTGGTATTGGTGATGGTGCACACCGCGCCAAAATTGGTTTCCGTCAGGTTTGCTGTGATGCTCCGGGTGGTGTTGCTGAGAGTGACATAGCTGGAAGAAGATCCACCACTTGGCGTGGTGCAACTGATACTGGAAGTTGGATCCCAACCGCCAAGGGCGGTTTCCGAAATCACCAACTGCCGCGTTCCGCCTGCCACAAGTGGCACCTGGAACGTCTGCGAGCCGCCATCGACAAGGTTTTGCGTTGATGGCGTGACCGTGGCTGTGGGCGATGCCGCCGTCGTGAAGGCAAAAGTGCCAGGCTCCGTGTCCGGCGTTGTTTGCTTGGTGACGGTCACAAAACCATTGACGGTGACGCCGTCGATGGTGCCGACCCCCGTCAGGGATGTGTTTGCCGATGATACACATTTTGAAGTGGTACCCGGCACGATCTGGTTGACGCCATTGACGGTACAATTGTTGCCGCCAGCATTTTGCTTGAAGGACAATACATAAGGCAGCGCCAAGGCCGTAGTGCCACTGGCGGGCTGGCAGAGCAGTCGAATGCCGCTCACTTGCAGTGTCGCCGTGCTGCTCTTCTTGTAGTCACCGCAGGTGTCGGTGTCTTCGGGATAAAATGGCAAGGGAGTTGTTGGAAACAAACCGATTGAACAAGAAGACGCGGCATTGTTGAGCTGCGGATCAATGCCATTCTCGCCAAAGAAATAGCCTACATCATAGCGGTCCGTGCTGCCGGAGACGATTGACGCAATTATGTCGATCGAAATCGTCTGTCCGGCCTGACAATTGCTGATTGCCGTGAGGGTTGGTTGGGCAAAGGTCAAGGACGACGTGAAGTCATTGGCCGTACAGCCGAGGTCTCTGCCAAACCGAGTGCCGGCGCAGGTCTGGTTTGTCGTGGCTGTAACAGTTGCCGTTTGTGCAATTGCAAACTCAACCGAAAGCAAAAGCGTCATGACCGTCGCAAATGCAGTGGCAACAACACAAATCGGCAAACGCAATCGCAAGACGAACTCCCAACTTGACCGCAGTGGGCCGCACTTCGCAGCTTCTGCAATTGCAAGAAATAGCGATTTATGGATAATAATACCTTAAACAACCTTGGGGTGCGGGTAGCTGCATGGCAACATCTGGGCAGAAAAGTGGCGACCCGCGTGAACCGTAGGTGACTGACGATCCCTGGTCCCTACTTGCGTAGGTGGGCGCCGTGTGCACCGGACCAGAATCCAGCACAGGGACAGCTCCCGAGATAATCGTTTATAGGCCCTGGGAAATTAGAGTCCCACACAAGAGCCGCAGCATCGCCGTCCTTCATGTAGGGCGGATGGCAGCAAAAATCCAGTGAGAACCACTGCATTGCGGATTACCCCGCCATTTCTTCCATTTTCTCACTCGCCATATCCAGCGCCTTGGAGAAATTCTCTTCAAGCGTCTTGATATTGCTCAGCGCCACATTGCGGCTTTCACGCAAGGATTGGTTGTCGGCTTCCAGGGCTTCCATCTTGCGCGTGGCTTCCGACAGGCGGTCCGCCACCATCAGGCCCGCCATCACCAATTGCCGGATATCACCAATCGCACCCACGCTTTGGCGGATACGAGCCACCTCACTGTCCAGAAGCTTGGCGAGATCGCGCAAGTGTTCTTCCTCGCCATCCGGGCATTTCATGGTGTAAGGGCGGCTTGCCACATTGACGACGACGTTGGCCATTCATTCATGCCCCACTGTTGGAATAAAGCACCGAGCGGATTCGCGACACTGCGCTGTCAATCTTGCCTGCTGCCTGCTTGCTGGTATCAACAAGTTCGGCAGCTTTCACCCGCACCAATGCCAAGTCGCTATCCAACCGCTTGCGGTCTGATTGCAAGCTGGCGGTTTGCTCTTCGAGGCTGGCCAATTTGGCTTGCGCCTCGCGTTTTACGACCAGCGCATTTTCGACAAGCCCCAAGGCCCGTTCGAATCGCGTCAGTGCCGCATCGAATTTTTTTGCTTCGTTCATCCTAGCCCCTGTCCCAAGGTTACGCTACAAACCAGAAATTATCAAGGCTACTCAATCTGTTGCATCATAAACATGAATTGCCAGTGAAGCAAACACCTGCAAGTAGTGCTAATCTCACAGTTGACTCACTTCAGCCGGGTGTTATCAGGTCAGGACCACAGGGCAACAACCAATTCAGCTTGAGGAACAATTCCATGACCGTTTCTGCCAAATCCATGGCCAATGCCATCCGCGCCCTTTCGATGGACGCCGTGCAAAAGGCCAATTCCGGCCATCCCGGAGCACCCATGGGTTTAGCCGATGTGGCAACGGTGTTGTTCTCGAAATTTCTGAAATTCGACCCCACTGCACCACACTGGCCAGACAGGGATCGTTTCATTCTCTCGGCAGGTCATGCCTCCATGTTGCTCTATTCCTTGTTGCATCTCACGGGCTACCAGGACATGACCATCGAGCAGATCAAGAATTTCCGCCAGTTCGGCTCGATCACCGCTGGCCACCCGGAATATGGCCACGCCACGGGCATTGAAACCACCACAGGCCCACTTGGCCAGGGCCTTTCAAACGCCGTGGGCTTTGCCATCGCCGAACGTCATCTCAACGCCAAATTCGGCGACGCGTTGATTAACCACAAAACCTATGTCATCTGTGGTGACGGCTGTTTGATGGAAGGAATTTCCCAAGAAGCCATGGGTCTTGCCGGACATTTGAAACTGTCAAACCTCATCGTCATCTGGGATGACAACAACATCACCATCGATGGTCGCGTCTCCATGTCGGACTCGACGGATCAGGTGAAGCGCTTTGAAGCGAGCGGCTGGAAGACCATCCGCTGCGATGGTCTCGACCAAGCCGATGTCGAACGCGCCCTCACTGAGGCCCAAACCTCCGACCGCCCGGTGATGATCGCCGCCAAGACCATCATCGGCTTCGGCTCGCCCAACAAGAAAGACTCCTACCAAGCCCATGGCTCACCCTTGGGTGACGCTGAAATCGCCTTGGCCCGCAAGGAACTGGGCTGGGATGCTGCGCCATTTGTGATTCCCGCAGACATATTAAACGTCTGGCGTGGCGTGGGTGCCAAGGGTGCTGACGCCCGCAAAGCCTGGGAAAGCCGCCTTGCCGCATCAGACCAAAAGACTGATCTCACGCGCCTGTTCAAGGGCGACCTGCCTGCCAATTTCGGCACAGTCATCGCCGACTACAAAAAAGCCTTGGCCAAAAACCCACCCCATATTGCAACGCGCAACTCCTCGCAAAACGCCCTGGATGTGATCAACCCCGCTGTGCCGGAAACCGTGGGCGGCTCAGCCGATCTCACAGGCTCCAACAACACCAAGTCCAAGGATTTAAAAGTGCTTTCCGCCGCCGACTATGCCGGCCGCTACATGCACTGGGGCATCCGCGAGCATGGCATGGCCGCCGCCATGAACGGCATGGCCCTGCACGGCGGTGTCATTCCCTATGGCGGCGCCTTCTTCTGCTTCACCGACTATTGCCGCCCCTCGATGCGGCTGGCTTCGCTGATGGGCATCCGCTCGATCTTCGTCATGACCCACGACTCAATCGGCCTCGGCGAAGATGGCCCCACCCACCAACCCGTCGAACATTTGGCCGCAGTCCGCGTCATCCCCAACCACATCGTGATGCGCCCCTGCGATGCGGTGGAAGCGGTGGAATGCTGGCAGATCGCCTTGGAAAGCAAGACCACGCCATCCACACTGGTGCTGACGCGGCAAAAACTCAAACCCGCACGTTTGACCCATTCCGCGAAAAATCTTAGCGCCGGGGGTGCCTATGAAATCGCGTCACATCCGGAGAAAACCAAAGCCGTGATTTTCGCTAGCGGGTCAGAAGTCGAAATCGCCATCGCAGCAAAAGAGCTGCTGGACAAAAAAGGCATCAACACCCGCGTCGTCTCAGTCCCCTCCATGGAACTCTTCGAACGCCAATCCAAAGCCTACAAAGCAAAAGTCATGGGCACCGAAAAAATCCGCATCGCCGTCGAAGCAGGCCTCCGCCAAGGCTGGGACCGCTACATCGGCTCGGACGGAAAATTCATCGGCATGACCGGATTCGGAGCGAGTGCGCCTGCGGAAGTGCTTTATGAAAAGTTTGGGATTACGGCAAAAGCAGTCGTGAAGGCGGCGGGGAAGTGACAGCAATCCATTTCTTGGAGTGTAACGATGGACGGGTTGGTCGAACCATCAGACTTTTTTCCCATTCTGCCCAAGTTTGAGCACGAACTTTTGCAGGATTGTGAAAAAGACGGTGATTTCAGGCCAATTCTGTTTGAATACTACAAATACTTTGGACTATTGGCCAATGCTGCCGCGAGGGTCAGCCAGAAATCAACTTCACTTTATAAACATCCAGAAATGCAGTTTTCTACGGTGAAAGGTTTGTTAAATCGCATCGCACGATTGATGCTGTCAAATGTCAAGTTGTCATTTGAGGGAAATTACGGCGAGACGACCCTCATAATTGACCGATGCATAAATGAGTCCGCGTTAAAAATTATGTGGTTGACGGGAAGTTTCGGAACAGAAGCGTTACATAGGTATTTAGCTGATGGACTAAAGGCCGAGTTGGAATTGAAGTCTGAAATTGAATTAAGGATTGCGGCGCGAAGTGGCATTATTCTGCCTATTGATGAAAGGATGCTCCGAGGCATCGCCAATACAGTTTCTGCTGCTGGCCTTAATGAAATCGAAATAAAGAATGCAAAGAAATCTCCGCCGCTTCCAGCAATTATGAAGAGTTTAGGCAAGGATGATCTTCAATACACTGTAACCGTACGCATTGGTTCTCATGCTGTACATGGTACTTGGCCATCACTCTTGTCGCACTATTTGACTAAACAAGAAGATGGAGAATTCATACCACGAGACGCAAATTGCGAAACCAATTTCGTGCAGTTTGCAGTTGTGACGATTGGCGTAGCTGAAGCCATTAGCCAATGGGCTGAGTGGGCTTTTGCTGGAGATGCGGAAAAGCAAAGTTTTACGTCAAGAATTGAGCAAGCATTGGAACTTACTTTAAAGTATTTCAAAATGGCATCTGACGCGAAAGAAAGCCGACTCATTTGAATTCTGACTTCAACCACAGTTTATTTTCCCATGTACAAATAGATAACGGTGACAGTGGTGGACTGCACCCCATAAGTGAGACACGGTAATTACGGTGACAGAGGGTTCACAGGAGAATCCATGTCCGACAAACTACAGTTCAGAACATTTTCGAGCGCTTTCAAGATTGCGGCAGTAGAGCGGGTTGAGGCGGGTGGGGCGGTGTTGCCGATGGCGCGTGAGCTTGGCGTTTCGCGCAAGCTTCTCTATGGCTGGCATACGGACTGGAAGGCTGATGGTGTGGCGGGGTTGAACCGCAAGCGCGGTCCCAAACCCGGTTCAAAAATCCCAAGCGCGGTGCCTGGAGAGCCTGTTCAAAACAGCATCCCGGAACTGGCAAAGGCCCAGACACGCATCGCCGAACTTGGGGTTACGGTGGGGTTACGGTGACACTCGGGGTTACGGTGACACTCCACTTAGGGGTTACGGTGACACTCCACTAAATTATGATTCTTTGCTCGCTGTGATTGGCAACGGAGTCCGCTGAAACACCCCACCCCTGCCCCTCCCCGCCAAGAACGGGCTGGGGTGAGTTGTTATAGCTTCGCGGCATCCGCCAAAGCCTTGCGCATCAGCGGCAGGAGGTCGGCATTGGTAGCCAGATATCCGCCGGAATGCAGGGGATCGCCTTCGCCGTTCAGCTTCGACACAAAGCCGCCGGCTTCACGGACGAACAACAGTCCTGCGGCCATGTCCCAGGCGTGGAGGTCGTGGCACCAGGCGGCGTCGAGGCGGCCGGCGGCGACATAGGCCAGTTCAAGGGCGGTGGAACCCAAGGCACGCAGGCCCATGGTGCGGGCCTGCAGCACGGCGACTTCATTGCGATGGGTGACGTGGTTTTTCTGGCCCATGTGGGGAATGTTGGTGGAGACGAGTGCTTCGTGCAGTTGTGCGCGCGCAGCGACGCGCATGCGCTTGTTGTTCATGAAAGCGCCCTGGCCTTTTTCACTGTGGAACAGTTCATCGGCAATCGGATTATAGGTGACGCCGGCGATGACTTCGCCCTTGCGTTCCAGCGCGATGGTGATGGCAAAAAATGGCAGGCCATGCATGAAATTGGACGTGCCGTCTATCGGATCAATGATGAAGCGGTTATCGGGATCAATGCCTTTGGTTTCGCCTTCTTCCTCGCCGAGGAAACCGTAGGAAGGCCTGGCTTTTGCAAGTTCGGCGCGCAACAGGCTTTCGCATTTCTTGTCAGCTGCGGTAACGAAATCACCAGGGCCTTTCATGGAAACTTGCAGGTGGGCAATTTCGCCAAAGTCGCGTTGCACACCACGGGCTGCTTTGCGCACGGCGGCGATCATCACGGTCATGGCGGGAGTATGGGACACGTTGTGAAACTTTCAGGTAGAGCAGAATGAGCAGCGGCAGATAGCAAGTCTGACGAGGCATTGCCAGATCAAATCAATTTGGATCAGGCTCTGACTCTGCTGCCACAAAAACCTCTGCGCGGGATTTTGCATCCTTGCGCTGGTCTTCACTAAGCTTGGCCATCATGTCATCAAGCGTTGCATCGGGCCTGCCACCTTTGGCGGCCAAGAGGTTCCATTTGGCGGCTTCGATCACATCGGCTGCAACACCCGTGCCAGTGGCATAAATGCGGGCCAAGCGGTTTTGCGCCACAGGGTGGCCGCGATTGGCCGCATAAAGCAACCATTTGATGCCGATTTTTTCATCCCGCTGCACACCCTGGCCGCGCATGACGAGCACGCCATATTCGAGAGCGGCTTCCGGCATGCCCTTGACGGCGGCGCGAGAAAGCCAGTCAGCTGCGGCAACGGCATCTTTGGCAACACCCTTGCCATCAAGATAAAGCAGGCCCAAATTATATTGCGCGTCAGTGGCGTTTTGGTCGGCAGCTTTGCGAAACCAGATGGCAGCCTTCGGCCAATCCGCCTCTGTGCCGTAGCGGCCACTGTAGACCAACCCCAGATTATATTGCGCTTCGACATTGCCGCCCGTGGCCGCCCGCTCCAGCCATGTGGCGGCCGTCTCGGCATTGGGTTCCCCCAGTGAACCGTCCAGGTTCATCATGGCCAGGGAAAATTGTGCGCCGGGGTGGCCTTTCTCGGCAGCTCTGGCAAACCAGGATTGTGCGGCTTTGCTGTCAACGGGCGTACCGAGCCCTTTCTGCAAAAAGGCCCCCATCATGGCCATGGCGCGGGGGTCATCGGCATTGGCCAAGGGTTCTGCCGCAGCGCGGGCTTCCGCATATTTTTGATCTTCGAACAACGCAACGGCTTCTTCGAAACTGGCAGGGGAAGCAGCTGTTTGATCTTCTGGCACTGGTGCAAGTGTTGAAGGTTCGCTCGGTGTTTCCTGCGGCAGGGCTGGCGACGCCATGACGAGCAGAGCGGTGCAGAAAATCAATACATTCAACTTCATGCCTTGCCACCTGCCGTCAAAGCCGCGATGATCTGGGTGGCCATTTCTGGCGATTGCCACATGGCATCGGATGGTCGAATGAAATCCGGGTTTTGAGGCAGCAGTTCGGCCAGCATGGTTGTTTCAACCGGATCAAAGGCAACTGATGGGATTTGTGCCACGTCATGCCACCAGCCAATGATGGGTTCACCCGCAACTTGCATGGTTTGGGCAAAGGCAACGTAATCCGCCCCCGCTTCGGCGGCCTCCATGGCAGCGTGCCGTGAAACACCTGCCGCAAATCCCAAGTTTGCATTGATCAATTGCTTGCGGGCTTCAAGCAGTCTCGCGCCATCAGACAAGTGAAGTCCGTCAGCCCCGGATTCATGCACAAGTCCCACATCGCAATCGCGCAACAAGGTGGCAAGGCCGAGCCCTTGCAAGGCCGCAACGGTTTTTTTCAGGCTGGTTTTGGACTGGGACGGAACAACAATTGAAGCACATTCGCCAGCGGCCACAGCAGCAGTGGCACATTGCAACAAGGCATCATCCGAAATGCCATCTGGGGCAAAAAGAAAAAATTTCATCATCGGCGGGACCACTAGTCCCTCCGCTCCGATTTGTCGAATGACAAGTTGATCGATTGTTTGTAGGGGAAGGCGGTTCCCGGCACGCAGCCCATGACGTTGGGGGAAGGCAGACATGCCAGGAACCTGTGAACCACGGTCAGCGTAGTGGCAAAACCATGGCCCACTTCGTGCGTTGGGGGGTGCCAAACGTGTGCACTCCCCAACAATCTTGTTGCGGTTCTCGAAATTGCGTGGTGTTTATTCAGTCGATTTGGATTTGAATTGCATGACACGTCAGTGGTTCTTTGTTCGAATTAAAAACTTACCAGTTCGTTAATGCCCGCTGTTCATTACAGGTTCAGACAAAATAATCTCTAATCTTAAGGTTGAGATTTTCCTTTTTGCCAGGGGCCGACCATGCATTTTGTAATGTTTCTTGAAATTGATGCGTTTGAAGGGCTTGCCAGCCTGGCCGTCAGCTTTGTGCCCACAACGCGGTTGCCCCATCAAAGTGAACTGCGGCATTTGCAAACGTTCCTCTCGCAATTCACAGAATGTGAACAACGGGTCAAGCAGGTGTTGCTCAAGCATCTGGCGCGGCGTTCGCAGCAACTCAAGGCTACACCTGGGATACACAGTCTGATCAATGCCTTGGCCGAAGAGGACCGCGCACCGTTTTTTGCTGAAATGTACCGGTTGAGTTTGGCCTTCAGCGGAAACCGCGAACGCAACAAGGAGTTCATCCATACGGTGGGTAGCTTGCTGGGATTGAACGGCAAAATGCTGCGAGACATCGAAACCCAGGTAGAAGCAGAAAACGTGCCCCGCCTGCTGCCAGACGGGAAAGCATGACGCTAGATGGATTTTGACTGATTGGCGGTTGTCGGCAACAGGAAGGCGAGCAGTCCGAGGACCGGCAAAATCGAGCTTAACATGAAAACATGGCCGATGCTGGTTTGATCGGCGAGCATGCCCATCAATGCAGCACCCAAGCCGCCCATGCCGAAGGCAAGCCCAAAGAACAGGCCCGACACCAAACCTACGCGCCCCGGCATCAACTCCTGGGCATAAACCACCATGGCCGGGAATGCCGACGAGAGAATGAGGCCAATGGGAATGGTGAGCGCAATTGTCCAAAACTGATTGGCATAGGGCAGCGCCAGGGAGAACGGCAAAGTGCCGAGAATGGAAAACCAGATGACGGTTTTGCGGCCAATGCGGTCGCCGATCGGACCGCCAGCAAAGGTGCCTACGGCAACAGCACCCAACAAGACAAAAAGCGCCGTCTGGGCAGAAGCCGCCGACATGCCGAATTTGTCGATGAGATAGAATGAATAGAAGCTGTGCATGGCCGACATATAGACGAATTTCGAAAACATCAGTGCGATCAGAATGGCCATGCTGATGGCGATGAGGCGGTTGCTGAGACTGGGTTCTGCGGCGGACCGGGTTGCATTGGAATTATTGCTCAAATGTTTGCCAAACCATTTTGCAACAAAGGACAAGATCGACATCGTCACAAGTGCCAGTGCTGCAAACCACAGAATGCTTTTTTGTCCATTCGGCAAAATGAACCAAGCCGCAATCAAGGGGCCGAGGGATGTTCCAATGTTCCCGCCCACTTGAAACAGTGATTGCGCCAATCCATAGCGGCCACCTGAAGCCAACCTGGAAACACGGGAAGCATCGGGGTGAAACATGGCAGAGCCCACACCAATTGCCACGGCCCCCGCCAGCAGAATTGGATAGCTGGGTGCCAGCGCCAACAGGATAAAGCCCAACAAGGTGAAAGCCGGCGCCAACGGCAGAATGAGCGGGAACGGATGTTTGTCCGTGGCAAAACCGATCAAGGGTTGCAGCAAAGAGCCCGTCACCTGGAAAGCAAAGGTCAGGAAACCAATTTGCGTGAAGCTCAATTGATAGACATTGTGCAACAGCGGATAGGACGACAACATGATCGCCTGCATGGCGTCGTTGATCAGATGCGTACCCGCAGCCGCAAACAGGATGGCGTAGACTATGTTGACCGTGTGGGAAGTAGCTGGTGTGGATGGCGTCATGCTTGACCGTTAGCTGCGCGTTTTGCAGCGGGCAAGACAAAGTGATGCTGGTGTTTCATGCGCAGGAAGCTTTTGCTGCGCCACCCCACCCCTGCCCGCTCTTCGCGGGTGTGCAAAGGGGAGGGGCAGGGTTGATATTAGGGACACATCAACACGATCTGATGAATCGCTTGAAATGCGACTTCAACACATCTGCATTCTCAATAGAATTTGATTGACCACTTAACCGGCTGCGATTGCAAATGTCGCTATAACAACAAGCCCCGTCACAAATACGGCACTGATGGCAAGAATCTGCGCCCACCGTGAACTGCCCATTGATGCTCCCTGCCGCGCTTGGCGCAGCCGACGTTTACTCTCACGCATCCCAACCCCCTCAGAAAACGACCTTCCGACTAATTTTAATCCTCTGCCGAACAACCTGAAGTAACAACAACGGCGAATCAAGTCTATATTCGTATATTCAATCTGGAGTTGCCAAATATCAACAACTAATTGCACGGGGCATTTCAAGCTATCAAACTCCGCGAACTTGCCCCTTCCCTCCAACCCGGGCTTGAGGTACGCCCCTCAGGAAATTCAACTGGAGTGATCCCATGTCCGTCTTCCGCACCCTCGATGATGTCAACCTCTATGGCAAAAAGGTAGTGATCCGACTTGATCTCAATTTGCCGGTCCAGAATGGCGTGGTGACCGATACGACGCGGATCGATCGGGTCATCCCGACGTTGAGGGAACTCATCAACAAAGGGGCTGCGGTGATCATCCTTGCCCATTTTGACCGACCCAAGGGCAAGGTAGTTTCTGAAATGTCACTGAAACCCGTGGCCCCTGCACTGGAAAAAGCCTTGGGTCACAAGGTGAAATTCCAATTCACCGATTGGCAAACAGCGCCTGCGGTGATTGCCAAATCAGGCGATGTCATCCTTATGGAAAACACCCGCTATCATGCGGGCGAAGAAAAGAATGACGCAGATTTTGCCAAAATGCTGGGGGCCTTGGGCGATATCTTTGTCAATGATGCATTTTCCGCAGCTCACCGCGCCCACTCTTCCACTGAAGGTATTGCCCACGTCATCCCGGCCTATGCAGGCCGTGCCATGCAGGCAGAATTATCGGCACTCGCCGCTGCTCTTGAAACACCAAAGAAACCCGTTATCGCCGTGGTCGGTGGTGCCAAGGTATCGTCGAAACTCGATTTGCTGGGCAATCTCGTCAAGAAAGTCGAAGCCCTCGTCATTGGCGGTGCCATGGCCAATACGTTTTTATATGCGCAAGGTTTGGGCGTCGGCAGATCCCTGCACGAGCCTGATCTGGCCGATACAGCCCGCGCGATTCTTGAAACCGCCGAGAAAGCCAATTGCGCCATCATTCTGCCAATAGATGCCATCGTGGCCAAGGAATTCAAAGCTGGGGCAGAAAGTCACAATTATGGTGTGGATGCCATTCCCGCCGATGGCATGGTGTTGGATGTAGGGCCGATGTCGGTTGACCGCGTCAAATCCGCAATCGACGGTTGCCACACGCTGCTGTGGAACGGCCCTTTCGGCGCTTTTGAAATTGAGCCCTTCGACGCCGCCACCAACGCCGTTGCCCAATATGCAGCTGCCCGTACCAAAGCCGGAAAATTGATCAGCGTTGCCGGCGGCGGCGATACGGTATCAGCCCTCAACCACGCCGGAGCCGCAGATGATTTCACTTACATCTCAACCGCTGGTGGCGCCTTTCTGGAATGGCTGGAAGGCAAGGAACTGCCTGGCGTGAAGGCGCTGGAAGTGAAGTAGACTGAAAACCCAACAAAAAAGCCGCCGGAACATCCAGCGGCTTTATCTTGAATCCGAAATCAGTTGGCTTACATGCCGCCTGCTGGACGGGCGAAGCGCTTGGGCTTTTCGATCTTCTTTGGCATCGGCAACAAGCCTTCGCGCTGCAACTTTTTGCGGGCCAGCTTGCGGGCGCGGCGAATGGCTTCTGCTTGTTCGCGGGCGCGCTTGATTGATGGCTTTTCGTAGGCATCACGCAGCTTCATTTCACGGAAAACACCTTCGCGTTGAAGCTTCTTTTTAAGCACTTTCAGTGCTTGATCGACATTGTTGTCACGGACTACGACTTGCAAGCCAAACCTCGACTACCTAAGGGTTAAAAGAAAAGAGCCTTCCAAAAGGCTCCGTTATCGCGAGTCCCTAACACAACACTCCTGCCCTGTCGAGAGGAGTTTCAGCGGACTGTGCGGGGAAAAATCCGGTTGACATGCCCCATCTTCCGCCCCTCCCGCGCTGTTGCCTTGCCATAGACATGCAACGCCGCATTCGGTTCCCCGGCAACTCCCGACCAGCCATCTATTTCATCGCCGAGGAGGTTGGTCATCACCACATCCGAATGACGGTTGGTGGCCCCCAAGGGCCAGCCCGCCACGGCCCGCATATGCTGCTCAAATTGCGAAACCAGACAGCCATCTTGCGTCCAGTGACCGGAATTGTGAACCCGAGGTGCCATCTCATTGACATACAGCACATCATGGCCAACAAAAAACTCGACGCCAAGAATGCCAACATATTCCAGAGATTCAGCAAGCCGCTGAGCCACAAACACTGCCTCGGCTGCCAGCTCGGGCGAAATGTTTGCCGGGACGGTTGAGGTGTGGAGAATTTGATTGCGATGGACGTTTGCCGTCACATCATAAGCCGCCACCATGCCATCGAGACCACGGGCAATGAGCACGGAGACCTCGCGCTCAAAATACACGAAACCTTCGTAAATTGATGGCTGCCCCTGAATGGCGGCCCAGGCGGCTTTGCAATCCGCCATCGAATTGATTTTTGACTGGCCTTTTCCGTCATAACCAAACCGCGTGGTTTTCAGAATGCCCGGAAAGCCAATGCGTGTCGCTTGCACTTGCAATTCGTCAAGCGACAACACGCCAGCAAAGTCAGCGGTCATCGCGCCAAGAGATTTGGCCAGGGTTTTTTCCGCAATACGATCTTGCGCAACGCCCAAGGCTTTTGCACCGGGGCGGACGGGAACCAGGTTTTCCAGAAATCTTACGGTTTCAACCGGCACGTTCTCAAATTCAAAGGTCACGGCATCAACTTGCTCTGCAAATAACTTCAGCGCTTGCTGATCGTCGTAAGCTGCAATCGTCCGGGCCGCCGACACTTGAAAAGCCGGACTATCAGTTTCGGGCGCAAAGATGTGACACTTCAAGCCGAGCGGTGCTGCAGCCAGTGCCAACATGCGGGCCAACTGCCCGCCCCCCAATATGCCGATGGTTGAACCCGGTGGCAACGCTGCCATCAGGCCTCGTCCCGCGGAGCCAGGGCAACCGAAGCCGTTTGCTTCGCCCGCCACACATCGAGCCGTTCAGCCAGGGCCGCATCCGACAAAGCCAGTACACTTGCCGCCAACAATCCAGCATTCACCGCCCCAGCTTTACCAATGGCCAGAGTTCCCACGGGAATACCTGCTGGCATCTGCACAATGGAGAGCAATGAATCCTGACCTGACAGGACCTTTGATTCGACGGGTACGCCAAAAACCGGCAGCGCCGTCAATGCTGCCGTCATCCCTGGCAAATGGGCGGCACCGCCTGCTCCGGCGATAATCACTTTGAAGCCATTGGCTTTTGCAGTTTTGGCAAAATCATAAAGCCGTTCAGGCGTCCGGTGCGCCGAGACAATACGCGCATCATGGGCCACACCAAGTTCTTTCAGAACATCAGCGGCATGTTTCATGGTTGTCCAGTCAGACTGGCTGCCCATGATGATGGCAACAGGTGGCTTCATCGCGTTGGCTGTTTAGGCGATAATGTCGGGGATCAGCAAGTCTTCGATTTTTGAAATTGCGTCTTTCATCGCCAACTTCTTTTTCTTCAGCCTGCGGATTTGCAACTGGTCGCCCGCACCTGAATGTTCGAGGGCCAAAATGGCTGCACTCAGATCAGCATGTTCCAATACCAACGTTCGCAAACGTCCCTGTAACTGAACTTGCTGCAATGCATCCATGACCGCCCCTCAATTCCCGTTCGCTGTCAACTATGCCCTTGAAGATCATTCGACAAGCCCCCAAATTTGTGTCAAGTTCATTACACGAGATCAGTTTTGGTTTCGTGCGTATCGTCCCTCAACACAAACGGAGGTAATCGATGTCTGCATCATCCCTGAGCGAGCTCATCGCCCAACATAATGCCCTTGAAACCGAGTTGGCCGACGCTTTGGCCCACCCCGCATCCAGCGATGCCGAAATTGCTGCAATCAAGCGCAAGAAGTTGAAATTAAAGGATGAAATAACCAGGCAACAACGCCACGCTTCCATCGCGGCTTAGGCAACGCGCTTCAGCTTCAGACTCTTACAGTGGCGGGGGCGTTTCATAGCCAAGGGCGTCACCAAACACGGTTTGGTGATCTTGGAGGATTTGTTTTCCAAATCGCGCGACTGCCATTTTGCCTGCCAGGTTTTTCAAATCTTCGGCGTATTTTTTCTTTCGTGCAGGACGGTTCGACAGGCAGGACATGTCACCCCGCTGCATGGCCAGAACGACCTGCTTGTGCTCTGCCGAAAATGCCAGGCGAAGCTTGGAAACATCCATGCGGGCAGCTTCAATCCGTTCTGGGCCGCAGTTGAATGGATATTGCGGCAGGTGCAAGTGATCTGCGCCTTTGCGCGTAACAGGTAGCAAAAGGGTGTTGGCGGCACTCGCGGGAAAAAAATCGCACGCCATCATCATGAATGTCGCATTGGCACCCTGCCAGACTTCAGCGGGTATCAAAGATAGCGCCATGACGTGACAACCAAAGGGTTGCCGTTGATTGACCAGATCAACATGTCGTCTTTGCAATTCGACTACCCGGTTGGCCCGAATGATTTCCTTGCTTGGAATGTGATGTTCTTCAGATTGCGGGGAGGCGGCGGTTTCCAAAACGACTTTCGGCGGTTCTTCCGCCGCAAGTTCGAACTTCCCGGAATCAGCAATTGGCAAGTCTGCATCCCATGAGCATATATCCTGGCCGCTGTGTGGCCATCGTGCCAAGGTAAATGGAGAAATCTGCACCGGCAGTGTTTGCGGTGTCTGCAAGTTGGCAAGCTTGGCGAATATGCGTTCGGGCAATCTGGCAGACCGACGACGATGAACTGAAAACATTAAACCCTCGATTCGGCGACCCTAAGGTCAACATGGTTTACGAGGCGTAAATTTTTAAGAATACAATCTTAGGTGAAGATTTCTATCGCGGTTCAATCAAATCCCAGCCATTGCCGTAGAGGTCTTCGAACACCGCGACGGTGCCATAGGATTCATGACGCGGCTGCTCTCTGAACACCACCCCAGACTGCAACATGTGGACATGCATACTGGCAAAATCTTCCGTGTGCAGAAAGAAGGCGACGCGACCACCTGCTGCGTGCCCCATGGTCTGCTGCTGCTGTGCGGTGGCAGCTTTTGCCAAGAGCAAACACGTGCCACCTCCCCTATCAGCCACCCTCACCCAACGCTTGGTTTCCGACAGTTTTGTATCTTCCAACAGCGCAAAATCAAGTACATCGATGAACCAACGAATGGCTTCGTCATAGTCCTTCACGAGAAAAGTCATGCCCGCAAGCTTTGCCATCCTGGACGTGCTCAAAATTTCTTTGCCATTTCGCGGAGTTTGAATTTCTGGATTTTTCCCGTGCTGGTTTTGGGAATCTCGGCAAACACCACATGACCCGGCACTTTGTAGCGCGCCAGTTTTTCGCGGCACCAGGCGATGATCTCGTCCTCCGTCGCGGTTTTTCCGGGCTTCAACTCTATGAAGGCGCAAGGCGTTTCTCCCCATTTTTCATCGGGCTTGGCAACCACGCCAGCGGCCTGCACTGAGGGGTGCTTGTAAAGCGCATCCTCCACCTCAATCGATGAAATGTTTTCGCCGCCGGAAATGATGATGTCCTTCGAACGGTCCTTGAGTTGCACATAACCATCGGGATGCAACACGCCAAGATCGCCGGAATGAAACCAGCCCCCGGCAAATGCCTGCCTGGTGGCGCTGGGGTTTTTCAAATAGCCCTTCATCACTACATTGCCCCGGAACATCACTTCGCCCATGGTTTCGCCATCAGCGGGAACGGGCTCCATGGTATCAGGGTCCATCACATTCAAACCCTCAAGCGTGTGATAACGTACGCCCTGCCGGGCTTTTTGGGTCGCCTGGCCGGCACTGTCCAATTCATCCCATTCCGATTTCCAGTCGTTGACAGTTGATGGGCCATAGGTTTCGGTCAAGCCATAGAGATGTGTGACGTTGAACCCCGACGAAGCCATGGCTGCCAATACGGCTTCTGGTGGCGGAGCTGCTGCTGTAAAAAATTCGACGGTCTGAGAAAGTTTTCTTTTCTCTTCGTCAGGCGCATTGACTAACGTCGACATGACAATCGGCGCACCACACATGTGTGTCACCTTGTGCTCATCAAGTGCCGCCCAAATCGCCTTGGCCCGCACCCAGCGCAACGTCACATGGGTTCCGCCAAGAATCGAGATCGTCCACGGGAAACACCAGCCATTGCAGTGGTACATGGGCAAGGTCCACAAATACACCGGATGCTTGGGCATGGACCCCACCAGCACATTGCCCGTGGCCAGCAAATAGGCTCCCCGGTGGTGATAGACCACACCTTTCGGATTGCCCGTTGTTCCCGATGTGTAATTGAGTGAAACAGCATCCCACTCATCATCGGGCCAGTGCCACTGGTAATTTTCATCCCCCGCCGAAACGAAAGTTTCATAGTCCTCTGTTCCGGCCTTGACACCTTCCACTTCATGCTCCGGATCTACATAGTCAATCACCAGAGGTTTGACTTTGCAGAGCTTCAAGGCTTCTCGCGCCAACACAGAAAATTCCTTGTCGACGATAAATATCCTGGTCTCCGCGTGATCGAGTGAGAATCCAATGGTCGCCGCATCAAGCCTTGTGTTCAACGTGTTCAACACGCCCTTGGTCATCGGCACACCATAATGGCATTCCAGCATGGCGGGCGTATTGGCCAGCAACACAGAAACCGTATCACCCCGGCCAATGCCGCGTTTGGCCAACGACGAGGCAAGCCTTCGGCAGCGTTTATAGAAATCGGCATAGGTGGTTCGCTGGGAACCATGAATGATGGCTAAGTGCTGCGGATAAACCGCTTGGGCTCTTTCAAGAAAAGACAGCGGTGTCAGCGGTTGGAAGTTCGCTGGATTTTTATCAAGATCACGATCATAAGCTGAACCCTGCACAGACATAGACTCCCTTCGGCGTTTGTCAGCTGAGGTTAGTCGAAGTCCTTAAAGGGCGGCAAGTCCTTCGTTCAATCGACGCGTCGCAGGGCGTTTGTCGTGCCACTGGGCAATCCGTCCGGCCATCCACCAACAAGCAATAGCCAGCACAATGGCCCCATAGCCATCCACCGCATAATGCCAGCCCAAATGGACCGAACCCACCAAAATGACGAGGGCATAGATCGTGAAAATCCAACCCGCCAGTTTTGACATGCGCCACGCCGCAAGCGCAAATAGCACCGCAGATGCGTTATGCATTGAGGGAAACGCCGCAATGCCAATCGCCGGACCTTTGCCTGTATAGCCATCCCACAACGCAGTTTGCGTGAACAGCGACCAGATGGGCCAACGCGTATCAACATCGCGCAGGTAATCCATCAGCGGGATAAAGGGATCGGGCGACAATCCAATACCGGAATAGTAAACCGGCCCTGCAGATGAAAAATACACGGCCAGCAATCCGCCACCGATCCACCAGCACAGCATGTATGAAATGAAAAACTGTGACCGCAAGGCAGAAGCCTGCTTGGCAAAACCAAACCACATGAATGTGCCAAACAAGGCGAGGAACCAGAAGTTATAGGCAATACTGATGCCGAACGTTGCGAGATCATGGCCGAGCACGGGCTGCAACCAAACCCAGGGGTCAACACCAAAATGCAGGGTGCGATCCAACTGCATGAAGGCTTCATCAAAACTGAATGGCTTTACCAAGGGGATCATTGGCTTGAGCTCAAGCATTCCCTTGTTGAACACCACCATGGCCGCCAGCAAAGGCAGGCCCGTGATCAGTGCCGCTGGTTTTGTAAAAAGCCTGGCGATGTCCCGGCCCATCTGCCGCACCGGACTATCAGGTTTGATGACCAAAACATATTGCAACAACCGGAACAGAAACACCGCAACAAGACCTGCCGGCAAGGTGAAGGTCATGATTCCCATCACAAGGCCTTTGACAGGTGCCTGTTTGTATGTTGGTACATCCATCAAAAGAAAATATGTCGTCAGGGCATAGGCCGCAGCGAGAATATAAAACGGCCATTGCACTTGAAAGCTGAGCAGCGTCAGTCGCAAAATATTTTGCAGCTTGCGGTTTGGTGTCGATGTCAGTTGAGCAACGGTATCAGTCATCAGGCAGCCTGCGCTGCATGGACAGCATTGAAGTCCTGAACAAAATTGCGGGCTTCCCACCAGCGCACCACAGCGCCCGCCAGCAGCCAGAAACCAACAACTAGCGCCCAAGCCAGATAGCTGTCAGCCGCATAATGCCAGCCCAAATGGATGGACCCCAAGAAAATCAACGCGCAATGGGCCACCATCAGCCAACGCAGCCAGCCACCCTTGTTCCACGTGCACAGCACAAAAAGCAGCGCAGTGGCGTTATGCATACTCGGCATGGCGGTAACACCACCATAGACCGAACCTGCTGCATTTTCCGCCCACAACAGGTTTTGCGTTTCAACCGCCCAGATCGGAATGACGTCGTTGACGCCTTTCAGATAAGACATCAGAGGCAGATAAGGGTCAGCGCCAAGGCCAAGGTTGCCGTAATAGCAGGGGCCAGCTGAAGAAAACAAGATGGCCGCAAGACTGCCGCCAATCGCCCAAGTCATGAAAAATGTCAAATAAAAGCGACTGCGCTCTGCTCCAGGCTTTGCAATAAAAGCGTAGTGAACCCAGAAAAAATTCAAGATGAAGAACCATAGATTATAGTTGAAATTGAGCAGGAAGGTCATCGGCGCATTGCCAAGAACCGGTTGCAGCAATTCCCAGGGCCGATAGCCGAAATGCAGAGCCACATCCCACTGGTCAAAAGTCTGGTCCCAGGAAAACGGCTGAAGGACAGCAATGTTGCCTTTGAACACTGTGAAGCAATACATGAACACCACAAGGCTGGCGAAAAGCGGCAGGCCGGCGGCCATTTGATAGGGATTGACCAGAACCGCTTTCACGCGCTGGTACAAAACCTTTAGCGGCTTGTCGGGCTTGTCCGTCACAACCATTTTGCCGAATGTATAAATAATGAGGGCAAAAAGTGCTATGGGAATGGAACAGGTCACGATCCCAAGCACCAGTTCCGTAGCCGAATGGCGTCCCATGTCAGGGACGAATTTTCCTGTGAGGATGAGCGCCAGCAAATACGTCAGGCTGAAAAAAATGAAAATCGCTTGGCCGCGCATGCCCTGCAGCAAAAGTGAACCAAAGCCACTTCTTGGCAAAGCCATTGTTTGCAAACCAGCACGCATCGATCCACTCCCACCAAACAATTCGGCCTAACAAGGAATTTTTTAAATCCCGTTAAAACCTTGAGGAGATTCTGCTGAAATCTGGATTCGTGATCCATGCAAAGCAAGCACAGTTAACAAGTCGCAAATTTTGGATTCACAAGACAGCTTTGGCCCGCCGTTGCAAAACAACATACAACAACAGAGACACAGCCAGAATGCCGGCGGCCACAAAGTAGCTCACATCAGGCGAAACCAGAGCCCCTCCAGGTTGCATGAAATGGCCAAACAGCTGGGCAAAAAACACTGTGCCCAGCAACATGGCAACACTCATGATCGAGGAAATGCCGCCCTGCAATTCGCCTTGCGCATCTTCTGGCACGGCCTTCGACATGATAGCCGTCAACATGGGATGGACAAAGCCTTCCGGTCCATGAATGACAAGGAATATGACGACGACAGCAAAGCTCGAAGCAAAACCATATCCCGCCGCTGCAACAACAGCAACAATCAACCCCAGCAATACCATGTTGTTTTCACCGAACCGTTTCACCAGCGGTCCAGACAGAACGCCTTGAAAAATTGCTGTGATAATGCCGAAGGCTGCCAGGGTCAGGCCTACGATCAACTCACTCCAGCCAAATTTGGCAATGCCCCAGAACGGCCAGATCGCCTGATAGACTGACGAGGCAAAGAAGTAGATGAAGAACACCAGGCAAATCGGCAATATGCCTTTGTATTTTGAAAACACTTTGAAGGTGCCGAATGGATTGGCCCTTTTCCAGTCCAAGGCCCGCCGTTTGTCAGTCGGCAAAGTTTCCGGAATGACAAAATAGCCATAGACCAGATTGAGCGCCGAAACCCCGGCGGCCACATAAAACGGCACCCGTGGCCCCAATTCTCCCAACAGCCCGCCAATGGCTGGTCCCACCACAAACCCCAAACCAAAAGCCGCCCCCATCAGGCCAAATGCTTTGGCGCGGTTTTCAGGCGTTGTGATGTCAGCAAGATAGGCATTGGCAATCACATAGGACGACCCGCAAAGCCCGGCAAACACCCGGCCGACAAACAGCCAGAACAGATTGGGAGCAAATGACATCAACAAATAGTCGACAAACAAGCCCCCTACGGCGAGCAGTAACAAAGGGCGGCGGCCATAGGCATCAGACAGATTTCCCATCGTTGGCGCGAAAACAAAACTCGCCGCCGCGAAGGCAAAGAAAAGCCACCCGCCCAAGGCAGCCGCCGTGCCGATTTCCACGTGGCCAAGCTCCCGTATCAGGGCAGGCAGCACGGGCATGATAAGGCCAAAGCCCACCATGTCCAAAAACACGGTGATGAAAATAAACGTGACGGCATGCTTTGAAGGTGACCGGATTTCCATGCTGCCGTTTAACATCAGACGGAAAATTCCGGCAAGATTCAAAAGTCGGTAAAGCTTTGCGCCAACCAGTGGGCCATATGCAAAAATTCTGTTTGGCTCGCGTGGCTGTTCCGCCTAAAGCCAAGCCTCTCAAAATCTCCAGGAAACCCGATGCCCTCAGCTCAAAACGCCCGCCACGCCATCATGGCGGTTTTTCTGGTTCATGGATTCCTGTTGGGTGGATGGGTGACGCATATTCCGTTGGCCAAATTGCGTTTGGAAACTGGCCTTGGTCTTTTCGGCTTGGCGCTTTTGTCGATTGCCGCTGGTGCCGTGATCGCCATGCCAATTGCCGGTGCAATGATCAACCGTTATGGCAGCGCCCGCGTCACATGGACAGCAGGCATGGGGTTTTGCCTGTTCATTTTTGCACCCGCCTTGGCGCCCAGTCTCCCCCTCTTCATGCTCGGTGGCCTTGCCTTGGGTGCCAGCGTTGGCAGCATGGATGTAGCCATGAATGCCCATGGCCTTGCCGTGGAAAAGGCGCTGAAACGACCCGTGCTCTCGGGCTTTCATGGCGGATTCAGTGTGGGGGCCGCCATCGGCACAATCGGCGGTGCCTGGTTGTTGGGCGAAGTTGGCCCCACCATCCAACTCCTCATGATCTCCATTTTCTCGGCTGCTGCAATCCTCCTGTGCGCAAAATTTTTTCTGCCCGCCACCATCGACAAGGGTCTCTCAGGTTCCCATTTCGCCTGGCCCACCAAAGCCACGATCGGACTTGGTGCCTTGTGTTTTCTGGCCTTGATGATTGAAGGGTCGGTTGCCGATTGGGGTGCCCTGATGTTGCAAGGACGTTTCACTTTGGAGATAGCCACAGCTGCAATGGCTTTCGGCTTCTACCAGGCCGGCATGGCCGCTTCGCGCTTCACTGGTGATTGGTTGCGACAAAGATTTGGCGCCGTTCCCATGGTGGCCGTCAGCGCCTTGATCACGGCGGCGGGTACGGCTGTTGCCTTGGTCGCACCTTCTGTCACGCTTTCCCTGGTTGCCTTTACCATCGCTGGCATTGGCATTGGCAATGCGGCGCCGGTTCTGTTTGCAGGGGGTGGCAGACTTGAGCCTGATGCACCAGGCCGTGGCATCGCCGCCGTGACCACCATGGGTTACACTGGCTTCCTTGCAGGTCCGCCACTGATCGGCTTGGTGGCAGAATTCACCAGCTTGCAGTGGGGTTTGGGCCTGACAGTAATTGCCGCCTTGATCATCGCCGCTTTTGCTTCCATGGTGCGTTCGGCCGATACTTATTGAGAAAGCTTGCGCATGGATAATCCTGTCTCCGGCAAACACGTTTTCATCACCGGGGCGGGCCGTGGTTTGGGTGCAGCTTTCGCCGTTGTGTTTGCGGATATGGGTGCCCATGTCACAATTGCCGGGCGCAATCCCGAGAACCTTTATGCCCTCGCAGAATCGATCCGTCTGCGCACGGGTATGGCACCGCAAACCGCCATCATGGACCTCGCCGATATTTCGCAAGTCACACTTTACGCAAAAAAATGCCGCGATGAAAAACGCCCCCTCGACATCTTGATCAACAATGCTGCAACATGGCTTTCAGGCCCCATGCAATCCCATGATGCCCTCGCCATCGCCACTACCATCACTGCCAATGTCACGGGCACATTATTGCTGACACGGGGCATGTTGCCCCTGCTGCAAGCTTCAGGAGCAGCCGACATCGTCAACATGCTTTCCATCAGCGGCATGTCGAATGTTCCCTTGCAGGGAGCCTCTGTGGCTTACATTGCCTCAAAACACGGACAGACCGGCATGACGGAAGCGCTCCGCCAGGAACTGCGCGGCCAAAACATTCGCATCACCGCCATTTTCCCACCCAACATCGAAGACATTTCGCCGCTTGATGCAAAGTCATGGAACGCCCCCCGCGACATGACCAGCTGGCTCTCCAACCGTGATGTGATTGAAGCCACCCTCGCTTCCTTGAGCCGCGCCCGCCACATCACCTACGCCTCAATTGCCCTCGAAACCGCTACCAGCAATTTCCATGGGCATTAGGGAAACAACCACCTGAAACCTGGAGACCATGGCCAGGAAGAAATTTTTTTCGACTGTTCTGGTAGCTTTTCTCACCAGCCCTTGCGCTTGACGAAGCTGATCGCCAGCGGTTGAACAATGGCGAAGGCTGCCCGGGCTGCGACCTCAGCGGAGCGAATTTCAACGGAATGGCTCTCAGCAACCAAGATATCAGCGGCGCAAATCTGACGGGAGCCAACCTCAGCAGCACAGGACTTTACAAATCAAACCTCAGCGGTGCCAATCTAAACAACGCCATTCTGACGTATTCCAACCTCGCATTTGCGAATTTCACTGGCGCCAACCTGACACGCGCCGATCTGTCTGGCATCAACCAGCTTGACATGGAAGGGACGGACTTCACCAACGCCATCATCTGCAACACAAAATGGATCGACGGGACCATGCACAACGGCAACTGTCCCTAGGAGAGCCTTGGGGTAAGTTGACCATCGTTGAGCTGCTCCGGAGCGTCAGGTGGTTAGTTGGAATCCACCGCCAGATGCTCTAAAAAGTGGAGTGTCACCGTTATCTAAAAAGTGGAGTGTCACCGTTATCCCCGTTATCCGTTATCATCGTTATCCCGAGCGTCCACAGTTGCAGATCCCATCCATGTCTGCCGCCCCCTAAAACCTGACCGACAACACCGACCTTATCGTTTGCATGTAACTATCCGCCGTAAACCCCGTATCCAGCAGATCCTGGCTTTCGAAGCTGGTCAGGCGGTATTCGGTTTTCCAGGGGAGGCGATCACTGAGTTTGCCTTCGACACCTGCGCCAATGGTCAGACCATCGGAGGTGAGTTTCTCGGAGCCGGAAAACAGTACATTGCCCGCACTGTCAGCGGCTTCAGCACTGCCTTTGAAACTGGTGCGGGTCCAGCCAGCGAGGCCATACCACAGCACCTTGGGGCTGGAGAGCAGGCCAGCGCGGGCCAGCAGACTGAAGCTGTCAGCTGCTTCAAGCTTGGCAGAAAGCGCACCATCAATGCCGAGGATATTCGTGACGGAAACATCAAGCTTCGTGCCGATGTTGGAGCGGGTGTAGTCGCCCTGCAGACCAACCACAAAACGCTCGCCCCACAGATAGTCTGCACCTGCTTCAATCGTGCCGAAATAGCCTTTGCCACCAAGACCATTGAAACTGCCACCATCAAAAACCGTGCTGCCTTCGAGGTTGTGCAGCACCATGCCCATGCCGCCGCCGAAGCCCGCATGAAATCCCGTCCAGTCGGCTTCGGCGAAATCGCCTTGGTATTTGTGAACATCGCCCATGCCGTATGAAAGCACGGCACGAACCGTTTGCACGTCGGATTTGGCTGAAACATCCAGAATGCCGGGAATACTGGCAATGCCAATGTCATGGTATTGCGTGTAGCGATACTCCAGCTTGGCCGTAAGATTGTCCGACAGCGCTGTTTCCACGCCACTACCGAATGTGAGGCCCGTGAGTTTGAAATCATAGGACGAGCCCAATGTGCTGCCGCCCTCGGCATTCATCGTTGTGCGGCTCCAGCCGCCGATGACATAAAGCAACGTTGAATCGTCAATCACCCGGCCACCACGCGCCAGCACATTGAACGTGTCGGTGGCTTCCAGGCTGTAAGAACCATTGGCGTCGAGATCGATGTCGGTAGAAATATTGCTGCGGGTATAATCCGCTTGCAGGCCAACGAGATAGTTGTTGTTGAACTGATAGTCGAAGCCAGCCTCGACCGTCGCCAGTCCGCCTGCTCCGCCGATGCCGTCATAGCCAATGCGGGCTCCAAAATCTGTGACCGCTGGCAAAGGACCAATGCCTCCAAAATCATCGATAGCGAGATCGGCGCTCAGTTCATGATCCACCATGCCATAGCCGCCGCCTGCCCCGAAATGAAATCCCGTCCAGTTGCTGACAGGTAGATCAATATCAGCAGCCAAAGCCGATGTACCCCAAGCCACAATCAGCGAGAACGCAGACACACTGCGAAACAATATATCCATGTCAATCGACCCCAGCCAAAGCTAACCCCAAGCTTTGGTTAATGGGATTTTAATCGAAGAGCAATCAATAATGTAAGCTGCAACGCACGGCCTGAAATGGTGTTCTGGCCACGCCAAATCTTCGACAAATACCAGCGACCTGCTAAACCCCTGTTTTTCGGATAACTCACATGAAACTCAAAAACCGCATCGCCCTCGTCACTGGTGCTGCCCGTGGTATTGGTTTGGCCATTGCTGAATGTTTTGTGGCGGAGGGAGCCATCGTTGTCATCGCAGACATCCTTGACACTGAAGGTTACGCAGCGGCAACAGCATGCAGTGCCGAATACATTCATTGTGATATGGCAAGGTCATCTGACATCCAGAAGACCGTTGATCACACCGTCAAGTCCCATGGTGCACTTGACATACTTGTCAACAATGCCGCCATTTCCATTGCCAAGGATTTTCTCGAAATTACCGAAGAAGATTTCGACCGGGTGATGGATATCAACCTCAAGGGATCATTCCTGCTCACCCAAGCCGCTGCCCGCGAGATGATCAAGCAAATTGCAGCGGGACGTAAACCGGGAGCCATCGTCAACATGTCGTCGGTCAATGACACCCTCGCCATCCCCATCATCGCCCCTTACACCATGTCAAAGGGCGGAGTGCGCCAACTCACCAAAGTGTCGGCCTTGGCGCTGGCTCCCCATGGCATTCGCGTCAATGCCATCGGCCCCGGTTCCATCATGACTGACATGTTGAAGGGCGTGGCTACCGATAAGACGGCCATGAATCGCATTCTCTCGCGCACACCTTTGGGGCGGGTTGGCCAACCTTCGGAAATCGCTTCCATCGCCGCATTCCTGGCATCCGACGAGGCCAGCTATATTTCAGGCCAGGTGATCTACGCCGATGGTGCCCGCATGCCCTTGAACTATACGGTGGTGGTGAAGGAATAGGCTCCTCAGTTCGCCTCTTCCTCACTGTCCAGCTTGATGCCTTTCAGTTTGGCAAATACTGAATCAGCATCCACCGCACCAGTGTCGCGCACAGGCGAAACCGGGTTTTCGGCTTCCACGGCCGCTTGCGCCGCACGGTAAGCTTCAGTACCCTCTACTTCCGACGCCGGAATGAGGGTTCGCACTTCAACCGCATCGCCCACAATCTTCTTGCCCTTGTTGGCGGCTTTCTGCACCGCAAAGTCGAGATCGAGTTGCGAGCACAAGCCCAGCGACACAGGATCGACCGGCTTGATGTTGGTGGCATTCCAATGGCTGCGGTCGCGCACTGAATTGATCGTGTGCTTGGTCGTGCCTACCAGCTTCATGATGACCGAATCCGGAAATTCCGGATGATAGCGCAACAGCCAGACGATGGCATCAGGCCGATCACCACGCCGCGACACCGGCGTGTAACGTGGTCCCGCCGTGGATTTCTTGACCTTGATGTCAACCTTGGATTCCAGAATGCCCAAGGGACGATCCGGAATGGCTTCGGCCTTGGCAATTTCATCGCGCGTCAACTGGCCGCCATTCACCGGATCAAGGCCCTTTATGCCTGTTGCCACATCACCATCGGCAATGCCTTTCACTTCAAGCTCGTGCAAATGGCAAAACTCGGCAATTTGCCTGAAGGTCAGAACAGTGTTTTCAACCAGCCAAACAGCCGTGGCTTTTGGCATCAAGGGGGCACGTGACATGGCTTTTCGCTCCTACGGAACCTTACCTGGGGTTCCAACGCTTTTGACTGAATTGTCGGGGATGGAGGGGGATATAGGTGAGTTGGCGGGGGAATGCAACGTGTCAGGCCACCATATCAACAAACCAAAACAATCTTCCCCACATGCACGCTGCTTTCCATCAGGGCATGGGCATTGGCGGCTTCTTTGAGGGGGAAGGTGGCGTAGATCTGGGGTTTGCATTTTCCCAGGGCCAACAGCGGCCAGACTTTGGCTTCGAGTTCGCGGGCGATTTCGGCTTTTTCGGCAACGCTGCGGGGGCGTAAGGTGGATCCGGTGAAGGTCAGGCGCTTCAGCATGATCGGCAGGAAGTCAGCATCGATCTTAGAACCTTGTTGAAAAGCGATTTGCACAATGCGGCAATGCATTGCGGCAACCGCCATGTTGCGGGCGAGATAATCGCCGCCCACCATATCGAGGATGACATCGGCTTGCAGGTTCTGCTGCTTCATTTCGGCGACAAAATCTGTCGTGCGATAGTTGATGGCCACATCGGCACCCAACTTTATACACGCCGCACATTTCTCATCAGTACCCGCCGTCACAATCACGCGTGCGCCAAAAGCTTTGGCCAGCATAATGGCAGTTGATCCTATGCCGCTGGAGCCGCCATGCACCAGCAACGTTTCACCCGGTTTCAAGTCACCGCGCTGAAATACATTGGTCCACACGGTAAAATATGTCTCCGGCAGGGCCGCAGCTTCGGTAAGGGTCAAGCCCATCGGCACGGGCAGGCAATTATCTTCCTCCGCCATGCAATATTCGGCATAGCCTCCACCCGGCACCAAGGCACAAACCTTTTCACCCACAGCATAGCGTCTAACACCGTCGCCCAACGCAACCACTTCGCCAGCAACTTCCAGACCCGGAGTCTGGGGAGCACCCGGTGGTGGCGGATAACCGCCCTTCCGCTGCAACACATCAGGACGGTTAACACCAGCAGCCGCGACCTTGATCAAGACCTGTCCTGAACCGGGACGGGGGACGTCGATCTGTTCTGGCACAAGCACCTCTGGCCCACCGGGTTCACGAATGGCAATCGCCCACATCTGCGTCATCTCAAGTTTCCTCCACCTTGCACATTGCTTAAGCTTGCGGCAGCATCAGTGCAATTGATTGTGCTAAAGTGAGACAACACCATGGAACCTGATGATCTGCCACGCCCCAAACATATCCATATCCTGGGCGAAATCCTTGAATCCATCAGCCTCGAAGAATTGCAGTTGCGGGTCAGTGTGCTGGAACAGGAAATTTTGCGAATTCAAACTGAAATGCAACGCAAGCGCGTTTCACGTTCCGCAGCGGATGCATTTTTCAAAAGTTAACGCCACCCTTTGATACCCACAACCTGTTAATCTTTGTTAACAAACCCTTGGTTTATTCAGTCAAATTGCACACAAACCGACAATCTTTCTGATTTCACTTAACGCTTTGGTAAGCGTTATTGTTTACCTTGATGATCAGTCCAGAGCGATCTGGACTTCTTCGAGTGGTTTCTGTCCACTCTGTTTGACGCCTCCCTGTTTGAACTCAAAGCCGCGCATGTTCGCGGCTTTTTTTTGGCCTCGTTCTTGCTCCTCAACCAGTGGAATGCCGTTAACCAGCAGCTTGACCTGACAGTGAATGTGAATATGATCGGGCAAGCTGCTAAAATTTTAAGTGTGTGGGTAAGGACAAGTTAAGCATGCGTAACCAGCGCAACGACCAAAGGGGCACCGTTGATTTTTTCACCAGGTTCTCGGGCTCGGACCAGTTTGAAAAAGTCTTCAAGGAAGGCATGGGCCTCGTCGAAGAAACCGCCAACTACCTTGATGGCGAGGGACGTGATGACAGTCGCATGCTGGACCGCCCCGGTGCCATTGCCTATGCCACCGAAAGCATGCGCCTCACCACGCGCCTTATGCAGCTTGCCTCGTGGCTGCTGCTGCAACGGGCCATCACGACGGGCGAAGTCACCCGCGATGATATGACCCGAGAAAAATCCCGCGTCAATCTCAACGATATTGGTTCGGGCAACAAGATTCCAGGTTCAGAAAGCTTGCCCCGGGGATTGCTCGATTTGGTGGACCGTTCGCTGCGCTTGCATGAACGCATTGTGAAGCTGGATGTCATGGTGCAGTCCTCTGCCCCCCAAGCAGCCGCCAATGAAAATCCTGTGGCATCGCAGCTCGATCAACTGACGCGGGCGTTTGCGGCGCGGTAACTCGCTGTTTGCGGACAAATCCAATTCTGCCAACTTTCCCTTTGTGGCAAGGCCATCTCATGTTGCTGCCAAAGGGACCTCATCCGTCTCAAGCTTCGCCCGATTCACCTTCTCCAACTTCGTTGGAGAAGGGACGGCTCTCAAATATTGTCCCTTCTCCACGTCTTCGTGGAGAAGGTCCCCGAAGGGGGGATGAGGTCCCTTTGGCAACTTGCGATATGTATTTGTAGGATATGGAAACCAGCTTTTGGTTCTACCAGTTGTAATGGGTGCCGCCAAAGCGGGGCAACAAAAAAACCCGGCCATTTCAGCCGGGTTTTTCGATTTGATCTGCGGAACTCTTACTTCTTCAGAAACGCGAATTTTTGGTTGAAGCGTGATACGCGACCACCGCGGTCCAGAATTGTCGTCTGGCCGCCCGTCCATGCGGGATGGGTCTTGGGATCAATATCCAGGCTCAATGTCGCGCCAGATTTGCCATAAGTGGAGCGGGTTACAAACTTGCTGCCATCTGTCATGACAACGGTGATGGGGTGATATTCGGGGTGAATGCCAGACTTCATGTTTCTTGCTCTGAAAAGGCCCGACCCTCAAAATGAAAGTCAGGGGATGAATTTGAATTTGGCGGGTCTATATAGGATGGTAACGAGCGGGGCAAGGGCCTCAACAGAGGCAATTGATTAATGAGCAATCCCCCTATTCACGAGAGCAATCGCCGGGGCAAATCCCGCAATTTCAGGCCTCTGGCGCGCTTGCTGCCAATCCTAAGTCACTACAAGCCGCAAGCTGCCCTGGCCCTGCTGGCCCTCATGGTGGCGGCAATCGCCACCTTGACCATCCCCATCGCTGTGCGCCGGGTGCTGGATCATGGTTTTACGCAAGCCAATGCGGAATTGGTCAATCAATATTTCCTGATGATGTTTATGGTGGTGGCCGTCATGGCAGCAGCTTCTGCCACGCGGTTTTATCTGGTGAGTTGGATTGGTGAACGCGTGGTGGCCGATGTGCGCGACAAGCTGTTCCGCCATCTCACCTCCTTGACCCCAGCATTTTATGAGGCCCAGAAGACCGGCGAAGTGGTCTCGCGGCTGACCGCCGACACCACGCAAATCAAATCGGCCTTTTCGTCTACAGCGTCGATTGCACTTCGCAATCTGGTGATGTTTGCAGGTGCCGTGGTGATGATGGTCTACACCAGCCCGCGCATGGCGGGCTACGCCGCCTTGGCCATACCGCTCATTGTCTTGCCGTTGATTTTCTATGGCAGGCGTGTGCGCAAGCTTTCAAGATTGTCGCAAGATGCACTTGCAGAGTCTGCGGCTTTTGCCCAGGAGCGCTTGTCAGCCATCACGACTGTGCAATCCAACACCCAGGAAAAAGCCACCATTGCAGCTTTCGAAGCGGCAACCCAAACGGCTTTTGATGCATCGCGCAAACGCTCAACTGCGAGAGCCATTCTCACCTTCGCCATCATTCTGGTTTCACTTGGGGCAATCGTTTTGTTGTTGTGGAATGGCGCCCGCGATGTGATGGCAGGCAATATCACAGGCGGAACCTTGAGCCAGTTTGTGCTCTATGCGGTATTTGCCGCCAGTGCCTTGGGGCAATTGTCTGAAGTCTGGGGCGAAATCCAGTTGGCGGCCGGTGCCGCTGAACGGATTTCCGAATTGCTCGACGAAAAACCAGCCATCCCCGAAACGACCACACCCGCGCCCCTCCCCTCGCCTTCAAAGGGCCAGGTGGATTTCGACAGCGTCAGCTTCACCTATCCTGCAAGGCCAAATGCTGTCGTACTTGACGCTGCAAGTTTCACCGCAAAGCCCGGTGAGGTCGTTGCCATTGTCGGTCCCTCAGGTGCAGGCAAAACCACCATCTTCAATTTGCTGCAACGCTTTCATGACCCGCAATCGGGCGTCATCAGCATTGATGGCCAACCTATCGACAAGCTGACGCTTGAAACCCTGCGCAACCAGATCGCCACGGTGCCGCAAGACCCGGTGATTTTCTCCGGCACCATTGCCGAAAACATCCGCTTCAGCAGGCCTGAGGCATCAGACGACGACGTGAGCGATGCCGCCCGTTCCGCCCGCGTCAATGAATTTGCAAACGCGCTTCCGTTGGGTCTGGCCACTGTCCTCGGCGAGCGTGGTGTGACGCTTTCCGGCGGCCAGCGCCAGCGCGTCGCCATTGCCCGTGCCATCCTGCGTAATGCCCCCATCTTGCTGCTCGACGAAGCCACCAGCGCCCTTGATGCCGAAAGCGAATCCCTGATCCAGCAGGCCCTCGAAAAATTGACGCAAGGCCGCACAACACTGGTCATCGCCCACCGCTTGGCTACCGTGCGCAACGCCGACAAGATCGTCGTCATGGACAAAGGCAAAATTCTCGCCCAGGGAACCCACGGGCAACTTATGAAGAAGTCAGCACTTTATGCGAAGTTGGCGAAATTGCAGTTTGATTGGGAGAAGTGAGGGCGGGCAGTTCAGCGGTTCGGCGCTTCCATTTCTTTTTTCGCAGCTTGAACCAGGAAACCAGATCTCGTCAGTCCATGCTTGGCGGCGTGGCGGTCGATGCGTTTCAACATCTGATCGGGAATGGTGACATTGATGCGTACGGCGGGCGCGGCGTTGTCGGGCGCTTTCACAATCAGAACAGCCACGGCATCCTTGTAGTCTGCAAGAATTGAAACTGCATCCAAACCTGAGGGAGCGGGAATGTCCTCGCCATCCTCGATCATCCCTTCCATATGAAAGGCCAGAACTTCCTCAGCTTCGCCCCGCAATTCCTCAAGCGTCTCCGCCACGGACACTGCACCGGGAAAATCCGGAAAGCTGGCACCGTATCCTGTGGTCGGCTCTTTGTGGATGAGGGCAATGTACTCTGCCATTCAACTGGTCCTTATCTTTAGCTGCGCCTGCTTCTCAATCGAGCGCAACGCGCCAATCGGTATGTCAATGCGAGGGTGTGGCACTGTCACCCGACCCGGTTTAGAGCGTTTTCCGATCAGGTTGGCGAGTATCCTGCGTTGACGAAGAAGTTTCTGCTGTCGCTAGGCGAGATGGTAGGCAAGACATCTGCGATGGCATCCCACAGTGATGTTATGGTTCTGGCGGCGGTTTTCTTGAG
>JANOXA010000041.1:0-40704 GCA_031418195.1 Hyphomicrobiales bacterium | reverse complement strand
CCTTCGAGGCTCGCAAGGGCTCGCACCTCAGGGTGAGGGAACTAACGATTTTCCCTCACCCTGAGGTGCCGCACCTTCGCGGCCTCGAAGGGCTGGCAACAGCGGGTCATTCGGTTTGCAATCGACCCAGTTGCCAACAATCTGAATGTCATTCGTGGCAAAATCTTGCTCATCATTCAACCATCTGCCGCAACTAACGCCACCAGGCCACCTTGACTGCGGGTTGCCCGTCCAGCCACCTCTAGTTCAAGCAGCACGGAAGCAACAATCCCTGCATCCAAATCGGCCTCGCGGACCAGATCATCAACATGGACAGGCGAAGGTGACAGCAAGGAGAGAATATGTTCGCGGTCCGCTGCCGCACTCGCAAGTTCCGGCTCTGGACTGCCCTCAACTTCGGATTCAAGAAAGTTATGGGGCGCCACCGCGTGCATGGTCGCCAATGCTTCCAGCACATCATCGGCACTTGTCAGAAGCGTTGCCCCATCGCGGATCAGCTTGTTGGTGCCAGAAGCCCGTGGATCAAGCGGTGAACCCGGCACAGCGAACACTTCGCGCCCCTGTTCATTGGCAAAGCGGGCGGTGATCAGTGACCCGGAATTGAGCGCTGCCTCAACAATCACGGTGGCACGGGCAATGCCTGAAATGATCCGGTTGCGACGTGGAAAATGCTCGGCCTTGGGCGCCATGCCGATGGGCATTTCACTGATCAGCAAACCGTCTTTCGCGATGGCCCTTTGCAAGTCCGCATTTTCAGGCGGGTACATGTAGTCAATGCCACCAGCCACCACCGCAGCCGTCCGCGAGGCGGTTGCAGCTTCATGCGCTGCAGTATCAATGCCGCGGGCCAGGCCGGAAACCACCAGCAGTCCCGCATCAGCAAAACGTTGCGCCAACATTCTTGCAAATTTGCGTCCGACCGCCGAAGCATTGCGGGCACCCACAATCGCCACAGCATCCAGGTCCGCCAGATCAACATTACCCGCAACACACAGCAAGGGTGGTGCCGATGGAATATGCCGCAAGTATGGCGGATATCCCCGTTCACCCAAGGCAATGATTCGGGAGTTGTATTTTCTTGCCGCCTCAATTTCGGCATGGGCGGCATCACGGCCAAACAACCGATTGGACTTGCTGTTGCCACCCCGTGAAGCCAAATCAGGTAAGGCATCAAGTGCCGCAGCGGCAGAACCAAAACGCTGCATCAATCGTCCAAAGGTTATCGGCCCGATATTCTCGGTGCGCGCAAGCCTGATCCAGTCTATCCGTTCCTCATCGGACAACTGGCGCTTGGCGCTCATGGTGTTTTTTTGAAGGAGGATTTGGGTTCCTCACCTTTGAGTATGCGTTGGATATTGGCCCGATGCATGATCCAGACCACCAGCGCCAAAATGGCGAAAGGCCAATAATCAATTGGAACCTCTAACACATAAGCGCCAATCGCAGCCGCCAGAACCGCTGCCAATGCACCAACTGAAGAAATCCGTGTCAGCAAAAATCCCGCCAGCCAAACGGCACAGAAAACCAAACCCAATACCCAGGCCCAACCGAAAATTACGCCAAGCCCGGTAGCAACTCCTTTGCCGCCTTTGAAGCGCAACCAAATTGGAAATACGTGCCCGATCAAAGCCCCCAGACCAGCGGCTTCCATGCCAAAAGGTGCCGCCGCAAGACTTGCCGCAAACACCGGCAAGTAGCCTTTCAAACCATCGCAGATGAGTGTGAGGGCTGCAATCTTCTTGTTGCCCATGCGCAAGACATTGGTGGCCCCAATATTGCCGGAACCTACCTGCCGCACATCACCCAAGCCAGCCCATCGCGCCAATAGCAATCCAAACGGAATGCTGCCGCACAAATATCCAATGATGGCAAAACCAACCCAGCTCATGATCAGGCAGCGTATGCGTAAACGGTGCGTCCCGCAACGACCGTTTCAACAGCGCGACCTTCCAGCGTGCGATGTTCAAACGGCGAGTTCTTGGAGCGGGATTTGAGGCTGGTTTCTTCCACTTTCCAGCTCAGTTGCGGATCAACCACCACAAAATCTGCCGGTGCCCCCGCCGCCAGTCGCCCGGTTTCCAGTCCCAAAATCTGTGCAGGAACTTGCGACATGGCTTCAACAAGCCGCTGCAACGATATGTTTTCACTGTGATAAAGCGAAAGAGCGGCAGACAGCATGGTTTCCAATCCGATCGCCCCGAAAGCCGCTTCGGCAAAAGGCAGTCGCTTGGTGTCCGCACTTTGTGGATCATGGGAAGAAACCACCACGTCAATAATGCCTTCAGCAAGGCCCGCCACCAGGGCGCGACGTGTCTCTTCATTGCGCAACGGCGGTGATAGTTTGAAGAAGGTGCGGTAGGCCCCCACATCATTTTCATTGAGAACCAGATGATTGATCGACACGCCGCAGGTTACGGGCAATCCCCTGGCCTTGGCTCTGGCGATGACATTCAGCGATTCAGAACAGGAAATTTGTGCCGCATGATAGCGGGCACCCGTCATTTCAACGAGCCGCAAATCACGTTCCAATGCCATGACTTCCGACATCGCTGGAATTCCTGACAAGCCAAGCCTTGAAGCCATTTCGCCGCCATTCATCACACCGCCGGAAAGCGTTGTCTCCTCCACATGGGCGACGACCAGCATGTTGAAATCCCTGGCATAGGTCAAAGCTCGACGAAACAAATTGGCATTGGCAATGGACCTTACAGGATCAGTGATGGCCACGGCACCTGCCGCTTTCAACAGGCCAATTTCAGCCAGCATTTCTCCAGCGAGCCCCTTGGAAATCGCCGCCATCGGTGCAACCCGCACCAACGCCGTGTCCCGCGCCCGCCGCAACACATAATCCACAATCGCAGCATCATCGATGACGGGGCTTGTATTTGGCATGACGATCATCGTGGTCACACCACCCGCTGCCGCCGCTTCTGATGCACTGGCCAGACTTTCACGATATTCCGCACCGGGTTCGCCAGTGAAGACGCGCATGTCGACCAGTCCCGGAATGATCAGCTTGCCCTTGCAGTCAATGACCTGAGTATTTGCACCAACGCTGTCGCGGGTGACTGATGAACCAGCCGCCAAAATCCAGCCATCTTCAACCAGCAGGCCACCAAGGCCATCATGGCCCTGCTGAGGGGAAAGAATGTGGGCATTCACATAGGCCCGCCGATCAGTCTTGCGTGCCGCAATCATGCCGCTCTCCGATTGCGATCCAAAGCGTCCAACACCGCCATGCGAACCGCAACGCCCATTTCCACTTGCTCGCGGATCACCGATTGGGCACCATCTGCAACGCTTGAATCAATTTCAACACCCCGGTTCATCGGGCCAGGATGCATCACGAGTGCGCCCTTGTTGGCTTCTGCAAGCTTGGCTTCCGTCAGCCCGAAGAAATTGTAGTATTCCCGCAGTGACGGCACAAAGGCACCACCCATCCGCTCCGTCTGCAAACGCAGCATCATCACCACATCAGACCCACGCACCCCGGCATTCATGTCGCGGAAAACCTCAACGCCAAAATTGGCAATGCCTGAGGGCAGCAGCGTGGAGGGTGCCACAACCCGCACATTGGCGCCCATGCGCGACAACAGGTGGATATTTGATCGGGCTACCCGGCTGTGCAGCACATCACCGCAAATGGCAACGGTCAATCCCTCAAGCCGTCCAAAATGCCGCTTGATGGTCAGTGCATCGAGCAGGGCTTGCGTCGGGTGCTCGTGCTGGCCATCGCCCGCATTGATCACGGCACAGGTAACTTGCTGGGCCAGCAACTCCACCGCTCCCGAGGATTGATGCCGGACCACCAGAAAATCCGGATGCATGGCGTTGATGGTCATGGCCGTATCAAGCAGGGTTTCACCCTTGGCCACCGATGAATTGGCAATCGCCATGTTCATCACATCAGCCCCCAGCCGCTTGCCGGCGATTTCAAATGAACTCTGGGTGCGGGTGGAATTTTCGAAAAACAGATTGACCTGGGTTTGTCCTGCCAAAAACCGCTTTTCGACCGGCAGACCCTTGCCATTTTCAGCATAGAACTGCGCCAGCTCTAAAATTCCGGCAATATCGAGCGGGGAAAGATCGGTGATGGCCAGCAGATGCTGGGCTTTGAACAGGGCAGGTCGTGCGCTTGTAAGTGTCATTAAAAGCGCTGATTAAGGCGGCATCACGAAAGCTGCAATAGGCTTGTCCGCACCTGTGGAAAATTGCTTAGCATACGCTGTCGAGAAATGATTGCAGAATGTAGGCCGCTGCCAGTTTGTCAACGTTCTCTGCCCGTTTGGCCCGGCTGATATCGGCTTCCAACATGACGCGGGTGACAGCTGCCGTTGACAGCCGTTCATCCCAATAAAGGATTGGCAGCGCCGTCATTTTTTGCAGATTGCGCACAAAGGCGCGGGTGGATTGGCAACGCGGCCCCTCGGTTCCATCCATGTTCAGAGGCAAACCGATGACGAAAATGCCAATGTTTTCGGCCTGTGCAAAATCCAGCATGGCCTTGGCGTCTGCCTGAAACTTTGATCGTGTAATGGTAAAACGCGGCGTGGCGATTTGCAGGGTAAGGTCCGATGTGGCAAGCCCGATGGTCTTGGTGCCAAGGTCAATTCCCAAAAGCCGCTTGTCGCCGGGAAGGTTTGCCAAAGCGGCCCGCATGTCCGCATCAAAATTGGTCATTGCGGGGTGATAGGCGAATGGGCAACAAGGTCAAGTCTTCTTGAGGAATACAATCATGAATCCTGATCGTCCCGTCGGCCCGCTCGTCGATCCTTTGCCTTCCGGTGCCAAGCCGGATTTGCGGTCCTTGCCCGGACGCTGGATCAGGCTTGATCCCCTGAGCGTGGCCCATCATGGCTTGTCGCTTTATAAATCGTTTGCAGGCAAAGACCCGGACAATGCCGTTTGGACGTGGATGCCCTATGGTCCCTTTGCCGATGAAGCAGCTTTCCTGAGTTGGGCCAAAGACCGCGAAGCCGCCCGCGATCCGTGGTTTTACGCCATCGTCAACCGCGCATCCGGTGAAAGCCTCGGCATGGCCGCCTTCATGCGGGCCGATCCCGTCAATGGCGTCATTGAAATCGGCAACATCTGGATGGCCCCCGCCCTCCAGCAAACCCGCGAAGCCACCGAAGCCATCTTCCTGATGATCCGCCACGCCTTCGATGAAGTGGGCGTTCGTAGGCTGGAATGGAAATGCGATGCCCTGAACGCACCCTCACGCAAGGCCGCTCTGCGTTTCGGTTTTCAGTTCGAGGGCATCTTCCGCCAACACATGATCATCAAAGGCCGAAATCGCGATACTGCATGGTTTGCCATGATTGACAAAGACTGGCCGAAGGTGAGGGCGGGGTTTGAAGACTGGTTGAGTACGGGGAATTTTGATGAACGCGGGCGGCAGAAGTTGCCGTTGCAAGTGAAGCAACCAACATAGGAATAAATGCTTGACACCGCGCGGTCAATCTGTTAGTAATTGAGATACTTCGGAACTGGGTCACCACACGAGAGCTTCCCAACAATAGTTTTGAACCGATCAAGAAAACGACGTTGAGAGACGGAAGTGAAGGGACCTCATCCGTCGCTTCGCGCCACCTTTACCAACAAAGGGGTTGGAGAAGGGACAATCCCCAAACAGTTTTCCACTTTCACGAAGCTGCAACAGGTGTCCAAAATTGTCCCTTCTCCAACGAAGTTGGAGAAGGTGGCGCAACGCGCCGGATGAGGTCCCTTTGGGCGGCAACCATTGCGGTGAGAGGAGCAAGTTTCCAACTCGCGCCATCAATTAGAACAGGACAAGAGCATTGAGTTAACAGATGATCCTGAACTCATCCACGGCAACGGCAATGTCTTCCGGGACTTGGGTCTCGCCAACCCTGAATCCGAACAACTGAAAGCCATTCTCGCTGCCAAGATTATTGGCGTGCTGGACAATCAGAACATCAGCGTTCGCCGTGCCCATCAAATGACAGGTTTTGCCGCCGTCGATTTTTCAAGGGTTCAACAAGCAAAGCTTGGCCGTTTCACGATTGATCGTTTGATAGCAATGCTGGAAAGGCTTGGGCAGGATGTTGAGGAAAGGTGAAGGACCGACTTCTGCCTTAGTTGGCGATAGAGTCAAATTCAAGTTGCCGGACAATAGGGAGGCCTCCCATATTGTCCGTGCGACGTGAATGGCAACGGTGAAAAAATCCTAACCCAATGCATATACTTATCTGGGCTGTGACCGACCAGATGCATAGAAACCTTGCCGAGCCACAGGCGTGGCAGGTTTAAGAATATTTGATTTGAACGAAGTTTATCATAAACGAACGATTGATTTATCAATAGATCCCATAAATATATATGCTCATCCAAGATCGTTTTTGGTATAGTCGCAAATTTGCGATATTAGGTCAAGATTAAATTAACCCAATTGTCGCAAAATTGAGATAGATTGCTTGAATAATCGTTGGACTTTCCGATATTATGTTTCAGCTGACGGCAAAAGTGACGTCAAGGAAATCTATGACGAAGGATCAACTCAATTACGAGGTAAATTCTTTTCCCGCATTTCAACCATGGCCGTGCTCAATTTTGGTGAATGGGGCAGAAGTAATTACTGCAAGACTCTGCAAGGTCCTTGCTCTGGTCTTATGGAGATGCGGTTTTTAGCTGAAAATATTCAACAGAGACCCCTTGGGTTTCAGAGTGGCCATAAAGAATTCACGATACTTTTTTGGGCGCAGGAAAAGGGGGGTAAATTGCAACCCAGAACAGCTTGTGAAAAAGCATTGAAGCGAAAAGACGAAGTTGAGAAAGATAGGAGGTTTTCAAATGGCCCATGGTTTCCCTTGGAGTAAAGAGTTCATCACCATGCTTGGTGAAAAGGAATTCCGTGATGAATTTGTCGCTGACAAAGTAAAGTCCCGCATTGCCTTAATGATCCGCGCATTGCGTGATCAAGAAGGACGCGGTTGGACACAAACTGAATTGGGTAAAAAAATGGGCAAGCCACCCAACGTGGTCTCCAGACTGGAGGACCCTGATTATGGTAAAATGTCTTTGCAAACACTTTTGGAAGTTGCGGCCGCATTCGGATTGCCATTGCTTGTCGATATACCAAGTTGGGACGATTGGGTCAGGAAAATGGGGAACCTTACCGAGAGTTCATTGCAGCATCAAAGTTTTGATCTTACCGCATTTACGGAACCAGCAACGAATTCAATGACAAGTACGCACATTAAATATTTGGATTATCATCAACCTAGATCTCCAAACAATGCAAAAGCTTCTATAGGTTCAACCAGTGTGGCACACGTAAACGCATGAATATTCTTAAACGACCAACACCATCTGGGTTTTGCATCTTTTGCGATGACATCAGGCATGAAATTAACGGCAAAAGCAGCCTTATTGGAATTTATGGAAATCAATTGTTGCCTCTTGGCCCCTTTCCATTAATGATGCCGAAATTATGTGTGGACGTAAATTACTATCAAAATGAAGATGACGAAAAACTTGCTCTTAAAATTCAGGTTGTTTTTGCAGCAGGATCCGAAGAAAAACTGTTGTCGGAAATATCGATCCCTAGTGACGAATTTCAGAATGCTCCACCACCCATACCTCCCGAGCCCGGTGATCAACCTTTAATTACTGCACGAATTCCATTTGAGTTTATTGCATTCGTCATTGAAAAGGCAGGACGGATTAGAGTTCTCGTACACCGTGGAGACAATGTACTTCGAATTGGATCCTTATCAATTCTTCCATATGAGCTGCCCCTGCAGCAAACGTCAGACCAGCAATCAAGATAAGAACTTTTTGCAGACCTGTTATCGGCTGCATGCGTTGCGCGGCAATCTGGCTGGTTTCCATGCGGTGCCGGTCAACGGCAACTGGCGCGTCATCTTCAGAATGGTTGATGGTCATGCTTTTGATGTGGACTATGTGGACTACCATTGAAGGACGTTTGAAATGCCCATGAAAAATCCACCGCATCCCGGCTCCGTCGTATTGCATGATTGCATTGCGCCTTTGGGACTCAGCATTACTGATGCGGCCTCGGCATTGGGGGTTTCGCGCAATTCATTGTCGGAACTCGTGAATGCGCGGCGCGGCATTTCGCCGGAAATGGCGGTGCGTTTGTCCAAAGCTTTTGGCGGAAGTGCGGAGAGTTGGCTCACCCAGCAATCGCATTGTGACTTGGCGCGGGTCAATGCGGAGAAGATCAAGGTCAAGCGCTTGGCTGCGGCTTAATGCGATGCGGCAAGTGCTGTTGCCATCCCCCGCCAAACCGCGCTAAGAGCCGCCCAACATTTCCAACAGGGTTTTTTCAATGTCTGTCGATACTGCCACTGTCCGGCGCGTGGCGCGGCTTGCGCGTCTTAAGGTGAACGAGGTTGACTTGCCGCGACTTGCGGGGGAGTTGAACGCGATTCTCAGCTTTGTCGAGCAACTCAATGAAGTTGATGTGGAAAATGTGGCTCCGATGACCAGTGTGGTGAGCTTCGCCATGCGCATGCGCGACGACGTGGTGACCGATGGTCACAATGCCAAAGCCATCACCCAGAATGCCCCTGCATCGGAAGATGAATTCTTCATGGTGCCAAAGGTAGTTGAATAATGACCAGTCTCACATCCCTCACCATTGCCGAAGCTTCTGCCAGATTAAAGGCCAAGGACATTTCCGCCGTCGAACTCACCGATGCCTATATTGCAGCCATCGAAAGGGCGCGCAGCCTCAATGCCTATATCGTTGAAACGCCCGAGCAGGCCCGCGCCATGGCATTGGCCAGCGATGCGCGGATTGCCAAGGGCGAGGCGGGTGCCTTGGAGGGCATTCCGCTGGGCATCAAGGATTTGTTCGCCACCAAAGGCGTTCACACCCAGGCCTGTAGTCATATTTTGGATGGCTTCAAACCCACTTATGAATCAACCGTTTCAGGCAACCTGTTTCGCGAAGGTGCTGTCATGTTGGGCAAGCTCAACATGGACGAATTCGCCATGGGGTCTTCCAACGAGACCAGCTACTACGGCCCGGTGACCAACCCCTGGCGGCGCAAAAACTCGAATGCGTCACTGGTGCCGGGGGGCTCGTCCGGCGGTTCAGCCTCTGCTGTGGCGGCGCATATATGTGCAGGTGCCACGGCGACTGATACGGGTGGTTCCATCCGTCAGCCTGCGGCTTTTACCGGCACGGTCGGCATCAAGCCGACCTATGGTCGTTGCTCGCGCTGGGGTATCGTGGCTTTTGCCTCGTCGCTGGATCAAGCCGGCCCCATTGCCCGGGATGTGCGCGACGCCGCCATTCTTTTGAGAACCATGGCCAGTGTTGATCTCAAAGACACAACTTCTGTTGATCTGCCCGTGCCGGATTATGAAAGGGTATTGGGAAAATCCATCAAGGGCCTGCGTGTCGGCATTCCAAGGGAGTATCGACCCGATGGTTTGTCTGCCGAAATCGATGCCTTGTGGAACAAGGGAGCCCAGTGGCTGAAAGAGCAGGGGGCAGAGATTGTTGAAATTTCCTTGCCCCACACAAAATATGCATTGCCTGCCTATTACATCGTTGCCCCCGCCGAAGCCTCATCAAATCTCGCCCGCTATGATGGTGTGCGTTATGGCCTGCGGGTGCCAGGTGATGACCTGATCGACACCTATGAACGAACCCGCGCCAAGGGTTTTGGCCCGGAGGTGCAGCGCCGCATTCTCATAGGCACCTATGTGCTTTCGGCTGGATATTATGATGCCTATTATGTCCGCGCCCAGAAAGTCCGTACACTGATCAAACGCGATTTCGACAATGCCTGGAACAAGGTCGACGTGGTGTTGACCCCGGCCACGCCGAGTGCGGCTTTTGCACCGGGTGAGATCACCGACCCGTTGCAAATGTATCTCAATGATATTTTCACCGTCACCGTGAACATGGCGGGATTGCCGGGGATAGCTGTTCCAGCAGGACTTTCAAGCGAAGGGCTTCCGCTTGGCTTGCAGTTGATTGGCAAGCCATTCGATGAGGAAACACTGTTTCAGACGGCCTACGCCATCGAGCAGGCTGCCGGGAAATATCAAGCGCCCCAATGGTGGTGAAGCTACTTTGAATCAACCAGTTTGCAGGCGCGTTTCTGGTCGGGCTTGTAGGTTTCATAATCGCCGCCGCGTTCACATTCCTGCAAGGCCATTTGCTCGGCATCGGATTTGTATTCCCAACTGGTGATGACAAAGCCCTGGGGCTTGTCGCCGGGTTTCTCGGCTGGCCGAATGGCGAAGGCGCTGTGCATGGGCGCGGTTCTAAAAGTATTTGCCTCGGACTTCAATTCAGCTGGAACAGGCCCCACCCACTTTTCAAATGTTGTATCGTAGTTTTTGACATTGAGGAATTTGCTGACAGCATCCATCACATTCTGATGCCAAATGGCCGTGAAGTGATCCATCTTCTGGACGACGACAAACGACCGATTTTCGTTGTTGGCATATTTGGAGCAGTTTTCCTTCACCACCTCTTCAGTGATGGGACGGGTTTCCCCGCCAAATTTGACATATTGATCTTCTTCACCGATCACCATGAGAACGGGTGTGTTGGATTTGATCGCATCCTGGCCGCACCAGTCGCCGCTGAGAATGACACCATCAACACCAAAGTCAAAAATCTGCGCCACCCTCGCGCCTTGCGAATGCCCCCAGATATAGATGGGTTTGGTCAGGAATTTCTTTTCGAGCATGCCCAGGGTTCGAATGGTCTGGCTGACACGCAACCTTAATACGTCATCGACTTCAGCATCGGTGCCCTTGCCGGGACAGACCTCCGGATGCGGGTCAGCAAAACTGTCGGGCTGCACCACGGCAATATTGCGTGACTTGAAAAACCGATACCAGCTCTGCGTCCAGTCAGGCGGCACGACGCCCGGCACATCACAGCCATGCAGCGCCAAAACGATGGCATCGGCCTTCGCCAATTCGCCTATGAAAATTCCGTTGTTCAACGGCTTGTCGGGCAAGGGCAGGACAACTGAACCAATCGGCGGAGGGCGCTTGATCTTCCAGACATATTCGCCATCCACAGCCAGCAACTCACAGGTCTTGGACCCGGTTTTCTTCAAATCCCGGTCAACCCGGTCATTGCATTCTTTCAACGCCGTGGTTTTGGCATCAAACGTAGAGTCATGATCATAGGCAAACCAGCCCAGATAGTTTTCACCAATGGCATAGGCACTGTGGCGTGCTTCCTGTACATAGTCATTGAAATCCATTTCGGTATAGACATCGAACATGGTGGGCATGCCTTCAGCCTTGGCGGGGTACGGATTTGCCAACACAGACAACGCAACTGAAAGGCCAATGCCGATGAGTTTTGTCACGTTACGCTTGATATTTCTCATGTCCATCACACCAGTTTTGTAAAAGCCAGAAATCACAATTTTGCCGATTGGCGCTGTTTTGTCCAGATATGCGACGAAACATGAACCTGTGATGAACTGCGCAAGGCACGCCGACGTTAACCAAGTCCCTAAAGTTTTACTTAACTTGTTCCAATCTGAGTCACCCCGCTCTTTACAGATTCCCTTCCCTGATTTACCTTTCATTAACACTTGAGGCGATGGGGCGGCGAAATAAGGCCCTTCTTGAGTGCGGCGTGAAGCGGCCAAAAGCCACTTTACGCCCGTTGAGAGAGTTGGGAGTTGCGTATGAAGTCTGTTCGTTTTGCCATTGCCATTCTGCTTTCAACCCAACTCTGTGCTGTGGTTGAAGCTGCCAGTCCGGCGAAACCTGCGGATTTTGCCAAGGAGTACAACCAATCACTGCCACCCGTTGGTTTTGTAAAGTTCTGTGCGTCCAATCCATTGGAGTGCAAATCAGTGGGCCGCCGCGCAGACCGTTTGGCCATGCAATCCCAACATTGGGCGGCATTGTTCCAGGTTAACACGCAAATCAACACTATGATTGCGCCAATCAGCGACCAAGAACTTTATGGAGAAGTAGAGCGTTGGGCCTATCCGGTTGATGCCGGCGATTGCGAAGATTACTTGCTGTTGAAAAAGCGTGAACTTGAAAAACTCGGTTTTGACGCAGGTGCGCTGCTTATTACTGTGGTACTCGACGAACGCCGTGAAGGCCATGCGGTTTTGACAGTTGCCACAAGCGGCGGTGATTTCATTCTGGACAACCGCCGCAATGAGATTCTGCTGTGGAACGAAACCGGCTATACTTTCCTGAAGCGCCAATCCCAACAAGACCCGCGCCGCTGGATGGCCTTGACAGAGACCAAAAACAGCGGTGCAATTACGGCTTCAGGCAATTGAGGGCAGGGGGATTTGTCCCCCTTACTTTACATCAACCAGTCGCAAATAGGGTTTCACGGTTTTCCAGCCTTGCGGGAATTTTTCCTTGGCAGCTTCATCTGAAATTGATGCGAGGATGATGGCTTGGTCACCAGGTTTCCAATCGGCGGGTGTTGCCACGGATTTTGTTGCCGTCAGTTGCAACGAATCGATGACCCGCAAAATTTCGTCGAAGTTCCGACCTGTGCTCATGGGATAGGTCAAGATCAACTTGATCCGCTTGTCGGGCCCGATGATGAAGACATTGCGTACCGTGGCATTGTCAGCAGCTGTGCGTCCCTTCGCCGTGCCAGAGGCGTTGGGATGGATCATGCCGTAGAGTTTGGCCACCGACATTTCACTGTCGCCGATCATCGGATAGGTTACTTCTGCTCCTGTCACGTCTTTGATGTCATTTTTCCAGCGCAAGTGATCGTCAACGCTGTCAACCGAAATTCCAATGAGCTTCACGCCGCGCTTGGCAAATTCGCCGGATTTTAGCGCCATGGCACCCAGTTCAGTTGTGCAGACGGGCGTGAAATCCTTGGGGTGAGAGACCAGAACCACCCAGCCACCTTCGATGAAATCATGAAATTTGATTCGGCCTTCTGTGGTGTCCGCTTCAAAATCTGGTGCAATATCGCCAAGTTGCAATGCCATGTCAGCCTCCATTGATTGTTACATCACCAATATAGGACAGTTATCGTTCGGAATAAAGAACAATCTGCATTTAAAACGTACGATACTCACTGTGATGTGATGTTGTCGGGCGCGTCGTGATTGGACTGTAGCAGCAGCTTCAAATATCTTCTGATCACAACCGGAGTTAGAAACATGCACCGCAGAACACTGCTACTGGTCTTGGTGGCCATATTACCATTACTATCAATCAAGACAGCCCACGCCGCAGAAGCTGAAATTTTCGTTAATGACGGAAAAGCAGTGGCCTTGAGCGGCTGGGATGCCGTGTCTTTTTTTGCTTCTTCTGGCCCAACCAAGGGAAAGCCGGAATACGCCACGAAATGGAAAAACGCCAATTGGCAGTTTTCATCTGCGGAAAACCTGGCATTGTTCACGGGCTCGCCGGAAAAATACGCGCCCCAATACGGCGGCTATTGTGCCTATGCGGCTGCCAATGGATCAACCGCACCCGGCGATCCCGAAGCCTGGACGGTCTACAACAACAAACTTTACATCAATCTTTCCCCGTCGATCCGCAAGTTGTGGCTGAAGGACACGGATGGCAATATCAGCAAAGGCGATGCCAATTGGCCGGCAATTCTGAATTGAAATGCAGCTTCTTTACGGAGGGTTGAGTCCCAATGCTTCCATCAGCAGAGGGCTGAAATCGCGGGATGTGGTTGTGCGTGACACGCCAAAATCACTGCTCCAAGCCCATGTCGACCAAGCCCAACCGTGTGCTTCCGCGTTGCTGCGCACAAGTTTGTAGAAAAATATCCGCTGCGGGTCGGCCACGGAAACTGAAAGTTCTGATCGTCTTGCGCCAAACTCACCGAGGATAATCCGCTTGCTTGGAATGCCATTGACCTTTGCCCATTTGCTGACCTTCTCAAATGGTTGATTTGCCTTTTCCAATGCCCAGCCTTCCGAAAAATAGGCGTCGTAATCTGCTTGCAAATTGTTATCGAGTTCAGTTTTCTTCGCTGCGGCAAAGTCAGATTTGGCCAACCCGTCTCGGGCAACCTGCATCAACACCATCTTGTCTGCAAGCTGAGGTGGAAAAGCAATGCCACTCACAACGGCTTCATAGCCGCCAGTCCAGCTGGCCCCTTGGTGGGTGTACAGAAAAGGTTCATAACTGTGAAATGACCAGATGACATTTTGGTCTGAAATCGATTTTGGATCAAGCGCCGCAAGTCCATCCGCGCCCCCCCAACACCCGCCCGAAAGAATGATGGTTGCCTGTGGCGCGGCTTTCCGGGCCACGCCATGCATTTTCACCAACATGGCGGGCCACCTTGGTTTCTCGTCTGCGGCCAGATCATAGACACAATCAAGTGTCGGTTCATTCATCGGCTCGAAGGCCACTTCATGGGCGGGAAGATCAGCAATCGCCAAACCAACGGCTTCGACAACCGTCAGATACTTCTCAAAACTGGCGTCGCTTTTCAAAACTTGATCAGTGCCAGGTGAGGGTTCAACCCGTGGCACACTGTGCAAATCAACCACGACTTTTAAACCTGCGTCGCGAATTTCGGCGATGGCAATTTTAAGACCAGCAGTCAGCTTTGCGGTCTTGGTTTCGTTGGCATTCCAAAGAAATACGGCGGGATCAATCGTCAATCTGATAAAGTCAAAACCAGCCTTTTTGGCCAGTGCAAATTCATGGCCCTTGTATTCCTGGCGATACTCCGGAAAAATCTCGAGGTATTTTGGATCATCAAAATCCGCAGCCATCGGCCATGATGTCCAAATGTCAGTGGGTAATCCACGACGCAAGGCAATGGGTTCGGCAGCAAATGACGAAACAGCAAAGCCGGTGGCAAAAATACTGGCCAAAATACTGGCGAGAAGAATCTTCATGCTGTTTTTGTGTTGGATAAATGTGGCAACAATAACGCGCATCAGGCTTTGATCCTCAATCCCTGTGGATCATAGAACGGTTGCAATTGCACGTCGGCCCTATGGCGCTTCCAAGCCGCTTCGACTTCCCAAGTGCCACTGCTGAGCCATTCTTTCGAAACACCTTCAGCGCATTTCACATAGGCCAGCGCCAGTGATCGGCCAATCCGGTGACCCCAAGCCCCGGACGTGGTGGAGCCAACCAGCACGCCATCACGATAAACCGGTTCTTCATGATAAAGCATTGCGGCTGTCTCGCTGGTATCTTGCAGCGCAATGCAGACCAAACGCCTTGGCAAGACTTTAAGACCCCGCTGCTTTTGCAATGCAGCTTGACCACTAAATCCACCGGGTTTTTCCCAAGCCACGGCAAAACCCAAGCCGGCTTCCAGCGGGGTTTCTTCATCAGAAATGTCATGGCCCCAATGCCGATAGGCTTTTTCCATGCGGGCGTTGTTCATGCTGTGCATGCCAGCAGGTGCGAGGCCAAATTCCCGACCTCTTGCCATGATGTTTTCAAAGCCATGGGCAGCAAATTCTGCAGGCATGTATAGCTCCCAGCCCAATTCACCAACATAGGTCAAGCGTGAAGCCCGGACACGGGCATAACCAATCTCAATCTCGCACGAAGTGCCAAACGGGAAAGCTTCGTTCGAAAGATTTTCGCCAGACAATTTTTCAAGCAGTGCCCGCGATTTGGGGCCCATGATGGAAAGCATTGGCATGCCGCTTGAAACATCCGTGGCAACACAATGGGAACCTTCGGGAATGTGACGCTTCAACCAGGCAAAGTCTCGGGTTTGGACGGCTGAGCCGCTCACCACCAGAAACTGGTGTTCAGCAAGCCGCGTCACCGTCAAATCGGCTTCAATGCCTCCCCGATCATTCAGCCATTGGGTGTAAACTACTTTGCCTGGCGCAACATCTATGTCATTGGCCGAAATGCGGTTGAGCACAGCGCAGGCATCGCGCCCCTCGACCATGAATTTGCAAAACGACGATTGGTCAAAAATCACGCAATCATTCTGCAAACGGTCAGCCTCGAATTGCGCACGGGAAAACCAGTTCTGCCGTCCATAGGAATATTCGTAAACCGGTTTCACCCCATCCCACGCATACCAGTTCGGCCGCTCATAGCCGTTCACTTCGCCAAACACCGCACCAAGTGCTTTGGTTTGTTCATAAAATGGCGAACGCCGCACGCCACGCGACGTTTCGGTTTGGCGGTAAGGCCAATGCATGGCGTAGAGCAGACCAAGACTTTCCGAAACACGGTCGCGAATGTAATTGCTGTTGGACTGGAAGGGATGAATTCGCCGGATGTCGATGCCATTCACATCCATGGGCGCGTGGCCATTCTTGATCCATTGCGAAAGCACCAATCCCGCACCACCGGATGACTGAATGCCAATCGAATTGAAACCGGTGGCGACAAACAGGTTTTTCATCTCTGGCGCTTCGCCGAGATAATAGCGGTTGTCGGGTGTAAAACTTTCCGGCCCGTTGAAGAACAGTTGAATGCCTGCTGTTTCCAACAATGGCACCCGGCCAATGGCATTGGCCAGAATCGGTTCGAAATGGTCCATGTCCTCGGGCAAGGTGACGAAAGCATGTTCATCATCAATGCCGCCACCGCCCCATGGCTTGGCCTTTGGTTCAAAAGCCCCCACCATCAGTTTTCCAGCATCTTCCTTGTAATAGGTGCATTCATCGGGAACCCGCACGACAGGCATGTTGCGGGGAAGGGCGGCAATCGGTTCCGAAACTATGTAGAAATGCTCGCAGGCATGCAGCGGAATGTTGACGCCGATTGAACGGCCCAGATGCCGGCTCCACATGCCCGTTGCCATCACAACCTTGTCAGCCATGATGGTGCCTGCCTCAGTTTCAACGCCAGTGGCCGTACCATTTTCTGTCAGGATGCGCGTGACTTTGACATTTTCAAAAACCTTGGCTCCCCGGCTGCGCGCCCCTTGGGCCAGGGCCTGCGTCACATCGATGGGATTGACTTGTCCATCTTTTGGCAAATGCACACCCCCAATAACGCCCGCAAGATTGTAATGCGGAATACGGCGCTTGATTTCCTCAAGTGAAATCACGTCAACTTCCAGGCCAAAATTCTTGGCCATCGATGCGCCGCGCAACAGTTCCTCATAGCGCCCAGCATTCAAGGCCAATGAAATCGAGCCATTCTGTTTGAAGCCCGTGGCCTGTCCGGTTTCCTTTTCCAATCCTTCAAACAGCGAAGCCGTGTATTTTGCCAGTTCTGTCAGGTTCCGCGTCGCCCGCAATTGCCCCACCAGGCCTGCCGCATGCCACGTGGTGCCTGATGTCAATTGTTTGCGTTCCAGCACCACAACATTTGTGATGCCAATTTTGGTGAGATGATAGGCAATCGAACAGCCAACAATGCCGCCGCCAATGATGACAACGTCAGCTTGGCGCGGGATGGATTTAGAGTTCGTGTCGTTCATGATTCATGTCCTGTTGCAACCGACAATCTAGCAGAACGACTGCAACTGGACAGGGCCAGCCAAATTCAACACCACGGCCAGATTTTGATCCACATCAAAAGCCTTTGCGACGGCCTTTCAACTCGGCTAGAACGCAATCAAATAACCACAGGAAATTTGCATGTATCGCGGTGACTTGACTCCAGCCGATGCCTTTGAGCGCATCAAGAAAAATCCCAATGCTGTGCTCATCGATGTGCGCACCCAGCCTGAATGGACCTTTGTTGGCCTGCCACAGGTCGAGCGGCTGATGCGCGTGTCATGGCAGGTTTACCCTCATATGGAAGTCAATGGCAAATTTGCCGACGAAGTGAAAGCCATGGGACTTGGCAACGACGCTGAAATATTTTTCATCTGCCGGTCCGGTGCCCGTTCGGCCTCTGCCGCAACTGCACTGACCAACGCCGGCTTTACCAATTGCTGGAATGTCGCCCAGGGCTTTGAAGGCGACAAGAATGCTGAAGGCCGCCGCGGCGTGACCAACGGCTGGAAAGCCTCTGGTCTGCCATGGGTACAAAGCTGACACCAACATGACAAAAAAAACCCGGACAAAAAACGCTGTTGCTTGGGGCGATAGCACCAAGCTTGTGCGAGGCGGACTCGAACGCTCCCCCTTTGGTGAAACGTCTGAAGCGCTCTATCTGAACTCGGGCTTCGTTTATGATTCGCCGGAAACGGCTGAAAACCGTTTTGCCAATGTGGACGACGGCTATGTTTATGGCCGTTATGGCAATCCCACAGTCAGCATGTTTGAGGAACGCCTGGCTTTGCTTGAGGGGGCCGAGTCCTGTTATGGCGTCGCATCGGGCATGGCAGCGGTTTATGGTGCCTTGGCCTGCCAATTGAAAACCGGAGATCACATTGTTGCATCCAAGGCCCTGTTTGGTTCCTGCTATCAAGTCATCACCAATATTCTGCCGCGCTTTGGCATAGCCCACACGCTTGTTGATGGCGGTGATTTGAAGGCTTGGAAACAAGCTTTCAGGCCAGAAACCAAAACCGTGTTTCTCGAAACACCCTCCAATCCAACCCTTGAAATTGTTGACATTGCAGCGGTCGGAGAATTGGCAAAATCCAATCGTGCATGCTTCATTGTTGACAATATTTTCGCAACACCGATATTGCAAAAACCCCTGACCATGGGTGCCGATGTGATTGTCTATTCGGGCACCAAGCACATGGACGGGCAGGGACGTGTGCTAGGGGGGGCCATTGTTTCCACCAGGCAGTTCAAGGAAGAATTGCTGAAACCATTTCTGCGCCACACCGGACCGTCGCTTTCGCCCTTCAATGCCTGGGTGTTGTTGAAAGGGTTGGAAACCCTCAAGCTTCGTGTTGATGCACAAAGTGCCTCCGCCTTGGCAATGGCTGAACATCTCTCGGCCACCAAGGGTATTGCGCGAGTGATTTATCCCTTTCTTGACAGCCACCCACAAGCAGTCCTGGCCCGCAAGCAAATGCAAAGCGGCGGCACCATGGTGACGTTTGAGGTTGAAGGCGGCAAGAAGAAAGCCTTTGATGTGTTGCGGGCTTTGCGGCTGGTTGATATTTCAAACAACCTCGGCGATGCGAAATCCCTGATGACCCATCCCGCCTCCACCACCCACCGCAACATCGGCCCCGAAGCCCGCGCCATGATGGGCATCACCGACGGCATGCTGCGCCTTTCAGTGGGCCTTGAAGACATGAAGGATCTGGTAGCCGACGTGAAGCAGGCGATTGCGGGTTAAAGCGTAACCACCCGGAACGCGCCGACGCAGACGGCCAGCATGCCAACAGCAATGGTCAGAGCCCGCGATGGTGCGATGCGCGACAGCCAACCGCCGGCGATTGCAGCCGGCAAGCCGCCAACAACAATTCCGGCAACGGGAATGCTCACCAGTTTCCAGTCGGTGCCGCCTTGCCAATAGCCCGTCATAAATGCCGCAGCATATGCCGAAAACACAACGAAGCTCACCACGAATTCAGAAATATTGGACGAGCCAATGGCAAAACGTGATTGCGCACCAGAGCCCAGCAAACTGGTCGTGACAACCGGCCCCCAACTGCCGCCAATGCCTTCAATGGTGCCGCCAACCAGACCGATCAGCCATTTGTAGGTGCTTGGCAAAACCCGCGGTGCTACGCCCCGAACACCCCGAATAATGATCAGTGTACCGATGAAAAGCAGAAATCCCGTCACCAGTAAATTCAGCGCCTGGCCTTTCAAGCTGGTCAATAAAAGCATACCCACAACGCCGCCAATCGACCCAAAAACACAAAGGGCCGCAACAATACTCCAATCAGCGTTGCGGTTGTAGATATGTGAAATGGCAGCCGTGGCGGTGGTCGGAATTTTTGCTGCATTGACGCTTGCCGAAACCAGTGAGGGCGGAAAGCCCTGCGCCAGAAGCACTGACGATGAAATCACGCCAAAACCCATGCCCAGTGATCCATCGATCAGTTGTGCCAAGAATCCAACAAGTGCAAATGTCCAGAACTCAGTCATGGTGGCCCCTAAGAGTCGAGAAGGTATTGGGTTAAACGCCTGCCGCCTGGCGTGTGTCGCTGCGCAAATCAGAGCGGATGAGTTTCCCGCTGGCGCTGAAATGAATACCACATTCTGTCTTTTCTGTGCCCGCCCAGCGGCCAGCCCTTGGATCATCTTCCGTGCCACCAACAATCGTGCAAGGCTCGCAGCCGATGGAGCGGTAGCCTTGAAGCCTGAGGGGATGCGACGGCAGGTGGTGCACTTGCATGTAGTTGTGAAGATCAAGCGCCGTAAATCCTGCCAACGGTTCAACCTTGATCTTTCCGTCTTGCAGGCTGAGGAACTGCAACGCTTCACGCGTCGTTCCATGAAAACGTTTGCGTCCGGAAATGATCACATCATAATCGGTAAAGGCGCGTTGCATCGGCGTTGTTTTACGCACATGGCAGCAGGCATCCTTGTCTGTCTGATGCAAAACACCATTGACATCCACGCGGATGAGATCATCCTTGTCCGGCACAATGTTCTGCACATTGGTCAGGCCCAGTTCACGCGCCAATTGTTCGCGGTAGGCAATCGTGTCGGGAAACAGTTTCAGGGTATCGAGAAACAACACCGGAAGGTTTGGTTCAATCTCCGAAACCATGTGCAGCAAAACGGAAGACTCGGCACCGAATGATGACAACAAAGCCACCCGTCCGCGCGCATTTCTGATAACCGCAGAAACCAGCTCGCGGCCCTCAAGCCCCGCATGGCCTTCGACGATGGCATTGAGTTGGGCAGCGTCATCCTGCATGAGGCTGTTCCTCCCATGCCGCAAAACCTTGGTGGCGCTGGGACCAGACTTCTTTTTCATTGCCAGCCCGTGTCAGACCGCGCTGATAGGTCAAAGTCATTTGATGCGCCGCCTTCTGCCAGGCTTCCAATGGAAAACGTTCGCCGACTTCAAAACTCTCAATGCCAACTTGCAACATGTATTGCAGTTGGTCGGGCAAAAGATTCCCCGTCGCTCGCAATTCCCCACGGTAACCATCCAGCCGCAATTGCCGCGCCAAGGAGTAGGACCGGCCATCGGTAAAGGCCGGAAAGGCGAGAACCAGCAGTGCGATCTTTGAAAAATACGGCACAACGTCTTGGGCTTTCGTTGTGTTGGCCAATGCCACACCAATCAGGCCCGCATGTTTTGCCAATTGATCCCAATCCCGCTGCAATCGTGCAAAACTGATGATCAAGCGGCTTCCATCGGCAAGCGGCTCATCGTCGGTCAGGGTGGTCCAGGCATCGGCGACAAAACTGTTGTTTCTAAGCAGCGGCATAAAGCGCCTCCTTGAAGGGTGCAGGGCCAACCCGACGGTAGGCCGCGAGAAATTCTTCGCCGGGCTGGCGCAGTTTCACATAGGTATCCAGAATTTTCTCGATGGCTTCGGGCACTTCATCACCCGCAAAGCCGGGTCCGAGGATGCTGCCGATGGAAGCATTGTCGGCTGATGAACCACCCAACGTGATCTGGTAAAATTCCTCGCCCTTTTTATCGAGACCAAGAATGCCGATGTGGCCCACATGGTGATGGCCACAGGCATTGATGCAGCCTGAAATATTGATCTTGATCGGACCAATCAATTCCTGGCGGTCAAGATCGGCAAATTTCCGTGAGATGGCCTGCGCAATCGGAATGGCTCGGGCCGTTGCCAGCGTACAATAATCCAGGCCGGGACAGGCGATGATGTCGCCAGCAAGACCATAATTGGCAGCTGCCAGATTATGCTTTGCCAATTCCTGCCAGATAGTGAAGGCATCCTCCAGCTTTACATGGGGCAGCACGATGTTCTGGGCATGGCTGACGCGCAATTCATCATGCGAATAGCGCTCGGCCAGATCAGCCATGACACGCATTTGCTCACCCGTGGCATCGCCGGGAATACCACCCTCCGGCTTCAGCGAAATATTGACAATGCCGTAGCCATCCGTGTGATGCAGCGCGATATTGTTGCGGGCCCAGCGGGCAAATTCCTTGTGCTTGAATTTTGCATCTTCAAAGTGGGGCGCAAACCGGGATTGCTTTTCAAGCGGCGGCAGGGCGAAGTATTTCGCAATGCGCTGCAATTCCCGCTGCTCCACTTCTGTAGTTTGTGCGGGATGCCTTGCGTATTCTGTTTCGACTTCGGCGCGGAATTTTTCAGCACCGATTTCATGCACCAAGATTTTGATACGTGCCTTGTATTTGTTGTCGCGGCGACCATAAAGATTATACACCCGCATGATGGCTTCGAGATAGGGCACCAGTTCCTTCTCTGGCAGGAACTCGCGCACTGTGACAGCAATCATTGGCGTGCGGCCTTGGCCACCCCCCACCATGACTTCCCAGCCAATTTCGCCAGCTGCATTGCGGTGCATGCGCAAACCAATGTCGTGCACTTTGACGGCAGCACGGTCATTGGGTGCACCCGTCACGGCAATCTTGAATTTGCGCGGCAGGAAAGAAAATTCCGGATGCAAAGAGGACCATTGCCGCAGCAACTCACCAACCGGACGTGGATCGGCAATTTCGTCAGCCGCAGCTCCCGCCCAATGATCGGTCGTCACATTGCGAATGCAGTTGCCTGAGGTTTGAATGCCGTGCATTTCAACCTCGGCCAAGGCCTGTAAAATATCCGCCGTGTCTTCAAGTTTGATCCAGTTATATTGGATATTCTGGCGCGTGGTGAAATGGCCATACCCCCGGTCCCACTTGTCTGCGATATAACCCAGCCGCCGCATTTGCCGGGATGACAACGTGCCGTAAGGAACAGCCACGCGCAGCATGTAGGCATGCAGTTGCAGATAAAGCCCGTTCATCAGCCGCAAGGGGCGAAACTCTTCTTCGGTCAATTCGCCTTTCAGGCGGCGCTCTGCCTGGTCGCGAAACTGCGCCGTGCGTTGTTGCACAAAGCCCATGTCGAATTCATCATAACGATACATTTTCAGCCCTCCACAGCGGCAAATGAACCAGCCGTGCCTTCTGCCTGTTTACCTAAATCAATCCGCACAGTTGGTCCTTGCGCCCGAATGCGCTCGCGAATGTGTGAGGCCCGAATTTTGCCATCTCTGCGCTCGGCGTCAAACAGGTATGATCCTGTCACCAGTGTGGATAGTTCATCTTCTTTGGCCCGGGCTGCCAAAGCTGCCACAGCTTGTGGTTCCTGGGCCAAAACGGCCTGGTCAATCGCCAGTTCCCATTTGCCCGCACGATTGAGAAATACAACATCCCCATCACGCAAACGGTTTGCGGTCATTACCTGACCTTTTTCGATGGTGCTCATGATACGGCTCTCAAGGCTGCAAGTTGAATGTCTTCACGGATGGGAAAGGGCACGATTTCGGCAGAGCTTTTGGCGTTTGCCAATCCCACATAAATCAGGGCAGGGCCTGTGACGCCAGCTTTCTGGATGCTTTCCCATAACGACCCAACCGTCGTCACAATCATGCGTTCATTTTCCAATGTGCCGTTTTCAACGACATTGACAGGCGTCGAAGGCGGAACCCCTGCAGCCAGCATGGCTGCGGAAATTTCACCAGCCGCATGCACACCCATATAGATGGCCGTCACCTGTCCGGGCATGGCCAAGCTTTTCCAGTCATGGTCGGCAATGCCGGTTTCAGTCGTTGCAGTGATCAGGGTGATGGCGCGGTTGTGGCCCCGCTGTGTGAGAGGGAGTTTGCTGGAAGCGGCACAGCCCAAAGCGGCGGTAACACCTGGAACGATATCGACAGCAATGCCAGCCGCTTCAAGTGCTGCCTGCTCTTCACCACCCCGGCCAAAGATATAAGGATCGCCACCTTTGAGGCGAACAATATTCAAGCCTTTCAAGGCTTCAGCCACAAGGATTGCATTGATCTCCGACTGCTTTGGCGAGGCCGCGAAAGGCGTTTTGCCAACACCAATCCGCACCGCATCACGCCGCGCCATTTCCAGAATGCCCTTGGAAACCAGACGGTCATAAACGATTACATCTGCTTCCTGCAATTTGCGCTGGGCCTTCAACGTCAAGAGTTCAGGGTCACCGGGACCAGCACCAACAAGTGAAACGCGGCCTACTTTGGCTGTGGTCGCTCCATGAATCGCATCGTGCAACGCCAATTCAAATGCCACATCGTCTCTTTCCAGAAACGCCTCGCGGGGAGCGCCGAAAAAGAACTGCTGCCAGAAGGCCCGACGGCGATTGCCATGGGGAACAAGTCCGGCCACTTTCTCGCGCAAGCCCTGCGCCTTGGTTGCCAATCCACCCAATGAAACTGGCAGCATGGCATCAATTTTCGCCCGAATGCCTTGGCCCAAAACAGGTGCCGAACCTTCCGTGCCAATTGCAATGACCACTGGATCACGATCAACAATTGAAGGCACAATGAAAGTTGAAATGTCGGCCTGATCAACGGCATTCACCTGAATACCGCGTTGCATGGCATCCGCACTGACCTGCGCATTCAGCGCCATATCAGCCGAGTAAACCAGTTTGGCACCATCCAGCAACGCTGCGGCGTAGGCTTTGGCAACCCACTTGACGCGTGGTTCCGCCGCCAGTTCTTCGTGCAATTCATCGGCAATGACTTCAATATGGGCGGGTGTTTTCAGCAATAGACGGATTTTACGCAAGGCTTCCTCGCCGCCGCCAACCACGATCACGCGGGCGTCCTGCAGGTCTACAAAGATCGGAAAATAGCGCATTACCGTGTTCTCCCTTCCGTACAACGAGCCGAAAAATTAGCCATTTGCCCAAAATTTGTTGATTTATGGCGGGTTTCGCGCCAATAATCCGGCAAATATAATCTCCGAACAATCGTTCGTAATAACGAACACCAGTTCTAGACAAGGAAATGTGAAATGTCAACGCGGCGCGGAAAAAAACCGGGGAACCCTGCCAGTGAAGGTGAAGGCCAAGCCTTGGGAGAAACCATTCAGCGCCTCCGCAAGGCCTATAATATGTCTCTGGGCGAGCTGTCAGAACAGTCTGGCGTGGCAAAATCCATCATTTCCCAAATTGAACGCAATGAAACCAACCCGACGATTTCAACGGTCGTCAGGTTGTCGAAAGCTCTGGACACCACAATCGACGAAGTGCTGCGCGGCGAAAGCAAATCCCTGTTTATTGAATACCAGACCAAGTCGGGCATACCCGTCCTCGAAAGCCAGGATGGCTTGTGCCGCCTCGCCATCGCCGGACCCTTGAACCTTGTGGAATTTTTCCAATGGTATGATTTTCATGCCAGGCCAAAAGGTGTTCTGGAATCAAATCCACACCCTCCTGGCACCGTTGAACATCTATATTTGGTTACAGGCGAAATCGAAGTTACCACGGGCGGCGAAACCAAAACCTTGAGGGCAGGCGAGGCTCTGCGCTTCCGCGCCGATGTGCCCCACAGAATCGTCAATACCGGAAATTCCGCAGTACATGCGATCATGATGCTGGCCCTCCGGCAGTTTGGTGCAACTGCGTAATCATTCCAAATTAACCGAATTCACCAACTGAATTTTAGACCAGCCGTGCCATTCTCCTTCAAAATTCGGGAGGGGATTTCAATGAACATATTTCGCGCCATGCGTGCAACGTATCTGGTCGGCATGTTGACTTTTGGTGGTGGCATGACCTGGTATATGAATAGCTTTATCGGCACATCGCTTTCCACTTCAACGCCGCGCAGCATGTTCTTTTCCATGTCAAGCGATGCGACTGAAGTTTTGACGGCAGCCACCCAAAAGCGTTCGGCTGTGCAAGTTGCGCTTTCCGACTCGGCCAAGCGGTGCCTCTCCAAAATCCAAGGCAAGGAAGTGCCATCTGCCCTGATGGACATGGTGTCCGGCATTTATCGCAAGATCCCTGAAATGCCAGCCATCAGAAATCGCATGGTGCCCAGCGCCGGTGATTTGGACAGCTATCTCAACGAAGTAACCTCGAATCAGGAAGCTGGCCTCTACCGCAGTTTGCGCAACATGAGCGACTTCAGCCAACTGAAAATTGCGGCCCACCTCAGTGACCTTGCCAACAAGTCCTCCGAACACGCCGAATGCACCTATGCCACAGCCTATGCGCAATTGGTGAAGAACGGCGTCATTCAGTCAAACTGAACTACATCTCCAGCACACGGTCCACCGTGACAATACTGTGGTTGCCATAGCCATTGAACCGCGTGGCTGTGGCAAGGCCGTAGGCACCGAGTGTGCCAAACTCAATGAAGTCACCTTCCTTGATGCCCTGAAACAGGTTGAGCCGATGCGGCAACACATCGATGGGATCGCAAGTTGGCCCAAACACTTTATAAGACTTGGCCACACCTTCCATCACCTTGCCGTCACGCAGCAAACGAAACGGCGGAAACAGTTCAGGGGCCTGCATGAACTCCATCAGGCCGCCGAACACACCGTCGGTGATGAATATGTCGTCGCCATCGGTGCAGACCAGTTTCACTTGCGTGAGCAATGACATGCAAGTGGCAACCAGTCCGCGGCCTGGCTCGCATTCAAGGGCAGGGCGCTCGGTGCCAAACGCCCGGATCACTGCTTGCTCGATCGCCCGGAAAAACACTTCAGGTTCAGGCGCCGTCGAAAGTTCATAGTTCGCCGGAAATCCACCACCGACGTTCAAGGTTTTGACGACAATGCCGGCATTCTTGGCAATGCGCGCCGCCGCTTCAATATGGCGCACATAAACCAGCGGTTCCTTGCTTTGTGATCCCGGATGGAACGTCAACACGGGCTGGTAACCTGCCCCCACCACTTGTTGCAGCAATTCGATGCAGATGTGTTCGGGTGCTCCAAACTTCGTCGAAAAATCATGGGCCGATGAATCACGCGCCCGTGGCAACACCAGCCGCACCGCCAATTCAACCGATGCATCCGGCCCCACCACATCGATGATTTTCTGCACTTCCTCGCGGCAATCCACAGCAAAACGACGGCAGCCAAAGTCTTTGTAAGCCACGGCAATCTCGCGGCGCGATTTCACCGGGTTATGATAATTGAAAATCGCATCAGGCGAAACCGCATGCACCGCTGCCATTTCATAGGTGCTTGCCACATCCCAACGCCTGATTCCCGAAGCTGCCAATGTGGCCAAAACCTCGGCGCTGGAGTTGCACTTCACAGCAAACGTGACCGTACCCGGAAAATTATCGATGAACTGCAAGGCGCGAGATTTCAACTCAGCCGGCGAAAAACAAAAAACCGGGTCTTCCGGTGTCAAGGCTTGTGCCACAGCCAAGGCATCTGCATAGGGTTTGCGGGATGAGCCGCTACGCGTCGGATGATTTACGATTGTTGCTGTCATGGCCGTGCTCCAGATTGAGTCGATGGTGCGGACTGTGCGGCTAAACTGCGACGTTTCATAGACGGCACTCTGTTGCATAATGTCGGAAAATCCGGCATTATAACGGAAACTGCATCAAAGAGGCGGTATGACTGACAAAGACTTGGAATTGCTGGGCCATTTGCGTTTGAACGCCCGAGAACCCGTGGCAGCACTGGCCCGCAAACTTGGCCTCTCCCGTTCGACGGTTCAGGATCGCTTGCGAAAACTGGAAACCACAGGCGTCATTGCAGGTTATGCCGTTAAAATGGGAAACACGGCAAAATCAACAGGCATTGCCGCCTTGATCACCCTTGCCATTGAACCCCGCCAACAAATCGAAGTCGCCAAACGTGTCGGCAAATTTGCCGAGGTTGAGACATTGCACACCGTCAGCGGCAAATACGATCTCGTCGCCATGGTGAAATCAGCCACAGCCGAAGACATGGATGGCTTGATCGACCGTATCGGACAAATTCCCGGCGTCACAGAAATTGAAACCGCCGTCATCTTGTCAACAAAACTCGACCGCAGATAAGCTGCCGAAAATAAGTGAATCATTATGAAAGACTTGCCCATGCGTTTTGCCTATGCTTATTTGGTTTGCTTGCTCTGCCTCACAGCCGTTGCGGCACAAGCGGAAACCCGGCTTCCCCAGTCCAAGGCAGAAATAAATCTGTCGTTTGCCCCCGTGGTGAAACGCACAGCACCAGCTGTTGTCAATGTCTACGCCAAAACCCTCCAACGCGAAGTTGATACGGGTTTGATGGCTGATCCGTTTTTTCGCCGCTTCTTTGGTGAAGACGGCAATCTTGCCAAGCCTCGCGAGCGCATTGCCAATTCCTTGGGCTCGGGAGTCATCGTTTCAGCCAAAGGATTGATCGTCACCAACAATCACGTTATCAAAAATGCTCAGGACATTCGAGTGGTCCTCGCAGACCGCCGTGAATTTGCTGCCAGGCTGTTGTTGGCGGATGACCGCTCGGATTTGGCCGTGCTCAAAATTGATGCGCCGGACGAGGATTTGCCAACCCTGGCATTTGCCAATTCCGATGAACTGGAAGTCGGCGATCTTGTTCTGGCCATCGGCAATCCCTTTGGTGTGGGACAAACTGTTACCAGTGGCATTGTCTCGGCACTGGCCCGAACCCAAGTCGGCGTAACCGATTATCAGTTCTTCATTCAAACCGATGCCGCCATCAATCCCGGCAATTCTGGCGGTGCCTTGGTCAACATGCGCGGCGAACTTGTTGGCATCAACACCGCGATTTTTTCCCGCTCCGGCGGCTCCATTGGCATAGGATTTTCTATTCCGTCTGACATGGTGGAAGTTGTTGTGCAAACAGCAGAGGCCGGCAACAGCCAGATCAAACGTCCCTGGTTGGGCGTGGAATTGCAAGATGTAACCCCGGACCTCGCGGACAGTTTGGGCCTCGCCCGTCCGGAAGGCACCCTGATTGCAAAGCTGCATCCGCAAAGTTCCCTGCTTCTGGCAGGCTTGCGACGCGGTGATGTGATCATTGGTATTGATGGCAAGTCAGTTGAAAGTGCGCGAGAATTTGGTTTCAGGGTTGGCACTGCCCGCATTGGCGAAACCCGCATCATCGAATATCGCCGGGGCGAAAGCACCTTCGAAACCCGCGTGCAACTGATCGCCGCACCTGAAACCGTGCCCCGGCAAAGCATGACCATAAAGTCTTTTTCTCCGCTGCAAGGATTTGTCGTGGGCAATCTTTCGCCCGCAGTTGCGGAAGAGCTTGGTTTATCATCAGATTTGATCGGCGTTGTTATCGAAGACATTCAGGGCGCATCGGCTCAACGCCTGTTTCAAAATGGCGACATTTTAGTCAACGTCAATGGCGTCGTCATAACCGATGTCAAGACCCTGTTGCCAACCCTTGAAGTAAAACAGCGGCGCTGGAACATTGTGATCAACCGCAAGGGCCAGGTCTTGCGCTTGCAGTCACGCGGATGAACTCGCTATTCGATACGGCAGCCATCGTCGAACAAGGGCCACGGCCCCTCGCAGATCGCTTGCGCCCCAAGCAACTTTCGGATGTTGTGGGCCAGGACCATTTGGTGGGCGAAGCTGGCACATTAACCCGGATGCTGGCTTCAGGCCGCATACCCTCCATCATACTGTGGGGACCGCCTGGAACCGGCAAGACGACCATTGCACGCCTTTTGGCCGGGGCCACCGGACTGGTCTTCGAACAAATGTCGGCGATTTTTTCTGGCGTTGCCGATTTGAAAAAAGCCTTCGAACAAGCCCGCATGCGCCGCGAGCAGGGGCGGGCGACGCTGTTGTTTGTTGATGAAATTCACCGCTTCAACAAATCCCAGCAGGATTCATTTCTGCCTTATGTCGAGAACGGCACCATCACACTTGTCGGCGCAACCACTGAAAATCCGTCGTTTGAATTGAACGGAGCCTTGCTATCGCGTTGTCAGGTCGTGGTGCTGAACCGGCTGGAAAATGATGCATTGCAGGGCCTAGTCGCACGCGCTGAAGTTTATGAAAAACGTCCAATCCCGGTAGCAGACGAAGCGCTGCCATCGTTGCTGGCTTTCGCCGACGGTGATGGCCGTTACCTGCTCAATCTGGTTGAGGAAATCTATGCAGCGGTGCCGGATGGCAGCGTAGCATTGGATGCAGCGGCGTTGGCCCGCATCGTCTCCAAGCGCTTGCCGCTCTACGACAAGGCTGCTGAAGGACACTACAATCTCATCTCGGCCCTGCATAAATCCATCCGGGGATCTGATCCCGATGCAGCACTGTATTACCTCGCCCGCATGTTGACTGCAGGCGAAGACCCGTTGTTCCTGGCGCGTCGATTGGTCCGCATGGCGGTTGAGGACATCGGTCTTGCTGACCCTGATGCCCTGAAGCAGGCCCTGGCCGCCAAGGAAGCCTATGATTTTCTGGGTTCCCCCGAAGGTGAATTGGCCTTGGCCCAGGCGACAGTTTATTTGGCAACTGCCCCCAAATCCAACGCGGTCTATGTGGCTTACAAACAGGCCATGGCGCTGGCCAAGGACACCGGGTCGATCATGCCGCCAAAGATCATCTTGAACGCTCCGACAAAAATGATGAAGCAGCAGGAATATGGAGCGGGCTATCGCTATGACCACGATGAACCCGAGGCTTTCTCAGGTCAAAACTATTTCCCGGACTTGGTGGGCAGGCCCAATCTATACAATCCAGTTGAACGTGGATTTGAACGTGAGTTAAAAAAGCGTTTGAGCTATTGGGAAAAGCTGCGGCGGGAGCGTAGTTGAATTTCAAGGAGTGGCGATAGGTGAAAATTACCCGTGAAGATATTGCATTTTATCGCCAAAATGGCGCAGTGGTTGTCCGGGGGCTATGCACACCTGAAGAAATTGCGCTGCTGCAAAAAGGCATCGACCGAAACATGGCCGATCCCAGTCCACTGGCAATCGTCGCCAGCCAGCCCGATGATCCAGGCTATTTCATCGAAGACTTTTGCAATTGGCAACGCATTGCCGAATACAGACAGTTCATTTTTTCATCAGCAGCTGCAAAAGTTGCGGGCCAACTCATGGGAAGCCGGGAAGTTCGGCTTTATCACGATCATTTACTGGTGAAGGAACCAAAGACCCAAGCCAAAACACCGTGGCATCAAGACCAGCCCTATTACAACATTGACGGCAACATGAATTGCAGCATGTGGTTGCCAGTTGATCCCGTAAACGAAGATGCCACATTGCGCTTTGTGGCCGGTTCGCACCAACAAGGCTGGCTGATGCCCCGTTCCTTCATGAACAATGAAGCAAAATGGTTTCCCGATGGAAGCTTGCAGGAACTGCCTGACATCGATGGCAATCCCGACAAATACCAAATTCTTGCCTGGGCGCTTGAAACCGGTGATGTCGTGTTCTTCCACATGCTCACGCTGCACGGCGCAGGTGGCGTCGGTGCGGGCAATCGACGGCGTGTCATGTCGGTCCGGTTCCTCGGTGACGATATCACACACGCACCCAGACGATGGCGAACTTCACCGCCATTTTCAGGTCTTGCTGAACAACTGCAACCAGGTGCAAAAATGCAACATCCATTATTTCCGGTATTGTGGGAAAAATAAGTTCAGGCCGTTTGCATGGTCCGAATTTTAAGCCGACGGCTCAGCTCCTGAAGATCACGATCATCGCAATGATAGCGCTGGGTGAACAAACCCAAGGGTCCACGCACAATTTTGATTTTTGACCGACCTGCTGGATCCCTGCCAATATAGAGCTTTGCGCCCTTGGTCATCCAACCGCAAATCTTAGAAAGGTCATTCTCGGTCATTGGGGCCTCCATGATAACATAATCACTTGTCTCTCAACCCCCATCTGAAAATTGGCTTTGTCGAGAGAATCGAATACGGCGTTCTGGCCCCCCCAGACGCTCGCCGAGAATAGTCACTCAAATATAACAACCACAAGCACTTCGCGGTTGCAATGCATCTAAATCTAAATGTTTGGTTAAAATTTTACTCATTTCGGGATTTTGGATTTGCCCCCTGCAATTTTCCCACAAACCAACTATATTGATGATATGGCAAAACGACCTTCAAAACCCGATCATGATTCCGACACTGGAGTCATCACACTAACCAAGGCAAAAACCAAAAAGCCGTCACTTTATAAAGTGTTGCTTTTGAACGATGACTATACGCCGATGGAATTCGTCGTGCATGTGCTCGAGCAGTTTTTTTCCAAGAGCCGCGAGGAAGCCTATCGCATCATGCTGCATGTCCACCAGAAGGGTGTGGGCGTTTGTGGCGTCTATACATTTGAAGTGGCGGAAACCAAGGTAACGCAAGTCATGGATTTCGCCCTGCAGAATGGCCACCCCCTGCAATGCACGATGGAAAAAGAATAATCAGGGGCAAAAATTGCCTTGCCCCCTGCCAAATCAGATTTATCATCCTATATTAGCACCAACGATGACCCGCTGTATTTCGGCAGCTGATGCCGAACAAAGGAAACACCAACGTGCCAACATTCTCGCGAAGCCTTGAAAAGGCCCTGCATCGAGCACTTTCGCTGGCAGCCGAACGGCGCCAGGAATATGCAACGCTTGAACATCTGTTGTTGTCCCTGACCGAAGACAAGGATGCCATTGCTGTGATGCGCGCCTGTGGCGTTGATATTGATGAGTTGAAAGAAGACCTTGTGGATTACATCAATGGCGAGCTTTCAAATCTTGTGACCGAGCAAAGCCAGGAAGCCAAACCAACAGCTGGTTTCCAACGGGTCATTCAACGCGCGGTGATCCATGTGCAATCGTCGGGCCGTGAGGAAGTGACCGGGGCCAATGTCCTGGTTGCGATTTTTGCCGAGCGTGAAAGCCATGCCGCCTTTTTCCTGCAAGAACAGGACATGACGCGCTATGATGCGGTAAACTATATTTCCCACGGCATTGCCAAGCGTCCTGGCCAATCTGAAACCCGGCCCGTTCGCGGCACGCAAGAAGGTGAAGCCGAACACGAAGAAAATGCCCCGTCCGGAAATGCTGGCGCCAAAAAGAAGCAGGAACAAAGTGCGCTGGATGCCTATTGCGTTGACTTGAACAAGAAAGCCGAGAGCGGTAAAATCGATCCGTTGATTGGCCGCGAGCAGGAAGTCAACCGGACGATCCAGATTCTCTGTCGTCGTCAAAAAAACAATCCGTTGCTGGTGGGAGATCCCGGCGTTGGCAAAACCGCCATCGCCGAAGGTCTGGCCCGCAAGATCGTCAAGGACGAAGTGCCCGATGTTTTAAAGGGCTGTACGGTTTACCTGCTCGACATGGGCACATTGCTGGCCGGCACGCGCTATCGTGGCGACTTCGAAGAGCGGCTGAAGGCCGTGATGAAAGAGATTGAAGCCAAACCCGGTTCGATCATGTTCATCGATGAAATCCACACCATTATCGGGGCAGGGGCCACCTCTGGCGGTGCCATGGATGCTTCGAACTTGCTGAAACCTGCCTTGGCATCCGGCACGTTGCGCTGCATCGGGTCCACCACCTACAAGGAATACCGCCAGCATTTCGAAAAGGATCGCGCCCTGGTACGCCGTTTCCAGAAGATCGATGTCAACGAACCATCCTTGCCCGATGCCATCGCCATCCTGAAGGGTCTCAAGCCCTATTACGAGGAATTCCATAAAGTTCAGTACACGGATGAAGCCATAGAAACCGCTGTTCTGCTGTCTGCACGCTACATGAGCGACCGCAAACTGCCGGACAAGGCCATCGATGTGATCGATGAATCCGGTGCAGCCCTCATGTTGCTGCCCGCCAACAAGCGGAAGAAGCTGATTGATGTGGCCGACGTGGAAGCCACCATCGCCACCATGGCCCGCATTCCCGCCAAAACCGTTTCCCGCGATGATGCGACGGTGTTGAAAAATCTCGAAAGCGAATTGAAGCGGCTGGTATTTGGGCAAGACAAGGCCATTGAACAAGTGGCATCGGCCATCAAACTGGCCCGGGCTGGCCTTCGTGAACCGGAAAAGCCCATTGGCTCCTATCTGTTTTCAGGTCCAACAGGCGTTGGCAAAACCGAAGTGGCAAAACGCCTTTCGGAAGTCCTGGGTGTCAAGTTCCTGCGCTTTGACATGTCGGAATACATGGAGCGCCACAGCGTCTCCCGCCTCATTGGTGCGCCTCCGGGCTATGTCGGCTTTGACCAGGGTGGATTGCTCACTGACGGCATCGACCAGAATCCCTATTGTGTGCTGCTGCTCGATGAAATCGAAAAAGCCCATCCTGATCTCTTCAACATCCTGTTGCAGGTGATGGACCACGGCAAACTGACCGACCACAACGGCAAGGCGGTGGATTTCCGCAACGTGGTTTTGATCATGACCACCAATGCAGGCGCGTCTGAACTGGCCAAACCAGCCATTGGCTTTGGCTCAAACATCCGTCTCTCGGAAGACAACGAAGCCATTACCCGCATGTTCACACCAGAGTTCAGGAACCGCCTGGATGCCGTTGTAAACTTTGCCCATTTGCCACCGGAAGTGGTGCGGAAAGTGGTCGAAAAATTCATCCTGCAGCTGGAAGCCCAACTGGCCGAGCGCCAGATCAATATCGAACTCTCCGCCGAAGCCTCCGAATGGCTGGCCAAGGAAGGCTACGACCAGCAGATGGGAGCCAGACCATTGGCCCGCGTCATCCAGGAACACATCAAAAAGCCATTGGCAGAAGAAGTCCTGTTCGGCAAGCTCACCAAAGGCGGAACCGTCCGTATCTTGATGAAAGAAGGCAAAATGGCCTTCACGTATTTGGGAAGGGACGAAGAACGCTCATTACCAAAGCCCGTGGAGCGCAAGGCATTGCCGAGGGCGGAGAAGAAGCCAGCAGTGAAGAAGAGGCGCAAGGCACCCGTGAAGTAGCGCCCTTCGAGGCTCGAAGCACTGGTTCCGCTAGTTCTACAGATACGCTCTTATTGCACTGGCTTGTGACGCCAGCGCCCCATGATCCGCCATCTTGCCCGTGTGGGGCCGTAGCGCCACTCCTTCTTTCATCGGCAGGATGTGGAAGTGCAGGTGGAAAACCGTCTGCCCACCCGCTGCTTCGTTGTATTGCCTGATCTGGAAACCATCGGCACCCGTGGCTTTGACGGCGGCGGCGGCCACTTTCTGAACGGTCGCCATCACATGGGCCAACACTAAAGGGTCCGCATCCAACAACCCTCGTGCCGCAACCTTGGGCACCACCAAACAATGACCATCCACCATCGGCATTACGTCCATGAACGCGAGGCTGTGTTCGTCTTCGTAAATTTTATGGCACGGAATTTCACCGCGCAGTATTTTGGCGAAAATGTTGTTGGGGTCATAGGTCATGGGTAAAGTCTAACATTTTGAATTGTCGCTGGCAAAGGGACCTCATCCGCCCCGTTGGGGCACCTTCTCCACAAAGGTGTGGAGAAGGGACGATGATTGAAACCGGTTTATTCGCTTCTGCCACAGGAAGATTGAGAGAGGTGTTTGAATTTGTCCCGTCTCCACGCCTTCGTGGAGAAGGTGGCGCAACGCGCCGGATGAGGTCCCTCCGTCACTCCCGCTCAACTTGTTTGAACGGCGAATGTTCCGCCAATTCCTGCTGATTGAAATCAATCGCCGCTCGTTCCTGTTCAAGATATTCTGCAACCGCCCGCGCCAATCCGCGATGGGCGAAGTGGTGCACGCTGTGGGTTTTGACCGGGAGATAACCCCGAGCCAATTTGTGCTCGCCTTGTGCTCCCGCTTCAACCACTTTCAGTCCGCGCCCAATGGCAAATTCGATGGCCTGATAATAACACGTTTCAAAGTGCAGGAAAGCATGGTCCTCGGCGCAGCCCCAGTTCCGGCCAAACAATCGATCTCCACCAATGAAATTCAAAGCACCGGCAATGATCAGTCCCTCGCGCTTGGCAAGGATCAGCAGGATATCATTGCGCATCGACTGGTTGATCAGCGAAAAGAATTTGCGCGTGAGATAGGGCTTGCCCCATTTGCGTGAGCCCGTGTCCATGTAGAACTTGAAAAACTGATCCCAATGTTCCTCGCGCAAATCATCGCCATTCAGAAGTTCAAACGAAATTCCAGCTTCCGCGACGGCCCGACGTTCGCGTTTGATGTTTTTTCGTTTTCCAGACGAGAGTGAACCCAGAAACTCATCAAATGTCGAGAAACCATTGTTATGCCAATGAAATTGTATGTCCCGGCGTTGCAACCAGGCATCATCCAAGGCATTGGCATCTGCCTCTGGCAGAAAAGTCATGTGAGCTGAAGAAGCGCCAAGGTTTCCGCAAATTTGCGCAAGTCCGCTGGCCAACAATTTTCTGTGTTCCGCCGTTGCGGCCAGCAAGCGCGGCCCCGTTGCTGGTGTGAATGGAACAGAGGTTTGCAGCTTCGGATAATAATTGCCGCCAGCACGATGGAATGCATCAGCCCAGCCATGGTCAAAAACATACTCACCCATGGAATGGCTTTTGAGATAGCAGGGGGCAGCACCAACGATCACGCCGTCATGTTCCAGAACAACATGACTGCCTGCCCATCCCGAACGCGCCGTGGCTGAGCCTGACTCTTCCAGAGCCGACAGAAAAGCATGTGACACAAACGGATTGAATGATTGTGATTGCGGATTGGCCAACCCGTCCCAAATACTGGACGGGATTTCCGAGAAACTGCTCAGTGTACGGATTTTGTTGCTCATCACATGAAAGCTCTAGGCCGCATAACCCTCAAATGTAATCTGGTCCGACCAGCGCCGCGCCAGGCTTTCCTGTTCCTTGTTGCGGATCGTCCATGAGATTACGGGATGGCCCGCTGAACGGATGTTTTGTATTGCCGGAAATGGCATGTCGCGGAAATAATACGAAACAAAATGCGGACGGGTTGCGGCCAGATGTTGAAAGTTCCGCATGGCAATGCGGCGTGCAAGGGGAAGGCCGCTATAATAGGTATCAACTGTGCGATCCGCTGTGATGCCGCGCACGGTGTGGGGCGAAAGGGCAGCAACCGCCGCCATTAGATCGGGATCAAACGACATCAGCGCGTAGGGGCCCTGGTAGCTTTCAAGAACTCGCAAGGCACGTATGGCCAAAGCCGTATCACCATCCCAATGAGATTTGAGTTCGATGATCAGCGTGACTTTTTCATCTACCTGCTCAAGCAGTTCTCCCAAAGTCTGCATCCGTTCCCTGGAAGTGCCAATGGCCATGTTCTGCAATTCCTTGGCAGATCGGGCGCGCACCATGCCCGTTTCCGTCGTCAAGCGATCCAGCGTTTCATCGTGAAAAACCATCGACTCTCCATCAGCGCTGATTTGCAAATCGCATTCGATGACGTATTTGTTTTTGATAGCGCCGGAAAATGCCGAAGATGTATTTTCAAATACATCCTTGGCCTTGTCATGCAGCCCACGATGGGCAATCGGTCGTTCCACCATCCATTTCAGATCGCGCAACTGCGGTGTAAAACGCATGGATCAAACCAGCCTGTCAGTCGGTTTGCCGCTGCTGAAATAGTCCACCAAATTGCTCAACGCCCGCAAGCCCATATTGGTGCGGGTGCGCGGCGTGGCGCTGCCCAGATGCGGCAAAAGGAAAACATTGTCGAGTTGCCGATAGCGCGGATCGATATTTGGTTCATTGTTGAAAACATCAAGGCCTGCCGCAGCAATATGGCCACTTTGCAAAGCCGCAATCAAATCTTCATCAACAACCACACCACCCCGTGCCGTGTTCACCACTATTGCACCTTGGGGCAGAAGCGCCAAACGACGCGCGTTGATGATGCCTTTCGTCTCAGCCGTCATGGGGCAGTTGATCGACAGAAAATCGCAGTGGGGCAGCATGTCCTCAAAGCTGGCATGATAAGTTGCCCCAAGCGCATCAGCGTCTTCAGCGGGCCGCCGGTTGTGATAATGCAATTCCATGCCAAACGCCTTGGCCCGTTTGGCAACCGCAACGCCAATGCGCCCCATGCCCAAAATGCCAAGCCGCATTTCAGTTACGTCATGACCAAGTGGTGCCACGATTGAAAAACCAGGCCAGCGGTTTTCGCGCACCATGCGGTCGCCCCAGGAAGCCCCACGCGCCGCACCCATGATCAGCAACATGGCAATATCTGCCGTTGCATCTGTCAAAACACCGGGTGTATTGGTAACAATGAGGCCCTTTGCCTTGGCCGCTTCCAGATCAATATGTTCATGGCCCACTGAGACAGTTGCAAGTATCTTGATCCGATCCGGCAATCGATTGATCAGGGCAGCCGGAAACTTGTCCATGGATGTCAGCGCAATTCCGTCGAAATCAGCCGCCGCTGCCACCACGGCATCAGCCGACAGGGGTGCATCATCCAGATTGAACTGGCAATCAAAAGAAGCGGCAAAGGCTGCCTCGGCTTTTGGCGGCAACTTGCGTGTTACCAGAATATTAGGCCTTTTCTCGCCATTGTTCATGTCTATGCTGTCCTGTGTTTCAACCATGTGAAGTCAAGAGGCCAATTGAACATGAATCGCCCGTTGCTGACCAGAACCTTTTCTGCACTTGCCCTGACTGTTTTTGCAATCAGTCATTGGCCGCATTCTGCGCAAGCTGCGGGCCAAGCCGTAAATCTGGCACCCCACCGGGCCTTTTATGATCTTGAAGCAGGCCGTCTGGACGGCAATGCCGGGATTTCCGCAATTTCGGGCAAGCTGGCCTACGAGATTTCGGGATCAACCTGTTCGGGCTTTGCCGTCAGCTACCGCGTCGCCAACCGCTACACCCAAGGCGAGGGTTCAGCCCCACAAGTAACCGATAACCAGCAGACGTCATTTGAAAGCGGCGATGGCCTGGAACTGGATTTGCAGCAGAAGAATTTCGTCAATTCAAAACTGCAAACCCAAAGTCGCATCAAGGTCAAGAAGCCCAAAGCCGGTGAAGCAGGAGAGGGCGAAATCATTGCCGCCGAAACCACGCCCATCACCACTGACGCCAAGGCTGTTTTCCCGACCGAGTACCAGCGGTTGCTATCAGCCGCCGCTGTGGCTGGCGAAACCCGCTTTGAAGCTTTGGTATTTGAAGGTTCGGATGGTGACAAGCCGATGCGGGCCATTGCCTTCATTGGCGCACGCAAGGAAGGCGGTGCTTTGGCGAGTGAGGCTCAAGTTGCCGCACTGGATACAGACAAATTGAACCAGATGGCTTTTTGGCGCGTGTCTGTCAGCTACTACAGCGCCACTGGCCGGGGTGATGATGCGCCGCTCTATCAGGCCACTTTCAACATGCTGGAGAACGGCGTTTCAGCGGATTTGCTGTTGGACTACGGCACCTATTCACTCAAAGGCAAATTGAGCAAGATTGAAATGCTGGCAAAAGAAACCTGCAACTAGCCCCTTTAAATCTGGACGATCACCATTATCTATGAGCTCGTCCGGAATTGATCGCGGGCAGGGGCCACTTCAAATGCTGACCAAGACCACCGCTGCAAAACCTGCAACTTCGGCTTCCGAAGATGTGAGTGCCTTTCTGGCCAAAGTCAAAGCCATGCCACCATCCACGGGGCAGGGACGTCTGGTTTTTGCCATGGACGCTACCATGAGCCGACAACCAACCTGGGACAGTGCGCTGTCATTGCAAAGCCAGATGTTCATGGAGGCCAAAAAAGCCGGCGGACTTGCAGTGCAACTGGTTTATTTCCGCGGCTTCAATGAATGCCGTGCCTCTGGCTGGGTGGCCAATCCGGATGCCTTGGCCAAGTTGATGACCAAGGTGGATTGCCGGGGCGGCAATACGCAAATTGGCAAGGTGCTCACCCATGTCAAATCAGAAGCGCAACATGGCAAGATCAACGCCGTCATTTTTGTTGGCGATGCCTGCGAAGAAGGCATTGATGGCTTGTGCCAAAGGGCTGGCGAAATTGGATTGTTGGGCGTGCCACTTTTCATGTTCCAGGAAGGCATTGACGCCACGGCCGAAAAAGCCTTTCGCGAAGTGGCCAAACTGACGCGCGGTGCTTATTTCAAGCTTGATGCCAATGCCCCCAAGGTGCTGGCTGAGTTGTTGGGTGCCGTGGCTGCCTATGCCAGTGGTGGCAAGCAGGCACTCGAATCCAGGGGCACCCCAACAGCCCGTGCATTGCTGCAACAACTCAAGTAAGCTTGCGCCATGCCCCAGTTACTCATTGCCATTGCCGTCATCGTCGGTGGTCTTTGGATCATCCGCAAATTTGCCCGCACCCCCCAGGCCGCCGTGCCTGGCCTGATGCAAAAAATGGGTGGACTTGCCCTGATTGGATTTTCCGGCCTGCTGGCCATGCGTGGCTCCATGAATGCTGCCATTCCGGTATTTGTGTTCGGCATCGGTCTGCTCGGCAAAGGTGCCGCATTTCCCAATGGCTTCAATTGGCCACCGGGCCGCAAATCCGGCCAGAAAAGCCGGGTCGCCACCGCCATGCTGGCCATGGAAATGGATCATGATTCGGGCGGCATGGAAGGTGAGATTTTGGCAGGACCCATGAAAGGCCGGCTGCTGTCAAAACTGGCTGATGTTGAACTCAAGTCTTTTCATGACCAATGTCGCTCGGCGGGTGATCAAAGCCAGTCATTGCTGGAAGCCTGGCTTGATCGTTCGAAACCCGAATGGCGCGATGTGTGGGGCAGCAGCAAACGCGCTTCATCGTCGGCAGGTACCATGAATAGCGACGAAGCACTTGCGGTTCTGGGGTTGAAATCTGGTGCGACAGTTGATGAAATCAAGTCGGCCCACAAGCGTTTGCTGAAAGATTTCCATCCCGACAAGGGCGGATCGGATTATCTTGCGGCAAAAATCAATGCGGCAAAAGATTTATTGCTGAAGGGCTGAGTACCGCGCGGTCAGTTAAATCCAAAAATTACGTCATTCCAAACGCGAGTGTAGTCGCCCGTGAAGAACCCCATTTTCACGCGGCTTGAAGTTTTTGCTGCGCAAAAATCATGGCCAGCAACAGGCACAATAAATCCCTCAACCAGTTGAGCAGGAGGCGGAAGTTGTAGCCTGCTGCTGCGAGGATGGCGT
>JANOXA010000040.1:0-12445 GCA_031418195.1 Hyphomicrobiales bacterium | reverse complement strand
TGTAATAACCAGTGGCTGAAGCTGAGCCAGCCGAGCCTACGGCGATGGCGGAGAGGGCGGCGGCGGCGATGAGAATGTTGCGAAGCATGGTGGTTTTCCTTTTCAGTCTGGCATGATTGCCTTCGATGGAACCAACATAGGAGCGCGGGCTTGAATGCAGCCTGAGGAAGATGTTCATTCTCGGTTTAATTTGGTGCGTCCCGCGCCTCAGATCACGAAGAAGTCGTTGTGGTCCACGGTCGGCGCACCCGTGAGTGTGGCGAACTGGATGGCGGCGGCGGCACCGTTGCCATCCCTGTCATAGAAGATGGCACCTGTCACATCGTTGTAGAGGATCCGGTCGTCAGCATCCACCGGGCCATCTGTGGTCAGGTTTTTGAACAGGTTGCTGCCCAGCGTAAAGCCCTGGTTGCCAATGAAGGTGAATACAGCGTTTTCCAGCTTGATGGTGTCGGCGGCGACGTTGAAATCGGTGATGACATCGCGGTTCGTTGTCGCGTTCGGTGTGGTGTTGAACAGGAAAGTGTCCGCGCCAAGACCGCCCGTCAGTAGGTCATTGCCGCCTGCGCCGCTGAGGGTATTGGCTCCGGCATTGCCGGTGATGGTCTGGGCGATCTCGTTGCCGGTGAGATTGATGAGCGTGGCCAATGCGGCATTGGCGGTTTCGAGGAACTCAATGTTGTCGCCTGCCGCCAGCGCGAATGAAACACTGGCCTTTGCACGGTCGCCCGTGCCACCACCTACCAATTCGATGATATTGTCACCGGCCGAATTGATGATGTAGGTGTCGTTGCCAAGCCCGCCGCGCAAAATGTCGGCAAGCGCTTCAACTCCGCCATTCAGGATATTGGCAAGGCCGTCTCCTGTCAGGGTGTCCAGTGCTGAGCCGCCGATCAGATTTTCGATGTTTTTGATTGAATCCTCGGTGACGCCACCGACAATCACATTGACCGCCACTGCGCCATTCAGTGTTGCGACAACCGCAAGCGTCTTGTCGCTGAAGTCAGCCGTATCGAGGCCTGCAAGCCCATCCAGCACATCTTTGCCGCCAAAACCTTTAAGCACATTGGCCCCGGCATTCCCGGTGATGGTCTGGGCGACCTCGTTGCCTGAGAGGTTGATCGCGGTGGCCAATGCAGCGTTGGTGGTTTCCAGAAACTCGATGTTGTCGCTGACTGCCAGTGCAAACGAAACCGTCAGCTTGGCCCGGTCTGCCGTACCGCCGCCTGCCAGTTCAACAATGTTGTCGATGGCCGAATTGATGATGTAGGTGTCGTTGCCCAAACCGCCCTGCAGCGTATCGGCAAGCGCATCAGCACCACCGTTGAGGATATTCGCCCCGGCATTGCCGATGATGACGTTGGCTTGGGTATTGCCGGTCAAGTTGATGGGGGCGATACCGCCGAGGACGAGGCGTTCGACATTGGCTGGCAGGATGAAAGTGCCTGTGGTGCCGGTGAAATTCACCGTGTCAAAGCCACCCGTCGCAACGTCAGCGTTGGTTTCTATTACCACGTCGTTGAAAACGTCGGCAAAATAAGTGTCAGAACCGTCGCCGCCCTGCATGTTGTCGATGCCGGGGCCGCCGTTCAGGATGTCATTGCCGCCAAGGCCAAACAGCGTGTCACTGCCGCCAGCGCCATTCAGCCCATTAGCCCCGGCATTGCCGGTGATGGTCTGGGCGATCTCGTTGCCAGTCAAGTTGATCGCACTGGTCAGTGCGGCGTTGGTGGTTTCCAGAAACTCGATGTTGTCACCTGCTGCCAGCACAAATGAAACGCTGGCCTTGGCCCGGTCGGCAGTACCTTGCAAGGCTGATTCGACGATGTTGTCGGTGGCTGAGTTGATGACGTAGGTGTCATTGCCAAACCCGCCAATCAAAGTGTCGGACAACGCATCAATGCCGCCGTTCAGGACATTGGCACCTGAATTGCCGATCAAACTGTTCGCCAGAATGTTGCCGGTCAAATTGAAGGCCGCCGTGCCGTTGATGATGCCATTCTCGACATTGGCAGCCAGCGTGTAAAAATTCACGAGAGCGTTAAATGGTGAAATATAGATCGTATCGATGCCGCCGTTGAGCTTCTCGGTCACTTCGTCATAGAAGATATAGCTGGCAATCTGCCCCAGCCTGGTCATGTCATCGAGATGATAGGTGTCATCGCCGTTGCCGCCTTTGAGGAGGTCAAGACCAAGACCACCGTTGATATTGTCATTGCCGCCCTGGCCGAGAATCGTGTCGAAGCCGCCCAACCCAAAAACCTGGGTGCTGGTGATCTGGGTGGTGATGACTTCGCCTGCCTCTGTGCCGAAGATCACGGTGTCGCGCGGATCGAGAATGGCTTCGGCAATCTCACCGTCATTGCGGATGAAAGGAATCAACACCCGCCCGTCGGTGGTGAGCGAGACATCAAAAAGTGCTGCTTGCCCGGTCGCCACCTGTTGGTCGACAATCATTTTGGAACCAATCGCTGCGCCCGTTGCGTCATGACGGCTGGCAAACAGGAATACATCGTTGACCCACAGCAACATGAACCCGCCATCCTGAAGGGCCACGACACGGGCGTTTTCAAAGCCGCGCACGCCATCACCTTCCAGGCTGAAAGACGGGTCCACAATTATTTCAGAACTGATGCTGCCATTCGAGCTGCCATTGGCGACGATTTTCATGCCAAGGCCACTGTTGGTGCCGCTGTGGCTGTAGAGCAGGACAATTTGTCCGCCTGTCAGCACCGCCACATCTTGCGCCCGTCCGGCAGCGCGGGTTTCAGGATCGGAAATCTCGGTGGCCCCGCGAACGACGGTGCCGTCAAGAGGATTGGTGATGGTGAACTCGAACGTGGTGCCGGAAACATAAAGCGGCGGAAAAATCGAAAACAGCCAGTCGTCGGGCTCGGTGTAAAAGGTCACGATCCGGCCATCGCCAAATGACGCGGTGGCGCCGAGACTATCTTTCTCAATGGAGTTCTGCGCCACATTGGTCTGCTCCGCCCCTGCCACATTGAACAGGTGGTCATAGGTGATGGAATGGATATCCTGTTGGAGAATAACAGCATTGGGTATTGCAGTTGGAACTGACCGTTCAAACGTAACGGTGTAGTTGCCGAGGCTGTCGGCTGTAATGTCCCAGTCTGTGAGGGTGCTGTAGTCGTCGAGGATGAATTTACTGGACACGGAATTGCCAAGGCTGTCGAAGCGCTGCACCGTGATGAAACCGCCAAGGGCTTCAAAATAGCTGCCATAGGCCATGACAAAGCCGCCATCGGGCAGGGCCACGATCTTTGGTCCGGTTTCATCGGAGGCGACAATGGCGGTGTTGACTTGAATGGGGCCACCAATGGCCACACCTTCGGGCGAAAACATCTGGCCCATGATATCGGTGAATGGACTTGGCCCCTGGGTATCATCCTCCCAGACCACAAGAAAATTGCCGTTGGCGAGGGCGATGTTTTGAGGCACAATTTGTCTGCCGGCCTGTGCCCCGATATTTGGCGAGAAGGCGGACTTCCAGATCGTCGGTGTCGTGGTCATGCGAGTAACTCCTCAACAAGTCCTCTAACGCCATGCGACCCCGGTTGCGTCGCTTGGCATGCTATGCGCTACCCGGTCAGCCTGTCAAATGGCATGATTGCCTTGGTTGGCGACCAGCATCGGGGAGCGGGCTTGAATGCAACCTGAGCGCCGCATTCATTCCGGGTTTATGTTTTACCGCTCCAGCTGGAGCGGCGGGCACGCAATCTCAAATCACGAGGAAGTCGTTTTGATCCACTGTTGGCGCTCCTATGAGTGTGGCGAACTGGATGGCGGCGTTGGCACCGTTGCCGTCGCTGTCATAGAAGATTGCGCCGGTGGTATCGTTGTAGAGAATGCGGTCATCAGCATCTACCAGTACGCCCGTCGTCAGGTTTTTGAACAGGGCTGGACTGAGCAGTTGTCCGCCAACTCCAATGCCAATAAACAAACCGTCCTCCAGGTAGATCGTGTCGGCAGCGACGTTGTAATCGGTGATAGTATCGCGGTTTGTCGCAGCGTTGGGAAACGTGTTGAACAGGAAAACATCATTGCCAAGCCCGCCCGTCAAAGTGTCATTGCCGCCGCCACCGTTGAGGAGGTTGGCTCCGGCATTGCCGTTGATGGATTGCGCCAGTTCGTTGCCGAGCAGATTGATCGCCGTCGTCAGGGCGGCATTGGTGGTTTGCATGAACTCGATATTGTCACCCGTCGCCAATGCAAAGGTGACAGAGCACAAGGCCCGGTCAGCCGTGCCGCCGCCTGCGAGTTCGGTGATGTCGTCGTTGAACGAGTTGATGATGTAGCTGTCATTGCCAAGTCCGCCGATCAGCGTGTCAACCACTGCGTCGACGCCACCGTTGAGGACATTGGCTCCGGCATTGCCGGTGATGGTTTGGGCGATTTCATTGCCGGTGAGATTGATGGCACCCACACCTGCTGCGTTGGTGGTTTCGAGGAATTCAATGTTATTGCCAGCGGCGAGTGTAAACGAGACGCTCGCTTTGGCGCGGTCTGCCAAGCCTTCAGTGAAGCTTTCCACAATGGTGTCGTTGACGGAGTTGATGATACAAGTGTCATTTCCAAAGCCGCCTTGCAGTGTGTCACGAAGATTGTCGATGCCGCCATTGAGGATATTCGCGCCGGAATTGCCTCTGATGCTTTGAGCAATTTCATTGCCGGTCAAATTGATCGCAGCAAAGCTGACTTTTAAAGTGATGTGACATTTTATTGCTTGTCTTGAAGGTTGCGAAAATAAATTTCAGAAATCTCCAACTCCACAAAACCGTCATTCCAAACGCCCGCTCTATCGCGGGCGATTTGGGACCCCGCTTTTTCGACCAGAAGCATAACTCAATGAATTAAAGCGGGGTTCCAGCTCGCGCTCCGCAAGGGCTCCGCTTGGCTGGAATGACGGTCTTTGGAGTATGTTTGGCACCGCAACTTCTTCAGACGCTCTCCCCTCTTGTGCAAAGGCCACAAAACCGCTAAGCCGCCATCAAGAATTCACTCACATAGCCGAGCAATCGGATCTGGGGTGGGTCCCGAAAGGGACCCGCTTTTTTTTATGGCCTGATGGATACTTGCCGAAATTATGATGGAAAGCCTTAGATTATCACGTGAAACGGGGCCTGCCGCCCGGGTTGCAGCACTCGCAGAACCTGTGCTTGAGGGCATGGGTTATCGGCTGGTGCGGGTGCGGATGTTTGGTTCGACCTTGCAGATCATGGCGGAGCGTCCGGACGGCAGTTTCAGCATTGATGATTGTGAACAATTCTCGAAAGCCTTTTCGCCTGTCATGGATGTGGCGGATGTGATTTCATCCAAATATCAATTGGAAGTCTCATCCCCAGGCATTGATCGGCCCCTGGTGCGCCCGGAGGATTTTGAAAACTGGGATGGCCATGATGCCAAGATTGAAATGGTTGTGCCGGTTGCCGGACGCAAGCGCTTTCGCGGCATTCTGGAGGGCTATCACGAGGGGGAGGTCCGGCTTTACATCGACAATCCCGAGGGTGGCAAAGACAAGTTGCTGATCGGCCTGCCGTTTGCCGATATTCATGATGCCCACCTGGTGATGACTGATGAATTGATTGCAGCGGCCCGTGCCAAACTGCCCGCAATTGGTTATGGCGACGGGGCCGACATCGACGAAAACGCAATTTCCGAACCCATAGAAGAAGACACGGAAGAAGAAGAGGAAAACAACAATGGCTAACACAGCAGTCAGCGCCAACCGGCTGGAACTCCTGCAAATCGCCGATGCAGTGGCCCGTGAAAAGGTCATCGACAAATCGGTGGTGCTGGAAGCCATGGAAGACGCTATCACCCGTGCCGCCAAGGCCCGCTATGGGGTTGAAAACGAAATCCGCGCCGAGATCGATCCTAAAACTGGCGAAACAAGACTCAATCGCCTGCTGATGGTTGTCGAAACCATCGACAATGACGCCACGCAGATTTCCCTCAAGGAAGCTTCGAAAAAGAATCCGGCAGCGCAAGTCGGTGACTATATCGCCGAACCGCTGCCACCCATTGAATTCGGGCGTATTGCCGCCCAAAGCGCCAAGCAGGTTATCGTCCAGAAAGTCCGCGATGCTGAACGCGACCGGATGTTTGACGAGTTCAAGGATCGTATCGGCGAAATCGTCAACGGCACGGTGAAGCGGGCGGAATATGGCAATGTGATCGTTGACCTCGGTCGTGGCGAAGGCATTGTCCGGCGCGATGAAGCCCTGCCGCGCGAAACTTTCCGTCCCGGTGACCGCATCCGGGCTTATGTCTATGACGTGCGCCGTGAACAGCGGGGACCGCAAATCTTTTTGTCACGCACCCACCCACAATTCATGGCCAAGTTGTTTGGCCAGGAAGTGCCGGAGATTTATGATGGCGTGGTGGAAGTTGTCTCGGTCGCCCGTGATCCGGGTTCACGCGCCAAGATTGGTGTGCGCTCCAAGGACAGTTCGATTGATCCGGTGGGTGCATGTGTTGGCATGCGGGGTTCGCGCGTGCAGGCTGTGGTCAATGAATTGCAGGGTGAAAAAATTGACATCATCCAATGGTCGGCAGATGTGGCCACCTTTGTGGTGAACGCATTGGCTCCTGCTGAAGTTTCCAAGGTGGTTCTCGATGAAGATGTTGAGCGTATCGAAGTGGTGGTGCCGGATGAACAATTGTCGCTCGCCATTGGCCGGCGTGGCCAGAATGTGCGACTGGCCTCGCAGCTCACGGGTTGGGACATTGACATCATGACGGAAGCTGAAGAATCAGAACGCCGCCAAAAGGAATTTGCCACACGCACCGCGCATTTTGTTGAAGCATTGGATGTGGATGAAACCCTGGCCCAGCTTTTGGCCTCGGAAGGTTTTGACCGGGTGGAAGAGCTTTCCATGGTCGATCCCCACGAGATTGCCTCGATTGATGGCCTGGACGAAAACACGGCTGCAGAATTGCAATCGCGGGCCAAGGCATATCTTGACAATCAGGCCGCTGCGTTTGAGGAAAAGCGTTTGGCATTGGGGGTTTCCGATGAACTTGCCGGGTTTGTCAGCCTGTCGCCCCCCATGGTGGTGGCCTTGGGTGAAGCCGGCATCAAGACGGTTGAGGATTTGGCCGATTGTGCCACGGATGATCTGACGGGTTGGAATGAACGTAAAGACGGCACGACGATCAAGCACAAGGGCGCTTTCGCGGGGCTGGATGTGCCAGCCGATGAGGCCAACAACCTGATCATGAGTGCCCGCATCAGCCTGGGTTGGATCGAAGCGCCGGTTGTTGCGGAAAGCGAAGTGGAGGAAACCGCCTGATCAACGCTACAGCGCAATTAGAGGCTGAAATGCCGGAACGCATGTGTGTGGTGACCCGTGAAGCAGGTCCGGAGCAAACACGCATTCGCTTTGCCCGGTCGCCGGATGGTCTGGTGGTGCCGGATTTGCAACGCAAGCTGCCGGGTCGGGGGGTTTGGGTAAGCCTTTCCCGCGATAAAGTGGCAGAAGCCGTCAAGCGACAGGCCTTTAACCGGGGTTTTGACGAAGCCTGCCAGGTCGATGCCGATATGCCCCAGCGGATTTCTGCTTTACTGCGGGCCCAAGTGATTTCACATCTTTCTCTGGCGCGAAAGGCCGGAGAAGCTGTATGTGGAGCCACGAAAGTGGAAGAGGCCCTCGCCAAAGGCCAGGTTCGGGTGCAGTTGAATGCCAGCGACGGGTCAGTTGATGGCAACCGCAAAATCAGCCGCCGTGCCGAGGCTGCAACACTTGTATGCAATTTGCTGCAGAGCAGTGAAATGGATTTGGCATTTGGTCGGGCAAATGTGATACATGCAGCCGTTACCGCAGGCGGTTTGGCTGAGCGGCTGGTTTATTTTATCCAGCGCATGGCAGATTATGATGGATTGGCCCTTCGCGGGGACGACTTAAAGTCAAAGTGAGATGATGAACGATACGATTGATAACAATGACAAATCGGGTGCTGGCAAGGCTGCTGGCACATTGACTTTGAAGCGACCCTCGCTGGAGCAATCGCGGGTGAAGCAGAGTTTTTCCCATGGCCGCAGCAAATCTGTTGTGGTGGAAACCAAGCGCAAGCGTTTTGGTGAAGATGCCAAGCCGGCATCGCCTCAGGCCGACAGCAAGCCTGGATTCCAGGCCAAGCCGCGGGTTGCCGGATCAGCGTCGACAACAATTGTTTTGCCCCAGGCGACAACAAATCTTCGTCCAACGCCTGTTGCATCCGCACCACGGGCCGGCGTTGTACTTCGTACGCTGACGGCGGATGAGCGCGATGCCCGTGAAAGGGCCTTGGCTTCCAGCAAGGTGCGCGAAGCCGAGGAACGCAAAAAGCAGGAAGAAGATCTGCTGCGCCGCCGCGATCAGGATGCCCGAGACGCCATTGAGCGCGACGCTGCCGCCAAACGCAAAACCGAAGATGATGCAAGGCATCAGCAAGAGGAAGCTGGCAAACGCAAAGCTGAGGAAGCGGCGCGCAAGCTCGCTCCGAAACCCGTCAACACGGTTGCTGAAGAAGAAGAACGTCCCCGCGCGCGGACAATGGCTCCCCGTGCTGTTGGTGCACCGCGTGCTCCCTTTGTCGCACCGCGGGTTACCAAAGTTGTGGCACCCGTCAAAGCCAAGGTCGCCGATGACAAGCGCCGTGGCCGTCTGACGCTTTCAAATGCGCTTGATGAAGATGGCAATGAACGCGGTCACTCTGTTGCCGCTTTCCGCCGCCGCACCGAGCGGATGAAGAAGCAGGCCCATGGCTTCCAGATGCCGACGGAAAAGACGTCGCGGGAAATCATTATTCCTGAAGCCATTACCATTCAGGATCTTTCCAACCGCATGGCCGAACGGGCCGTCGATATCATCAAGTTCCTGATGAAACAGGGCCAGATGCACACCATCAATGATGTGATCGACGCCGACACGGCGCAACTCATTGCCGAGGAAATGGGCCACAAGGTTCGGCGTGTTTCGGATTCGGATGTGGTTGTAGGTTTGGATGGCGACCGGGATGCCGATGAGCTGATGCGCCCACGTCCACCCGTCGTCACCATCATGGGTCACGTTGACCACGGCAAGACCTCGCTGCTTGATGCGTTGCGTAAAACCAATGTGGTGTCGGGTGAAGCGGGTGGCATTACCCAGCATATCGGTGCCTATCAGGTGCAAACGCCGCGTGGGTTGATCACCTTTATCGATACACCGGGCCATGAAGCCTTTACCTCGATGCGGGCCCGTGGCGCAAAAGCCACGGACATCGCGGTTCTGGTGGTTGCTGCCGATGACGGCGTGATGCCGCAGACGATTGAATCGATCAACCATGCCAAGGCGGCGGGTGTGCCGATTATCATCGCCATCAACAAGATGGACAAACCCAACGTCAACCCCACCCGTGTGCGCACCGATTTGCTGCAACACGATCTGGTGGTGGAAAGCATGGGCGGTGATATTCTCGATGTGGAAGTCTCCGCCCTCAAGGGCACCAACCTCGACAAGCTGCTGGAAACCATTCTGCTGCAAGCTGAAGTGCTTGACCTCAAGGCCAATCCGGATCGTGAAGCCGGCGGCCTGGTGATTGAAGCCCAGCTCGACAAGGGCCGTGGCCCTGTGGCCACGGTTCTCGTGCAACGCGGCACCTTGAAGCATGGCGATATTTTTGTGGCCGGCTCCGCCTGGGGACGGGTGCGTGCACTGGTCAATGAAAAAGGCGAACAAGTCAAAACCGCCGGGCCTTCGGTTCCGGTGGAAGTTCTCGGCCTCAATTCAGCGCCAGAAGCGGGTGACCGTTTTGACGTGGTGCCAAATGAAGCACGGGCCCGCGAAATCACCGATTACCGTGAACGCGAGCGCCGCATGAAGCGCGGTGCCGGTGTGGCACGGGCATCGCTCGAACAGATGATGAGCCAGATCAGCCAATCGGGCCGCAAGGAATTCCCGATTCTGGTGAAGGCCGACGTGCAAGGGTCAGCCGAAGCCATCGTGCAAGCGCTGGAAAAAATCGGCAATGAGGAAATCCGTTCCCGCGTCGTGCATTATGCAGTGGGTGGTATTTCGGAAAGCGATATCTCATTGGCTTCCGCTTCGGGCGCTGTGGTGTTGGGCTTCAACGTCCGTGCGAATTCGCAAGCCCGCGACGCCGCCCAGCAGATGGGCATCGAAATCCGTTACTATAACATCATCTATGACCTCGTCGATGACATCAAGGCAGCGATGAGCGGCAAGCTGGCCCCTGAAATGCGCGAAACCTTCATGGGCAACGCCAAGATCCTGGAAGTCTTCAACATCACCAAGGTCGGCAAGGTGGCGGGCTGTCAGGTCACCGAAGGCAGCGTGCAACGCGGCAACAAGGTACGCCTGATCCGCGACAACGTGGTGATCCACGAAGGCAGCCTGAGCACCCTCAAGCGCTTCAAGGACGAAGTCAAAGAAGTGCAAGCCGGCCAGGAATGCGGCATGGCCTTCGAGAAATACGAAGACATGCGGGCAGGCGATATCATCGAATGCTTCCGGGTGGAGAAGGTGGAGCGGAAGCTGGCTTGAGGGTGGTTATCGTTTATTGAAGGGGTTCAAGAGAAAAGTGCTGGCGACGTGAAAGTCAAACGAGCGATTTTTTGGGCTCTTGCAGTTTTGATTGCTGCGCCAATCTTGCTTATCGTCGGCCTTGTTGTCTTCAGCCTGGCTATGAACACTATGACCAATTGGCGCTTCGGTTCCCATGAAAGCAATCGGAAGATTGAAACGATTATCGCTGGCAAAGCTGAGGCGCAAGACGTTTCCGGACTTTTTGTCGCTGGAACAACACTTGAAGAACTCGATCAACAACTCCGTCGCACGGGCTTTGATTGTCGGACTGAAACGTCGCAGCGGACCGCAGGGGAAAAGGTTCTGGTTTGTCGCGGTAAAATAGTAAAAGAGGCATTTTGTACGCATTCAGTATTTTTGGTGGCAGAGTTTAATACGAAATCAATTCTGAGAAGTGTGCTGGCGAGCAACGACAAGAACTGTTGACCTGTGAGGGCAAACTACAGCGAAGCAATTCAATAGGTAACTCAAGTCCTTCTCGCCACTCCATCAGCCAGCATCGTCGTCACCAACATATTGAGTGAAACGCCTTCATGCGCCGCGCGGCGGACGAGGGCGGCGTGGAGTGATTTCGGCACACGTTGACGCCATTGACCTGCAAAAGCATCGCCCTGTTCTGGCACCTTGCGGCCGAGCTCTTCCAACGTGCGGGTGTAAGATAACAGCGCGTCTCGTCCCTCGCGGATGGCTTCTTCTGGTGTGGCACCATCTGCGATGCATCCGGGAAAATCGAGGAACTCAATTAAATAGCCGCCGCCATCTGCTTCGGACATTGGTTTGATCTCAAAGCGGGGTAGATCAGTTTTCGTTTTCTTCATCGGTCACTCCCTTTGCGTCCAACAACGCAAGACATTTTCAGACATAAATTGGCTTCAAAGGTTTATGAGCAGGCACCGTAACGGGCACCTGACCCAACGCGGTGAAGGTGACATGGCTCGTTCCCGTTTGCCGCCAATCTATTTCATAACGCCGTACCAGAACTTTGAGATCGTCGATGCCCCAATCGCGAGGATTGGAGCGCATGCGGACGAGAATTTTCTCTAGCCTTGCCATTCTGCTGTGGTATCATATATGGAACCACAATTGGAATTCAAGCCCATGATCCAAGGCCTCTCCCATCTCACCTTTATCGTCCATGATCTCGACAAGATGGCCCGCCTCATCGTCGAAGTCTTGGGTGGTGAGGAGGTTTATGCTTCGGGCGAGAATACCTTCTCCACCTCGCGGGAGAAGTTCTTCCTCGCGGGTGGTATCTGGATTGCCATTATGGAGGGCGAAAGCTTGCCTTCGCGGACTTATAATCATGTGGCGTTCAGCGTCAGCGATGAGCAGCTTGAAAAAGCCAAAATTGCGGCGGAAAAACTTGGCCTTGATATCCGTGCCCCCCGGCCAAGGTATCGGTGGGTATCGGTGACAGTGCATTTAATTGGTGTGGAGACAGTTGCATTTGATGTCAACGCTCACCTTTCCCGCCTCGCCACGCCATCCGCCAATATCGTTGTCACTAGGGTCTGTCCTCATTTAAGCCAGACCCATGCGCAAGCGAGATGAACATCTGCAAGAAAGTTTTTTGCGGTTTTCTCGTAGCGCGTTGCGATGCCCCGGAAGTGTTTGATTGTACAGAAGAAGCGCTCGACAAGATTGCGCTCGGCATAAAGCGCAAAGTCACAGTCACGTTTGGTCTTGCGGTTTGACTTTGGCGGGATCACCGCCGCGATGCCGCGCACTTCAAGGCTCTGGATGAAGCTGTCCGCGTCATAGCCTTTGTCTGCGAGAAGTGATTGCGCAGCAATATCTGCCGTCAACGTTTCGGCTTGCGTGATGTCATGGACCTGACCTTGGGTCAGCGAGACCCG
>JANOXA010000039.1:0-17627 GCA_031418195.1 Hyphomicrobiales bacterium | reverse complement strand
GGCGATGGCAGGATATTTCCGTCCCCACGGGCCGGCATCAAAAGCCTCCAGATTTTGCCGCGCCGTTTCGGCATCCCTGGCCCGGTAGATATCCTTGAGGGCCGTGGTTACCGGCTTTCGATCTTTCCACGCCGCATAGCTCATGGAATTGCCGATCAGATGGACAATGCAGGTCTGAACCTGGGTCAGGGGAAACACCGCACCGATGGCTTCGGGAAAACCTTTCAGGCCATCCACAGTGGCAATCAGAATATCATTAACGCTGCGGGCTTTCAGATCATTCATCACGCGCAGCCAGAACTTGGCCCCTTCGGTCTGTTCAATCCACATGCCCAAGGTTTCGGGCCCAAGGGCTCTTTTGTACCATCCGGACGAATGCCGAGGGCCAGGTAAACCGCCTTGTTGCGCACACTGCCTTCATCACGCACCTTGACCCGCAAGGCATCGAAAAATACTTGCGTAAGTCGGATGCCAGATGATGATCCATCTCCGCGTTCAATATCCGCTCAGCAAGCGCCTTCTTCAAATCATTGAACAAGCCGTCCTTGCCAAACACATCCTTTCACCCGGCTTCCGCCAAAAGTTCGTCCAGTACTTCTCTCTTGATCGCCATAACAGGCTCCTTTCGCCTTCTACATTATGGCACCACACACAAGATTCCTGACACTCCCCCATGCGGTGGTACTGTCCATCGACGAGAAGTCGCAAATCCAGGCGCTTGACCGCACCCAACCCGGACTGCCCCTGAAGAAGGGGCGCGGCCCGACCATGACCCACGACTACAAGCGCAATGGAACGACGACACTCTTTGCCGCGCTGAACGTGCTGACCGGCGAGGTCATGGGCCAGCACAAGGCCCGTCACCGCCATCAGGAGTTCATTGCCTTCCTGAACCAGATCGAACGCGATATTCCAAAGGACAAGCCCGTGCACGTGATCCTCGACAACTATGCCGCACACAAGCATCAGGCTGTCCGCACCTGGCTCGCCCGCCACAAGCGCTGGAGCTTCCACTTCGTGCCAACATCAAGCTCAAGGCTCAACGCCGTCGAAGGCTTCTTCGCCAAGCTGACCCGACGAAGGCTGAAAGACGGCGTCTTCCGATCCGTCGCGGAACTCGAAACGGCCATCACCAGCTTTATCAAAAACCACAATCTCAACGAAGCCAAACCCTTCACATGGCGCGCCGACCCGGAAAAATCATCGCCGCAAGAAACAGGGGGTTCCAATTGTTGGATTCAATCCACTAGAAACACCCATTGGTTCAATTGAGATTATCGTGCGGCCGTCCAGCCTGACTCGAGCCGATTTGATGATCAGATTGATCTGCATGCGGGCGAAGTGTGGGTCGACAAAGGAAAGTACTTATTTCGCATCAGCCATTTTGAGTCCACCCGCCACATGGCTGGCGATGGCAAGCGATGCGGTGATGCCAGGAGACTCAATTCCAAAAAGGTTAACCAGATTTATTATGCCATGATGTTCCTCAAATTGGATTGAGAAATCCGCAAAGCCTTCGTCTGGGCCGTGAATTTTGGGTCTTATGCCACAGTAACTTGGTGTAAGAAGGCGTGTGTCGATAGCTGGCCAATAAGACTGGACTGCTTGAGTAAATTTCTCCGCAAGTCCCGCAGGCATGGCATAATCTAAAACATCCACCCATTGGATATCCGGACCAAAACGCACAGCACTTGCCATATCAAGCGTTGCGTGAATGCCGAGCGCACCTGAAACTGGAACGGGATAGATCAAATGATTGAATGGTGCCTTTCCTGACAGGCCGCAGTAACTGCCCTTTGCAAGAAATCGTGGTGGAAGCACATCGACCGGAAATCCTGTGATGGCCGCAGCGACTGCATGTGCACCATGGCCAGCACAATTGACGAGTATGAGACACGTCAGTCGGCTGGTTTCACCGCCGACTCCGCGCGTCGAAAACTCAAACAACTCGCCAGATTTTTGTGCTGACATGAATGCGGTCTGAAATGCCGTGGTTGTTCCAAAACTCTCTGCGCTGGCTTGCAGCGCAAGCACGTAGCCTTGCACATCCAAAATTCCCGTCGATGGAGAAAGCAATGCCGCGCTGCATCTGATCTCAGGCTCGAGGGTCGATACGTCCGCGGCCGTCAGCCACATCAGATCATTGACGCTGTTTGCAATTGCCTGGGCCTGAATTGACTTGAGTTTGACTATTTCAGCGTCGGTCGTGGCAACAATAAGCTTGCCAAGAGGGCGCGTTGCAACGCATGTTCTGCGCAGAAAGCAAGGAGCTGTTGTCGCCCCTCAACACAGAGACGCGCTTTCAAACTGGCGGTGGGGTAATGGATCCCCGCATGAATGACTTCGGAATTGCGCGCGGATGTTTCCGCGCCAGCTCGAGCTGCCGCTTCAAGAACCAACACCTGTTGGCCAGACATTGCATGATTGCTCGCAATGGCCAGTCCGATAACGCCGGCACCAATGACGATCACATCAAAATCAGGAGACATTACTTGGGTTCTACGCCTGAGGCTTTTTCTGCTTCTTGCACCAGAACGAAAAAGTCTTTTCCACCCAGGCCGTTGTCGGACGCAACTGCATAGATGTCTCTGATCATGCTGTTGACGGGCAAGAGTGTGTGCTGTTCTTTTGCTGTTGCAAGCAAAAGGTCGAGATCTTTCTTCAACATGTTGAGCGTTGCAGCGGGCCTATAGTCGCCGCTAATGATCATGTCTTTCTTGTAACCGATGAGCGGGGAAGCAACCGCACTTTGCGTGATGACCTCTAACATGGCCGCGTGCGTCATGCCGCCCTTGAGACCGAAGGCCATTGCTTCACCCAGCAATACCGATGTTGCGGCAACCATGCTGTTGATGGCGAGCTTGAGGAAACGTGCTTCTTCGCTCTCACCGAGATGGAAGGCTTTCTTGGTGAAGATCGCGAAGATATCAGACACACGATCGAACACTTGCTTTGGACCCGACACAAGTGCAGTCAGAGTTCCAGCTTCCGCCATGCCAGTTGATCCAGAAACGGGTGAACGGAGATAGGCGACAGATGCAGGGAGATGGGCTGCAATATTTGCTGATATGGCGGGCGAAACGGTGCTCATATCAATGTATGTAGTCGAAGGCGAAAGTGCAGATTTGAATGCACTGTTCAAGACAACATCATGGAGCGCTTGATCATCTGAGACGGCAGTGAAAACAATGTCCGCACCAGTGATGAGATCGGGCACGGTGGTGGATACGGTAAAACCTGATTCACCTAGTGCTTTTGCTTGCTCAGAGCGCCTTGCCAGTACGCGCACATCATGGCCTGCTGCTTTCAGGCGTTTGCAGATGGGCAAACCCATTTTGCCAGCGCCAATCCACGCAATCTTTGTCATCCCGATGCCTGCCTCTGTTGTTCTGCAAAATGTGCTTTTTCACGCGCCGCAAAAGTCCGTGCACACATGCGATCTAGGAGTTCGATCATCTCTTTGAGGCTGCTTCGGGCGATGCCTTGAGTGATGAACACGATGCGAGTGCGCTCGTCGGTAGTTGGCCATTTTTCAAGCCAGGTTACGTTGTGCAACAGGTGCTGCACGCCCTGGACAACAGCGGGCTTTCCGGGTTCTTCCAGAATGTTGATCAGGCCTTTGACACGCAGCAGGCTGGTGCCCAGATTCTGACCGATGCCATCGAGTAGGAACTGCAACTCCTCACGAGCCATGGGGTTGGCGCGTGTGAGCACAAAGCTCTCAATGCCTTTGGCGGCGAGATGCGAGGGAACGTCTTGGTCCTTCACACCTTCGGTCTTGTCCCTTTTCTGGACATAGGCTTCATAGGTGCCAATCGACAACCACTCCGTAGGATCTGCCATACAATCAGCTGCATCAAAGCCTTTGTGCATCAGCAGCGGCGCCACTGCATCAACGCTAAAATCCGCCTTCGCAATTCTTGCAGCAGGATTGATGGCTTGCAATTGGGCGCTGAGCTCAGCGTAGGCATGGTCATCCTTAAAATCGAGTTTTGAAATCAACAGATCATCAGCAAGGGCAACTTGATTGAGGGCTTCATCATGCTTTTGAACTGTTGCATCCCAATTTACAGCATCAACCACGGTGACCACATTCACAACGCGGTAGAGTCCATCCAATGTGGGTTCAGAGAGGAAGGCTTGCAGGATGGGCCCCGGTTCCGCCAGTCCCGTGGTTTCAATCACCACATTGTTGAAGTCCGGCAGATCACCTCGCGCACGATCATGATAGAGGCTGTTCATGGTCGCGATCAAATCGCTCTTCACAGTGCAGCAGAGGCAGCCATTTTCGAGAACCACAACCGCGTCATTGCTGCTGGTGTAAAGCTGGTGGTCCAGTCCGACTTCACCAAATTCATTGACCACGACAACCGTCTTGGCGAGATCAGGCGATTGCAGCCCGGCGTTGATCAGTGTGGTTTTGCCGCTGCCTAAAAAACCAGTGACGAGAGTTACAGGAATTCGGCTGGCATGATTGAGCGACATGGGCGCAGCTTATCCTACGACCTCGCAACCCGGCAAGCCGCAGGAGATCAGATGATCAGATGGATAGTTGGTGATGATCTCACAGCCATCCTTGGTGACCACGACTTCTTCTTCAATACGCGCTGCACCTGAGCCATCATTGGAGCCTTTCCAAGTCTCAAGCGCAAACACCATGCCTTCTTTCAGTGGCTTGTCCTGGCCCTTGAAGCGCTTCGAAAAGATCGGGCGCTCCCACAGCGACATGCCAACGCCATGGCCATATTGCAGCAGGAAAGCTTCTTCCTCATTCTTGTAACCAAACTCATGGGCATCGGGCCACACTGCGGCCACTTCATCGGGTGTCACGCCAGGTCTGATCATGTCCATCGAAGCGCTTAACCATTTTGATGCGGTTTCGTAAGCATCAATCTGATGCGTGTTGGGCTGGCCGCAAATGAAGGTGCGATAGTAGCAGGTGCGGTAGCCATTAAAGCTGTGCATGATGTCCAAGAAAATCATGTCACCGGGCTGGATCATGCGATCCGAGAACGTATGCGAATGCGGGCGGCCACGGCGGCCCGAAACTGAGTTCACACATTCAACGCGTTCTGAGCCCATGCGGAACAAACGGTCATTGGCAATCGCTACCAATTCATTCTCTTTCGTGCCGGGGCGAATGGCGCGGGCGATGTCAACATAAGTGGCGTCGACCATGCCGGCGGCCATTTTCAGAAGTTCGATTTCATCGCCGGTTTTCACTTCGCGCGCATCGAGCATGGCTTGCTGGCCATCGACCACTTCGATGCCTTCAGCTTCAAGAGCACGCAGCATGCCGAGTTCCATAATGTCGATACCGAGTGGCTGGTTGGCGATACCATAATGCACAAGGGCCTTCTTGATCTGCTTGGCAAAATCTTGGCTCACGCCGAGGCTGGGTGGAATGGCACCCTGCATGGTGGTGATGGGGGCTGCCACATTGTCCCTGATCCACGGCGAGGAGATGCGTTTGGCGGGTGGTGCCGGATCCCACAAGAAGGGTGAGCCTTCAGCCGGGCAGAGGCAATAGCGGAAGAATTTATCGCGCGCCCACTCGCCGATATGGGTGGCCGTCACATAGCGGATATTGTCAAAGTTGAAGCACAGCACACCGCCAAGGCCTGCATTGCGAACTGCAGTTTGCGCCTTGGCGAGACGCTCCTTCGACATGCGGCTATAGTCGACGCCTTCTTCCCAATCCTTGCCCATCTGGCCCCATGAGGCGGTTGCATATGGACTGTTATATTTCATGGCGTTTCTCCCAGCTCTCCGGCCCATTTTTTGGTTTCGAGAGTCTCTTTGAGTTTGGATAGGAATGCGGCGGCATAGGCACCGTCGAAAGCGCGGTGGTCGAAGCTTTGACCAACAGTGCCGATGAGGCGCGGCACAATGGCTTCACCCAGATTAGTTGTGATGACGGCGGGTTTTTTGCGAATGGCATCAGTCGACAGAATTGCCACTTGTGGCGCATTAATGATCGGCGTGGTGAAACTGGTGCCGAATGCACCATTGTTGGTGATCGAATAAGTGCCGCCACTCATATCTGCTACGGTCATCTTGCCAGACTTTGCCTTCTCAATTTGGCGCGCCATAGCTTTGGCCAAACCCTGCAAGGTGAAATCCTGTACGGCATGTACTACCGGAACGACGAGGCCATTGTGATTGAGATCAACAGCGATACCGAGGTTGATGTCCTTCATCAAAGTCAGGGCGTTATTTTCGAAACGCGCGTTGATGAAGGGGAAGGATTGCAATGCAATACACACGGCGCGGGCAATGAAAGGCAAATAGGTGAGAGTTGCTCCAGTCTTTACTTTGAAGCGTTCTTTGTTGCGGGCCCGCACCAGTTCAATCTCGGTGAAGTCCACTTCAATGGCTTGAAACACATGGGGGATATTGCGCCAGTTTTCGGTGAGGCGTTCTGCGGTTTTGGAACGAATGGTATTGAGCGTGATCACATCGCTCGAACTGACGCTTGGCGGAGGTGCCGATTGCTTCGCAACAAGTGCTGTCGATAAAAATGCGCGAACGTGTTGTTCTTCGACTTTTTGCAAGTTCTTTGCAGATGCGAACTGTGCGAGCGCGTTCATATCCGCATGGGCTTGCGATAGCAGTCGACGGGCCAGAGGTGTGATGCGCCAGCCCTCTGCGGTTTGCGCTTTGCCATAATTTGTGAGAGGTGTTTTCACTTCTTCGAATGAATCCATCGCCTTTGGTTCTGGCGCAACTGTCACAACAGGCGCAGCAGCCTCGCCCCCAACCACAGCAACAACTGCACCAGCCTTGGCTACAACTCCATTTCCCGTTTTGATTTCAGTCAACTTGCCCGCAACGACGGATTCAACTTCGATGGTGACCTTGTCGGTTTCCACTTCAAACAACCGGTCACCGATCTTTATGTCATCGCCAACGGTTTTAAACCACGTGAGGATTTTTCCTTCGGCAACGGTTTCGCCAAGCTGCGGCATGATGATTGTGTTGGACATGATCAACTGTTCATCACGCGAACGATTTTATCGACGATGCGCGCCGCATTAGGCAGTGCCAAATCTTCCAGGTGATCTGCAGCGGGCAATGGAATATGTGGCGTGGTGATGCGCACGATGGGACCATTCAAATCCCAGAAGCCTTCATCAGCAACAATCGACGCAATCTCGGCACCCCAACCCAAGAGGCGTGGGTTTTCTTCAACCGTAAACAAGCGACCAGTCTTGGCAACCGACGCCAACATGGTTTGCGTATCAAGCGGCACCAGCGAGCGCACATCGATCACTTCAGCATCAATGCCATGGTCACCCGCCAGGATTTCGGCAGCGTCCATGGCACGGTGCACCATCATCGCCAAAGCGAGAATCGTGCAGTCCTTGCCCTTGCGCAAAATTTTTGCGGTACCCAGCGTATCAATGATCTCACCATCAGGCACTTCGCCCTTGGTGGCATAGAGCGCCTTGTGTTCGTGAAATATCACCGGATTGTTGTCACGCACAGCGGCGGCCATCAGGCCGATGACATCAACGGGTGATGAGGGGGCTACGACTTTCAAACCCGGAATCATCATTGTCCAGTTTTCAACTGATTGCGAATGCTGCGCACCAAAGCGCACGCCAGCACCATTGCCAGTACGGATGACGAGGGGGCATTTGATTTGCCCATTGGTCATGTAAGCAATTTTCGGCATTTCATTAGCAATGTAATCGAAGCACACAGCGATGAAATCTGAGAACATGATTTCAGCGATGGGGCGCAAACCCGTCATCGCCGCACCCATGGCGGCACCTAAAATCGCTTGCTCGGAAATTGGTGTATCGCGCACCCGCAAAGGCCCGAACTGCTCATACAATCCAACCGTGGCCTTGAACACGCCACCGGCCTTGGCCACATCTTCGCCGAGGAACACAACATTCTTGTCGCGCTCCATTTCCTGGGCAATGCCGCGGATCACGGCATCGCGATAGCTCAGTTCCGCCATGCCCAACCTCCATCGGCATAGACATCAGCCGTCAATAATTCCTTGGGGCAAGATGGCGAGGCTTTACAAAGCTCAGTTGCGGCTTCAACTTTACGCATGCTCTCTGTTTCAATGGCAAGCGCTTCTGATTCAGAAATGCCGAACTCAGCCAAACGTTGTTTGTAAATGATCAAGGGATCGCGCTTTTTCCATTCTTCAAGTTCGCCGGGCGGGCGGTATTTGCCGGGGTCGGCGCGGGAATGGCCGGAGTGGCGATAAGTGAGGCACTCGATAAGCGACGGGCCATCACCGTTGCGGGCTTTCTCAATGGCCTCAGTTGCTGTGCGATAAACAATATCAGCGTCATTACCGTCGATTACAATTTTTGGCAGGCCATAAGCCGAAGCGCGATCCCCGGCAGGATGACGCACTGCGGTAACTTCGTGAATGGGTGTGTATTCCATGTAGACATTGTTCTCACACACAAACACGACAGGCAATTTCCAGATAACAGCGAAATTCAAAGCCTCATGGAAAGCTCCGATGTTCGTGGTGCCATCACCAAAGAAACAAACCGTCACATCTTTTTCACCAAGATATTGCGCGCGCCATGCCGATCCGCAAGCGATTGGCAGATGCGCGCCGATGATTGCGTAAGAGCCCATGACGCCGTGTTCGACAGATGTGAGATGCATGGAACCACCTTTTCCGCGCATCAATCCGATATCGCGCAGCATCAACTCGCCCAGCATGCCTTCCATGGGTACACCGCGGGCTAAAGTATGGGCATGGCCGCGATAGGTGCAGAAGGATTTATCGCCCTTCCTCATGGCCACGCCAAAGCCAGCGGCAATTGCCTCTTGACCCAACGACAAGTGGCTGGTGCCCTTGATCAGGTTTTGCAAAAACAAATCATAGGCGCGTTTTTCGCAATCGCGAATTTCGATTTGCAGACGATAAAGCTCAAGCCGTGTCTCAGGGCCGATGTCATCATTCTTGGTGTGAGTAGATAATGTCATGACCCTACAGTGCCAAAGAAATGCGCCATCGAATTCTCAAAAATTATCAAAATGAGAATTTTTAGTAATTTCAGTTTGCCACCATTGGATAGGATGACAGCAATTGCCACCATCACATCTGTGTTGAGATGGTAGAGATATGGGAGACATGCAGCATGAAGGCCGTGAGATTTCACGCCGCGAAAGATATTCGCGTTGAAGATGTTCCAGCACCCGCAATGAAGCTAGGGCCCAATGACGTGCTGATCAAGCCTTTGGTCACTGGCATCTGTGGCACAGATTTGCACGAATATATCGCAGGTCCAATTGTAACACCTGTGACACCCCATGTTTATACCGGTGTGACAAACCCACAAATTCTCGGCCATGAATTCAGCGCCATTGTTGCTGATGCTGGCTCTGCTGTTTCAAACGTCAAAGTCGGCGACCGGGTTTCCATTCAACCCCTGATTTCCCCGCGTGACGATTACTATGGTCGCCGTGGTCTCTATCACTTGAGCCCCAGCATGGGTTGTGTGGGTCTCTCCTGGGGTTGGGGCGGCATGGGTGAATTGGCTGTTGTCAATGATTACAATGTTGCCGTTTTGCCCAAGGGCGTTTCCGATATTCAAGGTGCAATGATCGAGCCTGCGGCAGTGGCGGTTTATGCTGTTGATCGTGGCAATGTGCGCTCTGGCGATACGGTTTTGATATCGGGTGTTGGCCCGATTGGTGCTCTCACCTTGCTGGCTGCCAAGGCTGCGGGTGCGGGCCAGATTTTCGTCAGCGAGCCCAATGCCTTCCGCCGCAAGATGGCCAAGGACCTGGTGCCCTCCGCCATCGTCATTGATCCCATGACCGAGAACGTTGTGCAGATGATCAAAGACATGACCGAAGACGGTGTGGGTGTTGATGTTGCCATTGAATGCGTTGGTCTTGAAGCAAGCCTGAACGCTTGCGTGAATGCCGTGCGCAATCAAGGCAAGGTGGTGCAAACTGGTTTGCACATGAAGCCCGCCAGCGTTGACCCGATGACATGGGCACTGAAAGACATCTCGATCGAAGCGACATGGTGTTACCCCGTGCAATGCTGGTCACGCATCATCCGCATGGTGGAGTCAGGCAGCTTCCCAATCGACAAGATTGTGACCGCAAACATTTCCTCTGATCATGTCGTGAAGCAGGGCTTTGATGCGTTGCTCAACAAATCCGTCAATCACATGAAAATTCTGGTGACAGTGTAATGGCAAAAGGTCCAGTTAAAGTTGCAATGATCGGCCTCGGCTGGTGGGGCAAGAAGATGACTGTGGTGCTGCAGAAGGCACGCCAAGACATCGAAATCGTCTGCGCCGCAGAGCCCAATCCTGCAGGCGTTGAATTTGCAGCCGCCAATGGTTTCAAGCATTACTCCAACTTCAAAGACGCGTTGAAACACCCCGGTGTCGAAGCCGTGATTCTTGCAACACCGCATTCGCTGCATGCCGAACAGATCAAGGTATCGGTCGCCGCGAAGAAGCATATCTTCTGCGAAAAGCCGCTTGCCCTCACCAAGAAGGGCGCAGAATCCGCCGTCAACGCATGTAAGAAAAGCAGGCTCATCCTCGGCATGGGCCACGAGCGCCGCTGGGATCCGCCAATCACAAAAATGTTGGAGATGGCACGCAGTGGTCAACTGGGTCGTATCCAACAGATCGAAGGTAATTTCAGTCACGACAAGTTCACAACGCTCGATAAAACCAACTGGCGCTTGAACAAGAAGGAAGCCCCTGTTGGCGGCATGACGGCAACGGGCATTCACTTGACCGATCTCAGCGCTGCCTTGCTGGGTCCTGCAAAAGACCTCCGCGTCTCCTGCGAGTCACTCTCATCAAAAATCCCGCAGGGCGATACCATGAGCGTTCACATCCGCTTCAAAGGTGGTGGCACCTCTTATGTTTCAGCTTCCCTCGCCATGCCCTTCATCTCGCGCTTTGCCGTGTTCGGCTCCAAGGGCTGGATTGAAATCCGCGACAAGGCTCATGTCGAAGCGCCGGATGGCTGGGTGGTCACATCTGCTATGGCCGGTGAAAAAATAAAAGTGGAAGTGTTGCCACCCGCCGAACCCGTCAAAGACAATCTCGTGGCCTTCGCCCGCGCCATTCGCAAGACCGAAGCCTACCCCATCACCGGAAAAGACCTCATCAACAACATCGCCATTCTCGAAGCTATCATCAAATCGGCTGCGAAAAATGGCGCTGTCGTGAAAGTGTAGGAACAGCACATGAAATCGCTTGTTTTCGAAACACCAGACAACCCAAAAATCCTTGATCAACCAATTCCGAAGATTAACGACACGGAGGTGCTTGTTCAATCTCGCACCGTTGGCATTTGCCATTCAGACTATGAGTTGCTGGCGGGCCGCTACATCATTCCAATTTCTTACCCCGTCATTCCGGGCCATGAATGGTGCGGCGAGATCGTTGAAGTTGGAAGGTCCGTCAAGCATTTCAAAAAGGGCGACCGCGTCGTTGGCGAATGCGTTGTTAGAACGCCAGAACGTTTGCATCACTTCGGCTTTTCCATGAACGGTGCGGATCGTGAATTCTTCAACGTCAATCCCGATTGGCTGCACAAGCTACCCGACTCCGTTGATGACAATCGCGGCGCCTTGATTGAACCATTTACTTGCGGTTTCTACGCCGTACTGCGCTCCGGCGGCACCAATGCGTCTGAAACCGTCGTTGTCTCTGGCGGTGGCACCATTGGCTTGGTTACCGCAGCAGCAGCCATCGGCATGGGTGCCCGCGTCATCGTGGTTGACCCCATCAAGAAGCGTCGTGACATCGCGTTGAAGCTCGGTGCAGCTGAAGTTGTCGATGCCAATGACAACCCCATTGAACGTGTCAAGGAACTCACGGGCGGCAAGGGTGCCGAACTCGTCGTCGAAGCTTCCGGCCACGATGCCTCCGTCGCCAACGTGTTTGAATATGCACAAGAGAATGGCCGCGTATCGATGGTCGGCCTCAACATTGGTCGCAAGATCACATCGACACTCGGTCTTCTTCAACTCAAGAACCTCACCGTGCGCGGCTGCATCGGTTCACCCGGTGTGTGGCCAGCGGCGATCAAGTTCCTGGAACGCACGGGCATTGATCTTTCGCCCATTCAAACCCACCACTTCGGCCTGATGGATGCTGCCAAGGCTTTTGACCTTGGCAAAGATCCGCAGGCTTGCATCAAGGTTACACTTTCCATGAAGGGACTGAACTGATGGAACGCCATGCTCTCATCGCCGGTGTTTCCGGAATAATTGGCCGGCATTTGGCCGAACATCTGAAAGCCACCAAGGGCTGGACCGTCACGGGCATCTCGCGTCACAAGCACGATCTGCCGAAGGGCGTCAAGCACATCGCCGTTGATCTCACGGACGAAGATGCAACCAAGGCTGCACTGAAGCGCGTGAAGCCCACCAACGTCTTCATCACCACATGGTTGCGCCAAGCCACCGAAGCCGAGAACTGCCGTGTCAATGCAGGCATGGTGCGCAATCTGCTGAGCGCCATGGACGGCAAAAAAATAAAGCACGCCGCCTTGGTCACAGGCCTTAAGCACTACATGGGCCCCTTCGAAGCCTATGCCAAAGGCAAGATGATCACGCCATTCCGTGAGGAACAGCCGCGCCTGCCCTATCAGAATTTCTATTATGATCAGGAAGATGAGCTTTATGCAGCAGCAGAAAGCCAAGGCTTCTCCTGGTCGGTCCATCGCCCCCACACGCTGATCGGCTATGCCGTTGGCAACCAGATGAACATGGCCGCCACCCTTGGCGCTTACGCCGCGATCTGCAAGGAAACTGGCCGCCCCTTCGTGTTCCCCGGCTCACCGCAGCAATATGAAGCCTGTGTCGACATCACCGATGGACGCATCATCGCCAAGCATTTGCTCTGGGCTGCCACCAAGCCAGCCGCACACAATGAAGCCTTCAACATCGTCAACGGTGAGGTGTTCCGCTGGGATTGGATGTGGTCAAAAATTGCAGCACACCTTGGTGTGACCGCAGCAACTTATCCCGGCCATGCACAGCCGCTGGAAAAGCAAATGGCTGGCATGGAGCCCGTATGGGACAAGATTGTCGAGAAGCATCGCTTGCAAAACAATGCACTTACCAATGTCGCGTCATGGTGGCATTCCGATGCTGACCTTGGCCGCGTTATCGAGAACTTCACCGACATGACCAAGAGCCGTGACAAGGGTTTTACTGCTTATCAAAATTCCGTTCACTCTTTCAGCGACGCATTCGACAAACTGCGCGCGGCGAAAGTTCTTCCGTAAATGAGCAACGCCACAACCATGACACCAGGTGCGTTCCAGCTTCCGCTGGCGCGCAGCTTTGTCACGGTTGTGATATCGACCATTGCACTCCTCATCGTTTGCGCGATCTTTGCTCCTTCAAGCATATCAGGCGCAGGATTTTCGGGAAGCCTGCCCTTCACGGCGATCATTGCCATCGTGGGGCTTGGTCAATTGCTCGTCGTGCAACAGGGTGGGTTTGATTTGTCACTGCCGGGTGCCGTGTCGCTCGCCGTCGTGCAAGCCACCCACTATCCGCAGCAGGACAATGCACAGCTTCTAGCGGCCATTCTGATTGCAATATCCTTTGCACTCGCTGCAGGTGTCTTGAACGGTTTTCTGGTCAGCATCGTCCGCCTCAACGCCATCATTGCAACAATCGGCACCAACGCTCTTCTTTATGGTGGCGTCTTCGCGGTCTCAGGTGGCGTTCCGTCGATCACAACAGAACTTCTGGCCAACATCGCAGGCGGCGAAGTCTTGGGCATTCCCAACGCCATATACTTCGCGCTGGCCGCGCTGATCGTCGTTTCTTTCATGCTGAAGAAGACCGTCATGGGGCGTCGCTTTGAGGCCATCGGTGCCAATCCTTTGGCCGCACATGCCGCAGGCCTCAACGTGCGACGTCACGAATTTATGGCTTACGTGCTCGCACAGCTACTCTATTGCATGGCGGGCGTTTTGATTGCGGGCATTACGCGTGAACCCACAGCCTTTCAGGGCGACTCATTGCTTTTACCATCCGTCGCAGTTGTTGTGCTCGGCGGCACATCACTTGTCGGCGGACGGGGATTTCCGATCTCCACTGTTATCGCCGCATTTTTCTTGAACCAATTGAGCCAGTTCGCACTCGCGGTCGGAGTGCCGTACTCGGCCCAAACCATCATCCAGGCTCTCGCACTGGGTTTTGGCATCGGTGTTTATTCGCTCCGCTGGCGAATGAACCAAGGCCCGTCGACTGAAACGAATACTTTAAACAAAGTGGAGGAAAGAACATGAAGTCCCTAACAATGAAACTGGCGCTTGCTGTAACAACAACAGTGCTGGCACTGGCAAGCTCAGGCTTTGCAAATGCAGAAACACCATCATGGTGCGGCCCGAAGAAAGCAACTATTGCTCTTCTCGATGGTTATGGTGGCAACAGCTGGCGTCAGGTCACAACAGCATCAGGCAAGCAAACTGCGGCACTCTGCCCAAGCATCACGTCCTATGAATATGCTGACGGCAACGGCGATACCCAGAAGTCCATCTCGGACATCAAAGGGCTTGCAGCAAAGGGTGTTGATGCGCTCGTGGTGTTCGGCGATGCCGGCCCAGCCGTGCTGCCAGCCATCACATCCGTGTTCAAGTCGGGCAAGGTGATTGTACCTTACCGCGTTGACGTGGGCGGCAAGGAAGGCGAGAACTACACCAAGTTCATCGGCTCATCCTTCGTGAACGATGGCGAAAACTGGGGCAAGTGGATCAAGGGCGTGTTGCCAACCGGCGGCAATGTTTTGTTCCTTTCAGGTCCAGCTGGCAACAGCCAGGGCTTGGATGAACTCAAGGGCTTGAAGAACATTCTCGGTGCAGAATATGTTTTCATAAACCCAGAGCCATTTGCCGTGACGAACTGGGATCCAGCGCTGACACAACAAGTGCTCTCTGCTGAAATTGCCAAGAATGCCAAGATTGATGTCATCGTATCAGACTTCGGTCCATCACTCGTCGGCGCTCTGCCACTGTTCAACAAGCAGGGAAAATCGATCCCGGCGCTTGCCACATCAGACGGCAACTCGCTCGCCTGCTTCTATGAAGAAATGAAGGGCACAAATCCGGACTTCAAACTCTTCACAGTGGCAACCGGCAACGACAATGTCCGTCTTGCCGTGCAACACGCCGTGGCCGCCGCAACAGGTGGCACGCCGCCAGCAGAAAACATCTTCGCAGCCCCGGTCTTTGAAGATTCAGTTTCTGGCAAGCCAAACCCAGTGATCTGCCGCAAGGACTTGCCAGGTGCGATCTATCTGTCGTCGGAACTGCCTGACGAAGATCAAGCCAAAGCTGTTGGTGGAAAATAAGTGATCACTTGCCCCGGAGAATCAAACCTCCGGGGTATATTTCAACGCGGGAAAAATTGTGACGGCAACAGCAGTCAAACTACAGGAACAGAACGCAGCAGCACGCACTGATGCGACCCTTCGGCTGACCAATATCTCTAAATCCTTCTCTGGTGTACTGGCGCTGCGTGAAGTGAACGTCGAATTCTATCCCGGCGAAGTGCACGCCATTCTCGGTGAAAACGGTGCGGGCAAATCGACGATGATGAACATCATCTCGGGCACCTTTCACCCCACACTAGGTGACATATGGTTTGAAAGTGAACGTATCCTGGACATGACGCCCGAAAAGGCGAAGTCCCTCGGCATTGCGATCTCCTTCCAGCACCCCGCCGTGCTTGATGATCTCTCGGTTATCGAAAATCTCCGCGTTGCGCTCCCCGCTAATTTGTTCGACGGCAATGATGCCGAGGCAATCGCAGGTGAGATGGTGGATGCAGTTGGCCTGCACGTGCCGCTGCGGATGCGTGCTGATTCGCTGACGGTTGCACAAAAACATCTGCTCGAAATTGCCAAGGCACTCGCACTCAAACCCAAGGTGTTGATCCTCGACGAGCCCACTGCCTCGCTTGATCAAGACGCCACCGATATGCTGTTCGGGCGCATCCGCGAAGTGGTAAAGTCTGGCACATCGGTCATCTACATCACACACCGTCTCGCTGAACTCCGGCAGATTGCCCAACGCGTTACTGTGCTGCGCGATGGTCGTTATCGCGGTAGCTCGCTCGTAAGCGAAATCACTGATGCTGATCTCTTGAGCCTCATCGTCGGTCGTAACTTGGGTTCAACCTTCCCACCGAAATTCAAAGACGCCGCCAAAGACATTGTCTTCTCGGTCGCATCTCTGAGCGGCAAAGGCTTCAAGGATGTGAGCTTTGATGTGGCCAAGGGCCAGATCATCGGTGTCGCCGGTGTGGCAGGCAACGGCCAGCCGGAGTTGATGAAGGCGCTGGCTGGCCTCAATGTTTCAACAGGCACCGTCACACTGCATGGCCGTACTCTCAACAAGAAGCAGCTTGTTGAAGAAGCCGCCTTCATGCCGTCAGACCGCCACACGGAAGGCCTCGCAAGCGGTCTTACCGTGCGCGAAAATGCGTCTTTCGGTGCGCTCGAAAAATTCGCCTCTGGCGGTATCATCAACAGCAAACGCGAATTGAGCAAAGTCACCACCACATTCAAATCCCTGGCTGTGAAAGCACCGGGCCTTGAAGCAGCTATTCTTTCGCTCTCCGGCGGCAACCAGCAAAAAGTTGTGATGTCGCGCGCATTGTTGAGCGAACCCGGACTGATCATCGCCGACGAACCGACACAAGGTGTGGACGTTGGCGCCCGTGCTGAAATCTACAAAATCCTGCGTGACGTCTCAGCCTCCGGCACGCCTATCATTGTCAATTCGTCCGACGCTGCCGAACTTGAAGGCCTGTGCGACAAGGTCATCGTCATGTCGCGGGGCAGGGTCGTTGCGACGCTGACTGGCGAGGATGTAACGGAAGAACACATCGTCACCGCCGCCGTCAGCGCTGGCACACATGTGGGTGAAGTCGCTGCCAGTACTGCGGCGAAGAAAAGTGGTTGGCGGCATTACTTGCAGTCTGATATCGCGCCAGCGATACCCTTGGCGCTTGTCACCGTGCTGCTCGGACTTTTCGTCAACAGCCAGAACAACAATTTCTTCACCATCTTTAACATTTACAATATTCTGATGCTGGCCACGGCACTCGGTTTCATCGCCCTTGGTCAAACTGTGGCCCTGTTGATGGGTGGCATTGATTTGTCGGTGGGCCCACTCGCGGGCTTCCTTGTCATTGTCGCATCGTTCTTTATGAATGATGACAAGTCGAGTGCCATGTCCCTCGCGGGCTTTGTGTTGATGTTTCTTGGCGCACTCGCCGTTGGCTCCATCAATGGCGTGCTCATTCGTTTCGCAAACTTCACGCCCATTGCCGCCACCATGGTTGTGTATTTCGCGATTTGGGGATGCAGCCTGACGGCGCGCATCCAACCCGATGGCTATATCAGTTATTCAATTATTGACTGGATCAACTGGCAATGGGGCCCCATCCCCGCTGCTTTCGCCGTACTCTGCGCTGTCGCCTTGGCGCTCGAATATACCTTAGAGTCTGACTCATAATGATTTGACATGAATTCATGCACTTGCGATTCTGCGGGTGATTTGCTGGACTGATGCAAGGTAGAGCCACGCGGTTGCGCTTTTGATGGTTCGCTCGAAGTCTTTGGCGAGGCGGCGGTTGC
>JANOXA010000038.1:0-8139 GCA_031418195.1 Hyphomicrobiales bacterium | reverse complement strand
GTGGGTTGAAAGTTCAAACAAGGTGAACCACCCCCTCCCCCCTGCGGGGTACTCCCCCGGCCAAGAGGCCGAGGGAGAAAAATCATCTTCTCCCTCGGCCTCTTGGCCGGGGGAGTACGGCGAAGCCGGGAGGGGGTGTTGATGGCAATTTCCGACCCCACCACTTTCATCCTGCAAAACACCACGCTCCTCCCTGTCCCCCTCGTTCCTGAAATCCATCTCCACCTCGCCCATGAAGCGGTTCCCCTTTGGCAAAAAACTGAAGATGAAATGGGCGAGATCGGCCTGCCACCACCCTTCTGGGCTTTCGCCTGGGCGGGCGGGCAGGCCCTGGCTCGTTACGTTATAGATAATCCTGAAACCGTGCGCGGCAAACATGTCGTCGATCTTGCCTCGGGCTCTGGTTTGGTTGCCATTGCAGCCATGAAGGCAGGAGCCCAAGCGGCGCTTGCAGCCGACATAGACAAGATTGCCGCTGCTGCCATTTCACTCAATGCAATTCACAATCAAGTTGAGATTGCTGCCACCACAGATGATCTGCTTGAGAACGTGGTTGAACATGTTGATGTCATACTTGTCGGTGACTTGTTCTACGAAAAATCAATTGCATCAAGATGTTACAACTGGCTTCTCACAGCCAGGAAATGCGGTGTCCATGTCTTCATCGGCGACCCAAGCCGCAGCTACCTTCCCAAAGACAAGCTGGTGAAAATCGCCGAGTATGACGTACCCGTCACCCGCGATCTCGAAGACACCGAAATCAAACGCACTGCGGTGTGGCGACTTGCTGACTGATCAAACCGGATGCGACTCCGGGTTGGTTGGCGGCAGGGCCACTTCCTTGCGCTCTGTGTTGTTGAACCACAGCGCCACCATCAAAATCCCAAGCGACACCCAAAGCCACATATCCGTGCCACCGCCAAAGAACACGACCCCGATGATTACCGCAGCAGGCGTGGAAACATAGGTCGCCTGTACCGTGTAGACCGCACCCTTCTGGGTGATCAGCGTGAAGTATACCACGCGTTCCACCACCCACATCAGGCTGACTGCCAGCAATAGCCAATGCTGGGTAAAAGTTGGATTTCCCGCAGCGGCAAACGGTTCAAACAGCAACAGCAAAGGCAACACCAGCAGTCCTGACCACAAGCTTTCAAAAGCTCCGGCCTGAATTGTATCAGCACCCTTTGGCCATGCCCGCGCTGCAAAAGTGTTGTAGACGCAATACAGCACGGGAACCGAAATGGAAGCCACCAGCCACCACGACACTTGCCCGGTCAATGTGCCTTCGCGCGACAACACCAGCACCAGTGTGGAAATAAAACCAAGCGCAATCGCCACAAGCCGACGCGGTGAAGAATCCTCTGTTCCAGTGGCCAGCGCAAACAGGTAGTTGAAAAACGGCGACATGGTGATGACAATGGCCAATTCAGTAGGTGGTACATGCCCTGCGAGAAAAAGGTTGATACCAAAGGGAATGTTCATCAAGGCCGCACAGCCAAAACCATAGACAACCACCCGGCGGTCGATCTGCCGGAAGCCCGTGCGAAAAAACACCATGATCAACATGAGCAAACCCACTGCAATCCCGGTGTAGAAAATCGTGTGGGTCACTGGCATATGAATGACGCTGAGATGTTTGTAGACGCTCGGCGATACGCCCCAGAACAGTCCGAGCAGCATGAAATACAGAAAATGATTGGGATTTTTCATCAATGACCGCTTGGATAGATGGGAATTTCCGCGTTATACCGGGAACAAGGATTAAATCGCTGCAAAAAGCGACGGAATGGAGAGAAATGTAAATGTCGAACAAGATTTACGCAGTACCAGCCGCCTGGAAGAAAAAGGCCCATGTGGATGATGCGACCTATCAGAAAATGTACGCGGAATCCGTCAAAAACCCCGACAAGTTCTGGGCCAGACAGGCCAAACGGATAGACTGGTTCAGGGCCCCCACCAAGATCAAGAACACCAGCTTTGCCTATCCAAAAGTGTCGATCAAATGGTTTGAAGACGGCGTGACCAACGTATCGGTCAATTGCATTGACAGGCATTTGAAGAAACGCGCCGACCAGACCGCCATCATCTGGGAAGGCGACAACCCCTACGACGACAAGAAAATCACCTACCGCGAATTGCACGAGCGGGTGTGCCGCCTCGCCAATGTGATGAAAAAACATGGCGTCAAAAAGGGTGACCGTGTCACGCTTTACATGCCGATGATTCCGGAAGCAGCCTTCGCCATGCTGGCCTGCACCCGCATTGGCGCCGTGCACTCCATCGTGTTTGGTGGCTTTTCGCCAGAAAGTCTGGCGGGCCGGATTGAAGATTGCGGTTCCCACTTCATCATCACAGCAGATGAGGGCTTGCGCGGTGGCAAGAAAATTCCCCTGAAAGCCAACACCGACGCCGCCTTGGCCAAGACGGGCTCCACCGCAAAAGTGTTGGTCGTTCGCCGCACCGGCGGTGCAATGCAATGGCAGGAGGGCCGTGATTTTTGGTATCACGAGGAGATGGCAAGTGTCTCCGCCGATTGCAAGCCAGAGAAAATGAAAGCTGAAGACCCGCTGTTCATCCTCTACACCTCAGGCTCGACCGGAAAACCCAAAGGCGTGTTGCACACCACAGCTGGCTATCTGGTCTATGCCGCGATGACCCATCAATATGTTTTCGACTATCACGATGGCGATGTGTATTGGTGCACAGCCGATGTGGGCTGGGTTACAGGCCACAGCTATATCGTCTACGGCCCTCTCGCCAATGGTGCCACCACCTTGATGTTCGAAGGGGTGCCGAACTACCCATCCGCCTCGCGCTTCTGGGATGTCATCGACAAGCATCAGGTGAATATTTTCTACACGGCCCCCACGGCCATTCGCGCCCTCATGCAATTGGGCGATGCTCCGGTGAAGCGCACCTCGCGCAAATCCTTAAGGCTGTTGGGGTCCGTCGGTGAACCCATCAATCCCGAGGCGTGGGAGTGGTATCACCGGGTGGTCGGCGATGACCGCTGCCCCATCGTCGATACATGGTGGCAAACCGAAACCGGTGGCATCATGATTTCACCCTTGCCTGGTGCAACAAAATTGAAACCGGGATCCGCCACCAAGCCCTTCTTCGGCTGCCAGCCCGCGCTGGTTGACGACAAGGGTGCCATTCTCGAAGGCGCAGCATCCGGCAATCTGGTGATCCTCGATTCATGGCCCGGACAAATGCGCAGCGTCTATGGTGACCACGAACGATTCGTGCAGACTTATTTCTCCGCCTACAAGGGCATGTATTTTACAGGCGACGGCTGCCGCCGCGATGCCGACGGTTATTACTGGATCACCGGCCGCGTCGATGATGTGCTGAATGTCTCCGGCCATCGGCTGGGCACCGCAGAGGTCGAAAGCGCTCTCGTCTCCCACCCGCAAGTCTCGGAAGCCGCTGTTGTCGGCTACCCCCACGACATCAAGGGACAGGGGATTTATTGCTACGTCACGCTGATGGTCGGCGAAGCACCTTCCGATGAGTTGCGAAAAGAATTGGTCAATCATGTGAGGAAGGAAATCGGACCCCTGGCCTCGCCCGACAAAATCCAGTTCTCCCCCGGCTTGCCCAAAACCCGATCCGGAAAAATCATGCGGCGAATTTTACGCAAGATCGCCGAGGATGATTTTGGTGCACTGGGCGATACGTCAACATTGGCCGATCCGGCGGTGGTGGAGGATTTGATCGCCAACCGGATGAACAAAAAGGCATAAACACATTCGCCCCGCTCAACTTTACGAGGCTGTCATTTATGACCACCAAAGGGACCTCATCCGCCCCGTTGGGGCACCTTCTCCAACTTCGTTGGAGAAGGGACGACATTGAGACCTGTCCCTTCTCCAGCCCCTTTGCTGGAGAAGGTGGCGCAACGCGCCGGATGAGGTCCCTAGGCCAAATGCGATTGACTGCCAATTTTTAGGGCAGGTCAGAAGAGCGCTACCTTGCGGATTTGGTTCAGATCAACCCTTCAGTATCCCGCCGCTCAATCGCAAAATCAGCCATCAAAATCATTGTGTCCCCGGCCTTTGCGCAGAATGAATTGTTTGGCAGAGGTCACCGCCTCAAACAGGCGCTCACCAAATTTCAAGGGAATGGTCTGGTCCAAGTCGCCGTGCTGCACCAGCAATGGTGCCTTGACGCGAGCCGCATGGGGCAATGTATCAAAACGATCAGTGATCAATATGTCAACCGGAACCCACCAATACCGAAACGCCGCAACATCAACGATGGAAGAATAAGCCGCCATTAAACTTACACCCGCAACCGGGCGATCAGCCGCCACATAAATCGCCAGCCCCGTTCCCAGCGACTCGGCTACCAGCACGATTTTTTCGCCCACCGGCTGTTTTGCTGCCAGCCAGTCGAAGGCCGCCAACGCATCAATTTTTCAACATTGCTCCGATTTGCCACAAATCAGCCAAGAGCTTGCGCTTAAGAACTGACATGAATCGCCGCCATCTCGTCGGGCTCGCCGCCCTCAGTTTCCTGCCAGCCCCCGCAATCGCTGCCAGGCGGAGGCGACTCTATGAGGGGGCCTTTGAAGTTGAATTTGATACACCCGAACGGGCGGGAACCCTGATCATCAATACGGAAGACCGGGCATTGTACTACGTCTATGGCGATGGCACGGCCATGCGCTTTGGCGTGGCGGTGGGTAAAGCGGGTTTTGAATGGGCCGGCGTTGCCAAAGTTGGTCGCAAGGTGGAATGGCCGCGCTGGACACCGCCCAGACAAATGATTGAACGCAAACCGGAATTGGCCAAATGGGCAGATGGCATGCCGGGAGGGCCGGAAAACCCATTGGGAGCCCGGGCGATTTATCTCTTCGACAATGGCCGTGACACGCTGTTTCGCATTCACGGCACCAACGAACCCTGGTCCATCGGCAAAGCTGCGTCGTCCGGCTGCATTCGCATGTTGAACGAGGAAGTGGCTGAACTTTATGACCGTGTGCAAATCGGCACCAAAGTCATCGTCCTTTAAATCAATCGTCGCCAACCAGAAGTTGTTCACAGCAAAGTGAACACCTCATGTCGCACCCCCCTTTTGCAAATCACTGTTTTTGGCTAGTCACGCTATTTCTTGAAAAGGTTGTTTGATATGAATCGGCGCGGACTATTGGCAGGACTATTTGCATTGGCAGTTGCAGCGCCAACTGTGCTGATCGATGCAGCTGAAGCCGCCACAGGCCCGTTTGATTTTCTCAGGTTGCGTCGAAAAGCCGAGGTGCGCAAAGCCCTTCGCCAACAGGCAACCTCCCGCATCAGCCGCCGGAAACCCGCCAAACCACTGGCATCACCCAAAAAACCCAAACGCCGCAGCCGTGTCGCCTATGCCGGTCGCCGCCTCGTCGATTTTTCCTCCAATGAAAAGCGCGGCACCATTATCATACGCACATCGGAGCGCGCCCTTTATCAGGTGCTCGGCAGCGGCAAAGCCATGCGCTACCTCGTGGCAGTCGGCAAGGAAGGCTTCTCCTGGTCGGGCACGGCCCGCATCGGCCGCAAAGCTGTTGATCCTGCTTGGACACCGCCGCCAGAGATGATTGAGCGCACCCCCAAATATGCCAGATGGGCTGAAGGCATGCCCGGTGGCATTCCTGAAAATCCCCTCGGTGTGCGTGCGCTCTATCTTTATCGCGGCAAGGGCGATACAGGATTTCGCATCCACGGCACCAATGCCCCAGGCTCCATCGGCACAGCCGCATCCTCCGGCTGCATCCGCATGCTGAACCACGAAGTCATCGAACTCTACAACAACACACCGCGCGGCACGAAAGTGATTGTCATCTGAAAAAACCGCCCGCGACGTTGTAGTCAGCCGTATATCTTCTGTCCATTTGCCATGTTGCATTGCACCAGCTAGAAGAATGAGTGAAGACAGTGGTCAAATGACAGGGCAACAGAATGGCTGAAAACAAAATCGTCGCAAGACCGCTCTCCCCTCACCTGCAGATTTACAAACCCATGTTCAGCATGATGATGTCAATCACCCATCGACTGACAGGTGTTGCTTTGTTTTTCGGTTCGGTGCTTTTCGTCTGGTGGTTAACCGCTGCCGCCCATTCCGATGCCTATTACAATCTGGTGCAGGGCTTCTTCCATCACTGGTTTGGCAGGCTGATTTTCTTCGGTTTTTCCTGGGCGCTCGTTCACCATGCCTTGGGCGGCATTCGGCATTTTATCTGGGATGTTGGCAAGGGCTTTGAACTCAAGACTGTCGAACTGATGGCGAAACTCAATCTGGCTGGCTCAATCATCTTCACCATTCTGCTCTGGATCCTCGCCTATGGGGTGAAACCATGAACATGAAAACGCCTTTGAAGATTGTCCGTGGCCTCGGTTCAGCCAAATCCGGCACCGACCATTTCTGGCAACAACGGCTCACGGCGCTGGCCAACCTGCCGCTGCTGGTTTTCTTTGCCTGGTTCATCATTTCCCACATTGGCAGCAGCCGGGCTGATGTGGTTGCCAGCGTGAAAAATCCGCTCGTCGCCATCGCCTTGCTGCTCACCCTCGCATCGGTGTTCTGGCACATGCGGCTGGGCATGCAGGTGGTGATCGAGGACTATGTGCATGGCCATGGCCGAAAATTGCTGGCACTCTTGTTCAACACCGCCTTCGTAACCGTGTTGTTTGCGCTTGCTGCATACGCTGTTCTCAAAATGAGTTTTGCAACCTGATGGCCACCCCTGAAATCAAAAAAGCTTCAAAGATGTATGCTATCGGCGGACGCGCTTACCCCATCACCGACCACACATTCGATGTCGTCGTCGTCGGTGCTGGCGGTTCGGGCCTTCGTGCGGCCTTGGGCGCATCACAAGCCGGATTGAAAACCGCCTGCATATCAAAAGTATTTCCCACCCGCTCCCACACCGTGGCGGCCCAAGGCGGCATCGCCGCATCTCTCGCCAACATGGGTGCTGATGATTGGCGCTGGCACATGTATGACACCGTTAAAGGGGCCGACTGGCTGGGCGACCAGGACGCCATCGAATATCTCGTGCGCAATGCCCCCACGGCCGTTTACGAACTCGAACATTTCGGCATGCCCTTCTCCCGCACCGAAGATGGCAAGATCTACCAGCGCCCCTTCGGCGGTCACATGATGAACATGGGTGACGGCCCGCCCGTGCAACGCACCTGCGCCGCCGCTGACCGCACCGGCCACGCCATGCTGCACACGCTCTATGGCCAGAGTCTGCGCTACGACACCGCCTTCTTCATCGAATATTTCGCGCTTGACCTGATCATGGAAAACGGCGCCTGCCGTGGCGTCATGGCGCTGAACATGGAAGATGGCACCATGCACCGCTTCCGCGCCCACCAGACCATTCTCGCCACAGGCGGCTATGGCCGCGCTTATTTCTCCGCCACCTCAGCTCACACTTGCACAGGCGACGGCAATGCCATGGTTCTCCGCGCCGGGTTGCCGTGCCAGGACATGGAATTCGTGCAATACCACCCTACCGGAATTTACGGCGCAGGCTGCCTGATCACCGAAGGCGCGCGCGGTGAAGGCGGCTATCTCACCAATTCCGAAGGTGAGCGTTTCATGGAACGCTATGCGCCATCAGCGAAAGACTTGGCGTCCCGCGACGTTGTCTCCCGTTCCATGACCTTGGAAATCCGCGAGGGCAGGGGTGTCGGCAAAGACAAAGACCATATCCATTTACACCTTGAACATCTCGATCCAAAAGTGTTGCACGAACGCCTCCCCGGCATTTCCGAGTCAGCGAAAATCTTTGCAGGCGTCGACGTCACCAAAGAACCCATCCCGATCCTGCCCACCGTCCACTACAACATGGGCGGCATCCCCACCAATTATCACGGCGAAGTTCTGGCTGGGGACGCGAAGGACCCCGAAAAGACCGTACACGGACTAATGGCCGTGGGTGAGGCGGCTTGTGTATCTGTGCACGGCGCAAATCGCTTGGGATCAAACTCGCTGATCGATCTCGTAGTCTTCGGCCGCGCCGCAGCCCTCCGCTGTGTCGAACTCCTGAAAGACGGCGGCACCCATGCCGACCTTCCCGTTACAGCAGGCGAAGCCGCCATCACCAGAATGGACGGCTTTCGCTACGCCTCCGGCAGCACCCCAACA
>JANOXA010000037.1:0-15628 GCA_031418195.1 Hyphomicrobiales bacterium | reverse complement strand
CCCTTGTGGGCTTTGCGGTATTTTGTTTTCTTAGGTTGCAACATGATTCAATGATCCAGCTCAATTCGCGTCGCGGCGCGGGCCGCGATGGGCCGAGCCACCTTCTTGCGATTCGTTGAAGCGCTTTTCCTGGCCCATCGGGTCATGTTCAAGGATTTCGCCCTTGAATATCCAGACCTTCACGCCATTGGTGCCGTAAGCGGTATGAGCCGTGGCCACGCCGTAATCCACATCAGCGCGCAAGGTGTGCAAAGGCACACGGCCTTCACGATACCATTCCGTGCGCGCAATTTCTGCACCGCCCAAACGACCAGAGCAGGTGATCTTGATGCCAAGCGCACCCATCCGCTGGGCCGACTGCACGGCGCGCTTCATCGCCCGACGGAAAGCCACACGGCGTTCAAGCTGCTGGGCAATGCTGTCAGCCACCAAAGTCGAGTCAATTTCCGGCTTGCGCACTTCAACAATGTTGAGATGCACTTCCGACCCTGTCATGTCGGCAACTTTTTTGCGCAGCTTTTCAATGTCTGCACCCTTCTTGCCGATAACCACGCCGGGGCGGGCCGAATAGATTGTCACGCGGCACTTCTTGTGCGGACGTTCAATCAGGATCTTGGACACGCCAGCCTGCTTGAGTTCCTTCTTCAGGTAAGCGCGGATCGCCATGTCTTCATGCAGCAATTTGCCATACTCACGGGCATTGGCAAACCAGCGGGAATCCCATGTGCGGTTGATGCCGAGGCGCAAACCAATGGGGTTGACTTTCTGACCCATTAAGCGGCCTCCTTCTTGTCTTCGCGCACCACAATCGTCAGTTCACTGAAGAACTTGTGGATATGGCCAACACGACCGCGGGCATCGGGGAACCAGCGCTTCATCACCAGGTTCTTGCCGGTCCAGGCTTCTGAAACGATCAGATTGTTGATGTCGAGGTCGTGGTTGTTTTCGGCATTGGCAATCGCCGATTCCAAAGTCTTCTTTACATCCTTGGCAATGCGGCGGCGCGAGAATGAAAGATGCGCCAATGCCTTGGCCACTTTCATGCCACGAATTTCCGTCGCCACTTCATTCAACTTGCGGGTGTTGATGCGAATGCTGCGGGTCACAGCCTTGGCTTCGTTGGCCGGCAAGGCGCGGGGTGTTTTTGGTTTGCTCATGGCTTATTTCGATGCCTTCTTGTCACCGGCACTGTGGCCCTTGAATGTGCGTGTAGGCGCAAATTCACCGAGCTTGTGACCAACCATTTCCTCGGACACGTGGACCGGGATGAACTTGTTGCCGTTGTGCACCTGAAACGTCAGGCCCACAAACTGCGGCAAGATGGTGGAGCGACGGCTCCACGTCTTGATCGCCATGTTGCGTTGGCCGCGAGCGGCCTCGGCTTTCTTCATGATATACCCGTCTACAAACGGGCCTTTCCATACGGAGCGTGTCATTCAGCGCGTCCCTTACTGCGATTTCTTGGCTTTGTGGCGGCTGCGCACGATCAATTTGGTCGTCCGCTTGTTCGTCCGGGTCTTGTAACCCTTGGTCGGCTTGCCCCATGGTGTCGACCAGTGCTTGCCACCGTTCGTGCGACCGCCGTTTGGATGATCTACAGGGTTGCGTGCAATACCACGCGAAACAGAACGGGCACCCTTCCAGCGGGCACGGCCGGCTTTGCCGACAACTTCGTTCATGTGGTCAGGGTTTGAAACTGCACCGATGGAAGCCATGCAAGTTGCAGGCACCATGCGTGTTTCACCCGACTTCAACTTGATGATGACATAGCCGCCATCACGTCCAGCCACCATCACATAGGTACCAGCCGAGCGGGCCAGCGAACCACCTCCACCGGGTTTGGTTTCAACGTTGTGGACGATTGTTCCAACCGGGACTGAGCCGATCTGCATGGCATTGCCAGGCTTCACGTCAGCAGCCTTGCTGGAGACTACCGTATCGCCGATGGCCAAGCGCTGTGGCGCCAGGATGTATGACAAGGCACCGTCCTGGTACTTGATCAAGGCGATGAAAGCTGTACGGTTTGGATCATATTCCAGACGTTCGACAACGGCTGGCATATCATGCTTGACGCGCTTGAAATCAATCAGGCGGTAGGATTGCTTGTGACCGCCACCGATGCGACGCGATGTGATGCGGCCCGTGTTGCCACGACCACCAGACTTGTTGAGACCTTCAGTCAAAGCCTTGATTGGCTTGCCCTTGAACAGGCTGGAACGATCCACCTGAATAAGGTGGCGGCGTCCGGCGCTGGTGGGGTTAAATGTTTTGAGTGCCATGTTCTTGCCCTAACCCTCAGAGACCCGTCGTCACATCAAGGCGTTCGCCTTCGACGAGAGTGACGTAGGCTTTTTTCTTGTCGCTCAGGAGAGCCTTGCGGCCCTTGAATACCCGAAGCTTGCCCTTGCTGACCAAGGTGTTCACAGCAGCAACCTTCACACCAAACAAACCTTCAATTGCAGCCTTGATTTCAGGCTTGGTGGCATCGCGGGCCACGTTGAAAACAATTTGGTTGTGCGCCGAGACCATTGTGCCCTTTTCCGTAATGGCAGGCGAAATGATCGTGTTGTAATATTTTTCCTTGCTCATTTGACCACTCCTAAAAATCGGGCCTCAAGCGCTTCCAGTGCGGCCTTGGTCAACACCAAATTCTTGCGGCGCAGGATATCATAGACATTGATACCCTGGATCGGCAGAACATCGATGTTGGCCACATTGCGGGCTGCCTTTGCGAAACCTTCGTTCAAGGTTGCACCATCAATGATCAGGGCATTGACCAGACCCATTTTCTCGAAGGCAGCTTTCACGGCCTTGGTCTTGGCCATGCCAATGTCGGCCTTATCGACGATGATCAGTTCCGAAGACTTCAGCTTGCTCGAAAGTGCGTGCTTCAATCCGAGAGCGCGAAGCTTCTTGTTCAAAGAGGTTTCATGGCTGCGGAAGCGCGGACCGAACGCCTTGCCACCGCCGACAAAAATACCGACCTTGCGCGAACCGTGGCGGGCCGTACCGCCACCTTTTTGCTTGCCGAACTTGGCGGTTGTCCGATTGATCTCGGCGCGGTTCTTCGCATGGTGCGTACCCTGCTGGCGCTTGTTGAGCTGCCATTGGACCACGCGGTGCAGAATATCGCTGCGCGGATCAAGACCGAAAATCGCATCGTTCAGTTCAACTGAACCCGCTGTTTCCGCGTCAAATGTAGTTACATCGAATTTCATTGTTGATGCCTCACTTATGCCAGCGCTTCAGCAGGTGCCTTGAACGCACCAGGCTTTGGAGCGCCCTCCGGAAGCTTGCGCTTCACGGCGTCACGCACAGACACCCAGCCGCCCGGTGCACCTGGCACCGAACCCTTGAGCAGGATCAGACCGCGCGCCACATCTGTCTTGACGACGATGACGTTTTGCGTTGTCACGGTTTCAACACCGAGGTGACCCGGCATCTTCTTGTTCTTGAACACCTTGCCAGGATCCTGACGGTTACCTGTCGAACCGATGGATCGATGGCTCACCGACACACCATGGGTCGCCCGCAGACCCGAGAAGTTCCAACGCTTGATGCCGCCCTGGAAGCCCTTGCCCTTTGAGGTGCCGGTAACGTCAACAAATTGACCAGCAACGAAATGGTCAGCCGTGACTTCCGAACCGACAGGCATGGTCATGTCGGCAGGAACACGAAATTCCTGCAACTTGGCCTTGGGCTCAACGCCAGCCTTGGCAAAATGGCCACGTTCAGCTTTCGACAAACGCTTGATCTTGGGCGTGGCAGAACCGAGCTGAACAGCTGAATAGCCATCCCTCTCAATAGTTTTGTGGGCAACGACATGGACATTGTCCACCTTCAACACCGTGACAGGAACTTGCATTCCTTCAGCGGTGTAAATCCGGGTCATTCCCAGCTTTCTGGCGATAAGGCCTGAACGCATTTTCTTCTCCAGAGGCTCTGTTGATTAGAGCTTGATTTCAACATCTACACCAGCAGCGAGATCGAGCTTCATCAGCGCGTCAACGGTCTGCGGTGTCGGGTCCACGATATCAAGCAAACGACGATGCGTGCGCATTTCGAATTGCTCGCGGCTCTTCTTGTCCACGTGGGGCGAACGGTTCACGGTAAACTTCTCGATGCGCGTTGGCAGCGGCACAGGTCCACGGACCTGTGCGCCGGTGCGCTTCGCGGTGTTCACGATCTCACGAGTCGAATTATCGAGAATGCGATAATCAAAGGCCTTGAGACGGATCCGGATATTTTGGCGTTGCATGTTTTTACTCAGCCTTAGTCTGTAATCTTGGCAACAACGCCAGCACCAACCGTGCGGCCACCTTCGCGGATGGCGAAGCGCAGCTTTTCTTCCATGGCGATCGGTGTGATCAGCTCGACATCAAATGAGATGTTGTCGCCGGGCATCACCATCTCAGTACCTTCTGGAAGTGTCACAACACCCGTGACGTCCGTGGTGCGGAAGTAGAACTGTGGACGGTAGTTGGCAAAGAACGGCGTATGACGGCCACCCTCTTCCTTGGTGAGGATATAAGCCTCAGCCTTGAACTTCTTGTGTGGCTTGACCGATCCGGTCTTGCACAGCACCTGGCCGCGCTCAACACCTTCACGATCAATACCGCGCAGCAATGCTCCGATGTTGTCGCCAGCTTGACCTTGATCAAGTAGCTTGCGGAACATTTCAACGCCCGTACAGGTCGTCTTGACGGTGTCGCGCAGACCAACGATTTCGATTTCTTCGCCGACCTTGACGATGCCGCGTTCAACACGACCCGTCACAACTGTACCACGGCCCGAGATCGAGAACACATCTTCAATTGGCATCAGGAATGGCAAATCAATTGGACGGTCTGGCTGTGGAATATAAGTATCAACAGCTTCCATCAACCTGAGAATGGATTCGCGGCCAATCTCGGGATTGGTGCCGTTCAAGGCACAAAGTGCTGAACCCTTGATGATGGGAATATCATCGCCAGGGAACTGGTAAGACGAAAGTAGTTCACGCACTTCCATTTCGACGAGTTCCAACAGTTCTGGATCGTCAACCATGTCAACCTTGTTCATGAACACAACAAGTGCTGGTACACCAACCTGACGGGCAAGCAGAATGTGCTCGCGGGTCTGAGGCATTGGGCCGTCAGCTGCCGACACAACCAGAATACCACCGTCCATTTGCGCAGCACCGGTGATCATGTTCTTCACATAGTCAGCATGGCCTGGGCAATCAACGTGGGCATAGTGGCGAGCCTTCGTCTGATACTCGACGTGTGCGGTGTTGATGGTGATGCCACGGGCCCGTTCTTCAGGCGCCTTGTCGATCATATCATAGGCGGTATAGGTCGCACCACCAGTTTCAGCCAGGATCTTGGTGATCGCAGCTGTCAGCGAGGTTTTGCCATGGTCAACATGGCCAATCGTGCCAATGTTGCAATGTGGCTTGTCGCGGTTGAATTTTTCTTTGCCCATCGGAGTTCTCCGTTCTCAAAAAAGTTAAGCGTATTTCTTTTTCACTTCTTCAGCCACCGCACCGGGCACCTGTTCGTAGTGATCAAATTGCATCGTATAGGAAGCACGGCCCTGGCTCATCGAGCGCAGATTGTTGATATAGCCGAACATGTTGGCAAGCGGCACCAGAGCATTAACAATATTGGCATTGCCGCGCATTGACGTACCCAATATCTGGCCACGACGCGAATTCAAATCACCGATGACCGAACCCACGAAGTCTTCAGGCGACGTCACTTCGACCTTCATCAAAGGTTCAAGCAACACAGCACCTGCCTGTTCAAAGGCTTCGCGCATCGCTGCACGGGTAGCGATTTCAAAGGCAATCGCCGACGAGTCCACATCATGGTAGGCACCGTCAACCAAGGCAACCTTCAAGTCGACAACCGGAAAGCCGATCAGCGGACCGTTGTTCAGGACCGAATTCAGGCCCTTTTCAACACCGGGGATATATTCCTTCGGCACTGAACCGCCAACAACTTTGGACTCGAACGAATTACCCGTGCCTTTTTCAGCCGGCTCAATTTCAAGAATGACGCGGGCAAACTGACCCGTACCACCGGTCTGCTTCTTGTGCGTGTAGTCCTTGATCACCTTGCGGGTGATCGCTTCACGATAGGCAACCTGAGGTGCGCCGACCTGCACTTCAACCTTGTGGGTCCGCTTCAGAATATCGACCTTGATGTCAAGATGAAGTTCACCCATGCCCTTGATAATAGTTTCGCCAGATTCAGAGTCAGTCGAAACGCGGAATGAAGGATCTTCAGAGGCCAACTTGTACAAAGCGACGGCCATCTTTTCCTGGTCAGCCTTGGTTTTCGGCTCAACCTTCATTTCGATGACGGGTTCCGGGAACTCCATCTTTTCCAGAATGACAGCCTTGGCTGGATCGCACAGCGTGTCGCCGGTGCGGGTATCTTTCAAGCCAACGAGTGCAACAATGTCGCCAGCATAAGCATCAGCAATTTCTTCACGGTTGTTGGCGTGCATCAAAACCATGCGGCCCACACGTTCGGTCTTGTCACGGCTCGAATTGAGCAACGACGTACCCTTTGACAAGGTGCCAGAATAAATCCGGCAGAATGTCAGAACGCCATATTGATCATCCATTAACTTGAATGCAAGCAAGGCCAGCGGTTCTGTGTCTGACGAAGGACGGGTCGTTTCGTTGCCAGTCTTAACATCGATACCCTTGATCGCAGGGCGATCCAAAGGCGACGGCAGATAATCGACAACCGCGTCAAGCAAGGTTTGAACACCCTTGTTCTTGAAGGCTGAACCACAAAGTACCGGGAAGAACGAAGCGTTCAACACAGCCTTGCGGAGCAACCGCTTGATGGTTTCATTGGCCATCGGAATGCCATTGAGATAATCGTCCATGGCTGCGTCGTCGAGTTCGGCGCAAGCTTCGATCATGTCAGCGCGGGCTTGTTCGGCGGCAGCCAGCATGTCTTCAGGAATGTCTTCGTCGTGGAACTTGGCACCCAGCTCTTCGTTGTCCCAGATCACGGCTTTCATCCGTACCAGATCAATGATACCCTTGAAAGCGGCCTCTGAACCGATTGGCAGCTGAATGGGAACCGGACGTGCGCCCAGACGTTCCTTGATGTCCTTGATGCATTGTTCAAACGATGCACCCGTCTTGTCCATCTTGTTGCAGAACACGATGCGCGGAACGGCATATTTGTCGCCCTGGCGCCAGACTGTTTCAGTCTGAGGCTCCACACCCTGGTTCGAGTCGAGCACACACACAGCACCGTCAAGCACACGCAGTGAACGTTCAACTTCAATGGTGAAGTCCACGTGGCCCGGGGTGTCGATGATGTTGCAGCGCTTGCCGTTCCACACCGTGGTCGTCGCTGCAGATGTAATGGTAATGCCGCGCTCTTGTTCCTGCTCCATGAAATCCATGGTAGCAGCGCCATCATGCACTTCGCCAATTTTGTGGCTTTTGCCGGAATAGAACAGAATACGCTCGGTCACAGTCGTCTTGCCGGCATCAATGTGGGCCATGATGCCGAAGTTGCGATAGTCTTCGAGGGCGTGGGTGCGGGGCATAGTTTGTATTTCTCTCTTACCAGCGGTAATGGCTGAAAGCGCGGTTTGCTTCGGCCATCTTGTGGGTGTCTTCGCGCTTCTTCACGGCAGTGCCACGGTTATTGGCAGCATCCATGAGTTCGCCGGACAGACGCTCCACCATGGTTTTTTCGTTGCGGTTGCGGGCAGCAATAATGATCCAGCGGATCGCAAGCGCCTGACGGCGCTCCATCCGCACTTCGACAGGAACCTGATAGGTCGCACCACCAACGCGGCGCGAACGCACCTCGATCGACGGCGCAACATTTTCCAGCGCCGAGTGGAACATCTGCAACGGATCACCCTTGGACTTAACCTGAACGGCTTCCAAAGCACCATAAACGATACCTTCAGCAACCGACTTCTTGCCCTGAACCATCAGGTTGTTCATGAACTTTGAAACAATCAGATCACCGAACTTGGGATCCGGATTGATCAGACGCTTTTCTGCACTGTGGCGACGTGACATCTGTAAAACCTCTTATTTCGGACGCTTCGAGCCGTATTTCGAACGGCGCTGACGGCGCTTGACGATGCCTTGTGTATCAAGAACACCGCGGATGATATGGTAACGAACGCCTGGCAAATCCTTCACACGGCCGCCACGGATCATGACAACAGAGTGTTCCTGCAAGTTGTGGCCTTCGCCCGGAATATAGCTCACCACTTCGAAGCCATTGGTCAAACGAACCTTGGCAACCTTGCGAAGTGCCGAGTTCGGCTTCTTCGGTGTCGTCGTATAAACCCGCGTGCAAACGCCGCGCTTTTGCGGGCAGGATTGCATCGCCGGAACCTTGTTCCGGTATGTAGGCTTGGTGCGGGCTTTCCGCAGCAGTTGGTTGATTGTCGGCATCCGACTGATCTTCCTCGAAATTGTTTTTTTTCAAAAGCAACTCTTGCTTCGCTTGCGCTCGCACGTTGCCTCGGGACTGGGGTTCAAACACGACAAATAACGCTTGGAAAGTCCAGTCCGGACCCTTCCAGCGTTCAAAACCAGAGGCACTGAAAACCGGCCCGGTTCAGAGTGCGTGACCTCGAATGTCTTTTCTTTCCTCCCGTGTCAGCGTTTCGAGTACGCGAAGTACCGACGGCCTGCAGTCTCAGAAGTTGGCTGGCTTCTAACCAACGAGCACCGACACGTCAACCCCTAAATAAACCAGCCAAAAACCCCGGTTTCACTGGCTTTTTCCCACACAGACCCGCTGTTAGCGCAAATATTCCTTGCTGCAATGCGGAATCAGCAACCGCATCCCCTGCTCTTCCCCGCAACACTCCGGAACTGCGCCACCCCTTCCGCTCTCCCCGACAATAGTTTTGAGCCCATCAAGAAAACGACGTCGGGAAGCGATTGGCAGGTGAATGTGATGTGCACGGGACGCAAGTCCCTACCCAAACTAAAGATACCGCCCCACACAACTCACCCTACCCGCCTTCGGGGAGGGGCTAGAGTGGGGTGGTTGGGCTTGCAAAGATGTTCAACACATATGCGCTGCAACCAGACCAAAATGCGCCCACTCGCGCCTAAACAAAGGTAGAAACGTCGCCTTTCAATCTACACGGACATCGACAGAAACATACAAAGGGAAGCGTCTCCTATTCCACCTCTTTTCCTATGGTGGGCGCTTGGCCGGGGTAATCGTAAGAAGGTCTTCTGATGAACCCGGCCAAGCCAGTAACTTCACTTAAGATAACAACCGGAATACGGGAGCTGGACCTCAAATTTGGTGTCATTGCCAGTATGCCGGGCATTTTCAGCATGGGCCATGCTGCGGGCCTCTGGGGTGACGCAGACGCCGTCTCCATCCCAGGCATCACGCCACACATAGCCCGACTCGCAATAGCCATTCTCCAGTTTATGGGATGGTCCATTTGAGTTTTCGATCTGTACCCGCGCAGAAGCCTGATTGTCCACGCAAACGTAGTCAGTGCCGTCGGCTTGCCTGAATTGAAAACCTTCATTGCATTCGCACTTGCTGACCCGATACTGCGTTGCATTGGCTGGAACGGCTCCGATCCATGATTGCGCCAAGATCAAAATTGTTAGATTGATTATAAGTTTGCGGGAAGACATGCCTTTCACTCCTTCGTTAAATAGTCCATTGGTTTTTTCCGCGTCATCGGTGTAAATTTTTCCGAAGACACACGACAAGCTTGCGTTGTCGATGGTCCTTCGTGTGACGCCGGGTGATGATATGCCGTCGGAGTCCTGTAATGCGTCCACCAAACGGTGGAGGTGCCGCTTGATCTGCGACGATTTTCAGAAGTCCTGTGACGGCGAACACTTGCGGATCGCAAAAAACTGCCGGGGGGGTGACAGCGGAATGGTCACCAGGGACTGGAGATGCTGTGAAGCAAGCTGGCCAGTTCCGCCTGACGGTGGGTTCCGGTCTTCTCATAGACCCGCAACACATGGGTTTTGACGGTACTGACGGCGATGCCGAGCCGTTCCGCCATCGCCGCCATGCTCAAGCCTTCGGACGAAAGAATGACCATGCGGGTTTCGGCTGGCGTTAGATTATACATAAGAGCCAGAGCTACACTGTTCACTTCAAACGGAACCGGTGTGGCCGCCAGAACCACCGCAGCAGCGGCGCGCATGCCGACATGTTTGCGGATTTCCACGCTCTTGAGCGGGAAAGTGTAGACTGTCAGAAATGAGCCGTCACCGCGGCGGGTGGGAATGCCTGCGCCACGCTGCACGGGCTGCCCCAGCTCCGCGGACACAGCCGCCGCGAGGGCGGATTGCGACAACTCTTCCCGCAGCGTCAAGCGATCATGGACCGCGCGGATCGGAATGCCTCTTTCAAGCATCTGTCGGGCATGCGTGTTGGCGTGCAGGATTGTCAGGTGTTGATCCACCAGGATGATGCCGGCGCGGCTTGTTTCCAAGGTTGCAGAGAACATCTGCTTCTGCGCCTGCAGACTGTCAAACAGGCTAGCAATCTTCACGGCGCGCCGCAGGTGCGGGGCCATCAGCCTCAATCCAACCAGTTCTCTTTCAGTGAACGGCCCACGCGAGGCATGCCGCCCGCCTGAAAGCGTTGCAATCATCGAGGTATCTCGTTCCAAGCCTATCGAGACGCTATCAATTATGCCTTGGGGAATGGCAAAAATCCTAAAGTAGCGGTTGTCTTTCCAGGTCCCGGGGTTGCCCATCTGAGATTGAAGTACCGGCTCTTCAAGTGGTGCGGCATCAATCCGCTCCATGCCCCCCCACAACGCAAACACGTCAGGCACGTAGCCGGGGTCGCCGACAATGCCAGCGTATTCCTCCGGTATGCCGAGAGTCACCTGAAACTGCGTGCCATTATTCACGAAGGAGTACACGCCTAGCACCGCGTTGTGCCAGCCGAAGTCATCCTGAATGGCCGCAATAGTGGGTTTCCACTGGTCAGGGAACAGCACACAGTCATAGATCCGACCAATGTGATCAAGCAGGCGACCTTCCGCAAAGTCTCCCATGAACGCTCTCCGCAGTTGCACCCAAAACCCTGCCACATTAGGGCATGGCGCGGAAAAAAAAGCAAACGCGCTCGATCAATTTGTCAGCAAGGAAAGTTCAGCAGGAGAGTAAGGGGAGTGAAGGGAGAAGACCTCGCAACGAGGAAGGGGTAAAGGGGACGCTTCTGGACTGCAACCCTAAAGTGAGACACGGTGGTAAATAGAGGACATGATCGGCAGAGGAGTTTTCATGTCCGACAAGTTGCCGTACAAATCATTTACGACTGTTTTCAAGGAAGCTGCAGTGTTGCGGATTTCGCGTGGCGACAAGGTGATGCCCTTGTCGCGCGAGTTGGGAGTTCCGCGCAAGCTTTTGTACAATTGGTTCAATGCGTGGAAAGTCGATGGGGAACTACGGTGACACTCCATTAAATACACAACCAGGTGGGAACTACGGTGACACTCCATTAAATACGGGAACTACGGTGACACTCCATTAAATACACAACCAAGTTCGAACTACGGTGACACTCCACAAAATACGCATCCAAGATCGACCACCCCGCCCCTGCCCCTCCCCGAAGACGGGTTGGGGTGAATGGAATCGGAGGAAGGTCGTTTGCGATCATCCCTGCGCCGGGATTTCTGGATTTCAATGGCACTCCACAAGACTCACGCCAAATTTTTCCAATGGCTGGCTCACCTGGGAAGCCAGACCCTCCGCATCAATTCACCGCAGACCGACACCCAGCAGCCTTCTCCGCATATCCCCAAATGCCCATGTCAACCAGATAATCCGGCCACCAGCCGTAGTCGGACTTCAGCATCAGGCCTTGGCGCGACAAGTTTTCCATGCTTTTGGCCAGGACATGATCGCCCAGTGGTTTCAGCGCCATGGCACGCGCAAAGTCAGACTTCTGGTAGTCCGCCTGGGATTTCACCATGCGGGACTGCAAATCCCTGCCATAGGCTTCAAGTTCGGCCCGTTCTGCGGGCGAAAGCTTTCGCCCGTTCATCCGGTCTTGGGTCAATTGGCCCAAGCGTTGAAAATCATTGCCTGTCACCCCGCCTTGCGGACCGCCGGGTTCGAAAAACAGTGACCAAAGACTTTTTCCTGTAAAGCTGCGGCTTTCACTTCTGTAGGCTGACAATAGGCCCGACAAATGTTCGCGTTCAGCTTTCCGGCAAAGACGGGTGGTTTGTGAGGTCAGATAGCAATTGAGGGCCTGGTCATTCTGGCCCCCTTCCACCCATAGGGGCTGGCAAATCGGCTCGGCCAAAGACTGGAATTCACCGCCCTGCCCGCCTATTGCAATTGACGACCGATTGTCAATGAACAAGATGCCGGCCAGTGCCACAAAAACCACGGCAAATCCGGACGTCAGATGGCGCGTGGCAAGTTGGTCAAGCACCTGATTTTATCACTCTGCAATCAAGAACCACTGCCAGCACAGGGATCAATCTTGGAGGCCTTGAAATTTTTCGACGAGAAGGCTGCATCGACCAGCGGGTCTTTCAGCCAGCCAAAATCCCATTGGCCCATATATCCGCGTTCACCTATGTTACGGATATGCTTGACCATCACAGCGGGATCAATTTTCAGCATGTTCCGGGGTCCCAGCATGGTGTCGAGTGCGCCCGTGAGATCATTCATCTTGCTGGCCATTTTCATGCCATGCTTCATCATGATTTCGTCGTTCTTTGCCGCTTCTTGCGTCGATGAAGGGTTGATCTTGGCCTCCTTCATCACATCACTCATCATTTCCGTGGCGATGGCACGACCCTTCAGAGCCACTTGCAGACCTCCGACCATCATCTGGGCACCTGCCGTTTTCACATCGATGCGATAGCGCTTGATCACATCAGCGAGATGTTTGCGTTCGTTTGAATCGCACAACCTGCGGATATTGGTCGTGAGGTAACATTGCAAGGCTTCATCATTGCGACCACTTGGCACCCAGTATTTTTTACAAATCGGATCAACAATCGACACGCGTTCCCCACCGCCCCATTTTGAATTCAGGGATGGTATTGAAAAGCCGCCGTCTGTCCACATGAATGTGCCACCGGCTATGGCGAGAAATGCCACAAAAACACTGGCCATGAAGCCAGCACTCATCTTGCTGGAATCATCGTCGCTGCCACCATCATCATGGGTATTGCCCTGCAGCGCATCGTCGTCGTCAAAACTGCGTTGCGTATTGGCGGATTTGCCCAACCGGGCATTGATGTCATCCAGTGATAGGCCGTTCTTTGCCATGTCGATCCCACATATTCATGGTTCAAGAAATGCAGGATAGCCGGGTTCAGTTAAGTCCCTGTTAACGGATGGCGATTGTGGCGGGACAAGTGTTGATCGCCCCATTCCTGCCTTGCTGTCGCCCTACCCCGCCCCCAGCCTGCACAAGACGGCGACGTGATGATTTACTCCAAACCTCTAGGGAGAACTCCATGATGAACACGCCGCAACGACACTGGTGGCACGAATTGAATACCTGGGAACCTGAAGCCGCATTGGCCTTCTATGGTCGCACAATGGGCTGGGAATTTGAACCCAAGACACTGCCGGATGGTGGTGGTTATTGGATTGCCAGCAAGGATGGCAGGCCCGTGGGTGGCGTCTATGAATTGACGGCACCCGACTATGAAGGCATTCCCTCCCACTGGATGACCTATCTCTCGGTTGCCGACATGCACAAGGCCGAGGCAGAAACATCAGAGTCAGGTGGCGAAATCATGCGACCACCCGTGCGTGTGCCGGGCGTTGGTAAACTTGCCGTCGTAACCGATGCCACGGGCGCCATGATCGGTTTGATCGAACCTGATGGTAACCATGCACTTGCAGGGGAAAAACTGGCAAGCGTCCACTGACACTGTCATAGACCGTCGATTCAGGCGTCATCGGTTGAAAAACCCTTGGCGCCTGAAGTGTTGTTGCCAGTAACGCAAAAGATAAACTGGCTCTAACGACAGCTGCCGCTTGCGGCTATACTTCAGCAATGTCTTATTCCGCCCTCGCCTTTGCAAGTGGTTGCATTTTTCTGGCCGCCATCGTTCGCGGATTTTCCGGATTTGGTTTTTCACTCTTGGCCATCAGTGCACTATCACTGGTCTATGCCCCCCAGGAAATTGTGCCGACGATTTTCATGCTTGAAGTGGCGGCATCAATTCATTTGCTGCCGTCAATCTGGAAAGACATTCACTGGCGCTCACTTGCACCCCTCTTGCTTGGATGCCTGATCGCAACACCTCTGGGCGTATGGGCACTGGCCAATGTTCCAGCAAGGCCTATGCAAATCGCTCTTTCAGTATTCGTGCTGATTGCAACGATCCTCCTATGGCGCGGCTATGCATTGAAATCCATGCCAGGCACCGCCGCGTCAACCGCCGCAGGAGCCGCCTCAGGCCTCGCCAACGGAGCATTTGGCATCGGTGGACCACCCGTCATCCTGTTCTACTTCGCCTCCCCCGCAGGCAACATCGCCGGCCGCGCCAGCCTCATCGCTTTCTTTCTGGCAACTGACCTGATCGGGCTGGCAAATCAATCCGTACACGGATTGGTGACAAAAGAAGCCGCCCTCCGCGCCCTGCTCTTTCTGCCCCCCTTGGTGGCTGGCGTGTGGATAGGGGCCCGGAGCTTCAAAACCATGGATGCGGCATTGTTCAGAAAATGGGTGCTGGCGATTTTGGCGGTGCTTGCGATTGCAATTGGGACGAAGGCGGTTTTGGGAATTTAGAAACTTTTAGGTTTGCCCGCAATCGTTCTATTGACTCTCAGTAACTTCCACGCCCCAGCGCTTCAAACCCAAATGTTCCTCAAAGCCTGAGAAATCCCGGTCTGCGTGCAACAATGGCACTTCATTCTCAATGCACCAGGTTGCGAGCAGCAGATCAATTGCTCCCCTCACGGTTTTTCCTTTGGAACGCAGGAGCCGGTAATGTTCAGCGGATTTGATTGCGGCGCTTTCGCCACCCATTTCGTAGACGGGCAATACACGCAATGAGCGCAATACACGCTTTGCTTCAAGTTCGGTATCTAAGCCCCGCATAATTTCGACCAGCACCAAATCTGCCATCAAAACTCTGTGGCGGTCCAAGGCGTCATCAAGCAAACTCGCTGCCAAGACTGCATCTCCCCTGAGATAGGCAATCCATGCACTGCTATCTGCAATGACGATCAGTCGTCTCGCCATTCGTCCAAATCGCCTTGCCAAACCACGTTGCCGCGTAGTTTGCGAATTTCCTGTTGGCCTTCCAGCGTCACCAAGATTTCCAGCCCTCTTTCAATGGCCTCTCGTTTGGTTTTGGACTTTGATGCCTTCAACGCTTTGGCCATCAACGTGTCATCAATTTCAACATTTGTCCGCATGATAAACCTCATGTGTATGAATTTTTAATATTATACACAATGCTAGATTCATCACAACAAAAAAAGGCCCAGGATCACTTCCGGGCCTTGCATGATCAAGTTAGAGCGTTTTCCGAACTGTCTGAATCGAGAGGGATTCCCAAATCAGTTTTAAAGTGATTCAAGCTGTCTGCCGGGCTTGGAGGCGGCAGTTATGGCTAGAGCTTACTCAATTGATCTTCGGACACGTGTTGTTGGGGT
>JANOXA010000036.1:0-12853 GCA_031418195.1 Hyphomicrobiales bacterium | reverse complement strand
AATCTTGTCGAGCGCTTCTTCTGTACAATCAAACACTTCCGGGGCATCGCAACGCGCTACGAGAAAACCGCAAGAAACTTTCTTGCAGGTGTTCATCTCGCTTGCGCATGGGTCTGGCTTAAATGAGGACAGGCCCTAGCCCGTCTCCAGTAATGGTAACGGGCATTCCTAAGTCTTCGCCGCCTCCAAAGTGATAGGACACCTTGATCAATCCCTGCTCATCTAAAGACTTAACAGCTTGCCTTAACCACCCGCTCCGATATTCGAGTTTCCGAATACCTGCAATTTCTATTGCTTCTTCTTCAAAAGTTGGTTGAGCATTAGAAACAATAGCTATTGCAACAAGTAGATCATTCTTGAAGTCTTTAAAGCTCATTTGCGCATTCCTCTGACTTTGCTTGTAGCGCAAAATGTATTTTAGCGAATAATCTTAGTAATCAGTCCACAGATTTTTTCTTCAACCAGCATGAAAACAAATACTCAGTCAAAGTACGATTGCGCTGAACGTCGACTTTTCTCCCTCGTCCGCCGAAGGCGCATGGGAAGTAAGGGAAGGAAGTAAGAGTAAGGAAGAGTAAGGGGACGCTTCCCTTTAAGAGTAAGAAGAGTAAAGAAGAGTAAGGAAGAGTAAGGGGACGCTTCCCTTTAAGTTTTGTTTCTTAAGTATATGACTCGCCCCGACACCCCCTCCCCCTTCGGGTACTCCCCCGGCCCAAGAAGGCCGAGGGAGAAAGGTGTAACGGTTTCCCCCCTCGGCCTCTTTCTTGGCCGGGGGAGTACGGCGACGCCGGGAGGGGGTGGTTCGGCTAGGCGAGATTTTTTTTGGCAAGCAGCCGAGGCGAAACATTCATGGGTGGACCATTTTTCGCATCTTTGCTATCCATGAGCGATGGCAACACTTGACGATATCAAACGCGATATTAAGGTAAAGGAGGTAAAGGGGAGGTAAAGGGGACGCTTCCCTTTTCAGTTCCGACTCGCCGCACCACCCCCGCCCCCTTCCGCCTTCGCAAGAGCTTCGGCGGACGCAGTCGGGTACTCCCCCGGCCCAAGAGGGCCGAGGGAGAAAGATGTAACGGTTTCCTCCCTCGGCCTCTTTCTTGGCCGGGGGAGTACGGCGAAGCCGGGAGGGGGTGGAAAATCTTGGCTGGTCTGCCGCTCTATCGGTGACGCTCCCCCAACCTCATTCCTCCCCGATCTTCGGGGAGGAACACAAGGTGGGGTGGTTGCGGGTGACGGATGGTTGGGCGATGTGCCGACTGCAACACCCCACCCCTGCCCCTCCCCGCAAGGGCGGGTTGGGGTGATTTAGAGGTGACACTCCCCAAGGGTGGTAAAGGGGGATAAGTAAGGGAAGGGGTAAAGAGGGGTAGGTAAAGGGGACGCTTCCCTTTTCTTTGAAGATCCGACTCGCCGCAGCACCCCCTCCCCCTCCGGGTACTCCCCCGGCCCAAGAGGGCCGAGGGAGAAAGGTGTAACGGTTTCCTCCCTCGGCCTCTTTCTTGGCCGGGGGAGTACGGCGAAGCCGGGAGGGGGTGGCTGGGCTGGTGGTCTGCCACTCTATCGGTGACGCTCCCCCCAACCTCATTCCTCCCCGACCTTCGTGGAGGAACACAAGGTGGGGTGGTTGCGGGTGACGGATGGTTTGGCGATGTGCCGACTGCAACACCCCACCCCTGCCCCTCCCCGCAAGGGCGGGTTGGGGTGATATAACGGTGACAGTGCATATAACTTTCTTACCCTGAGGTGCCCGAGGGGAAGTAAGGGGACGCTTCCCTTTAAGTGACTCGCTGCACCACCCCCTCCCCCTCCGGGTACTCCCCCGGCCCAAGAGGGCCGAGGGAGAAAGATGCAGCGTTTTCTCCCCAGGCCCAAGAAGGCCGAGGGAGAAAGATGTAACGGTTTTCTCCCTCGGCCTCTTTCTTGGCCGGGGGAGTACGGCGACTGCGTCCGCCGTAGCCTTGGCCAAGGAGGAAGCCGGGAGGGGGTGGTTGGGCTTGGTGAGATGGTTGCTTAAGAATTGTTTGATCACGCCCTCTCATTCGCATCGGGTAGACCAGACTTTGCAATTCTGTGATCTTTCAACAATGTCCAAACTCGAAAGTATCAAGGAAGACACTCGCTCACTCAGCGCCGAAGAGATGTTCAAACTCGCGGATTGGCTTGCTGTGAACAGGTCCGTCCTCTTGAACAGCGAACTTGCCGCTTATGCAAAAATGGGGAAATTGGTCAAGGTAACCGAACAGGTTTTGGCTGACCACCGTGCGGGACTGTCGCGCTTTCTTTGAAATCCGACTCGCCGCAACACCCCCTCCCCCTTCCGCCTTCGCAAGAGCTGCGGCGGACGCAGTCGGGTACTCCCCCGGCCCAAGAGGGCCAAGGGAGAAAGGTGCAGTGTTTTCTCCCTCGGCCTCTTTCTTGGCCGGGGGAGTACGGCAACGCCGGGAGCGGGTGCAAAATCTTGGCTGGTCTGTCGCTGTATCAGCGTCCCACAAATCCCATTCCTCCCCGATCTTCAGGGAGGAACACAAGGTGGTGTGGTTGCGGGTGACGGATGGGTGGGCGTTGTGCTGGCTGCAACACCCCACCCCTGCCCCTCCCCACACTTCGTGCGAGGAGGGGTGAGTCATTGGCAGGAGTTTTAAAGCCATCGAGCGTTGGGCTATTTATCCTTCTCGCGTTTCTTGGCCACCGTCATATCGCCCACCTTGATCAACTCATATTTCTCGTTGAACGGCACGCCATCATCTTCCTCCTCATAGTCGGGATACTGGGGCGGGGCATCGCCTTGGGACTTGACCAGTTTCCAGAAAGCCTTTGGCACAGGCTGGTCGCGGGTGCCTGTGCGCTTCACATCGAAGTGCCACTCGTCTCCATAGTCAAACAGGAAAACCATGGCTTTTTTATCCCGGTCAAAAGCCTCGGCGACTTTGGATTTCTTGACACTTTTGGCACCTTCCGACCCTTCTCCCATGTCCTTGAAAAGTTCATAGAGTTCTTTCGACTTGTAGGGGTTTTTCTTGTTGTCATAAAAACCAAAGGCATGATCGAAGTCAAAGCCGTAGACATTGTTGATGATCTCGGCCAGCTTGTAGAGGCTCGCTTCGCCAGAAATTTCGATGTCCCGGAAAATGCCGGTGTCCAGCGAAACGCGGAGCAAAATGATGGGATGTGACGACTGTTTCATGGTATTCCCTTCCAACGGCAATCACCAGCCCGATCATCTTGCCGCAACATTTGGTAACGCGCCTGCTCCTTCGGTACTCCCCCGGCCCAAGAAGGCTGAGGGAGAAAGTTCGTTGCACGCCCTACTGCGCCGGAACAATCCCGCACTGCTTCTGTTCCATCTCGATCTGCTTGGTGATGCGGATGGCGTTTTCGGCGTAGGCTTCGGTTACAGAGCCCTTGTTGACGGTTTTGTCTTTCAGCGGGCTCACTTCTGCACAGAGGTGAAAGACCCGCGGTTCTGAGGACTTCTTGGCCCCGGCTTCCGGCGCGATCCAGTACACCACGTCAAGCCCGTTCGGGTTTGCCGTGCTTTTTGTGGCATCGGTAATAGCGGTTGTATCCTTTGCGATGTCCTGCGCCTGTGCTGCCACTTGCGGCGAACAGGCAGTGGTGGGCTGGCCCGCTTTGATTTGTGAGGCGCAAGCGTTCATATCCTCCGTGTACTGCTCAACCGACGGCGGATTTAAATTCACACCCATCAGTGTTGCAAGCAAGGCGAGGACGGCACCGATGCCGCCGGCGATCTGCTTGTTCTTGGGGTCCATGTCCTTGTCCATGAGGATCAGGACAATCAACGGCAGGAAGGCAATCAACCCGATGATGGCACCCAACTGGTTCTGGACAAAAAAGCGGAACCCGTCGGCCTTGCTGGCGGGATTGTGTCGGTTTGCAGCTTTCCACATCAGGGTGCCAGCGATGGCAAACACAGCAATGCCAACCAAAAGGCCAATCAGAAGCGGAAGATTGCCGTTGGCAGCTGTGCCTGCGTCGAACTTGTGCTGCTTCAGCAAATAAATGCCCGCAATCTCGCCGCCAATGGCCACGGCCCAAGCGAGCAGTGCGAATATCCGCAGCCGCCTGGATGCACCCTTCTGGTCCTGCGATGCGGCCCAGGCTTTGGTGACGTCCGGTTTATTGTCTGACATAGTTCTATTCCCCAATTCAAAAATCTGAAACCTGTGCGGCGAAACCTCACACGTTTCCACAGCGGCTTTTATCACCACCGCCGCTTCGGCACAATGTCAGGCATGTGTCGCCATACCCGTTGAGTTTCTCCGATTGGGTTGGGCTTGGTGAGATACTTTAGGAAAATCGGCGACGCTCCACTAAACTCAGTCCCCCTCGATCGTCAGGAAGGAACACAAGGCGGGGTGGCTCTGGGTGACGGATGGTTGGGCGGTGTGCTGGCCGCAACACCCAACCCCTGCCCCTCCCCGCAAGAGCAGGTTGGGGTGAGATAGCAGTGCCACTGCTACTCATCTGAATCATCCTGAGGCGCTTTCGCTGGCCTCGAAGGGCTGGTGTTTGCAGGTATCAGTGCTTTGAAGTTTTGCACCCCCTGCTTCAATATGGATCAGAAACCTCAATGATCTCCTGTCCCATCAGCAAACACGAATCGGCGATCTGGGCATAGATGAAATGCATGCGGTAGGTGGCCTTGTTGACATGGGCATTGATCTCCAGCACATCGAAACGCCCCTTGCCTTGCAGCGCCTTGATGCTGGCAAGTTCTTGCGGGACATCATCAAGCGAGAACTGAAGTTCATTGCCAGAATCATCATAGTGCAGACGCAACAATTTGGCTGCCCGAACGGCCACATCGCCATCACAGGGGTGGGCGATTGCCAGGTTGGAAGATTCCAGCATCAGTGCCAGCATCAGGGGCAAACCCAACAGCAGTCGTTTCATCTTGCAATCTCCAGGCAACATCACGCCAGCCTAGGATACTGCCGCAAGATTTCGCAATGCACCATCCCAAAAATTTAACGCCTTGTTAACAAACCCGGCACACACTCCCCTTGAATGGGTTCCCCGGAGGCCCCACATTTGGGGTGTACGGCAACTCATTGGTTGGTTTAACTGATATGGAGTAGTTCATGACGAGGTCTACGCGACATCATCCTTTCACCCCAAACTCAACCCACATTTCTGAAAAGAGCGACAAGGTTCTTGCCCACCAGCGCGAACGAAAATGGATCCATGATCACTTGAACCCGGTGGCAGCCACCGTTGAAGACTACGATATCGTGACCTTCCACAATCATCCCAAGGGCGGCCGCGATACATTCGCCAAGGCAGGCCGATCCCTCCACGCCGAAGACGCTGGCGCCTTCCGCAAATAAAAACAGCCCCGGATGCGCCGGGACATGAATGGTGCATCCGGGGGTTTTTGACTTTGCGTGACGAGCTTACTTTTTCTTGGCCAGCTTGGCTTGATCAACCTTGGCGCGTGGAGTTTTGCCTGCAACCAATTCCTTCGCCTGGGCAATCCAGTCTTCGCGCGCGGTACGGCCCTTCAGATTGAGGGCGCTGTCGAGATCAGCCAATTCAAGGGCGCTCAATTTGGCAATCTGTGCCAGGGTGGTAATGCCTTCGGCAGCCAGTTGGGCGGCAATCTTTGGTCCCACACCATCGATCAGCGAAACGTCTGATGCAGCTGCATCTACCAACGGAGTAGCCAAAGCAATTGGCTGAACCCGTTCAAGCGCCCATTGCCAATGAATATCGTGACGGCCATCGGGACGTCCTTCTTCTTCCCAGATTTGATGCGCCACAGCGCGAACGGAATCTTCGTTGTAAGTGGTCAGTGCAATCATGTGTAATCCCCATCATCAGTTGATGGACCAGCTCCCTAGCACAGATTAACGCACCGCACAAATAAATTGTGCAGTGCAGCATAAAATAAAATCCTAAACTACTTTTTGATCTTCAGCGCAATAAACCGGGTTTCACCAAGTTTGCCAGCCTTTGCCGTCAGCATCAGCACAGAATTTTTACCAGCCTTTTCGGCGGCCTCGACAGCCGCCGTCACATCGCTGGCACCCACCACCGGTTTGCCACCGGCTTCCAGAATCAAATCGCCTGGTTCCAGGTTCTTTTCAGATGCCGAACCATCCTTGGCCACTTCGGTGATCAATACGCCTTGCAGCTTTTCATCGATCTTGAATTTGCTGCGCAACTCGTCAGTGAGTGTGCTCACAGTCATGCCAAGCACGGTGGCAGTCGCTGGCGCCACACCGGGCGTTTTCTTGTCAAGCGCCGTTGCCAGCTTCTCACCGTCCTCAAGCCGCCCGATCGTCACGTTGAACACCACTTCCGTGCCTTTGCGCAACGCCTTGACAACGACCGTGGCGCCAATTTCGGTGGCGGCCACTGCCCGTGGCAATTCACGCATGTCACGAATTGGCTTGCCGTTGAATTCGGTGATCACATCGCCGGGCTGTATGCCCGCTGCCTTGCCGGGGCTGCCTTCCGTGACATCCGCTACCAGCGCACCCTTGGTTTTGCTGATGCCCATGTTCTCGGCAATGTCATCCGACATGGCCTGGACTTTCACACCCAGCCAACCGCGCCGGGTCTCGCCATATTTTTCCAACTGGAAAATCACGTTCTTCGCCGTATTGGCCGGAACTGAAAAACCAATGCCGACAGAGCCGCCGGTTTGCGAGGCAAAGATTGCCGTGTTGATGCCCACTACTTCGCCTGCAAGGTTGAACAACGGTCCACCCGAATTGCCCTTGTTGATGGCCGCATCGGTCTGGATGAAATCATCATAGGGACCGGCATTGATGTCGCGGTTGCGGGCTGAAACAATGCCGAGTGAAACCGAGCCGCCCAGTCCAAACGGATTGCCAATGGCCATCACCCATTCACCCACCCGCAGCTTGTCGCTGTCACCGAAGCTGACGAAGGGAATCGGTTTGTCAGGCTTGACGCGCAGCACGGCAAGATCGGTTTTTGGATCGCGTCCCACCAGTTCGGCTTTAAGCAAGGTGCCGTCCTGCATATGGACCTGGATTTTTTCGGCCCCTTCAACCACGTGGTTGTTGGTGACAATCAAGCCAGTGGCATCAACGATGAAACCCGACCCCACCGAATTGACAGTTCGTCCGTTTGGTTGGCCAGGACCGCCGTCGCCCTGCTTCTTTTTGAAGAAGTCGTCAAAGAAATCCTTGAACGGTGAATCTTCCGGCAGTTGCGGCAATTCCGGAACCGGATTTTCGCTGCCGGGGGCTTTTGCTTCAACCGAGATTTCAACAACCGCTGGAAGCAGCCTTTCGGCAATATCTGCGACACTCGGCAACTGTTGTTGAACTTGCGCTTGAGCTGGCCCATGGGCCACACCCGCAGGATTGGCCAACAATATTGCTGTCAGGGCTGTTGCGCCCAAGAACCACGTCGTCACCTGCTGGCATATCATTGCACTGTCACTCCCAGAAAACTTGCATCAGAATATCGTCGAACCCAAAGCAAGCCAAACCACAAAAACCCCTGCCGCAAGGCCGACCGTACCCATCAGGCGCAATCGCTCAATGGAGGTTTCCTGAAGCCTTGCCATCAGCATTTTCATCTGGCTTGGAACCAAGGCATAAGTGAGGCCCTCAAACACCAGCACCAGACCAGCAGCCGTGAGCAATGTCATGATCATTGCGGCGTGGTGGGAACCTGGGTCTTGTCTTTCTGGCTGCCAAAATACTTGAAGAATTCCGAGTTCGGATCAAGCACCAGTGTTGTGCCTTCAGTCCCAAGACTTTTCGAATAGGCCTGCATGGACCGGTAGAACGCAAAGAACTCAGGGTCCTTCTGATAGGCGTCAGCATAGGCCTTGTTGCGGTCAGCATCACCTTCACCGCGAATGATCTGCGCCTGACGTTGGGCTTCAACAATCTTGACTGTGTAGGTGCGGTTGGTTTCCGCTTCCATCCGGGTTTTGGTGGCGTTGCCTTTGCTTCGGATATCTGCGGCAAGCGCATTGCGTTCGGATTCCATCCGCTTGTAGGTCTGGTCCAAGACATTTTCGCTCAAGTCCGTGCGACGTACACGCACATCGACGATTTCAATGCCAAGAGAATCAGCTTCCGGCCGCAATTGGTCACGAATCTCCCGCATCATGACAGCCCGATCCGACGTCAATGCCGCATCAAAGGAACGTCGGCCATAAGTCTGCCGAAGAGCTGCATCGAGCCGTGCCGCAACCCGCAATTCAGCCTGCACCAGATCAGCGCCCAAAGTTTCGCGGAACAGCCGCGCATCTTTGATTCGGGCCAATGTTACCGCATCAACAATATAAACCTGGCTGGCAATATCCTGCACCTGCCGGTCATTGTTTTCCCAAACCAGAATGCGGTCATCGATCATGGTCACCGTGTCGGCTATGGGTAATTTGAAATAAAGGCCCGGCTTTTCAACAACCCGGTTGATTTGCCCGAGACGTTGAACAATGGCTTTCTGCTTTTCGTTGACGATGAAATAGGAAAGATAGCCGACGACAAGAATGGCGCCGATGATGAGACCAAGGGTGTTGCGCAGTATTGACATGTCTGGCCTCAGTTTCCGCTTGTTGCGTCAGTGTTGACGGCTGGCTTGTTGACAATTTGCGGCAGCGGCAAATAAGGCACAACCCCTGACCCCTGCTTGCCCTGCTCAATCACCACCTTGTTGGTTTTTGCCAGAATCTGCTCCATGGTTTCAAGGAACATCCGCTGCCGCGTCACTTCCTTGGCATCTTTGTATTGTCCGTAAACCGAATTGAATCGCGCCGCATCGCCCTGGGCTTCGGCAACAACGCTCGCCTTGTAGGCGTTGGCATCTTCTATCAGCTTGGCGGCTTCGCCTTCGACTTTTTGAACTTGCTGGTTCCGGTAAAGTTCAGCTTCGTTGATCAGCTGCTGCTGGTTCTGTCCTGCCCGCACTACTTCGGCAAAAGCATTGGCAACTTCCGTTGGCGGCTGCACATCGCCGAGGTTGACGGCCGTAATGGTGATGCCAGCGCTGTAATCGTTGAGCAGCTTTTGGGTGATATCCTGAACTTGCGCCGCAACCGTATCCTTGCCGGTTGTCAGGATAACCTGGGCGCGGGTTTGGCCCGCCACTTCCCGCATGGCACTTTGGGAAATCGCCCTGATAGTTCTTTCGGGATCGGCGATATTGTAGAGGTAGTCTTTCGGGTTGTTGATGCGCCAGAACAGCGAATAGGGAACATTGATGATGTTCTTGTCAGCCGTGAGCATGGCTGATTCATTGCCTTCATTGCCGATATTGATCTGCCGAACCGCACCAACCTTTGGCTTGTCCATCGTCTCAACGGGCCACAAGGCAAAATGCAGCCCAGGTTCAGCGGTACGCGAATATTCGCCAAACTGCATCACAACGCCCCGCTCGTCCGGCTGAACCTGATAGACCGACCGATACACCACAAACGCTGCAAACAATGCCAATGGCAGCAGCCAACTGCCCTTGCCCGTGCCACCCGGAATGGCTTGCTTCAGGCTGTCTTTGCCGCGCCGCAGAAGTTCATCAAGGTCTGGCGGCAAGTTGTTGCCGGGTCCACGTCCGCCACCACCCCAGGGATTGTTGGGTCGCTTCGGGCCATTGCCGCCGCCATTGCCCCAAGGACTATGGCCGCCATCCTGTCCGCCTTTTTGGCTCCAGGGGCCTTTGCCACCCTCATCATCATCCTTGTTCCACGGCATCGCTGTTCCTCACGTCTCAGGTCTATTACGAGTGGGATATAGGGAGTGGACCAGCAAAAGTCCAATAGCCCGCGCCAGAAGTTCAATTAAATTTACAGGCGTTCCAATACACGAAACACAAAGCCGCAGTCGTCGCCATCGGCAGCGACATGGACTTCGCACGATACCTCATGCCATGGCGGCATGGCCAGCACAGGGGCAAATGTATCGCCTTCGACCTGCAAGTCAATTTCCGTCTGATAAATCCGCCGCGCCACAGGCATAAATGCCGCATAAATCTGCCCGCCCCCAATGACGCAAATTTCCGGTACATCACCTGCAATTGCCAAGGCACTAATAACATCCTTTGCAACCAAGGCACCCTGCCCTGCAAAATCAGGCTGGCGGGTAATCACAATGTTGGCACGGCCAGGCAACGGTCTGCGCGGCAGACTGTCCCAGGTCATGCGCCCCATGATCACGGGCTTGCCCATTGTCACCTGCTTGAAACGTTTGAGATCCGACGGCAGACGCCATGGCAATTTACCTTTGTTGCCAATGACGCCATTGCGCGACTGTGCAAATACCAGCGATACGATTGTCACGACGCTGCAACTCCGCCGAAAATCGAAAGCGAGGTCAAGGCATTCCATAAGCAGTGACAAACGATTGTCACCCAAAGACTGCCAAAGCGCAGCAGCAGCACACCCAGCACAATTCCCATCATGAAAATGATCCCGACAAACAGCCATGGTGCCGTCGCCCCATGAATGACGGCCCATGTTGCGGAAGTGATCAGCACGGCCCCGCTCTTGCCAAACCACGAGTTGACAAGGGCCGAAAAAATAGCGCCGCGGAATATCAACTCTTCCACCAAGGGAACAAAAACCACGATCCCCGGCATCGCCAGTGCAAACAGCAGTGGTTCATCTGTCAAATCGGCCAGGATTTTTTCCATCACCCCTGCCATTGATGACGCATCGTCCAAACCACCCGCAGTTGGCGCATAGTCATTGGGATCAATGCCCAAAACCGCAAATGTCAAAAAGAAAATCCCGTAGACCACGAGTGCAAAACCCGCGATCACCAACAGCCATCCCATAATCCCCAGCGCTGGCAAATGCAGCGCAAGCCCGCTCTGTTGTGAGGGGTTCCACCAGTAGGCGGCACGCCAACAAATCATCGCGCCGATCAGTGATGCAGGCATGAGACCGATGACAGCGGCCTTGGTAAATAACGCAAGACCCGCAGGATCTGCCGTTGCCAAGGCCTGCCAATCACCAAAAAACACCGCAAAGGCAATATAGGCAAAAATTCCCTGCAGGATTGACAAGACAAAGAACAAGCCAATCATCAATAGAAATGACACTTTCAAGGACTGACCGCCCTTGGCGTTGTAAAGCCATTGTTGACGGGCCAATTTAAAATCGCTGCCGAGGGACAGGCCCATCTCAGACCGCCACCGGCGCCGAAATGGCAGCATCCGGCTCGTAGCCTTCAATCCGGAAATCTTCATAATTGAAGTCTTCAATTGCCGTGACATCACGAAGGATTTTGAGGCGCGGCAAAGCTTTTGGATTTCGTGTCAATTGCAAATCCGCCTGCTCCACATGGTTGAGATATATGTGCGCATCACCCAGAGTATGCACAAAATCCCCCACGCCAAGCCCGCACACTTTGGCGACCATGTGGGTCAACAAGGCATAGGAGGCGATGTTAAACGGCACACCCAAAAAAATGTCGGCTGAACGCTGGTAAAGCTGGCACGAGAGTTTCTGGTCGGCCACATAAAACTGGAAAAGACAATGGCACGGCGGCAAGGCCATGCGGTCCACATCCGCAGGGTTCCATGCCGTGACCAGCAATCGGCGCGAATCGGGAGATGACTTGATTCGCGCGATTACATCCGCAAGTTGATCAAGCGTCGATCCATCGCGCTTGGGCCAGCTGCGCCATTGCGCCCCATAAACCGGCCCCAGATTGCCATCAACATCGGCCCATTCATCCCAGATCGTCACCTTGTTGTCGCGCAGGTATTTGACGTTGGTTTCGCCCCGAATGAACCATAGCAATTCGTGGATGATTGACCGCAGATGCAACTTTTTTGTGGTTACCAGCGGAAAACCCGCTTCCAGATCAAACCGCATTTGGTGACCGAAAACCGACAACGTTCCGGTGCCCGTGCGATCATGCTTGCGGATGCCGCGCTGGCGCACATGGGCCATGAGATCAAGATATTGTTGCATGACCAGTACTTAGCAACGGGCGGACTGATTCACCAAACAAAAGCGGCAGAACCCACAGGGCTCCACCGCAAACTAATCACAAAATTGAGGTTGTCAGGCCAGTTTACCCAACGTTCCGGTATTTTCTGCCAAGAGATAATAAACCGTTGTACGCATTTTCGTACGATCAGCTTTCATCGTTTCATGGACTTTCTTGATGCCTGCTTTTGCTGCATCAGCGGTGAGGCCCAGCTTCTTGGCTGCAAAACCATCCACCACGCGTTTGACTTCCACATCATCAGTTACCGCAACATATTGTGAGTCTTCGCCGCGCAGGGCAATGCCACAAAACTTGATGATGGCATTCAAGGCCGCATCATTTACTTTCGAAGTATATTTCGCGATATCTTCCTTGTAGTTAGTTTGGATCACCATATTATTTCCCCATGATAAAACGACGATAATTAATCCGCACACCTCGTGGTTGCATGGAAAACGGTAGCAGCTTGCAAATTGTTTTCAAAGCGCAATTTAAGCTTGGCACCAGTTTTCCAGTGTTTTGGACCGTAATTCAAAACAATTGTATTTCAGCCCTTCAATTTCATCCCGGATCGTCCTATATGTCCATTGCCCGCGCAAGCGTGGCTATGGTGATAAACGGCCTGCGTAATAAGCTTTTAGGACCCGGGGGCAGTACCCGGCGCCTCCACCACTTCTCTCTGAGCAAGAGGCATGGGGGCGAAATAGTTTCGACTGGAGTGTAAAGGTGGGTTTTTTGCCCGTGATTGTACCGACGTTATCGGGCTGTTTTATAGTTGCAAATGACAACTATGCTCCGGTTGCAGTCGCTGCGTAACGCAGTGCCTAAAGCCGAAATCAAGTCCTGAGGCTTAGCCGTTTCAGGCGGGGTTCGCTGGCACCTGGCAACAGAAGCCAGCACTTTCATTT
>JANOXA010000035.1:0-34455 GCA_031418195.1 Hyphomicrobiales bacterium | reverse complement strand
CGGGTCTCGCTGACCCAAGGTCAGGTCCATGACATCACGCAAGCCGAAACGTTGACGGCAGATATTGCTGCGCAATCACTTCTCGCAGACAAAGGCTATGACGCGGACAGCTTCATCCAGAGCCTTGAAGTGCGCGGCATCACGGCGGTGATCCCGCCAAAGTCAAACCGCAAGACCAAACGTGACTGTGACTTTGCGCTTTATGCAGAGCGCAATCTTGTCGAGCGCTTCTTCTGTACAATCAAACACTTCCGGGGCATCGCAACGCGCTACGAGAAAACCGCAAGAAACTTTCTTGCAGGTGTTCATCTCGCTTGCGCATGGGTCTGGCTTAAATGAGGACAGGCCCTACAATTAAAACATTGAATTTTATGAGAAAAATGGTGGGTGGTACAGGGATCGAACCTGTGACCCCTACCATGTCAAGGTAGTGCTCTACCGCTGAGCTAACCACCCACGTTGACTGCGGTGAGCGCTGTATAGGGGGAGAAAACCAGCAAAGCAAGAAACATAAAGTGTCGCGCACGAGATCAACATGATCCGGTTTTTGGATGAAAAGAGAGTTGTATTTTCAGCGAGCAATCTGCCGTGTTTCCGAACTTGATTTTTTCAGGCTTCGCACCCGATCATCGCCGATCAGAAAAATTTGCAGCTCAAAATCACGAAGATTCCGCCACCATACATGACGGACTTTTGAGTGCTATGACACACAGCAAAGAGCCGACAAGGACATACAAACACCGTATTTCCGCCAAGATTCCGACTTGTCGCAACTTGCAATCAGATTTTTTGTGCAATAAGCGACGTGGCGGGCAAATTCTGGAATGTCTTTCATGTCCAAAGCCTGCTTGATTGTAGCTTCAGTCTTGAGAGACAAACTGTGACACGCTTCTTCCGGTCAACCACAACTTGCCCCCACGCCCGCGGCGTTGAATTTGGTCGCGCCCATGCCGATGAAATCCGCGCCAGTATCGGCATTTATCAGGGCATGTTTGAAGCACGGTCCAGTGGCAGCTTGGACTTGATTGGCCTCGGCAAGGAAGCCTTGGCGGCCACCTTGTCTTATGCCCCGGATTTACATGACGAAATGTTGGGTCTTGCTGAAGGTACTGGCGTTGCCCCTGCCTTTGTCGGCATGTTGAATGCCCGAACTGAAATTCTGGCAATGCTGAATGCAGGTACACGCGGCGAATGTTCGGTTGTCATTCACGTGCCCCACGACTCATCGCCACCCACTGCCGTTCAGACCTGGGATTGGTTTTATGCCTTGCGCAATTCCTGGCTGGTCTGGGAAATACCATTGGCCGATGGCAGCATGACCAAGACCATGACCGAATATGGCATTGTCGGAAAATCTGGCATGAACAGCAGGGGACTGGGACTGCTGTTTACCATTTTGCACCATGTCGATGACGGCAAACGCATTGGTGTGCCTGTGCATGTTGCAGCGCGGTGGACCATGGATACCGCCACCAACATCGCCAGCGCTGCGCAGGCTTTGGCCAAGGCCGATGTCTCTGCATCAAGTTCGATCAATCTCGTTTCTCTTGAACATGGGATATCCGCAGCCATGACTGTAGAACTTTATCCCGGCGGACCAGGCTTTGTGTTGCCCGATGGGCGTGGCATATTGATACATACCAACCATTTCCTGGCACCGGGTCTTGGCGCTTTTGACACTGAACCAAAAGCCTTCCCCGACACGTTGCTCAGGTATAATCTCTTGCAACGAAGCATGGCTGGACTGCAAAGCATTGACCAGCAAGCCGTCCTCGCAGCCATGGCCAGTCATTCCGGCGGCAACACTGCTGTGTGTTGCCACCACGACGTGAAAGCCGAAACCGCCGACCAATATGAAACCCTTTCCACCATGGGGATTGATCTGGCAAATGGAGAGTTGCATGTCCATGCGGGGGGACCCTGTTCTCACCCAACGATCAAGAAGGGGTAGTCAGCATTGGCAAAATGGGCCTATGCAGTACCGGAACATTCTGCCTCTCAAGTCGACGCCAACCTGTCACCACACCGCTTCTTTGGGGAATTGACAAATTGGTTGGGCAATCATGAATTGAATCAGCGTGCCATGAAAAATCTTGGACCAGGAACCACCTTCATCCGGCTGACCATGGCAGCAGCGGCCATGATTATGCTTTTCACAAACCTGGTCGCTGATGCAGAAGACATGGTTTTTGCGACGCCCGAAAAACTTGGCGAAGCCCTGTTCTTTGATGCAAACCTTTCGTCCAATCGCACCCTGTCCTGCACCTGGTGCCATGCGCCGTCCCGCGCTTTCATCGACCAGCTTCAGCAGGATGAAGGACAGGCTGTTCCGCTGGGTCCAGATGGCAAGCCAATCGGTGTCCGCAATTCTCCCACAACCATGTATACAAGTTTTACGCCGCCCTTTGGCAGAACGCCGGACGGAAACTGGCGTGGCGGATTGTTCATGGATGGACGTGCCGCAACACTTGAAGAGCAGGCCAGTGGTCCCATGTTGAACCCGCAGGAAATGGCCATGCCAAGCAAAGCCGCTGTGGTTGACCGCCTGAAAGAAAATCGGGACTATGTCACGGCTTTCGACAGGCTGTATGGCAAGGGCACGCTGGAAACTCCGGATGGTGGTTTTGAAGCCCTTACCAAAGCCATTGCCGCCTACGAACGCACCCCAACATTTGCGCCCTTCGACTCGCGATATGATCGGTTCCTGCGCGGCGAGGTTACCCTGAGTGAGCAAGAAGAACAGGGCCGCAGCCTGTTTTTCGCAAGTCAGTCTACCAATTGCAGTCAATGTCACACTTTGCACAAATTTGCTGGCGCTGCTCAGGAGACCTTCACCAATTATTCTTTCCACAATATTGGTGTGCCGCCGAACCAGCAATTGCGCGCACCAGACAGATCGCCAAACCCGCCAGATATTGGTCTTGAAGGCAATGACCGGACACCCAAGGATGCCGCACTGAAGGGCAAGTTCAAGACTCCCACACTGCGCAACGTTGCGGTGACCGCACCTTATATGCACAATGGTGTGTTCAAGGGCTTGCGAACCGCCATCCTGTTTCACAACAAATACAACAGCAAGCAACCGGATGAACAAATCAATCCCGAGACTGGTCTTGTTTGGGATCAACCGGAAATAGACGGTACGCTATCGCTCAATGAACTCGAAAGCCGACCCGCACTTGCAGGACATGAGATTGATGCGCTTGTGGCTTTCCTCAAAACACTGACCGACAGGCGTTATGGAGCGCTGCTTAAATAGTCAGGCCGCCATCAGCCGGCTTACTTCATCGACCAGATCACGCAAGTGGAAGGGCTTTGACAGCACTTTGGCATCCTTGGGGGCTTTTGAATCGGGGTTCAGCGCCACAGCCGCAAATCCGGTGATGAACATGATCTTCAAAGACGGATCAAGTTCAGCCGCCCGCCGGGCCAATTCAATGCCGTCCATTTCAGGCATGACGATATCCGTCAACAGCAAATCAAATGTCGTCTGCTTGATTTCTTCATAAGCACTGGCCCCTTCACCAAACGACGTCACGGCATGGCCAGCCTTTTCCAGGGCTTTCACCAGAAAGCGGCGCAGGTCATCATCATCTTCAGCGAGTAATATGCGAGCCATGGTCTGTGTCACAAAAAATTCCTGTTCTATATGCGCCAGCCCAGCCAGCCATTTAATCGCTGGCTTGTCAAACCGCCATTACAAAAGAGAATGATAGCGCCGAAGGAGTAAACAGGCCATGAACTTGTGTGACAGGCCATGGACAAGACGTCATAAAGCTGTTGAAATCAGCACTTGGGAAGGTGTCGATTGAACGATTTGACCAACCAGCATTTTGAAATCCTGGCACCGCGCCAGTGGACCACGCCCGTCATTGTCAACTCGCCCCATAGCGGCTGTCTGTTGCCACCCGCTTTTCTTGCCCTCTCGCAACTCTCCACCAGCCAATTGCGATCATCGGAGGACAGCCATATCGACGAATTGTTTATGGGTTGTCTGGACGTGGGAGTGCCCCTGGTCCGGGCCCTCGTATCGCGCAGCTATCTTGATCTCAACCGCGAGCCATATGAGCTCGACGCCCGGATGTTTGAAGCAACACTTCCAGACCAAATGAACACCACGTCTTCCCGTGTGGCTAGCGGATTGGGAACAATTCCAAAAACCGTAGGCGACGGTTTGAATATCTATTCAGGCCCTATTTCCTTGCAGGAAGCCTTGAATCGCATCGAGACAATCCACCGGCCCTATCACCGCATGCTGGCAGCCCTGCTGGAACAAGCCCATGGTGCGACGGGAACGGTCATTCTGGTGGATTGCCACTCCATGCCATCTTCGGCGGTCAGCAAAGGCCCTCAAAAATCCAACCCTATTGACATCGTTCTGGGCGATCGTTTTGGCCGATCCTGTGATGGCATTATCATGTCAGAAGTATCAAGCCTCCTCGAAGCTGCGGGTTTGAACGTGGCCCTCAACAAACCTTATGCCGGCGGCTTCATCACTGAAACCCATGGTCATCCCCGCCAGGGCCGCCATGCCTTTCAAATCGAAATCAACCGCGGCATTTACATGAATGAAGTGACACGCCAGAAGAGTCCCGGCTTTGCTCCGCTCAAATCTGTGCTGGACCAGCTGATCAAACATTTGGCCACCGTTGCAACGACTTTGGCCGACGAAAACCACATCCAGCAGGCCGCTGAATAAAAAAAGAGCCGGATCACCGTGGTGTCCGGCCCAAGTCTAGGGAGGAAACGCCCAAAAGGGCAGTGAGGGAGAACCAAGTCCTCTGCTCACAAAAACAATTTGGCACTGCAACATGAGATTTGCAAGAGCAGTTTTTGATCTTTTGATCAAAGATTGCTCATTCAAATGATCGTTTGGAATTAAGCAATTGAATTAAAACACTTAAAAACTACTCGATAGGTGATTTGCAAATTTTGCATGGCGCTAGTTTCATGTTGCAATGCACAATTTCCGCTGTTTTGGGCAGCCGAATGCCGTGTCTTGGCTTTTGTACGAGACCGTCCTAAAGCAAAATCATGCAAAACACTGATCCTTGGCAGGAATTGACGGAATTTGCCTGCCATCTCGCCGAGAGCGCCGGTGCAGCCATTCTGCCGCATTTTCGCAAAAATTCCCCCATCGATGTCAAAGCCCACGAAACCTGGGATCCTGTGACGGAGGGTGATCGGGCCGGTGAAAGGGCAATCCGCCAGCTGATTGAAAAGCATTACCCTGATCATGGCATCATCGGCGAGGAATATGGCACCAAACCAGCGAATTCAGACTTTACTTGGATCCTCGACCCCGTCGACGGCACGAGGGCATTTGTCATCGGCCTGCCGACTTGGGCCACATTGGTCGGCCTCTATGAAAAAGCTGTGCCAATAATCGGTGTGATGCATCAACCCTTCGTCGGCGACATGTTTTACGGCAGTCCGGCAGGCAGTTGGCTGAACCACCGGGGCCGGGTTGAAAAACTGCAAGTCCGCTCCACCACCAACATCTCTGACGCTGCCCTTGGCACCACATCGCCGCATCTTTACAAAGGCCGGAACGCCAGCAACTTCGAAAACTTGCGCAGTAAAGCCAAAGTCACCCGCTATGGCGGCGATGCTTATTTCTTCAGTTTGTTGGCGGCAGGCCATCTGGATATTGCCATGGACGCCGGATTGCAGATTTATGATATCGCAGCACTCATTCCCATCATCCGGGGCGCTGGCGGCATCGTCGAGACCTGGGATGACCGGGATGTCAGCCAAGGCGGCAATGTTCTCGCTGCAGCAACCCCCGAACTTTTTGCCGCTGCCAAAGACATCATGCAGGGTTAAAGCTTGAACATCTTGATTGCCGTCAACGACAGCGCCGTAACCCCGGCAGACAGGGCGGCACCCCAAGCCATGTCAATCAGGGCAATTTTGGTGGTGAACCCCTTCATCGTGGCAAGGTTCGTCAGGTCATAGGTCGCATAGGCCACCAGACCAAAAAACCCGCCCATTACCAAGGCCTGTTTCGACAAGCCCGCAAGCACAGCTGGTTCAATGACAAACACCAGCAGGCCCAGTGCGAACAAGGCATAGAACATGAACGCCACCGGAAAATTTGGACGGTCGCGCAACAGGCCGCCAATTTCACTCACATAAATTGTCCGGCCCGCCGTGGACAGCCAAGCAAAATCGATAGCCAGAAAAATTGCCAGCACGATAAGATAGTGGAATATGTAGAGGCGCATTTCCTGGTGTCCCTGCAACGTTCCAACTGTCTACGTTACAGCGCATCCATGGATCACTGGAATTGGCATCAGCGCAGTTGCAAGCCTGCCAGATCAATCATCACGATACACCCGCTCACGCTTTTCATGGCGCTCCTGGGCTTCGATTGACAGGGTGGCAATCGGCCTTGCATCCAGGCGCTTCAGGCTGATCGGATCGCCCGTCTCTTCGCAATAACCATAACTGCCATCGGCAACCCGCTTCAACGCTGAATCAATCTTGGAAATCAGTTTGCGCTGGCGATCCCGTGTTCGAAGCTCCAACGAACGATCGGTTTCCGACGACGCCCGGTCGGCGACGTCCGGCATGATATGATTTTCTTCCTGCAAATGTCCGAGGGTTTCCTTGCTTTCACGCAGGATTTCCTCTTTCCAGGACAGTAGCTTTTGACGGAAATATTCCATCTGGCGGTCGTTCATGAACGGCTCGCTATCACCTGGTTTGTAGGTTTCGTCCAACTCAATCGACATTGCCGTATCTCTCCCTTCCGGTTTCCCGGTTTGGCGCGGCTTATAGCGAGGCCGACCACACCGGGCAAGGGAAGTTAATCACTTGATTCAATTTGTAATTCTATTTGATGTCGCAAAATATGGCCACAATTTGTGTCAGCCTTGCAAAGTCGAAGCAGGAATCATGCCATCATCTATCACTTGAAAGTCTCATCAAACTTGTCGCGCATTTGCATCCACCAATAGGTTGACTGAACGCCCATCCGTCCCAACGGTCCAAAAGCATAACGGGGCGGAAATGCCGCAAAACGCTTGTAGGTATCATCTCCCCCGGCAATCGCCTGGGCAATCAGCTCTCCCGCCATGGCAGTGGTGTTGAGACCATGGCCGCCAAACCCCGTGGCAAACCATTGGCCTTCGCTATCACGCCCGATGAGGGGCATTTTATGCAACGCATATCCCATGCTGCCACTCCAGGCGAAATCAATGGTCGGGTTGGGGAGTTTTGGAAAACACTGTTGCATGTCCCGCAACATGACATCGGCAAGCTGCCGGGGTTCTGCCTGCTGCGTGGTGATTCTGCCGCCCCACAGGATGCGACCCTCGTCAATCAGGCGATAGTAATCTCCGGCGCGCCTGGTATCAGCGACGGCTGATGTTGTGCAGATCACATCCTGCTGCATCGGTGCCGTAACGGCAATATGCGTGGCCACGGGCAACACCGCCCTGCCGGATGGTTGGTGCAACTGTCGGTCAAGCGCCGAGACGCAATGAACAACTGCCCCCGCCCGCACGGCACCCCGATCCGTGTTGACAACAAATCCTGCTGCGGTTTTTTCGACACGTCGCGCTACAAATCTTTCATGTATCGCAACACCGGAAGCGCGGCAAAGTTTCGCCAGCAGAAGCGCATAGCGCAGGGGATGGATGTGAAACGCGTCAGGAAAATACAGGCTGTCAAAATAGCGGTCAGTGGCAAGATGGCGGCGGGTTTCACTGGCGCTCAGTGCCGCAACATTCTCCTTTAATTTTTCCCGCAGAAAATCCCCATGCCGCGCAAGCCCGCCCTTGTCTTGATAGCGCACACAGACCCGCATGCCCTCGCCCATCATGATCGACGGTTCATGTGTATTGATGAGTTTGCGCACATAGGCCGTGCCGCGCCGCGACAAGTCATAGAGCGCCGCGGCTTCATCAAACCCCACCCGCGCTGCGATTTCTTCGATGCCAAGCGCAAAGCCATTGGAAACAAATCCGCCATTGCGGCCTGATGCACCAAACGCCACCCGCTGCGCTTCCAGCAGCACCACGGATTTTCCAAGCCGCGCCAATTCATGGGCCGTGGTGAGCCCCGCCAGCCCGCCGCCAATCACACAGACATCTGCCTCAACGCGGGCATCGAGTGCTGCATAATCCTCGCGTTCCACCGTGCGTTCATACCAGCTTAAGGGAAGCTCAACAGCCTGTTGCAAAGTGAAACAAAGTCCTTTCGATTTTTGCTTAACGTAAAATTAGCTGAACTAGTCCATTTTTAGCAAACGAGTTCCTCATTGGTGGGTTGTCATTATGCGTATCGTTCCCCTGTTTGTCTTGTTGCTTTCTTCAGTCAGCCTCGCCGCCTGTGCAGGCGGTGGCGGTGGACTTTCCGCGTCGGGCACGTTGTCAGATACGGCGGAAGTGTGCGGTGTTAATGACAGTGGAACAAATTGCAGTCCAGGTACTGGCACTGGTACAGGAACTGGCACCGGGACGGGAACAGGCACTGGAACAGGCACGGGAACGGGAACTGGCACGGGTACTGGAACAGGCACCGGAAACGTCGGCAATGACCAGCGGCTGGCAACGGGTGATGTCACAATCATCTTGGAAAAAACCAAGTTGAAGGCCACAAAAGCCAAGCCGGGTCTTTCAAAACTGACGATCATTGGCACGCCGAGTACGGCAAAATTGCAAATCGATACTCAATTGCCTGACGCTCAAAACAAGCTTTGGCCTGTCGCCAAGAATTTGAAAGAGTATGTCTATGGAACAAATTACGATGACCCAAGTATTGCAGTCCGCAACCTCGGCGGAACCTACAAGGAATACCGCGCACTGAGTTACAACACTGATGGCTCATCAGCTGATGAAGTTTTGCAAGTCTGGAATTGGGGGCATAGCTATGCAACCCAATACAGAGACATCACCGCAGGTGGCGAAGCTGGACACCAGGCTTGGTCATTCGGCGGCAACAAAACGCCACTGGCCGACATGCCTACAACTGGCACCGTGAATTACAACGGCCGTTTTGGCACCACATCCAAGACCTCAAATTGGGAAGACCCCAGCAACGGCCGCATCGTCTCAGCCAACAACATCTGGCGCGTCACAGGTGCCGCTACAGGTACAGCTGATTTCGCAACTGGAAATTTCTCGGCCACGCTGACACCGGAAAACTGGAATGCCTACGCCACACTGAACGGTGGCAAGGGCTTCGTCAATGTATCTGCGGGCGGCACAAATGATTCAATAAACTCTGCGACAGACGTCAACTACAACCACTTCATGAATGACCAAATACTTCTCAAAGGAACTATTTCTGCCATCGGCGCAACAGCTGGAGCCACTGGGAACACGATTACAGGCAGTGCAGAAATGCAGTCTGTTGATAGCGCAATAGGTACTGATAATGCCTGGGTGACCAATGAAAGCAGCAACCCGTTCTACGGTGCCTTCTTTGGTCCAAACGCCAATCAGGTTACTGGCGTATTCAACCTCGAGGCCGTAGGCCCAGATCCCGTCGGTGGCGACAGCCCCATCAATGATGACCGTCGTGGCTTCATTCAACATAGCGGCGTGTTCAACGTTCAGTGAGTTGATGACGAAAAAACCCAAACACAAATCAGTCTGGGGGCGCAGGTTGAACTGCGCTTCCGGCGTTTTTCTGGCTGTGTTGACTCTCGCTATTGTCGGCACGGGTGCAATGGCCAACCAACCCGCCAGCGCTTCTCTCACGCCGGAACAAATCTCCGCTTTTCAAACCGTTCCCTCAACCGAGCAAGTGCGCATGCTCATCATGTTGTGCAAATCCGGCAAACACGAACTCGCAGCCCAATTGCTCCAGCAGTTCCCCTTGCACGGTGCCCACGCCGCCAATCGCACACTCTACATCGAAGGCCTGATCTTGAATGGCCGCAAGGACTACACAGGTGCAGTTGGAAAATACCGCGCAGCTCTCGCCAGTGATCCAAAACTCACGCTTGTCCGCTCCGATCTCGCGCAAACACTTGTTGTTCTGGAACAAGACGAAAGCGCGATCCACCATTTGAAACTGCTGGCCGCCGATGCGCCCGATGACCAGTCCGCCAATGGCATAAGGTCTTTCATTGATCAGGTCGATGAACGCAGCCCCTTCAGAACCAACGCCTACATTTCGCTGGCTCCATCCAGCAACATCAACAACGGGTCAAAGCATACCGTCGTGTATCTGCCCGTGCTAGGCGGATACCAGGAAATATCTGATGGCAGCCGCGAAAAAAGTGGTGTTGGATTGGCCGTCGGTTTCAATCTCGGTTATTCCAAACGCCTGGGCAATGACTTCTCGGTCGTTGCGGCTTTCAATGGCGAGGGCAGGATTTACGACGAAAGTGACAACAACAGCTATTCACTCAGCCAGTCAGTTGAAATCCGCCGGGTTTTTGAACGCGGCTATCTGGGCCTTGGCATGGTCGCCAGCGAAAGTCTGAAAAACGATTCTTTCGGCTTGACCTATCATTCCTACGGACCCCGCATCTCGGCCAGATATGCCATCACGCCAAAGAACACAATTTCTGCAAGTGCCGTCCACGAATGGCGCGATGTTGCGGGCAGTGCGAATGCCGATGGCACGGCTCTGTTGCTGCAAGCCTCTTTGACCCATGCCTTTGACTCAAGTTTCACAGCCACAATCAATGGCGGCTTCGACAGGATCAAAGTGCGGCAAGAAAACATATCCTATGAGACTTTTTCGGGTGGCTTGGGTTTCTACAGGGAACTGCCAATGGGCATAACATTGGACGCCAGCGCCCAGGTCCGCAGGTCGGATTTCGACGGCGTTTATCCTTTGATCGGCCTTTCCCGCGAAGACACCCGCATGACCGGCACCCTTGGCCTGACCAAGCGCGACTTCAACATCTTCGGCTTTGCCCCGGCAATCGAATATTCCTACACCGAAAACCTCAGCAACATCGATCTGTTCGATTTCAATTCCCATTCATTCGATGTGCGCCTGACCAAGCAGTTTTAAGCTGGTTGCCCTCGCTCGCCGGGAAAGCTAAAGCCCCTTCCATGAAATTTTCCTCCGGCCAGAACTTTCAAAATTTGCCACGCAAAGCCGTCACCGTGCTTGGCATGTCGGGTGTTGGCAAAACCACTTTGGCCAGCTTGCTCATCGATTCTGGCTGGTTCCAGTATTCGGTCGATTACCGCATTGGCACACGCTACATGGACGAGCATATTGTTGACAATTTCAAACGCGAGGCGATGAAGAACCCCTTCCTGCGCAATTTGCTGCGCTCGGATTCAATTTTTATCCGCTCCAACATCAGCTTTGACAATCTTGCCCCGCTTTCCACCTATCTGGGAAAACCTGGAAACCCCGAAAAGGGCGGCATATCATTTGCCGAGTACAAACTTCGGCAAAACCAGCATCGCGATGCTGAAATCCGCGCCCTGCTCGACGTCAGGGAGTTCATTGGCCGCGCCCATGAGATATATCAATACGAACATTTCATCTGCGATTCCGGCGGCTCACTTTGCGAAATTGTCAATCCCGACGACTTGCAAGACCCTGTGCTCTCTTCTCTCGCGGAATCCACGCTGCTGCTCTATATTGAAGGCACCCCACAACACACCCAGACCTTGGTTGAGCGCTTTCGCAAAACGCCGAAGCCGATGTATTACCAACCCGCATTCCTTGAAACCAAATGGGCTGAATACAAGAACATCAACAAAATTCTGCGCGATGACGATGTTGATCCCGATGGTTTTGCCGTTTGGGGATTTGAGCAACTGCTGCACCACCGCATTCCCCTCTATGAAAAAATCGCCCAAAACTTTGGCTACAAGGTGCGAATGCAAGACATTCCCAATGTCACCAACGAGGCCACTTTTATCGACCTCGTGTCCAGCGCCATCGACAAGAAATAAATCTGACACCCATGCCCATTCGCATTCCCAACGATCTTCCGGCCAGGCGCATTCTTGAAAAAGAAGGTGTCATGGTCATGTCAACGGACGAGGCCAGCCGACAGGACATTCGCCCCTTGCGGATTGGCCTGCTCAACCTGATGCCCAACAAGATCAAGACCGAAACCCAGTTTGCCAGGCTTGTCGGTGCCACGCCGCTGCAGGTTGACATGTCACTCATCCGCATGACCAACCACCAGTCGAAAAACACCTCTCAGGAACATATGCTGGCGTTTTATGAGACGTGGGCAGATGTGTGCCACCAGCGCTTTGACGGCTTGATCATCACCGGTGCGCCGATTGAACAGATGCCATTTGAAGATGTCACCTATTGGCAGGAGCTCACGGAAATCTTCGATTGGACCCAGACCCATGTTCATTCCACCATGAACATCTGCTGGGCCGCCCAAGCCGCTTTGCATCACTTTCACCACGTGCCCAAGCACCCGCTGACTGAGAAGGCTTTCGGCATCTATCGCCATCGTAATTTGCATCCAGCATCAACACTGCTGCGGGGTTTTTCCGACGATTTTTCCATGCCCGTGTCACGCTGGACCGAAGTACGCCGTGCTGACGTTCCAACCAATGTCGGACTCGAATTTCTGATGGAATCCGATGATGTGGGCCTTTGCCTGATCAACGATCCTGCGCATCGCTCGCTCTACATGTTCAACCACATCGAGTATGACACGGGTTCACTGGCGGAGGAATATGAGCGTGATGTTGCCAGCGGCAAACCCATCAAGGTACCCGCCCATTACTACCATCACGATGATCCAAAACTGCCCCCTGAAAACCGCTGGCGCAGCCATGCCCATTTGTTGTTTGGCAACTGGATCAACGAAGTCTACCAAACCACACCTTTTGATCTCGCCAACATCGGCAAGGCCTAGACCTTGTCAATGGCCCGGCCAATCGCCAACTATCGGCTATCAAGGGGGTTGTTGTTGACGTGAAATTTTCAGATTTTGTCGATGGCGGCAGAATTGCAGCTGGCGGCATGCAAGACTTTGCCACAGGCCTGTTTCACCCGACGCTACGCCTCGGCGTCACCGGGCTTTCCCGTGCTGGCAAAACCGTGTTTATCACAGCGCTGGTGCATGCCCTGTTGAAGGGTGCCCGTTTGCCGATGTTTGAAGCCCATGCAAAGGGCCGCATCACCCGCTGCTATCTCGAACCCCAGCCCAATGATGATTTGCCGCGCTTTGCCTATGAAGAACACCTCGCAGCCCTCACAGGAGAAAATCGCCATTGGCCAGAAGGCACCAGGCGCATCAGCCAATTGCGGTTGACTTTCGAATATGAACCAAAAGGTTTCCTGGCCAGACGGTTTCACGGCGGCAAACTGCATGTTGATATCGTTGACTATCCCGGCGAATGGTTGCTTGACCTGCCCTTGATGACGCAGTCCTACCAGCAATGGAGCAGCGCAACCATTGCCTTGGCGAAAAAACCACCACGGCTGGTCCATGCCGAGCCCTGGCTTGGACTTCTAAAAAATATCAATCCCGCCGCCGCCCAGAACGAAATGCTGGCTTTGGAAATTGCCACAAGCTTTACCGCCTATCTCGCCCGCTGCCGCGAGTCCGATGTGTCCCTGTCCACCCTGCCCCCCGGTCGCTTTTTGATGCCAGGTGATCTCGCAGGCTCGCCCTTGCTGTCATTTGCGCCGCTTGATATTTCAGCCGATGAAATTCTGGCACCAAATTCACTCGTTGCCTTGATGGCACGCCGCTATGATTCCTACGTCGCCAAAGTCGTCAAACCATTTTTCCATGGGCATTTTTCGAGGCTGGACCGCCAGATCGTCATGGTCGATGTGCTTTCGGCCCTCAATGCCGGAGCCGCTGCCGTCGCCGACTTGCAACAGGCCCTGAACGAAGTGTTGGCGTGTTTTCGCATCGGCGAAAACTCCCTTCCGTCTGAGTTGTTTGGCCGCCGCGTAGAGCGTCTGCTGTTTGCCGCCACCAAGGCAGACCAACTTCACCACACCGACCATGACCAACTGGAAAACATTCTCCGTACACTGATTGAAACCACGACACAGCATGCTGAAACCCTGGGGGCCAGGCATGATGTGGCGGCCCTTGCCTCCATTCGTTCAACACGCGAAGCCAAAGTGACACAGAAAAACCAGGAGATTCCCTGCATCGTCGGCACCCCCATGGCCGGGGAGAAAATCGGAAAGACTGTTTTCGATGGCCAAAAAGAAGCCGCCGTTTTTCCGGGCGACCTGCCAAAGCAAGCCAGCGCCGCCCTTGATGGCGAAGCAGAGGGCAAGCTCCACTTTATCCGTTTCAGGCCCCCAGCCGACAATAACCAAAGCTTTCCCCACATACGCCTGGACCGCGCCATCGAATTCCTGCTGGGAGACCGCTTCGCATGAGCAAGGATTATCGCGAGCCGCAGGCTTTCGTTCTGGAAGAAGCAGCAACCAAACTGTCAGCGAGGACAAAAACCAAGGGACCAACCCTGGAATTTGAAACCGAGCCAGCCCAGTCCGACCTGCTGCCATCATCTGAAATTACCGCTGCACCGCGCAAGCGTTTTCGCTGGTTGGCCGTGCTGGTGTCAGCGGCCTTCGGCCTTATTGTCATGGGGGCGACTTTGTCCATCACACAGCTCATCGAGACATTTTTTGCCCGCAGTCCCGTGCTCGGCTGGCTGGCACTTGCGCTGGCGGGATTGCTGGCCCTGGCTGCCCTTGCCATGGTGGTCCGGGAAGCAGTCGGCCTCATGCGTCTCAACCAAATTGAATCATTGCAGGAAAAATCTTCCCGCGCCATCAACCTCGACGAACGCCAATCTGCTGAGAGCGCCTTGGCTGAACTCGAAAGTCTTTATATCAACAGGCCCGAAATGACCTGGCATCTCAACCAATTCAAATCCCATCGCGATGATATTCTGGACCCGCGTGACCGCATGCGACTGGCCGAACGCCACTTGATGGAACCCCTGGATGCAATGGCCCATAAAATCATTGCGCGTCGGGCCCGCCGGGTAACGCTGCTGACGACGGTAACACCTGCCGCAGCACTGGACATCCTGTTTGTGGCAACACAAAATTTCGGCATGCTCCGTGAAATCGCCACGCTCTATGGCGGCAAGCCTTCAACCCTTGCAACCTTCAAACTTGCCCGCATGGTGATCACCCATCTCGCAGTCGCGGGCGGGCTGTCATTGTCCGACAGTTTTATCCAGCATTTCATCGGCAAAGGCCTGCTCGGCAAATTGTCAGCACGCTTTGGCGAAGGCGCTGTCAACGGCATTCTCACCGCCCGCATCGGATTGGCCACCAGCGTCCTGTGTCGCCCCATTCCGTCGCAGTCTGCAACTCGTGAAACTTTATCCAGCCTGTTGCGTGAAATCTTCAACTTCGGTTCAAACGCCAGCAAACCTGAGGACAAGTCAAAAGTGAATGCGGAACCGGAGAATTAACCAGCTGTTAAGCTCGTTCCATTCCCAACGGACACGTTATCGTGAAATTGGCATTTCCCGTGCAATATGACTGTTGTAACTTCGGAGAATAGGCGTGAAATCGGTTAAACTGTTCAGGAATGATACGGTTGCCACGACGGACACCCGCCAAGGGACGGTCGCCGCTACAACCATGCCCGAAATTACCTTGATAACCGGATTGGCAGGTCTGCTTTCGCTCGAAAAAGCCTGGCGAAATCTGGAAGCCAATTGCAGTGGACATACCAGTGTTTTCCAATCCTTCGACTGGATTGCAACATGGTGTGAAATCTATGCTGGCGCAGCTGCCAAAGTGGAACTCCATGTGTTGACCGGCTATGATGGCGACGAACTGGTTTTTGTCTGGCCGCTGATGAAACAAACGCGCTTTGGCATCAAGGTGCTGAGTTGGCTGACAGAACCTTTCGGCCAATATGGCGATGTGCTCTGCGCAAAAGGCCATTGCCCCAAAAGATGGATTGAAACCAGCTTTGGCTTTTTGCGGCGCCTCAAAGGCATTGATATCCTCCGGCTTCGTCACGTGCGCGAAGATAGCCATTTGGCCAAATCATCTCTGCAATTTTTCAGCGATGCCAAGTCCAATGAGCGCGCACCATTTCTCGACCTCACGCTTTTTGCCTCGGAACAGGACTACGAACAGCGCTACACCCCGACCCAGCGCAAGCGTCGCAAGAAGATCCGCAAACATCTGGAAGATATTGGCACTGTCACTTTTACCCGATTGCCAGCCGGCACGCTGGCCGATGCGGCAATCGAAAACGCCATCGCTGAAAAAAACCAGTGGCTGAATGACCGGGCGCGCTTCAACCGGGTTGTCCATTGTCCCGGCCACACGGACTTCCTCAAAAAGCTGTCCCGCCGTTTTGGCGGCACGACGGATGTTATCGTTAGTGAGTTAAAATCCGGCGATCAAGCGGTTTCATGGGAGATCGGATTTCGCCACGGCAAAACCCATTTTGCCTATCTGACCTCGCACGTGAATGCACATACGGATTTGTCACCCGGCAGGCTTCACATGGACCTTTCCCAACGCGCCAGTCTGGAAGCCGGGATGCAGCGCTTCGATCTCATGGTGCCTTATGACCCACACAAGGAATCATGGAGTTCGGGACATGCCACCACCAAAGACTATTTTGCACCGCTTTCCGCCAGCGGCTGGCTTGCCGGCCATGTTTATCTCGGAACCTTCCGCCCGATCATTCAAAAACTCTACTACACCCTGCAACCCACTGTGCTGCGCTGGTTGCGCAAACGCAGCAACATCAAAGTAACTGCCATGATGTCGTGGATTTCGTGACGCCTGGACCGATCTAAATAATCGTCTGCATCGCTGATGGCTCCGTGTACAACACCGCATCATGGCCGCAGAATCGCTCTTCGCCTATAAGGACATTCTCATCATTCTCGGCGCAGCCGGACTGGTGATGCCACTGCTGTTGCGGTTCGGCATCAACAGCATTCTGGGCTTCCTGATTATTGGCATCTTGTTGGGTCCGAATATCCTCGGTGCCGTGGCCGATCATTTCCCGCTTCTCTCGCACCTCACCTTGTCTGATGCCCATGCAGCCAGCGGCATGGCAGAACTTGGTGTGGTATTCCTGCTGTTTCTGATTGGCCTTGAACTGTCACCGGAACGTTTGCGCACCATGCGGCGTCTGGTGTTTGGCTATGGCGGCTTGCAAGTGATCCTTTCAACTTTGGTACTTGCCGGGTTGGCCTATCTGGTAAACTATACGGCGCTGCAATCGCTGATCATTGGCATGGCCCTCGCATTGTCATCGACAGCCATCGTCATCCAACTGTTCTCGGATGAAAAACGACTGGGCTCGCAAGCCGGTCGCATAAGCTTTGCAGTTCTGCTGATGCAGGATCTGGCCGTCATCCCCATGTTGCTGCTGGTCACGGCTCTTGCCAATCCATCAGCCCCGAACCTGGTGCAAAGTCTTCTGTTGGCGGCAGGGCAGGCTTTGATGGCGGGCGCTGTCATTGTTCTGGTCGGGCGTTATGCCTTGCGGCCGATATTGCGTTTTGTGGCGGCCACAAAAAGCCCTGATCTCTTTATGGCCATCGTTTTGTTCACTGCCATGGGCACAGGTGCCGCGGCCACGCTGGCTGGCCTCAGCATGTCGCTTGGTGCTTTCATCGCAGGGTTGATGCTGGCTGAAACCGAGTATCGACGCGCCATTGAAACGACAATCGAACCCTTTAAAGGCCTGTTGCTTGGTTTGTTCTTTTTGCTGGTCGGCCTCAATTTGGATTTGGGATTGCTGTTGGAAGGGCCTGCCCAGATACTTGGCGCGGCGCTGGCGATCATTCTCACCAAAATGGCCATCATGATGGGGCTTGCCGAAATTTACCGCTTGCCCCGCCGTTCCGCTTTCGAGGCCGCCATGTTGATGGGACCAGGTGGAGAATTCGCTTTTGTGCTGCTGGCCAGCGCCACTGCTTCCGGCCTGTTCGCACCAGCCGCAACGGGCCCGATATTGCTGATCGTCAGTTTAGGCATGGTCGCCATCCCGCTGCTCGCCCGCATGGCCAAGACCCTGCGCACAAAACTCAAGGCCGCCAGCAAAATAGACTTGCGAATGATGCAAATACCACCTGCGCAGGATGAAGCCCATGTCATCGTGGCAGGATTTGGCCGCGTTGGCAGTCTGATTACAACCCTGTTGGAAGAGCAACATATACCCTATCTGGCAGTGGATACCGATATCAACAATGTCAGCCCGGCACGCAATCGGGGACAAAAGGTCTATTTTGGTGACGCGACAAATGCAGCATTTCTGGAAGCTTGTGGCATCGACAAGGCCAAATGCCTGGCCATCACCATGGACAACCCGGCCCAAGTGGATGAAATTCTCAAACTCGCCCGCACCAGGCGACCTGATCTGAAAATCATCGCCCGCGCCCGTGACGAGCGTCATGCCATGCGGCTTTATCAGGCGGGGGTCACAGAGGCGGTGCCCGAAACCATCGAAGCCAGCCTGCAACTGGGTGAAGCTGTGCTGGTGGAAACCGGCGTGCCGATGGGCCTCGCCATCGCCGCCGTCCATGAACGCCGGGATGGTTTCAGAAAACTGCTGGGCAGGCCAAACAGGCGCGATGAAGTGGCCAAGGCCCGCAGTCGTTTGAAAGCGAAGAAGTAAAAAGCTGCTGAAAAATTGTTTTGCGGCGCACCCTTCGAGGCTCGCGAAGGCGCGAGCACCTCAGGGCGAGGGCTTTCCAAATTTCCCTCATGCTGAGGTGCCGCGCCTTCGCGGCCTCGAAGCATTGGCCGCAATGAGATTTGCGTTTTTGGAATTCTGCTAAACCAATTCCTTCGCCCAATAGCGAACAGTCTTTCCCTGGCCAACTAGTTTCTGCGAACCGACAACCTCAAACCCTAGACGTTGGTGAAATTCATCCGATGCCGGATTGGGCGGTGTGCTGTTGATTTCACAAACCAGTCGCAAACGGTTTTCCAAAACTGCCCGTCGCTGCAAATGCTCATAGAGCAGACGTGCAACACCCCGGCCCCGATGGGCGCTGCCAACCACCACCCGGTCGATATAATAAAAGCTATCGTACCTGGCTTTCAACCAGCGAAAGTTGGGATTGTCGTAGGTCGCCTCGTCATCAAAAGCCACCAACAAGGCACCACCGTCTGGCAACGCCCTGACATGCGAGGCGGCTTGCAGCAATTCAACAAATGCCGGAACCGTCTTGAACGACAATTCCTCCGCATGCTGATTATTGAGCAGCCGCAGCGCTTCCATGTCAGCACCAGAAAACGGTGGCGCTATCAGGTCAAGATCAGTTGACACCCAGTTTTTTCTGCAGGCTTGTACTTGACGTTGTATATTGGAACAACAATCGTTCACCCGGATTGATCAAACGGAACGCCTGTTGCGCCATCAATGCGGCCTCATGGAAGCCCGACAGAATGAGCTTCAGCTTGCCGGGATACCAGTTGATGTCACCCACAGCGAATATGCCCGGCTCCGAGGTCTCGAATTTTTCCGTATCCACCTTGATCAGGTTTTCATGCAGGTTGAGGCCCCAATTTGCAACCGGTCCCAGTTTCATCGTCAGGCCGAAGAATGGCAGCATGGTATTGCAGGCCACATCTTCAACACTGCCATCGGCAACCTTGACGGTCGCCGCTGACAATATGCCATTGCCACCTTTGAGACCCGTGACCTGGCCAATTTTCAACTGCATTTTGCCAGCTTCAACCAGTTCGCGCATCTTGTTCACACTATCCGGTGCCGCCCGGAAATCATCCCGGCGATGCAGCAGTGTCATGCTTTTGACGATCGGTTGCAGATTGTTGGTCCAGTCCAGCGCTGAATCGCCACCGCCAACAATCAAAACATCCTTGCCGCGGAAAGCTTCCATCTTTTTGACGGAATAAAACACCGACGTGTTTTCATAGGCATCAATGCCGGGTATCGGTGGTTTCTTGGGCTGGAACGACCCACCACCCGCCGCAATCACCACGACCTTGCAAAGAAAAGTGATCTCGCCATCAGTCTTCAATTCAAATCGGCCATCATCAATTTTGCGAAGTTCCGTCACCATCTGGTTATAGTGGAACGTGGCGTTGAAGGGCTTGGCCTGTTCCAGCAAACGGCTGGTGAGATCAGCGCCGGTGACCAAAGGCAAGGCTGGAATATCATATATCGGCTTTTCCGGATAAAGCTCGGCACATTGTCCCCCCGCGCGATCAAGAATATCGATGACATGGCACTTGATATCGAGAAGGCCCAATTCAAAAATCGTAAAAAGTCCGCAGGGGCCCGCACCAATGATGACGGCATCGGTTTCAAAAAATTCAGACATCGTGAACCTCAAAACTGCTTTTCAGGAACCCGCACGCGCAGGCCGTCGATGGCGTCGGATACTTTTATCTGACATGACAGGCGGCTGGAATCCCTGACGTCAAAAGCAAAATCCAGCATGTCCTCTTCCATCGGATTGCGTGGCCCCAGTTTGCCTGCCCATTCGGGTTCGACATAAACATGGCAAGTGGCACAGGCGCAGGCACCGCCACAGTCGGCATCAATGCCGGGCACCTGGTTCTTGACTGCCGTTTCCATCACCGTCATCCCGGCAATGCCGTTGGCGTCAATTTCAGTGCCGTTGTGCTGTATGAAAGTTATTTTTGCCATTACACGCCCTTTTGCGCCAATACCCGGATGCCAGACAAACTGGCAGAAGTGGGCGCTTCATAGGAGATGGCAAAGCCTAAGGCAACTCAAGTTCAATGGCCGTCTAAGCAGCCTCAGCGGAATTGCTGAAGGCCGCCGCCAGAAAGGCTGACCGGGCCTGGTCGAAAGCCAGTTGCATTTTTTGCATATCTTCACCAGAAATTGGCAGGGCATATTTTTCCCATTGCCCAGAAAGCGCAACAAACTGCTCCGCCCCCACAGCCGCCGCTGCCCCTTTCAGGGTATGGGTGGTGAACCGCCAATCTTCATTGGTCTCAGGGTTCATGATGGCACTGCGTGAAATATCGAGCTGGCTGACAAACAGTTTGAGGATCTCATCCCGCAAAGCACGGTCATAAAAAGTGTTTTGGTCCAAACGCTTGGAATCCAAAGGCATGCAATCCAAAGGGACTTTCGGCGTGTGATGGTTCAACTCATGGGCGTACATAACATTCACTCCTCTCCCCCGAATTGACGTGATCTTGCCACAGAACCCATTCAACACCCTGAACAGACATGGGAAATGGGTAATTTATCGAATCGATTCAATTCGATCCATAATCTTAACCAAACTTTCAATTATCCACGCCTTCCGGTGCCATAAAGGTTCTATTCACCCCAACAATAAGTTACATTAACCAGGATGGATTCCGTGGGGGTGGAGGCACCTTGCGACAGTTCGGCTGTTGCGAGGACATTTCCAGGGATGAGGGATTTGGGCGGCATATGCCCCTGTTTTTGAGAAGCGCGGACTAGAAATGGCATTGAGAACAACCGACCGAAACCGCCCCAACACTGGTGCTGCCGAGATGAGCGCCATGCAGGCGGCGGGCGATAATCTGACCCCTGTGCGCAATCGCCCAGCCAATGAAAACGATCCAGGCATTGCCATGATGCTGGCAAAACTCCGCCGCACACCATCCTATGCAGTGTTCTATGGGGCATTTGGCATTTCCTTGGTCTGGATTTTTGGCTGGTTTCTGGTTCATTCCAGCGAAATCTTTGTGCCTGCCAACAATGTATCGCCAACCCTGCCGGAAATGATGCGGGCCGTTGCCGTGTTGGTGATTCCGATCACAGTTTTCTGGAGCATGGCCTATTTCCAGTGGCGGGCCCAGCAATTGCGTCAGGTCTCGGAAGTATTGATGCAATCAGCCCTGCGGCTGGTTCGGCCCCAGGACATTGCATCGGAAAATCTCACATCCATCGCCCAAGCCGTGCGCCAGGAAGTTGACCTGTTGGTGGGTGGCGTTGAACATGCCTATAAACGGGCAACTGCGCTTGAAGACATTGTCCACAAGGAAATGTCCGCCGTTGAGCGGGCTTTTGGTGCCAACGAAGACCGCATCCGCAGTTTGGTCAGCGGCTTGGAAAGCCAGCGGATTGCCTTGCAGCAAACCAGCCAAATCGTTGGTGGTGAAGCGGGCCCCTTGTTGACGCGGCTTGAAGGCAACACCCAAAATCTCGGCCAGGTCATCAATCTGGCCATGCAGACATTCGATCGGCTTGAAACCGGTTTGAAACAATCATCAGAGGAATTGGCCCGCACGATTGATGATGTTTCGGCCCGGGCTGCCATTGCTGGAACAGAAATCGGTGGCCACAGCCAGCAGTTTGAACGCATGTCCACCATGCTGATCGGCGATTTCCATGATTTCTCCTCGCAACTGAATGGTTATGTCCAGACCCTGAACAATGCTGCGGGTACCTTGAGCTCTGAATCAATAAAGTTCGGCGGAGAAGTCAAAGGAATGGAAATGAACCTGGTGCAGCTGTTGCACCAGAGTGCCGATCAGTTGAATGCGGCGAATATGGAAGTTGGCAACACCATCCAGCGCCTCAGCACTGCGTCGTCAACTGATATTCGCAATGCCACAGGAGAGTTGCAGCAGACCGTCAGCACCATCAGTGAAAACATTACCTATCACCTGAAATCCACGTCAAATGAAATTGCGGGACTGATTGAAAAATCCGGCGTTGACACGGCCCAGCGGATTGAAGACAGCCGCAACATTGTCACCATGGGACTGCAAAATGTTGCCGGAGAATTCATCAACCGGATTTCCAAGGCCAATACCGATTTGACGGTCTATGTCGATGAGGCCGCCAACCAGATCATGGGCAACTATGATGTGGCAGCCGGTCGCTTGTCAGAACGCATCGAACTTGCAGGCACCCAGATGCTGGCGGGACTGGACCAGTCCGGCAATCTATACTTGATGCAGCTGAACACCTCAGGCTCGGATTTCGCCGCACGCATTGAACAGGCTTCAGCCGCACTGACGGGTGTGTTGAAATCCAATGCTGCCGAGGTCACCAACACACTTGCATCAACGGCTGAAGACCACAACGACCGCATTTCTGCAACAGCACAGCAAGTCCTGGCGGGCATCGATGATTCAGCCCGTATTCTCTTGGCCAATCTTGCCAATGGCGGCGCTGATTATGCCGGCCGCATCGAACAGGTGGGCTCCGGTCTTCAGGGCCAACTCAACCAACACACCAACATGGTTGTTGACACAATTCGCAACAGCACTATGGAATACACGGGTCAAATCCAGGGTTCCGCCACCCATTTGCTCAGCAGCCTCGACCAGACGGCCAAGAGCCTGCTTTCCGGCCTCAATTCAGGCAGCGTTGAATATGTTGGCCGCCTTGAGCAGGCAGCTTCGGGTTTGACTGGTCATTTGAGCCAAAACTCCAATGCCATAATCAATGTGATCCGCGCCACTGCCGAAGACTATTCCGGTCAGATTGAAGGCTCGGCAACGGGATTGCTTTCGAGCATTGACCTGTCCTCGAAAAACCTTCTGGCAGGTATCAGTTCGGGTAGCGTGGAATATGTCGGTCGCATTGAACAGGCCGCATCTGGCCTGACCACCCATCTAAATCGCAATGCCGATGCGGTGATTGACGTCATCCGCACAACGGCGGGCGAATATTCCGGCCAGATCGAAGGCTCGGCAACCAACATGCTTTCCAGCATTGACCAGTCCGCCAAAAACCTGCTGGCAGGCATTGGCGCGGGTAGTGTTGAATACGTGGGTCGTATCGAGCAGGCAACCTTGGGTCTCACCAGCCATCTCAATCAGAATTCAAACACCATCGTCGATGTGATCCGTTCAACGGCTGAAGAATACTCCGGCCAGATCGAAGGATCGGCGACCAGCATGTTGACCAGCATTGACCAGTCCGCCAAAAACCTGTTGGCAGGTATCAATGCGGGGAGTGTTGATTATGTGGGCCGTATCGACCAGGCAGCTTCTGGCCTCACGGGCCAGCTCAACCAGAACTCGAACACCATCGTTGATGTGATCCGTTCAACGGCCCGGGAATATTCCGGTCAGATCGAAGGCTCGGCAACCAATCTCTTGTCCAGCATCGACCTGTCAACCAAAACTCTCCTCTCAGGTCTCAATTCTGGCAGTCTTGACTATGTGGGCCGTATTGAAAAAGTTGCCTCAAGCCTTACAGGTCACCTGAACCAAAACTCCAATGCCATCATTGGAGCAATCCGTTCAACGGCGGAAGAATATTCCGGCCAGATTGAAGGCTCGGCAACCAGCCTTCTTTCGAGCATTGATCTGTCATCAAAAAACCTGATGGCCGGCATCAACACAGGCAGCGTTGAATATGTGGGCCGCATTGAACAGGCGGCATCCGGCCTGACCACACAGCTCAACCGCAATGCCGACGCGGTTGTCGATCTCATCCGCACAACATCGGGCGAATATACGGGCCAAATCGAAGACTCGGCAGCCAGCCTCCTGTCGGGCCTTGACCAGTCTGCCAAGCATTTGCTGGCGGGGCTCAACACGGGAAGCGTTGAATATGTGGATCGTATTGAGCAAGCCGCATCCGGTCTCACCGGCCACCTGAGTCAAAACTCAAATGCCATTATCGATATGATCCGTTCGACGGCTGAGGAATACTCCGGCCAAATCGAAGGCTCGGCAACCCACATGTTGTCCAGCATCGACCAATCAGCAAAAATCCTTTTGGACGGCATCAATACAGGCAGTGTTTCCTATGTTGGCCGAATCGAACAGGCGACAACAGGCCTTACCAGTCAGCTCAGCCATAACTCTGATGCCATTGTTGATGCGATCCGTTCCACGGCGCAGGAATACTCCGGCCAGCTTGAAGGCACTACGGCATCCCTGCTGTCGGGTATCGACATGTCGGCCCGCAACTTGCTGACAAGCCTGAATTCAGGCGGCGACGATTATGCCACGCGCATTGAACAGGCAGCGACCGGTTTGACCGAGCATTTGAACCAGCAATCCAATGCCATCACCAACACCATTCGCTCGACCACAGACAGTCTCACAGCTACTTTCGATATGTCTTACAGCCAGGCCATCGAAGGTTTCAATGATGCCGCCGCGCGCCTCGAATCTTCAGGGGAAACTGTCAACCAGCGCATCAACACCTCGTCCAGCCTGGTCATCAACCAGATGCAATCAGCTGGTTCCACATTCAATGATTTGATGGTGTCAACCAGTGGTGCCATCACCGCCCATCTCCGCGAAACCTCAGAAGGCGTCAATCGGCAGATGCAAGTCTCCGGTCTCGCAGTTGCTGAAAATATTTCCGCTTCGAGCACTGACGTTTCGGATCGCCTGATGTCGATTTCCGACAGTTTCGTCGAAAAGCTCGGTGCTTCACGCGATACCATGGTTCAGGTTCTCGAAGCATCGTCGGGCAGCTTGGTGGAACATTTGCAAGGCACGGCAACCCAATTGTTCAACCGCCTCGAACAGGCTTCAACCCATGTGGGCGACCAGATGGAATCGATTGCCCAGCGGGTCAATGAAAGTATTGATGCAACAGCTGGCCGTGTGACAACCCGCGTCGGCGATGTGACGGAGCGCCTTTCACAACAACTCGATGTCTCATCTGCACAACTGGGCACCTTGCTCGAAACCACGGAAAGCCGCCTTGGCGCCCAATTGGAACAGGCGACAACAGATTTGTCAGGCCTCTTCACCGCCAACACGAACCGCATGACCAGCCAACTGGGCACGACAGCCCGCGAATTGGGCGAGCGTCTTGATATCGCCACAACCCACCTCGATCAGGTGACAGGCGATGTCACCAAGCGCTTGAGCACGACCAGCACCAGCCTGATCCAGACCCTTGACGAAGCCACCAGCGAAATCCAGAGCAATCTCGGCCGGGCTCAAAATGCCTTCACCAGCAATCTTGATCGTGTTCAAGGTGCCTTCTCAGATGGCCTTGGCCAGACCACCATGGAAATCACCGGCCGCTTCGAACAGGAAACCGGCTTGCTGGTGGACCGCATCGACAAGGCAACCCAGGAACTTTCAACTGCCGCTTCCACAACTGGCAAGGCGCTTGATGATGCCCACCGCAAATTCTCCGGCCATGTGCAAACCGCCAACACTTATTTTGCCGACCAGATTGGCACCGCCGCAACCGAACTCGACACCAAGCTGGAAGGCATTTCCATGCAGCTTACGGGCAAGTTGGAAATTACTGGCACCCGCATGTCAGACCGCCTTGAAGATGTAACGACCCTGGTTGACCGCTCGATCAACAAGTTCAATGCTGAAATGGAACAGATGCTGTCGAGCCGCCGTGATACGTTGGACGGTCTTGTGAGCGACGCCAGCCGCCGCGCCCAGGAAGTTGACGCTGTGATGACCGGTTACATGAACATGATCGAGGAATCACTGAACGCCGCAGAACTGCGGGCCCGCGATATCTCACGCATCGTCGCAGACCAGACCGTTCAATCCATGACACGGCTTGAGGACGAGTTGAAGAAACTTGAAGGCAACTCTTCAAACCAGGTCACCCAGGCGGCCCGCGTGCTGCGCGAGCAGCATGAGCGTGCCTTGTCGTCGATGAATGAAATGCTGTCTTCAACCGCAACCGACTTCCAGCAGACGGCCCAGGACATGCGTGTGACGGCCCAACAAGTGGTCAAGGACATTGACGCCGCCCGCAATGAATTGAAACGCGCTGTCATCGAATTGCCTGAAGAAACCCGCACCAATGCCGATGCCATGCGCCGGGTTGTTGCCGACCAGATCTCGGCCCTGAATTCACTCTCCGAAGTGGTGCGGCGGCAATCCGGCTCGCTCGACTTCTCGGGCCCCGGTTACATCGCTCCCCGAGGGTCCGGGCCGGGAAAATCTGAGGGTGCCTCGTTCGCTGCTCCCCTTTCGGGAACGACCGGCACCCGCGAAATTGCATCGGAGCGGACCACGGATACACGCAAAGCCGTGATCAACGCAGGCTATGCCGGATCAGCAATTGAAGGCACCATGGCGCAGATCGCGGCGAGTGTTGAAGCTTTGTCTTCGAAGTCTGCACCGCGTCCGGCACCACGCCGCAAGCCTGCAACCCTGGCCGAACTACCTGCTTCCGTTGCCCGCGAAATCGCAGCCTTCAGCGCCAAACTGAATGCCGCAGCCCGCGAAGTTGCCGAAGCCATCGACAACGGTTTGCCGCGCGACCTGGAAAAGCGTTATGTCAATGGTGATACGGAGGTCTACATCAAGCGCCTGCACGAAAGCCGCAACAAGCGGACAGTTGCAGCCCTCGCCAACCGTTACGGCGAAGAGCGATTGCTGCGAACCCGCGTCAATGGCTACATCCGCCTGTTTGAAAAACTGCTGGATGCCCTGGCTGAAGTGCCCAATGGTTCTGATACACTGGACGCCGTTCTGTCTTCACAAAATGGCGAAGTCTACATGATGTTGGCGGAAGCAGCGGGGCGCGTGTCTGAAAAATAGTTCCAAGGGGCGTATGAATTGACTCTTTCGGCTCGACAAACCTCGCTCAGAAATCCCCTCCCCCTTGTGGCAGGGCTATCGCATATGGCCACCGGGACCTCATCCGCCCCATTGGGGCACCTTCTCCACGAAGGCGTGGAGAAGGGACAAAACCCAACATATCGTCCCTTCTCCACGCCTTCGTGGAGAAGGTGGGTCGGGCGCAGCCCGAGACGGATGAGGTCCCTTTGGCCACAAGCGATAACCCTGTCTTTGTGGCGAGCGCTTACAACTAGTCATTTCATAAAGCAGTTGCCTTGATGCTGCACTTCGAATGCCACGAAGAGTCATGGCCGATCGCCGGAACTTTTACCATCGCCCGTGGCAGCAAAACCACGGCACAGGTTGTTGTGGTCAAGCTTTCAGACGGCAACCACCAGGGTCACGGTGAAGCCGTGCCCTATGCCCGCTACAATGAAACTGTTGAAGCAACCCTCACAGCTCTGCAAAACGCCAAGGCAAAAATTGAAAAGGGCATCAGCCGCAACGCCATTGCAAACCTGGCCCTGCCCTACGCCGCCCGCAATGCGCTGGACTGCGCTTTGTGGGATTTGGAAGCCAAGCAGCAAAACTTGCCTGCTTGGCAACTAGCTGGATTGCCACCGCCACTTCCCGTTACCACCGCGTATACACTCAGCCTTGATACACCCGAAAACATGGCCCGCGCCGCAAGCTCTGTTGCAAATCGCCCCCTGCTCAAATTAAAGCTGGGACGCGACGGTGATGCCGAACGTTTGCTCGCTGTGCGCCGCGCCGCGCCAGATGCACGACTGATCGTTGATGCCAACGAAGGGTGGACGCCGGAAAATTTGAATGACATGCTACGCCATTGCAAATCGGTTGATGTCGAACTGGTGGAGCAGCCGCTGCCTGCCGCTGCTGATGATGCTCTGCGAGGCGTCGCCCGTGATCTGCTGATTTGCGCCGATGAATCGGCGCATGGCCCCGACAATTTGCCAGACCTCATGGGCAAATATGACGCCATCAATATCAAGCTCGACAAGACGGGTGGTTTGACGCCCGCATTGGGATTGGCCAAGGCTGCGAAAGCCGCAAATCTTAAAATCATGGTCGGCTGCATGCTGGCCACGTCCCTCGCAATGGCACCTGCTTTCCTGCTGGCGTCATTTGCCGACTACATGGATCTCGACGGCCCGCTGCTTCTGCAACGCGACCGCCACCCAGCCATCCAGTATCGCGGCAGCCTCATGCAGCCGCCACCGCCCGCACTCTGGGGCTGAAGCGCAACAGCGCAAGGGTTGCGGCAAGCGAAAGCACCGATAATCCAGCCATGAAAAAATACGCCGCTTGGCCAAATCCGGCATAAAGCCAACCCGAAACATAGGCGGTGGAAGCAATCAACACGCCACCTGACAACGCCGAATAAATTCCCTGTGCGCGGTTGCGCATGGCGTTTGGAACCATCAACCGGATGAAATGCATGGTGCCAAGGTGCAAAGTGGCAAACGACAGGGCATGCAAGGTCTGGATAGACAGAATCATTGAATAAGAGCTGACAAGACCCATGAGGGTCCAGCGCAGCGCCCCTCCCGTAATCCCCAACAGCATCAGACGGCCCGGACCTAAACTTGCGACCAACCGTCCTGAAAATCCCAACAGCAGCACTTCGGCAGTCACCGCAGATGCCCAAAACACGCCGATGCCTAATGAATCAATCCCCAGATCAGACCAATGCACCGAACCAAAACTGTTCATGAAGCCATGGGAGGCCTGGCCCAATCCGGCTGCCAGCATCAACAGAGGAAAGCTTGACCCAAAAAACAGGTTCCGGGCGTTTTCAAGCACATCACCCTTTGCTTCGGTTTTCGCCGCATCCGGCTCATGCGGCAATAGCAGTGTCGCTATGAACGCCATGGCTTGGGCACCCGCCAGAATCCATGCTGCATCAGACGCGTCAAGAATTGTCAGCAATGCACCGGCTCCCAGACTTCCCACCAGGAAACTCACCGAAGCCCAAAGGCGCAAGCGCCCATAGTCCAGGCCATGGGCCTGACTGCCATCCACACTGAAACCTTCCGTCAGGGGAAACACCGGCGCAAACATGAAAGACGCAATCAGCACCATGGTCATGATCGGCGTAAAACCATTGCTGATCGCCAAAAGCCCATAGGCCATCAGGGAAAATGCCGCACAGAGCTGAATGACCAGTCGGCGGTTGCCAAAATGATCGGCAATCCAGGCAAACAGCGGGGCACCCAAAATCCGCGTGGCCATCGCACCAGCAATGATCATGGCAATGCCTTCAACCGGAATACCTTTCTCCGAAAGCCAAAGCGGCAGGAATGGCAATTGCACGCCACTACCCAGCATCAGAAAGGCATAGGTGAAGGAAATCCTTATTCCGAAAATTTTCGCCGTCATGGAAAGCTGATCTAAACCAAAGATTCACCAGTTTAAACGATTATGCCTGCAACTGTGTCATGCGTGTGGTCGCGTTTATATGTCGACAATGCATCTCAGCCAGTAAGTTTGTGGAGTATGGCGTATGAGTAGTGGCGCGATGGCCGAAAGTGGCCTGACATTTGATGATATTTTGGGAGCTGTCCAGGAATCGGGCCGCGGGCGCTGGTTCCTCGAAGAATTCCAGAAACGCCACGAAGACAAGAGCAGCGCCAAAATCCTGGCCGCCATCAGCCAAATTGAATCGCGCATTGAAGCCATGGCCCACCATCAAGGACTTGTGCATGAGCCTGCCGGAGAATTGACCAAGCTGCGCGGCGCCATCGCCACGGCCCGCCGCGAAATCGCGTTGCAGGAAACCGGCTTCACTGAACTATCGGCAGAAGGCCGGATGTTTGCAAAACTGGCAGAAATGGCCCGCAAGACCCTGCCCGCTTTGCCGGCCAATGACACTGCTGGCAAACTGACATCCAGCGTTGTCCGCGCCCTGAACTTGATCGACGAAATTGATGTGGCACTCAACCCTTCAGTTTCTCCGGGATCACAAAATACCGAAACCTATTTCAAAGCCGATGCCGCGCTGTTTGAACCAACAGTCAAACCAGCCCGACCCGTTCTGGTTTCGGTTCCAGATTTTCCTCCCGCCCAAAACACCCCAGTCGAACCCGCCGCCATCAGCCAGGTGAAAGATGACGAGCCTAAGCGTGGTGCCAGACTGGTGATCAATCGTCTGGGGACCACAGCGTCGGCGACCGTTGAATCAGCGCCAGATCCTGCAATTTCTACTTCGCAAGGTGTTGAAAACAACATGCAAGACGCGCGACCGCAAATGGCCATGCTGGAAGAAGTTGCCAAAGTGGAAATCAAAGCCGCACCTCGCATTGTCATTGTTCGGCGCAAACCTGAAGACATGCAAATCGTTCCCTTAGCAGAGATGGCTTCCGCATCCGCCGCATGAATGCCACGAACCTTGAGGCATTAAGCCGGCGTTTACTTTGTCTGATCACTCTGTAACTCCAATCCTGCGTGCGAGAGTTTCCCGTGTCCCCAATCCTGTCCCGTCGTCAAATGTTGCTTGGTCTGTCAGTGGCGCCCTTTGCCATCGCAACCAAAGCCCTGGCCCAGCAGACGGAATCAATTGCCGCCTTGGGTCCACGCCAGGAATTGCTTGGCAAGCTCAACACCCACACGGGTATTATCTCCGAGCAGAATGAAGCAGCCATGGTCACCGCTGGTTCCTCCGATGCCATGCAAGGTGCGATTTCCATGTATGAGGAAATCGTCGCCGCTGGTGGTTGGCGCAAACTTCCCCAAGGCAAACTGGAAAAAGGCGTCAAATCAGCAAAAGTCATTGCACTGCGCGAGCGCCTGGTGCGTGAAGGCTATATGGACATCGACAGTTTGTCGGTGGATGCACCGCAAGCCTATGATGGCCAACTCATCGGGGCAGTGCGGCATTTCCAAATCAGCCATGGCATCGCCGCTTCAGGCAAGATCGACGCCCGCACCCGCAGCGCCATGGACATGCCAGCAACCCAGCGCCTGTTCATGTTGCAGGAAAACCTGCCGCGCGTCGAAGCCTATGCCGAGGGACTTGGCCGCCGCAATATCCTGGTCAATATTCCATCGGTTCAGCTTGAAACGGTTGAAGATGGCAAGGTCTATGCACGTCACAATATTATTTGCGGCAAGCTTGAGCGCCCCACGCCAACGCTTGCCAGCAAAACTACGGACGTCACGTTCAATCCCACCTGGAATGCGCCCGCCTCCATCGTCATGCGCGACCTCATCCCGAAATACCTGAAAGACCCGGAATACCTGAACCAGCTCAACATCAAGGTCTTTGATGGTGTGGGCGGGCCTGAGATTGAGCCCTCCAGTGTGGACTGGCTGAACACCCCGCCGGAGCGTTATCATTTCCAGCAACAACCCGGCGACCAGAATGCCTTGGCCACCGTCAAGGTGAACTTTGCCAACAAGTTCATGGTCTATATGCATGACACGCCGCACCGGGAATTGTTTGCCCAGAATGCCCGTTACGAAAGCTCAGGCTGTGTTCGTGTCGATCAGGTGCGCCTGTTCATCAACTGGATCATGGCGGGGCAAGATGATTTTGACGAAGCCCAGTTTGAAATGATCACCGCCAGCCAGGAAACCTATTCCGTGCCCGTGCGCTATCCGGCTGACGTGCGTTTTATGTACCTGACGGCTTGGGCGACCGAAGATGGCCGGGTTAATTTCCGCCCGGACATTTACAAACTCGATGGAACAGGCTTTATCTACGGCCAACCGGAACCCATCGAAGTACTTTAAATCATGCGCCTCAAAGGCTTTCACCATCTCACGGCCGTCACTGCTGATGCGCCGCGCAACCACCATTTCTACACGAAAGTGCTTGGCCTTCGCATGGTCAAGAAAACCGTCAACCAGGATGACGTCAAGGCCTATCACCTGTTCTATGCCGATGGCGAAGGATCGCCGGGCACCGACATCACGTTTTTTGATTGGCCAACCGGACCAGAAAGCCGCGGCACCAATTCAGTTTGCCGCACGGGCCTGCGCGTCAAGGGCGAAGGTGCATTTGACTGGTGGATGGAGCATTTCAAAAAGCATGACGTGAAGTTCAAACAGCCGCTTTCGAGGCTGGGTCGCCTTTCTCTCGACTTTGAGGATTTCGAAGGCCAGCGTTTATGTTTGGTACAGGATGAAAGTGAAACATCGTTCAAGCTCTGGTCAAAAAGCCCGGTTCCGCCTGAACACCAGATTCGCGGTCTTGGCCCCATAACTTTAAGCGTACCTGACGTCACAAACACCGACATCGTGTTGACCCAGATCATGGGCATGACCAAGCACACCGAAAACGATGGCCTCCATGCCTACCGCATGGCAGGCGATGGCCCCGTCGCTGAGTTGCATGTGAAAGTCGAACCATTACTGCCGCCACCCCGCCAAGGTGCAGGAGGCGTCCATCACGTGGCCTTCAACATTCCCATGGCCGATTACACCGCCTGGGCCGACCACCTGAAAACCCTGCGCGTCCCCAACTCAGGCCCCGTTGACCGCTTCTGGTTCAAAAGCCTCTACTTCCGCGAACCCAGCGGCATCCTGTTTGAACTGGCAACCGATGGCCCAGGATTTGCAGCCGACGAGTCGATGGAAACACTGGGAGAAACCCTGTCCCTGCCACCGTTTCTGGAAGGAAAAAGGGCGCAGATTGAGGCGGGGTTGAAGAAGTTGTGAACTCGGCCTTTTCCCTTTCTCCCTCGCGCGAAGCGCGGGGGAGTGGCGCGAAGCGACGAGGGGTTGTTTCAACACGCTCTGGCTCGACCATTGCAATGCAACAAAATTAAATGGAGTGTCACCGAAATACGTGCCGTTCGGTATCAAGCTGTCACGCCTTAATAGGGATCCTCACATGGACAAAGCGATGACCATCATTGGAATAGACTGCAGCCCACGCACGTCCAGTAACTCAGGGCGGATACTCGGCGAGGTTCTTCGCTCGCTCGAGAGAGATCGGCGGGTGAAGGTCTTGGAACAGGTGCGTCTGGCCGATGAGCGTATCGACTGTCTCGGGTGCGAGCAGTGTTATCAAAAGTTCGGATACCACGGCGACGGGATCGATCGTGTTCTGTCACTCATGAAAGAGTCGGACGTAATTCTGATGGCTACTCCCACCTGCTTCGGAATGCCGCCGGCCCTGGGCGTCGTCTTGATCGACAGATCGGATCCCCTTTGGCGCGACGGACAACAGCTCAAAGGAAAACTCGGAGCGGTCATCGTCAACGGCGCCACCGATCCTGCGGACGATCCGAGTGTGCGCCTGTGCGCGGAAAACATGATCAAGTTTTTCGGACAGCACGAGATGCCCTGCGTCCAGTCGGTCCATCTGGGGGGAACGCTCGCGTATGCCGAGCAACGGTTTCCGGAGCCGCTCCCCGCCGGAACGACAGGCGTTCTCGAGCAATTGGCTGACGATATCCGGCAGTGGGTCGGGAGCAGGTGATACCGGCACATCTCTTGCCTCCTCGCGTGGTAGTGGTCTGCCCTTTGAAAAGTGGTCCTCCCTGATGTGTGGGATAATAGGATAACGGTAGGACAACGGGACGCTTCCACTACTGTCCGGTTATTGACGTTTTTGCCCCTCGTAACCCACTGTGATAATTGAGCAAAGTACCGTTTTTCGGGGGTCACCGACTTGAACTGCTTTTTCTGCCGAATGACGTTCAACATGCCGTCTCCAAGGACTCTGGAGGTGAAGCATGTACGCTGGCAAACTGGTCTTGGCGCAATTGATGGGGCATTTGCCGTTGCATATATTCCGGCGCTGTGTGGTGCGTTACGGCGGTGACCGGCAGGTGCGACAGTTCACTTGTCTCGACCAATATCTGTGCATGGCTTTTGCGCAGCTCACCTATCGTGAAAGCCTGCGCGATGTTGAAGCCTGCCTCAGGGCACAGCGCAGCAAGCTCTATCACATGGGGATCAGCAGTGCGGTTTCACGCAGCACCCTCGCTGATGCCAATGAGACTCGGGCCATGATTTGTAGCTGGCCATCCACGCCGACTTCGCCCAGTCACTGATCGCCGTCGCTCGTAAACTTTACGCTGGGGATGATTTCGGTGTGGAGCTTTCACAGACTGT
>JANOXA010000034.1:0-13575 GCA_031418195.1 Hyphomicrobiales bacterium | reverse complement strand
CCGTGGGGACGGAAATATCCTGCCATCGCCATGAGTTGGCGCCATGGGCTGGCGGCGCAATTGGAGCGAGGTCATTCCGTTCTTTGCTTTCCCCGAAGCGGTGCGCCGGATTATCTACACCACCAATGCGATTGAGAGCCTGAACGCAAAGTTGCGCAAAGCCGTCAGGGCACGGGGCCATTTTCCCAACGATGACGCCGCCCTCAAACTGTTGTTTTTGGTCTTGCGTCAAATCGCCAAGACTGGAAAATGCCACCGCGTGAGTGGACCGAAGCAAAAACCCATTTCGCCATTATCTTCGAAGAAAGGTTCTCCGAAAGATAGTGGCTAAATCGGCACCACACACAAGATTCCTGACACTCCCGTTTCAAAATAACCCTTGCAGTCGGCGGCCAGCGTCAGCTGGTTGCCTTTGACAGCGAGGAGATAGCCCCCTGCATCTCGTCTCGGCCTTCGCCAGCCGTAGCCATCTCGTCCTCGTCTTGCCCGCAGCCCGGTCGTGGCTGCCGCGCGAGGTCTTGCCCCTCATCCTGAGTTTGCCGAAGGACGATCGCCACGAGGTCGATCTTGCCCGGCAGCGCCGCCGCGACCCTTGCCGTTAAGCAATCGGCGAACAGCACGGGATCGATGCGGTTCATCACCACCCTCAGCCAGTCAGGCCGAGGAGTGCCGAAATGGAACTCCGAGAAGCGCTTGAGAAAATCCAGATGCGCATCGCCCCAATCGACGATGTCATCGTAATCATCGCCACAGGCGATGGTGCCGCAGACGACGGGCAGAAGCACTTCGCGCAGTGGGAACATCACATTGCAGCGCTGCCGCCGGTCAGGAATGGCGGCGAAATGGTCAAGCAAAAGGCGCAGGCTCGGCGCAGGCAACAAAGCGTCCATGGCAATCTCCCGAATCAATCGACCCGGAACAATCGCCCGCAACACGCCAAAACGGAATCCCACAAATCCGCGTCAATCAGAAAATCGCGTGAACCTGAGCACGGAGCCCTGGACATTGCTTGCAACGGCTTGCGCTTGACCTTCACAATCCTTAGATACAGGTTTCTGAACAGCGAGCGATGCATGAATCCTTTTATCTGGCTTATCCTGACACTGATCAATATCTACTTCTGGGTGCTCATCGCCAGTGTGGCATCGAGTTGGTTGGTGCATTTTGGCATAGTCAATTATTCAAACCCGACTGTGCGGCAAGTTCTTTATGGTCTGCGCCGTCTGACGGAGCCTGTGCTTGGCCCCATCCGGCGGTTCTTGCCTGATCTTGGAGGCCTGGACCTGTCGCCCATCATTGCCATCATTGGTTTGCAGTTCCTGCAATATCTGATTGCCTATTACGCGCCGCGCCTGTTGGGCCTCTGACAGCGCACTGGGCGCGGTGGACTGCCCTGATCCACGTCAGCGCCTGCCGAAAACCCCCGGACTATTCGGCGTGGGTGCCATCGGGTGATTTCTTTCCGCGCAGGTGTCTTGAACGGGCGAATGGTTCTGAAAATTCTGGACGGCTTGATCCATCGCCATATTGAGGCGTGAGAGGCTGGCTGTTGGCTTTCCTTCGTCGTAATCGCCTTGCATGACTTTGGAGGCGCGACCTGTGAGGCTGCGCATTAAGTCGCTGTCGCCGCCGCATCCCGTTTTTTGCATCAGTTTGGAGATGAGCACAAGGGGAAGCGCAACCACCACGGTGCCGAGCAGGCCCATGATATCGCCCTTGCCAAAGGTTTCGGAGAAATTGCCGTTGGGCGGGAGTGGGCCATGGCTGGTGGCGTGAATGACGCTGGGTCTGGTTTGCAATGTTGAGATTAAAATATTTGGCAGGTCGAGCAGCGTTTCCAACAAAGTTGACTCGCTTGAAATTTCCGCGCCAGTGTCAATGTCGGTTGAATTTCAGGATGGCGTGGGTCAGACTTCTCACCTAACCTCTGGCCATGACATCCACCGCCCGCCTTCTTGAACAGCGCAGTGTTGGCGACATCCGGTTTCGCATGGAGCGGGATGGGGTTGCCGTCTTGCGGGAGTCTGGTTCATCCAAGCTGCGGCTGCCGCGCGGATCAAGCGAGGCTATTCTCATCAACACGTCGGGCGGGCTGGCTGGCGGGGACAGGATTTCAATTGCGGCTGAGGTGGGTGATGGCGCCAGACTGGTGTTGACGTCGCAAACGGCGGAGCGGGTTTATCGCACGCTTGGTCCACCAGCTGTTGTGGATGTCGAATTGAAAGTTGGTCGCAAGGCTGAATTGCTCTGGCTGCCACAGGCCAGTATTTTCTTCGAAAGCAGTGACCTGGAAAGGCGACTTCAGGTGTCACTTGCTGGGGATGCGCGTTTTCTGGCTGTTGAGTCGCTGGTGTTTGGACGGCGGGAAATGGGCGAAGAGATCAAGCATGTTTCGTTGCTAGATCGCTGGAACATTAAGCAGTCGGGAAAGCTGATCCATACGGAGGCTTTTCGGCTTGGGCCGGATTGGCCCCGGTCCAAGGCAACTTTCGGTGACAATCATGCCTGCGCCACATTGCTGGTCATCGCACCTGAAGCCGAACAGAAGCTGGATGGTTTGCGGGCTGTACTGGGGCCAGAAGATGGCGCATCATTCTGGAATGGCAAGCTGGTTGCAAGGCTTTTGGCGCGGGACAGCTTTCATTTGCGGAAAACCTTGATTCAAGCGCTTTCTGTTTGTGTGGGCCGCCATGCCCTGCCCAAAACTTGGACTTTCTGAGGAAATATCATGCAACTTACGCCGCGTGAAAAAGACAAACTGCTGGTGGCCATGGCGGCAATCGTGGCGCGGGCCAGGAAAGAACGGGGCGTGAAGTTGAACTTCCCGGAAGCCATTGCCCTGATCACCGACTATGTTGTGGAAGGCGCGCGCGATGGCCGCAGTGTGGCAGACCTGATGGAAGCAGCGGCCCACGTGGTGTGCAAGGCTGATTGCATGGATGGTGTGCCCGCGATGATCCATGACGTGCAGGTGGAAGCGACTTTCCCCGATGGTACAAAACTAGTCACCGTCCATCACCCCATTCGTTGAGAGGCCTAAATGATCCCCGGTGAAGTCATAACCAAAAGTGGTGATATTGAACTGAATGTTGGAGCAAAGCGCGTGAGACTCGAAGTTGCCAACAAGGGTGATCGGCCTGTGCAGGTCGGCTCGCACTATCATTTCTTTGAAACCAATGAGTCTCTGAGTTTTGATCGGGTGCTGGCGCGAGGCATGCGGCTGGATATCGCAGCCGGAACCGCTGTCAGATTTGAACCGGGGCAACGGCGTGAGGTGACTCTGGTGCCCTTGGGGGGACTTCGCCGCGTGTTTGGGTTTCAGGGCAAGGTAATGGGGAGACTTTGAATGACTGACAAATCCACAGGGATTGCATCAACTGTATCAATTTCAAACAGAGGCCGCGTCACTATTCCTGTCAGACTACGCAAACATATGGGCATTCAGGGAGCACAAACCATTCAGTTCAAAGTCAGCGACAGTGGTACCGTTGTGATCTCAGCGAAAGCCAAAGACTCAAGCAGCAAGAAACTGGGCAGAAAAAGCGTTAAACTGGTAGCAAAACCATGAAAATCTCCCGCGCCACTTACGCCCAGATGTATGGTCCCACAGTTGGGGACAAAATGCGACTTGCCGATACTGATCTCATCATCGAGGTAGAGAGGGATTTCACCCTCTACGGTGAAGAAGTGAAATTTGGTGGTGGCAAGGTGATCCGTGATGGCATGGGGCAGTCGCAAGCCACGCGGGCCGAAGGGGCCATGGACACGGTTATCACCAATGCGCTGATCCTCGATCACACCGGCATCTATAAAGCTGACATTGGTTTGAAGGACGGGCGCATTGCTGCCATTGGCAAAGCGGGAATTCCTGACACGCAGAATGCCGTCACCATCATTATTGGTCCGTCCACGGAGATTATTGCAGGCGAAGGCCGGATCATCACGGCGGGCGGCGTGGATAGCCATATCCATTTCATCGCCCCCCAGCAAATCGAGGAAGCGCTTTACTCCGGTATCACCACCATGTTGGGCGGTGGCTCAGGTCCGGCCCACGGCACACTGGCAACTACCTGCACGGGAGCCTGGCATATCGAACGGATGATTGAAGCGGCTGATGGCTTCCCGATGAATCTCGGCCTGATGGGCAAGGGCAATGCTTCGCTTCCCGCTGCTCTTGAAGAAATGATTTTGGCAGGTGCGTGCGGGCTCAAGTTGCATGAAGATTGGGGAACCACACCAGCGGCCATAGATTGCTGTTTGAATGTTGCCGACATTCATGACGTGCAGGTTGCCATTCACACCGACACCTTGAACGAGTCGGGATTTGTTGAGGCCACCATTGCGGCGTTCAAAGGCCGCACCATCCACACCTTCCACACGGAAGGGGCAGGCGGTGGCCATGCTCCAGATATCATCAAGGTGGCATCACTGCCCAATGTGTTGCCATCTTCCACCAATCCGACGCGGCCTTTCACCATCAACACGGTGGCGGAACACTTGGACATGTTGATGGTATGTCATCATTTGTCTCCGCGAATCCCTGAAGACATTGCCTTTGCTGAAAGCCGCATTCGCAAGGAGACTATTGCGGCTGAAGATATTTTGCATGACCTCGGGGCCTTCTCGATGATCTCCTCAGATTCGCAAGCCATGGGACGGGTGGGCGAAGTGATCATCCGTTGCTGGCAGACGGCGCACAAGATGAAGCAGCAAAGGGGTGCGCTTGCCGGAGACAATGGCAATGACAATTTCCGGGCTAAACGTTACGTGGCGAAATACACCATCAACCCGGCCATCGCCCATGGAATATCCCATGAAGTGGGGTCCATTGAAGTTGGCAAGCGAGCGGATATCGTTGTCTGGAACCCGGCTTTCTTCGGGGTGAAACCTGAAATGGTTTTGCTGGGCGGCTCCATCGCAGCAGCGCCCATGGGCGATCCCAATGCTTCCATTCCCACGCCGCAACCTGTGCATTACCGCCCGATGTTTGCACGCTTTGGCAAGCTGCGCACGAATTCGTCAGTCACATTTGTCTCGCAGGCGGCACTGGCAGGTGGACTGCGCAATCGTCTGGGAACGGCCAAGCAAATGACAGCCGTGAAAAACACGCGCGGCGGCATTGGCAAGAAGGACATGATTCACAACAACGCGATTTTGAATATCGAGGTTGATCCTGAAACCTACGAAGTGCATGCTGACGGGGAACTGCTGGTCTGCGAACCCGCAACCACGCTGCCGATGACGCAGCGGTATTTCTTGTTTTGATGATGAATGTACTGAACCAAGGGACCTCATCCGGCCTTCGGCCACCTTCTCCGCGAAGGCGTGGAGAAGGGACCGCATTGGCACCGCCCCCGACGCTCGAAGTTTTGTTGGAAGTCGCGCAACCGTCCCTTCTCCAGCGCTCTTGCTGGAGAAGGTGGCCGAAGGCCGGATGAGGTCCCTGCCTTGACGCTCCGCGCCACCAAATATGTCCGCGCCAATTATCTGCTCGAAACACCGTGGGAGATCATCGTCATGGATGCCGAGGCAAGGCATCTCCGCCGCAAGCTGATCACATTGCAACATGGCGATGAGGTGATGGTTGACCTTGAGAAGACGGTGAAATTTGAAGACCGGGATTGCCTCATTCTTGAAGATGGACGCTTGGTGCAAATCATTGCGTCGGACGAAGAGCTTTTGGAAGTGACGGCGCGGGATGCAGCGCATTTGTCGCAACTCGCCTGGCACATTGGCAACCGTCATCTTGCAGCTCAGATCGAAGCGACACGCATTCTCATTCGCGGTGATCATGTGATTGCGAAGATGCTCGAACAATTGGGGGCACAGGTCAAGGTGGTGCGCGAAGCTTTCTCACCCGAACATGGAGCTTATCACCATGGCCACTGACACCGCCGCGTTGCTGCTACTTTTGAACTGGATGTCGCCGACTTTTCCCATCGGCAGTTTTGCCTATAGCCACGGCCTCGAACAGGCCATTGCCGATGGTCGGGTGACAACTCAGGACGATGTGGAATCATGGATCAGCGATTTGTTGCAAAGGGGCTCCGGTTGGAATGACGCCGTGCTGTTTGCCCAGTGCTGGCACGGCAACCCGAATGATCTGGCATTGGCGCTTGCAGGTTCCGCCGAGCGATATGCTGAGACCACGCAACTCGGGCGCAACTTCAATATTGCCGCAAGTGTGTGGACAGACAACCAGAAATATGATGGTGTGATGGCTTATCCCGTGGCCGCAGGATTGGCTTGCAAGCAGATGAACATTCCGCTGGAGCAAGCCCTCGCCGCTTACCTGCAAGGTTTCTGTGCCGCACTTGTTTCCGTTGCTGTGCGACTTGTGCCCTTGGGTCAGACAGCGGGACTTAAAGTGTTGCGCAATCTGGCTCCCTTGATCTCAGCAACCGCGACACGCACTGAATCCGCCACACTGGACGATCTCGGCTCCAACTGCATCGCAGCTGACATCGCCGCCATGAAACATGAAACCCTTGAACCCAGGATATTCCGTACATGAGCAGGCACGGACCACTTCGCATCGGCATTGGCGGACCTGTTGGTTCCGGCAAGACCACACTCACCGAAAAGCTTTGCAAGGCCATGCGCGAAAAATATTCCGTGGCGGTGATCACCAATGACATCTACACCAAGGAAGACGCCCTCATCCTCAATCGGCTGCAAGCCCTGCCTGAAGAGCGCATCATGGGTGTGGAAACCGGGGGCTGTCCGCATACGGCGATACGTGAAGACGCCTCGATCAATCTTGCGGCCATCGACGAGATGGTGAAACGCATTCCTGATCTGGAGGTGATCTTTATAGAATCTGGTGGCGATAATCTTGCGGCCACTTTCTCGCCCGAGCTTGCTGATCTCACGCTCTATGTCATCTCGGTGTGTCAGGGCGAAAAAATTCCGCGTAAAGGCGGTCCTGCCATCACGCGCTCGGATCTCCTGATCATCAACAAGGCTGATCTTGCGCCCCATGTGATGGCTGATTTGGCGATCATGGAAAGTGATACGCAAAAGGCGCGTGGGGCACGGCCTTATGTGTTCACTGATCTCCTGCGCCTGAAGGGTGTCGCCGAGATTGTGCAGTTTGTTGAAAGGCACGGCGGGCTGTCACCTGCGTCCTGAGTTACAATATTGTCATTAAATTCTTGCAAGAATACAATCCTGCAACATTAACGAAGTTTAAATAGGCACGCAGGTGTTGCCGCGTTAGCGTTGTTGTGGGCGAAGGTCCGGGGCAACGTGGCGACTAGAATATCGGATCGATCACATTTTCGAATTTCTTGTGAGAAGATGTGTTCAAACCGAAAGCCACATCCGGTACGTAGTCCTCCATAGATGGCAACATTGCTTTCAAAGGTGCCATCAGCAAACATTATTGAACGGAGGAACTGATCATGAAACTTTTTAAACTTACAGCTGCCACATTGGCACTCGCAACAACCTTGAGCCTCGGTGCCATGACAGGCATTGATCCAACGGGCTTCACATCGGCATCGCAAGCCCAGGCAGCCATGAGTCCGCAGAGTGACTTGCGTCTGACACTCAACCAGTTGCTGTCGGAGCATGCAACACTTGCGGCCTCCGCAACAGGTGCGGCCTTGGGTGGTCGGACGAAGGAATTTGAAGCTGCCGCCGCTGCCCTTGATGGCAACTCACAAGACCTCGCTGCGGCCATTGGCTCGGTTTATGGCGTCGGCGCTGGCGAGGCCTTCCTGCCCTTGTGGCGCAAGCACATTGGTTTCTTTGTTGATTACACCTTGGCCACCGCCAAGAAGTCGAAGAAGGGCAAGGAAAAGGCCGTCAATGACCTGTTGGGATATGCCGTGGATTTCGGTGCGTTCCTGAATTCGGCTTCGCCTGCGCTTCCCAAGGAAGCCGTTGCCGAATTGGTGAAGATGCACATCCTCAGCCTGAAGGATGTGGTGGATGCGCAAGCCAAGAAAGACCAAAAGCTGGTCTATACCAAGATCCGTGAGGCGTCGCATCACATGCAGATGATCGCCGATCCTTTGGCCGCCACGATCATTGCGCAATTTCCCGACAAATTTCCGATGACGAAATAATGGACCAGGCGATGGCGGGCGGGTTGCATGACCCGGCCTGCCATCGCCCAGCCATATAAAAGGAGAACAGCCATGAAATTATTTGCGAACGCAATTGCCTCTGCAATGTTGCTGTCGGGTTTGGTCACGCAGAGTTTGGCCGATGAACAAAAGGCTGACATCAAACTGTTTCAGTACATGCCCGGTGAAATCACCGTGAAAGCGGGTACGACCATCACATGGTTGAACAGTGACGACATCGAACACTCCGTCACTTCAGGTACACCGGAAAAGCCGAGCAAGGATTTTGACAGCGGCTATTTTGTGAAAGGCGGCATGTATTCGCAGACCTTCAGCAAGGCCGGCACCTATGAATATTTCTGTAAACGTCACAACAGCATGAAAGCCAAAGTGGTGGTGACGGAATAGGTTCAGGTTGCAGGTTTTGATCGCTGCCGCCATTTCAGCACCAGACGCCAGCCCAGCCAGATGAACAGCAGGATCAGAATTGCTGTGACATAGGGCAGGAGCATGGCCAGCAGAGATGTGACCACGGCTCCGGCAATTTCGCCCGTGGCCAGTGCATGATTGCCAAGACCGCCTGTCAGAAGCGTCGAAGAGCCGCGCAAGGCAGTCGTTGTGCTTTGAGTGGCCGCTGCCGCTCCTCCGCCCGCGATGATGGCGAGGGTCCATTTCAACATCGGATCAAGATTTCCAAGCACAGCAGCCGATACCAGAATGCCCGCCACGATGGCTGCTGGCCCTGCCGCGTGGTCCAGCGCGTTGTCGAGAAATGGCACGTAGTAGGCAATGATTTCCGTGAAGGCAGCCACGGCCAGCATCAGCAGGGCCGATGTTGTGGCAACCCAGGCAAAGCCATCGGAAACAGGTATGTGGCCTAAGCGAACGCCGATACCCATCATCAACAAAGGAATAAAAATCCGAAAGCCCGTGGCGGCGGCAAGGCCGATGCCAAGGGAGAGGGGGAGAAGGATTTGTGCGGGGTCGTCCATGGGCCCAGGTTAGCAAGCGTTTGCGGAGATTGCAAAATGCGGCGTGTGTTGCAAACGGCCCTTGCGAGCCTCGAAGGGCGGCAACGCTTCAAACCGACAATTCATCCGGGCAGGTTTCAGCCAATCCTTCGATATGGGCCCTTGCGGTGTAGCGGGGTTTGTCGGTTGGCGTGAGGGCTTCCTCGACTGACGAGGCAATGGCGAAATAATCAAAACAGTTTGTGCCAATAATCTCTACCCGGAAACAGCCGCCTGCCATGTCCGCATCGTAGAAAGTGCAGAGCTGGTTGTTGACGACGGACCAGGTGCCGGTTGCCGACTGGCGGGCATCGAGATAGTCGGGAATCTTGCCGCCCACGGCATAGGTCTCGCGCACTGGCGTTCCGTCGGCATAGGCACCTTTGAGGGTCTTGCCTTCCAGCAACGCGATGATCTGCGGTCCTTGCAGGGCGAGGGGTTCAACGGCCCAGGCCCGCGTCGGGGCGAGGGCCAACAGGTAAAACAGAGGAATTTTGAGGACTAAGCGTCGATGATTTTCCATTGGTGCTCCAACGTCGCTGACAATTCGAACATTTTTGAGGCAGAGCAATATTTTTCCGCCGAGAGGTTGACAGCCCGCTCGACGCTGGCGGGTTTCAGGTTGTGGCCCTTGAAAGTGTAAATCAGTTTGACCTTGGTAAAGACTTTGGGATCTGCGCTGGCCCGTTCAGCTTCCAGTTCAATCTCGCAGCCAGTGATTTTCTCGCGGGATTTTTCGAGGATCATCACCACGTCAAAAGCTGTGCAGCCGCCAAGCCCCAGCAACAGCATTTCCATGGGCCGCACACCGATGTTGCGCCCGCCAGCTTCTGGTGCGCCATCCATGACGACACTGTGGCCGGAGCCGCTTTCGCCCAAAAAGGCGCGGCCATTGATCCAGGTGATTTTGGCTTTCATGTCTCAAGTTCCCGGTTTGGTTTCAACGTAAACTTCAATTTCAATTTCTCCCGCATCGATGAAATCCAGAATGATGGAAAACCTGTCGCCCGGTTTCAAAGGTTTTCGCAAACTCACCAGACGCAAGTGATGGGCAGTCGGCCGCATGCCCAGTGGCTTTCCGGGATCAAGTGCGAATTCCTGGGCGGGTGCATCATCGTAACGGTTGTTGGAGCGCAGTTCGACAATGCCCGCCATGGAACTTCTGGCGGCGATCATTCTGTCTGGCGATTTGCCGGCATTGAACAGGGGCATGAAGACTTGACCATCAACCGCCACTTCAGCTGGCAAAGCCCAGGCATGGCCGATTTTGATGTCGCCCAACTTTGTTGAATGGGCCCGGGCAACGGTTGCAAATAACGGGAGAAGCAGGATTGAGCGGCGTTTCATGTTCCCACGTTTGCCTGATGGGCACCCGTTGTCAAAGCTTTCAGCTGTGATAGATTTGTCGCATGGCACACGTTCATTTCACTTCCAATCTCCGGCGTCATGTGGATTGCCCTTCGCTTGAAGCGCAGGGGCAGACCGTGCGGGAGATTTTGAATGCGGCGTTTCAGGCCAATCCCCGCCTTGAAACCTATGTACTGGATGACCAAGGAGCGCTTCGCAAACACATGCGCATTCTGGTGGATGGCCAGGCCATCAAGGATTTGGAAAAGCAAAGCGATGGCGTGAAGCATGCCAGCGAGGTGTGGGTGATGCAGGCTTTGTCGGGCGGATGATATTGATTTTCTCAGGGAGGATAAAATGGCCAGAAAACTGATTATCTCAACCCGCAAGGGACTTTTCGAAGTCGGCAAGTCACGGGGCAGCTGGAAGATTTCCGACGCGCATTTTCTCGGTGACAATATCACGCTGGCCTTGCATGATCCCCGCGACGGCACTGACTACGCGGCCATCAACCACGGCCACTTCGGCGTAAAGTTGCACAGACGAAACAGGGGTGCCAAAAAATGGCTGGAAGTCACCACACCGAAATATCCTGAAAAGCCCGAGGGCCTGATTGATTTGGATGGCTGGGGCAAAGAAGTCAAATGGTCCACGCAGATGATCTGGGCCATGGAACCGGGTGGTCCAAAAGAAAAAGGTGTGATCTGGTGTGGCACCATGCCCGGTGGATTGTTCCGCTCGCGTGATCGCGGCGACACCTGGGAAATCATGGAAAGCCTGTGGCGGCATCCCGACCGCAATAAATGGCTGGGGGGCGGGGCTGATAGTCCCGGCATCCATTCGATTTGTGTTGACCCCCGTGATGCAAATGTCGTGCGTGTTGCTGTTTCCTGTGGCGGAGTCTGGCGCACCGAGGATGGTGGTACGACCTGGGCTCAATCGGGCCATGGCATGAAGTTTGACAATGGCCCGAAATCCGAAGCTGAAAGCCCTGATGGCCAGGACCCGCACATGATGGTGCAATGTGCAACCGATCCCGCCAAATTCTGGGTGCAGCACCATGCCAGCATTTTCAAATCGGTGAATGACGGCGTGACTTGGACGGAAGTGAAGGCCAAGCCCTCAAGCTTTGGATTTGGCGTCGTGGTGCATCCGAATGACGCCAACACCGCCTGGTTCGTTCCCGGCATCAAGGACGAAAAGCGCATACCCGTCGATGGCGCACTCGTTGTCACCCGCACAAGGGACGGCGGCAAGACCTTCAAGAGCCTGAAAAAAGGTCTGCCGCAAAAACACGCCTATGACGTGGTCTTCCGCCACGGCCTCGCCATTGATGAAACCGGCGAATGTCTGGCCATCGGCTCATCAACTGGCAATGTCTGGGTGAGTGAAAACGGCGGGGATGAATGGGTGCAGGTGAGTTCGACATTACCGCAAGTTTATGCGGTGCGGTGGGGGTGAGCTTGATATGTCATACTCAGTATGATGGACAGTTGAAATAGCGATGCGCGTTTTTAAAAACAAGTGGTTCATGAAATTCGCGCGAAGGAACAGGATTGGTGATGACTCACTGCTTGTGGCCCGTCCTTGCGGCTGTTGTCACTGGTGAAGCGGAAGGGCCTTGAGTCAATCATTTGAAACAAGTCAACTTGCGGACAGACATTGCTATCACGAATTGCTGAAACGGGAATGGCTGAAACGGTGGGTCAAAAACACGGTGGATTTTTGGGTGCGGTTTATGGCGCCAAAGGTGCGGATGATGTGGCGGCACTTTATGACAAGTGGGCTGCAACCTATGACGTTGAAATGGCGGCTGCGGGGTATCAGCATCCCTCGGCTTGCGTGGCGCTGTTTGCCCGCCATGTGATGCGCGGTGCGGCACCTGTGCTTGATGCGGGTGCTGGGACTGGCCTGTTGGGGCAATGGTTGCAGACGCTGGGATATCCCGAAGTTGAGGCGTTGGATATTTCCGAGGGGATGTTGGAAATCGCGCGCCAGAAAAACCTTTACAAAGCCTATCACAGGCTTGCCCTTGGTGGTCCCCTGCCGTTTCGTGATAGTGCCTATGCAGGGGTGATTTCGGCTGGGGTGTTCACATCGGGCCATGTGGGGGTTGAGGGGCTGGATGAATTGTTGCGCATTTGCCGGGGCGGGGGTGCGGTTGTTCTCACGGTGAAGTGCAACCTGTGGGACAAGGGGTTTGCGGCGGCGGTGGATCGTTTTGTGCGGGCGGGCATGATCAGGATTGCCGAGGTGACGGAGCCTTATGTGTCAATGCCGGGTGAAGCAGCGACGACCCCAAGCCTGGGTGTGGCTTTAGTGAAAATCCCGTGATGGGGGCATCACCCTGACATTGCGCGGATGGCGGGTTGAGCTTTGCTGATGCAGGTCTGGCCCCGGCTTTCGCACTTCATCGGAGCGGGCCAAGCTGGCTTTGAAGAAGGTGCCATCCTCCGTCAATTCGGCCAACCAGTGGGTGCGGTCTTCGATTTTCTGCGCGACGATGTGAATAATCCCGCCCTGCTTTTGTACGCGGCCGCGGATCAGCATCAGGCGGGCCCCCATGACAATGGCGCGGTGGGCCTCCAGAACGTCGGGCCAGATCACCACATTGCAGACTGAAAACTCGTCCTCAAGGGTGAGGAACACCACGCCCTTGGCGGATCCCGGTCTCTGGCGTACCAGCACAACACCTGCCACGCTGACACCTCGATTGTTCTTGATGGTCTTCAGGGCGTTGTTGTCGGTCACCGCTTCCGCAGCGAGGCGCGACCGCATGAATTCCAGGGGATGGGCTTTGAGGGAAAGCTTGATGGTTTGGTAATCATTGACCACATGTTCCGACAGGGGCATTTCCGGCAACTTGACAAATTCCTCCGCACCCTGATCGTTTGCGTCTGCATAGGCGAAGAGCGGCAGGGGTTTGGATTTGCTGAGGGCCTTGACCTCCCACAAAGCGGCGCGGCGATCCAACCCCAAGGAACGGAAGCAATCAGCGGCGGCGAGTTTTTCAAGGACGGCAAGGGGGAAGGATTTGAAAAGCTGCGAGACCCCACCCCCGGCCCCTCCCCCAAAATAGGGGAGGGGTGTACTCAAAACATAACCCCACCCCGATCATAGGGGGGGGGCCCGGGTGGGGGTGGGCG
>JANOXA010000033.1:0-27288 GCA_031418195.1 Hyphomicrobiales bacterium | reverse complement strand
CACTCCGAATTTTGGAGCCGAATTCAAATTATTTTTAACACCTCCCGACCCCCACCCCTGCCCTGCCCACAAGGGGGAGGGGGAAGACGCGGCGGCCGGATCGGCCACTTTATTTATTCTGCCACATCAACGTCTTGGAATTCGTGGGCGCCAAGCGGGCTGACTTTATAGCCCGTCACTTCTTTGCGCACAGGTTCAAACACGGTTGAGTGGGCGATGGTAAACCAAGGTGCTTCCTTCTTGAAGATGGCCTGCATCTCTGCATAGATTTTTGACCGTGCAGCTTGATCCGTGATCTTGCGGGCTTCCAGCAATTTTGCATCAAAGTCCTTGTTGCACCACTTGGCAATATTCTGGCCAGCTGGCGTTCCATCGGCCTTGCAGGAGAGCAAGAACAGGAAATTGTCAGGATCACCATTGTCGCCCGTCCAACCCAAAAGTCCCATTTGGTGTTCGCCAGCTTGCAGGCGCTTGCGATATTCACCCCACTCGTAAGATACGAGGTTGGCAGTGATGCCGACTTTGGCCAAATCGGCTTGCATCATTTCAGCCATGCGTTTGGCGTTTGGATTGTAAGGACGTTGCACAGGCATCCACCACAAGTCAGTGGTAAGCGATGTAACGCCAGCAGCCGTCAACATTTCCTTGGCCTTGGCGGGATCGTAGCCATAGTCGACGGTTGAATCATCATAGGACCAGATTGTCGGCGGCAAAGGGTTCTTGGCGGGTTGGCCAGCGCCTTGATAGACTTCTTTCAAAATAGCTGCCTTGTCGATGGCCATGTTGATGGCTTGGCGCACTTCAACCTTGTCAAACGGGGCCTTCAATGCGTTCATGGAAAGATAGCCGACGTTGAGGCCTGCCTGTTGCAGAAGTTGAATGTCGCCATCCTTGCCCATGGCTTCGAGATCAGCCGGATTTGGCGCAATCATGATTTGGCATTCATTGGCTTTCATCTTGGCATAGCGGGCCGTTGCATCTGGCGTGATAGCATAAATCAGATCATCAACTTTTGGCTTGCCCGCCCAACCATCAAATGCCTTGAAGCGGATAACTGCGTCTTTCTGGTAGTCAACAAACTGGAATGAACCTGTGCCAACGGGCATTTGGTCGAATTGTTCGGGCGTGCCTTTGGCTGTCAGGAAGGCGGCATACTCCGCCGAATGGATCGTGGCAAAGTCCATGGCGAGATTAGCCATGATCGGTGCATTGGGTTCCTTGAGAGTCATGACAACTGTCAAGTCATCTGCTCCCTTGGCAATCGAGGCCAGAAGGTCTGGCATGCCCATGTCATTGAAATAGTCATAGGCACCAGCCGAAACTTTTGCATAGGGATGGTCGGCTTTGGACTGGCGTTCAAAGGACCAGATCACATCTTCAGCGGTCAAATCGCGGGTAGGTGTGAATCCATTCACACCGGAATGAATCTTAACACCCTTGCGCAAATGGAATGTGATCACCAAACCGTCAGCGGAGATTTCGTAGCTTTCAGCAAGTGCGGGCGCAACGTTGGTCGTGCCCGGCACAAATTGCACGAGCTTGTTGTAAACCGGGCGCGCGGCATCGAGGCTGGTGCCTGTGGTGTTCATGGCTGGCGTGAAGTTTTCCGGTGAACCTTCCGAGCAGTACACCAATGATTTGGCTCCGGCAAAGCTTGTCGCCAAAATTGTTCCCACCAGCAATGTGGCCGCAAAAAGTGTCTTGTTTTTCATGACTTACTCCCTTGAATCATCTGCCCGCTGAGGGGCCTGGAGGGAAGCTAAGCACTTCTTTATCGTTCGGTCAAAAAAATCCGGCTCGAGGTTTCAATTCCACCAGCCCTCATGATCCTTCTTTGGGTGGCGCAGAATGCCGTCGCCGGATTTGGGGGGTTCGATTTCGAGCAGGTAGCGTTTTACAGGTGACATGCGGTCGTAGAGGCTTTGAGTGAGATGATCGAGTTGCACCAGTTGCTGGGGCAGATCGCGTCGCGTGTAAGTAAGATGCAGCATGCGGCGATGAGCGTCGGACTTCTTCAATGTGCCGGCATGCCAGCCCGATGAATTGCAGATGATCGCCGATCCCGCCGGAGCCTCGACCAAAATTTCACCGGGATAAGGCGCACCCAGGTCTTTTGGTGCGCGGATTTTGTCCTCTGCCGTCAAGGCTGCTGGTTCCCAATCGCCAATATTCACGTAAGGCACGTTGATCGGTGCCCATTTGTGTGAGCCCGGCACAATGCGGGTAGGTCCGTTGTCGAGTGTCATGTCATCAGACATGATCATCGCGTTGACCACCCACCAGTCATCAGCGAATTTCTTCGGCACATCGACATGCAGGTCCTGGTTGCCAAAGCCCTTGTCTGGATCACGCAAGTTGGCACCATGAACTTTTATCTCACCCAGAAGATGGGCCGCCGCAGCGAGCACTTCTGGAATCCACAGGCATTTGTCAAAAGCTTCTGACTTGTTGAAAATATTTGAAATGCGCCGCGCCCCAGGTTCAACATGCACTTCATGGCCGCCGGTTTCCTTTTCCAAGGCATGTATGCGCTCAAATTCTTCAGCGATAATTCTGCAATCCGCATTGGACAAAACATTCTCGACGATGAAAAATCCTGTCTCATCCAACTCATGTTTTTGGGCGTCCGAAAGCGTTGCGGGGGATACGCCCAATTCCCGAAGCGCTTGCCGCGTGTACATGCTTGCATTCCTCCAACAAGACTCGCATCGTGCGGCACCCCCCGCGTTTTCGCAAGCCCTACTCCCGACGTTTTGACTGCACGGCTGTCATGGTTCGTGTCAAGTTGTCTTCGGCGGAGCTGTAGCCTTTCTGGGCCACTGCCATGAAAATCGCATCCATGATGTTCAGCTGGGCAATGCGGGCAGCGGCATTCTCGCTGTTGAGCGGTGAACCCATGGCTGTTGAACACAGCACGACGTCAGACAGTTCGGCCAATGGTGAAGATTCATAGTTGGAGATTGAAATGATATTCGCGCCATTGCTGCGCCCAATCTGCACGGCTTCGAGAACGCCTGTGGTGCGGCCAGAATGCGAGAAGGCCAGGACTACGTCGCCTGCCTGCAGAAGCGAAGCAGACATCGCCATCATGTGGGTGTCGTCATAGACAGCTGCGCGAATGCCGATGCGCAAGAATTTATGCGCCACATCGCGTGCTATTTGTGCTGATCCGCCAAGTCCGTAAAAATCCCTGGTATTGGCCTTGTGCAGCAAATCGGCGGCACGGCGAAATCCGTCCATGTCAAGAATGGCAAGGGTTTCCTCAAGCGCCTGGATCGATGTGCGGAAGACTTTTTGCACGATGACTTCGGCGCTGTCATGCTCATCCAGATCTTCATGCAGATCGACGTTGGGCAATTGCTTGTAGGCACTCAAGGCGGCGCGGATTTCCTTGTAGCCAGCAAAACCCAGACGCTTTGCGGTTTTGACAACCATGGCTTCTGATATCCCTGCATCGGCTGCCACTTGTTTCAGGGGCATCGACAGATCCGTGATGTTGCGCAGCATGATCTCGGCGACGCGTGCCTCGCTTGCCGTGAGATCCGGCAACAGCATGCGGATGCGCGGGCCAACGGTGCGCGGGTCGAGATGTAAATTCATCACTCCCGGCCTCACTCCCTACCTCTGGCCAAACGGTCAACCAGCATGGCCATGATGATGATGATACCGGTTGCCAGCAATTGATAGAATGCCTGCACATTGAGCAACGTCAAGCCATTGCGCATGGCCCCCAAGACGATTGCGCCAAGTATGGTGCCAATGATTGAGCCTTTGCCGCCCATCAGTGAAGCGCCGCCAATCGCAGCAGCGGCGATGGCTTCAAGTTCCCAGAGGTTGCCGAGTGTGGGTTCGGCAGCGCCGAGGCGGGCAATCAGGATGACAGCCGCCAAGGAAGCCAGACCGCCTGAGATCATGTAAGTGACAACCTTGGTGCGTTCGATGGGTACACCGCTAACCCGGGCCGCTTCCTCATTGCCACCAACGGCCAGTATATATTCGCCAAGCGGGGTTTTCTTGAGAAGCACCGTCGCGGCAATCGCCAATACCCCAACCATGATCACCGGCACGGGCAGACCAAAAAACTCGGATGTGAAAAGCCGGCGGAAATCGTTGGGCAGACTCAAAATCGGATTGCCGCCTGTAAAAATCAGGGCAAGCGCGCGGAACAAACTCAATGTGCCGAGCGTGACAATAAAGGGCTGAAGCCCCGCGTAGGCGATCAAGGCGCCATTGACAAACCCGCAGGCAAGCCCGACGGCGAGGGCCGCCAGAATGATCAGCGGAACGGGTACACCAGACACCAAAAGCGTTGCACTCAAAACCGCAGCAAAGGCGGCCACGGGCCCCACCGACAAATCGATGCCGCCGCTGATGATAACCAGCGTCATGCCAATCGCGATGCAGGCGTTGATGCTGGACTGTTGTAAAATGTTGACAAGATTGCGCTGGGTCAGGAACACATCGGTCATGCTGGCAAAGACGATGACCATGATCAGCAGACCGGCAACCGTGCCCATGTCGCGCCAGCTGATTTTCCAACCACCAAGTTTTCTTGCCAATGTATTTTCCATTTTCAAGCCGCCAGTTTTCCGGTGATTGCGAGGCTCATGATCGCCCCTTCGGTGAATTCGCTACGGATCAGTTTTCCCGCCATGGCACCGCTGCGCATGACGATGACCGTATCTGACAGCCGCAGGATTTCGGGCAGTTCAGACGAGACAACAATGATGCTACGTCCCGCTGCTGCCAGTGAATCGATCAGGCGGTAGATTTCGCCCTTGGCGCCCACATCAATGCCGCGTGTGGGTTCATCAAAAAGCAAAATGCCGGAGCCCGCCATCAGCCATCGGCAAAGTATGGCTTTTTGCTGGTTGCCACCACTGAACAAACGAATTTCCCTGTCAATATCGTGAGGTCGCAAGTTCACGCTTGTAGCGGTTTTGTCGACTTGTTCATGAAGTTTTGCGCTAATGATAACACCCGCCCGCGTCAACTTTTTATAACTCGGCAAGGCCGCATTGACGGCCACGGACCGCAGGGGGATGATGCCTTCTTTCTTTCGGTCCTCTGGCAGCAGCGCGATGCCTGCCGCGATGGCGATGCGCGGATTGGCAAATGCAACAGGTTTTCCCTTCAACGTGATCACGCCAGCCGTTGGACGATCCACACCTGCCAGCAGTCTCACGAGTTCAGTACGCCCCGATCCGACGAGTCCCGCAACGCCCAGAATTTCACCGCGACGCAGTTCAAACGAAACATCGCGCACGTGCTTGCCACGCGAGAGGCCCTCGACGGAAAGCACGACTTCATTCTGGACATGACTGTAATGGGGCGGAATTTCCAGGCTCCGTCCCACCATCATGTTGACCACACTGCCTTCAGTGGTTTTTGAAAGGTCGACATCGGCAACCATTTTTCCATCGCGCAGAATTGTGGCGTGGGACGCCACGCGGAAAACTTCATTCAGTTTATGCGACACATAAATTATGGCCACTCCATCGGATTTCAGTTGTTTGATCACACCCACAAGCTTTTCGAACTCCACGGGGGTGAGACTTGAAGTCGGCTCGTCCATGGCAATGATGCGGGCCTTTCCCAACAAGGCTTTGGCAATCTCGACGATCTGGCGTTGGGCCACCCGCAAGTTCTTTATCTTGGCGCGCACATCGATGGTCGGGTCAAGTTGCAGAAGCAATTGTTTGGCCCGATGCTGCATGGCCGCCCGGTCGGTGATCACACCCAACTTGGTGATGGGATTGCCGAGGAACATGTTTTGCGCCACATCAAGTTCAGGGATTTGCTGCAACTCCTGATGGATGAGGGCAATGCCAGCAAGCCGCGCAGCTTTGGGGGAACGTATAGTTGCAGGTTTGCCTGCAATCAGGATTTCGCCTGTATCTGCATGGTAGATGCCGGAGAGAATTTTCAGCAGGGTGGATTTGCCTGCTCCATTTTCGCCCAGCAACGCACGAACCTGTCCTGGTGCGACTGAGAAACTGACTTTCTCCAACGCCTGCACACCCGGAAATCCCTTTGAGATGTCCTTTAGATCAATAGCAGCATGTAACAGGCCATCGGACATTCAATCATCCACATAAAGGCAGCCCCGCTATACAACGGAGCTGTCACCATAACCAAAATCAGGCGCGATGCCAGCAGGGAGTCTGCCATCACGCCCGTCAGTTTGATTACATGCCTTTTGCGTCTTCCATCAGGTTGGCGCGCACAGTTGCTTCATCACCGGTGTAACGGGCGATGTTGTCCTTGGTAACCAGCGCTTGTGGGGTTGCAACAACGCGTGGCAATTTTTGACCCGCCTGCAAGCGCAGCGCAACTTCAAGCGCCACTTCGCCTGTCAATACCGGGAAGCTGTCGACGGTTGCCGTCAACTCGCCAGCCTTGATCGAGGCATAGGCATCGCTGATGCCATCGGTTCCGATGACGGAAATCTTGTCGAGTTTGCCGGCCGCTTTCACGGCTTCGACAACACCCAGCGCCATGCCGTCATTGTTGCAATAAAAGCCTGTGATGTCCGGATGCTGCGACATGATGTTGGTTGCAGCGTCGTAGGACAATTGGCGGTCCCAATTGCCAGGAACCGAGGCGACAACTTCAAGACCCTTGCCTTCGGCGGCAATGGTTTCCTTGAAACCGGCAGTACGTTGCACGGCTGCATAAACACCCGCCATGCCTTCGATCACTGCCAACTTGCCACCCTCCTTGCGATTGGCGATGAACCAGCGGGCGGCCCGCACGCCATTGTCTTTTTGTACGTTGCCAATGTAATTCTTGGCCGATGGAATGACGGCATCGTTGACGTTAATGACAGGCACACCGGCTTTTTCAGCAGCCTCAACTGCTGGCTGCAGGTTTGAGTCGGTTTGCGGCGACACCAGCAAAAGCTTGTAGCCCTGGGACAGCATGTTTTCAGCGATGGCCAATTGGGCCAGCTGGTCATTTTCATTCTGCCCGGCTTGCAGGTCGACGGTCACGCCAACTTTTGTGCCGAACTTTACGTAACCCTCGCCCAGGCTCCGCCAATATTCATTGGTGAGTGCCTTGGCAACGGCACCGACTTTCATGCCCTTTTCAATTGCTGGCATGGGACCGAATTTTGCTTCGAGCTGCGACCAATCCATACGGTCTGGCTCAATGTCGGAATTCAATGGTTTCATTTCGTCGGCAAAGGCTACTGTAGTCATTGCGATTGCAGCGATGGCACCAATAATGGCGGAACGTCGTGTAGTCTTGAACATGGTAATCCTCCCAGTTTGCTTTTGGAAAAATGCCACGGCAGAGCTTTCCGACGTGGCAGGCTTATGCTGTTGTTGCGTGGCGACCTCCATAAAGTGCCTCGCGCAGGATATTGTTGCTGGTCACAGCATCTTGACCTGCAATGGCCGTGCGGAGGCGGTTGTCTTTCTGGAGTTGTTTGACGACACTGCGCATGGCTTCGACGGATGCAATATTGGCGCTGCATTCGGCAATGGGGTCGAGGCCTGTTGTGTCGGGGAAAGTGTCGAAATAAATCGGGCGCTGGTAGCCGATTTCTTCGAGCACATAGAGCAGTTCAATGGTTTGCACGGGATGCACGGTCCCTACCATCAAGCCATCATCGCGCTTGGCATAACCATCATTGAGATGAACACCGAAAAGCTTTGAGCTGCGGGCCGCCAAAGCAACAGCGTAAGCTGGCATTTCATCGGCATAGAGCACGTGGGCGAAATCAATGGTGACGCCGACATTTTTGCGGTTGAGTTCCCGGATGGCCAACAGGGTTGTGCCAATATCCGGCATCAGGCTGAAGCTGCGGGGCTCGTTGGGCTTGTATTCAATGCTGATTTCAGCTGATGGCACATGGTCGGCCACTTCTGCCATGGCCTCAAGTGTTTGGTCCCAAAGCTTTGCGTAATCCGCCTGGAAAGAATAGTCGAAACCATCCTGCCCCATCCACAGGGTCATCAACGTTCCACCGAGTTCCAACATCTGGTCAATGCCGCGTTTGGTTTGCTCGATGGCAAGGCGGCGCAACTTCGGGTCCGGGTTGGTGAAAGCGCCGATCTTGAAGCCTGGATCGCTGTAATAGCGCATGGCAAAGCCATTCACGGCGAGTCCCAAATCGTCGAGATGAAGTTTCATCTCTTTCAACTCGGCAGCTTCCAGGTGATCGGGGTAATTCAAGTCAACGGCATTCAAACCTTCAACCTTGGCGGCGCGGCGCAACAGGCCAAAGACTGCGGGCTTGCCGCTGTCTTGCTGTGACTCCGCTGCGCTGCCGTTCTTGAAGGAATTCAAGCGTGCAGCATATTTATACGCGTCATGTGCAAAGGTTTTGGTCATTGTGCCCTTTCTTCAGACTTTATAATTTAAACGTGAGTTGTGAAATTAATTCTGGTGTTGTGAAAAATGAGTTGCGACTTCACGAGGGTGTGTTGATGAAAACAGCCAAAGAACTGATTCTTTGGCGTTTGTTTCTTGACTCTCTTTGATCTCAATACAAAAACCGTGAAGTAACTTCATGGACTTGACAGAATTTGTGTGGTTTTCGACACTCAGAGACTGATCACGCCTTTGCGCAGGATGAAACATCCATAGGGGCCGGGATCAGAGGTACGCAGGATTGCAAATGATTTTTTGGCCGCTGCATAGAAATCAAGGCGCTCAAAGACGCCAATGTTGACATGATGCTTTTCGCATTCATCCAAGGTTTCTTGCATCCGGGAAAAAATTGGCACCTGGCCATTCGGATCACCTACAACCTGCATCCGCATGACAGGCTGCTCGACAAATGTATCGAGCGGCATCAGTGATAAAATGGCCCGTGTCGCCGTGGGAATGTCACAGCCTGCAAGGTCAAGCAGCTTGCCGTAAGTAGTCTGCCTGGCAATGGTGACCGCAGGATGATTGATATCGCAAATGACAAGATCATCACCGTGCCCCATCAACATCAGGACGTAGAGCAGTTCTGCGGAAATGACGGGGTCGATGTGTCGCAACATTGGGAATGCCTCTCAAGTTCTTGAAACAAATTCAGCGGCGCACTGATTGGCTTCACGGCACCCTTCAACCAGTGAATCTCCTGCCGCGAGTCGGGCTGCAAGCACACCAACAAAACAATCCCCTGCCCCATGGGTTGATGTTACTTCCACAGGCACGGCGGCGATTTCAACAACCTCACCACCCACGGGTGCCACCAGCAAGCCCTCGCCGCCCAGTGTGATCACGACAGAGCGTTGGGGCCCACAGAGTTTCGGCAGCGCCAGTCGGGCCGATGCAAAATCATGAACCATACAACTTGCCAATTCTTCTGCTTCAACACGATTGACAATCAGCACATGCACAAGGTCCGATAGTTCCCTGGACAAAACCCGCGCGGGTGCGGCATTGAAAACAACCATTGCACCTGCTGATGCTGCAACACTCGCCGCAGCCAGATTGACACCAAGTGGAACTTCATTCTGCAAAACCAGAACCCTTGCTCCTCCAAGTTTTTGCCACTGGCCAGCCACGGCTTCAGGATCGATTGCCAGGTTGGCCCCTGAAACTATAACAGCACCATATTCGCCGTTGTCCTGGAGAATGGCAACACTCATGCCCGAACCCTTGACTGGATCAGCGCTGACGCCGGTCAAATCCACACCGGACTGCGACAGATTATTGGTAAGCGTTTCACCGAAGTCATCCGACCCGACACGGCCAATCATGGCTGTTCGTGCCCCTGCCCGAGCAGCCTGCACAGCCTGGTTGCCACCTTTGCCGCCGCAAACTTGTGACCATGAACTGCCAACAGCTGTTTCATCAATGCGCGGCAATGCAGGGGCTTTCACCATGATATCGAGATGCAAACTGCCGCACACAACCACATCAAAAGCCAGGTCTTTTATCATGTCCAATCCAGTCGATTCTGCTGCTGCACTTTACAGCAGCACTTGATTCTGTATTGTCCACGCCAATAAATTTGGCAAGGAACTGTTGGCAATGGCATCGGTTGCAATCGAAAATGTGCGCAAATCCTATGGGCAACATCCGGTGATCCATGGCGTGTCCCTTGCCATCAATGATGGCGAATTCGTTGTTCTGGTTGGTCCTTCGGGTTGTGGCAAGTCCACATTGTTGCGAATGATCGCGGGGTTGGAGCCAATCACATCTGGCGATGTTTCGATTGGTGGAAACATCGTGAACAATCTGCCTCCCAAGGACCGCGACATTGCCATGGTGTTTCAGACCTATGCGCTTTACCCGCACAAGACGGTGTCTGAAAACATGCGCTTTGCCCTGCAAATGCGGAAGTCGCCGCGCACTGAAATTGACAGCCGTGTCAAAGCCGCTGCCGAAATACTTGATCTTGTGCCACTGCTCGGTCGCTATCCCCGGCAACTTTCAGGTGGTCAACGTCAACGGGTCGCCATGGGCCGCGCCATTGTGCGCCAGCCCGCCGTGTTTCTGTTCGATGAACCCTTGTCGAATCTTGATGCCAAATTGCGCGTGCAAATGCGGGCCGAAATCAAGGAACTGCACCAGCGCCTGAAAACCACCATCGTCTATGTCACCCACGACCAAGTGGAAGCCATGACCATGGCAGACCGCATTGTGGTGATGAATGCCGGGATTGTCGAACAAGTAGGAACGCCACTCGAACTTTTCGACAGCCCCTGCAATGTTTTTGTTGCAGGCTTCATCGGTTCACCGTCGATGAACCTGTTCAATGGCACCATTCGCGCCGGAAAAAAACCAGGCTTCGAGCTTGCCGATGGTTCAATGTTGCCCTTGACCGTCGATGCGGTCCGGCATGAGGGCAGGCCTGCCATCTATGGCATCCGGCCGGAACACCTGCAGATCACCACAGGCAATGCCAATGCCGAGGTGACAGTCGTTGAACCCATGGGTTCGGAAACCCAACTGTTTGCACGCATGGGGGGACAAAAGATAACAGCACTTTTCCGCCAGCGCCTGACGGTGAAGCCCGGAGAAAAACTGAACCTGGTGCCAGAAGTGGCGGCTGTTCACCTGTTCGATGCAAGCAACGGCAAGAGAATTTGAAAGCCAGCTGCTTCGGAGGGACCTCATCCGGCGCGTTGCGCCACATGCGATCACCTGCCCATGAAGTGGAGTGAAGTTGTTCGCATTGACAGTATACAAACGGCAGGCATAGTCTACGGTCACAAGGCTTGATTGACCTCGTCGTCGAAAGCACTTGGCAATTTCTATGGGAGTAAAACCAATGAGAATTGAGCAGTATAACATGATGATCAACAGGCGGGCGATGCTGAAGGGTTCGACCACCTTGGCAGCCGCTGCCATGTTTGGTGGTGCGGTTTCCCCGCATACAGCTTTGGCACAAAGCGGCCTGCGCGCCGCCATCCTTGCCATCCCCGGCGTTGGCAAAGGCCAGCCCACCGATGCCGATTGGCAAAAAGTGGGTGAAATGTGTCTTGAGCCGACGAAGGCAAACGTTGCCGCTGGCGAATTTGCAGGCGTTGAGCTTTCCTTCATGGGCCTCAACAACCAGAACGTTCACAACGTGTTGTTCCGCGGCCTCTCCAAGGCCTGGGCAGACTACACCGGTGCCAAGATCAACTGGATCGATCTGGCTCAAGCCGATTACAATGGTCGCCTGCAACAGGCGATTGCCACCGGCACGGTGGACTTCGATGTCATCGAAATGGGCGCTCCGTTTGAAGGCGATGTCTGTGGCAAGGGCCTCGCATCCGTAATGCCTGATTGGGTCAAGGCGCAAGTCGACATGGATGACTATGTGGGCTACCTCAAAGCCCCTGTCGGCACGTGGGGCGGCAAGACCTATCGCATCTCGTGTGACGGCGACTGCCACAACTTCAACTACCGCTCCGACGTGTTTGCCGATGCTGGCCTTGCTGCCGAATGGAAAGCTGCCGGCAACGCCTCGGAATGGGCACCGCCAAAAACCTGGCAGGAAGTCAACGCCTACACCAAGTTCCTCAAGGGCAAAAAGCTGGATGGCCAGGATCTTTATGGCTATCTTGATCCAACCAAGGGCTGGGGCGGTTTCGCGTTTTACTTCCTCGGTTCACGCGCCACCGCCTATGCCAAACATCCCGATGACAAGGCCTTCCTGTTCGATGCCGACATGAAACCGCGCATCAACAACCCGGCTTGGGTACGCGCCATTCAGGACGTGGTGGATTCCCTGCCCCATGAACCCGCAGACCAGCTCAATGCCGACCCCGGCACCACCGGCTTCCAGCAGTTCCTCGCTGGCACCGGCACAATGCTGAGCTGGTGGGGCGACATTGGCTCCAACGTCAACACCAATGACAGCTCGGTTATTCAGGGCAAAACGGCTTTCGACATCCTTCCGGGTTCAGACGACGTTTACAATGCCAAGACTGCGTCCTGGGAAAAACTTGCCTCCGGTCCGAACTATGCGCCCAACATGGCCTATATCGGTTGGGGCATTTACGTCATGGCCCGTGTTGATGCCGATGCGAAGAAGCAGAAAGCCGCCTGGTCCCTCGCGGCCCATTTGGGCGGCAAGGACATCTCGTTGTGGATGGCGGCCTATCCATCAGGCTTCCAACCCTATCGTCAAAGCCATTTCGACGTCGCCGAATGGGTAAGCGCAGGTTACGAGCAGAACTTCATCAAATCCTATCTCGATTCCGAAGCCAACTCCTACAATCATCCGAATGCCGCGATCGAGCCGCGCATTCCCGGCATCTTCCAATATTATTCCGTTGCCGAAGATGAACTGGCGAAAATCTACGCTGGCCAAGCCACGGCGCAAGCCGGTGCCGACTCCATCGCAGCCGCCTGGGAAAAACTCACCGACCAACTGGGCCGCGACAACCAGATCAAGCTCTACAAAGGCTCTCTGGGCGCATGACAATGCCTCACCCCTCTCCAGTCTTTGGGGAGAGATAGAAATTGCCACTCACCCTTCCCCACTTGGGGGAGGGGCAGGGGTGGGGCCTTTCAGCGAGTCCCACTCCAATGATCTTACTTGCTGCACCACCCACCCCTGCCCCTCCCCAAAGATTGGGGAGGGGTGAAAGTTTTGTGACTTGACCACGACATCTTCCGCCACAGGCCGCGATGCCGTTATCGCCCTTGTCTCTGACGAGCAGCGGCGAGCTGGCGTTTTGCTGATCCGCAGCGCGACATTGGTTTTTGCAGCACTCACCCTGATGCAGACACTTTTCTTCATCGGCGTGATCAACTTTGGCTTTGCCAATTGGCTTCCCATCCTCATCGCATTCGTGCTGTGGGGGGCAGCACTTTGCGTTGGCAATATCCTGCGCCTCGGTGAAGCGGGCTGGCGCGCGTTGTTCGTCTTGCCCGCCATTCTGTTTACGCTGGCACTTGTGGTATTCCCCACGATCTTCGGCTTTTATCTCGCCTTCACTGACTGGAATCTTTCCTCCGCCACGGGCCGCCAATTCAATGGCCTTGATAATTTCCGCCAGATGTGGGCCGATCCCTATTTCTGGAACGCGCTTGGCAACATGGTCTTCTATGTCGCAACCGTGCTGGTGCAATATGCCATGGCCTTTGGTCTCGCCCTGTTGCTGAACGCTGACATTCGGGGACGCAAATTTTTCCGCGTGGCTTTTCTTTTGCCTTTCATGTTGTCTCCCGTTGCCGTCGGCTGGATGATCGGCAAATCGATGTTTGAATACCGATTCGGGCCCGTCACGCGCCTGTTGCGCTGGTTCGGTTGGGATGAACCGACGCTGCTCACCACCCCATGGCTGGCCAAATCCACCATCGCCATGATGGATGCCTGGGTGTGGATTCCTTTCATGATGATCTTGCTGCTGGCCGGGCTACAGGCCTTGCCGAAAGAAGTGCAGGAAGCGGCAAAAGTTGATGGTGCCACGGGCTGGCAGAGCTTCAAGCAGATCACTTTCCCGCTGATGCTGCCGGTCAGCGTCACCACCATTATCCTTCGCATCATCTTCCAGCTGAAACTCGCCGACATCGTCATCACCACCACTTCAGGCGGTCCCGGCGGTGCCACCGACACGGTGTCCAGTTTCATCTTCCGCGAATACAAGGACCGCTCCAATGTTGGCTACGGCACGGCCATGGCCGAGGTGTATTTGATCCTGATCATCATTTTCGTGGCGCTGCTATTATGGTCAACCAGCAAATGGATGCAGAGGCCTGGCACGTGAATTCAACACAGGTTCAAAACATCATGCATTCCCCCTCCCCCTTGTGGGGAGGGCTGGGGTGGGGGTCGGGTGGTGAGTCAGAATTGTCAGGTGTCCAGTGGCTTGAGTTCGGAGCGACCCCCACCCCGACCCTCCCCACAAGGGGGAGGGAGAAATTCAGCACATGAACGACACTCTCAAAAAATCCTTGATCTATCTCGCCCTCATCACATGGACCGTCATCGCACTGTTCCCGATTTTCTGGACCTTCTCCACAACCTTCAAAGTGGCAAAGGATGTGCAGTTGGGAAACATCATTCCGTGGGTGAGCTACACACCAAACTGGCTGGGCCTACGCTCGATTGGCTTGTCACCCGACACGATCTGGAATGAATCAACACCCCGCACTGAATTCATCGCACGCTTCTGGAACAGCATACTTGCCTCCACAGGTGGCTCGGGCCTCGCACTTCTGGTTGGCACAACGGCAGCCTATGGCCTCAGCCGCTTTGAGTACAGATGGATGATCTGGAAGAACAACGACATTTCGTTTTTCTTTCTCTCCCAACTGATCCTGCCGCCCGTTGTTCTCGCCATGCCATTCCTTGTGCTGTATAAGGAACTCGCGCTGCTCGACAATCTGTTTGGCCTGATCATGATCTACGCCCTCTCGGTGCTGCCGATTGTCATCTGGATCATGCGTGACCAGTTCAACACCATTCCACCGGAACTTGAACAAGCCGCATTGGTCGATGGTTGTTCGTCATGGGGGGCATTCCTGCGCATTGTGGTTCCCATTGCCCTTCCCGGCATGGTTGCCGCATTTATCTTGTCAGTGATCTTGTGTTGGAATGAATATTTCTTTGCCGCCTTGCTCACCAGCACCAAAGCCAAGACATTGCCCGTCATGGTGGCCAGCCAAACCGGTTCACAAGGCATTTCCTGGTGGGCCATGGCGGCGATTTCTTCCGCTGCCATCCTGCCGCTGATCATCATAGGCATTTTCCTCGAAAAATACATCGTGAAGGGGCTTACGGCCGGTTCGGTGAAGTGAGTGTCGTCAGGTCATCGTAACGGGTTTGCTGCGAAACTGCGCCACGGTTTCGCGTAATGCCTTGCGGCAGACCACAGGTGGCAGGCCTTTCAGGATCAATTCAATATCGGCCACCATCTGCGCGCCGATATCATGCAGCGCGCCAATCATGCCACCCGTGCGGTGGGCCGACAGCAACAGTTCCTGGACATTTCGCACGGGGTCATCAGGCAATACAGGTTCCACCGGGAATACATCGGTTGCCGCCCGGAAACGCCCTGCCACGACAAACGCCAGCATTGCCGGAAAATCCACCACAGCGGCGCGGCTCATCAGCAGAAACGATGCGTCCTTTTGAATCAAGGCCAGTTTCTCACGCCCCAAAAACCCCTCGTTCTCGGACGTCACGCCGGCAAACACGAAAATGAATTTCGACGTGGACAAAACCTCCTCAAGGCTTGCTGGCTGGCAATGATATTTGCCCAGCACATAATCCGGCACCCAAGGGTCATAGACTCTGATCGGGCAATTGAAAGGTTGGATCAGACGGTGCAGTGACCGCGCCAGATCACCAAAACCAATCAAGCCGATGGGTGCGCCGATCAGGCTGTAGCTCGCCTTGTTGCCTTCCAGACCATAGGCTTCGGTGCCGTTACGCATGGCACGATCAGCTTTCGTGATGCCCCGTCCCAAATCAATGGCCATGCCCAAGGCTGCTTCCGCAACTGAATCAGCAAATGCCGATCCCGGCGTCAACACATGAATGCCGTGGGCGAAGCAATAGTCATAATCAATATTGTCGGTGAAGTTGGTTTCAACGTTGATGATGGCCCGCAGTTTTTTGGCTCTCCGCAAACGCGAAGCATCCATCCGCGTCTGGCCAACCAGGATCACAGCCTCTGGCAAATGTGTTTCCAGCATATCATCGGGCATGGCCGAAGTTTCATGGGCAATGATCTGGCCCAATGTCTCGAGTTTCAATCGCGTTGCTTCGTCGCAAATCAGGTCAAGCGTCCGTGGCAACGGATCGACAAGGATGAGGGGTCGTGCGCCATCGGTTCTCTCGTTCATTTCAGACATGCGCTCCCATGATGGATTTAAACTTCCAGTGAGCCATTGCAGTATCCTGGCAAGTTGGCTCGAACCTACTTCCGCACAAGGTTGCTGTAGCTGTCCATCATGGCGCGGGAGATGTTGCCGGGCTTGAAGCTGTAGGGTCCGATTTCGGCCACGGGTGTCACCTCGGCGGCGGATCCCACGATGAAGCACTCATTATAGCTCGCCAAGTCTTCGGGCATGATGCGGCTTTCGATCACTTCAAGACCTTGTTCCATGGCCAATGCAATCACCGTCTGGCGGGTAATGCCGTTCAGGAAACAATCGGCAATCGGCGTGTGGATGGCCCCATCGCGGGTGAAGAAAATATTTGCGCCAGTGCATTCGGCAACCCGGCCCTGCCAATCCAGCATCATGGCATCGGCATAGCCTTTTTTCTCGGCCTTGTGCTTGGAGATGGTGCAGATCATGTAAAGTCCGGCGGCCTTTGCATGGACCGGTGCGCACAGCGGACCGGGGCGGCGATATTCAGCGATATCCAGGCGAATGCCCTTCATCTTGGTTTCGGGATCAAACATCGAAGGCCAGGCCCAGGTGGCGATGGCCACGTGGATCTTGTTGTTCTGGGCCGAAACCGCCATCATTTCCGAACCGCGAAAAGCCACGGGGCGCACATATTGGTCGCCGCCACCCATCAGTGCCACAACCCTGTCCTTGGCGGCATTGATCTCATCATCCGTGTACGGAAGATCAAAGTCCATGATCTGGGCCGACTTGCGGAAACGTGCCGTATGTTGCTGGGACTTGAAAATCTTTCCCCTATAAGCCCGCTCACCCTCAAAAACCGAAGAGCCGTAGTGCAAGCCATGGGTCAACACATGCACTTTTGCCTCTTGCCAGGGAATAACTTCGCCATTGAACCAGATTGAACCCTCACGTTTGTCAAAAGGAAGCATGTTCATGACGAAGTCCCATCTTGGTTGTGCGTTGCAGCAAAGTCGTGCGATACAGGATATTGGAAAAACAAGGTAACACACGGGAAATATATGTCAACATGGCTGACATAAATAAATCATATCAATTGCAGGAAGGCGAAGCGGCAGCTCTGGTGGAGATGTTATTCTTTGCCTACCGGGATTTTGTGACGGATCCGGACCAGATACTGGAAGACTTGAATTTTGGTCGGGCCCACCACCGGGTTTTGCATTTTATCGGCCGAAGCCCCGGCATGACGGTGGCGCAATTGCTCGACATGCTGCGCATCACCAAGCAAAGTCTCAGTCGCGTACTCAAGGAACTGATCGAGAAAAACTATGTTTATCAAAAGGCCGGACCGGAAGACCGGCGGCAGCGTTTGCTCTTTCTGACGCCTGATGGCCACCAACTCTGGCAGAAACTGATGACACCCCAGATCAAGCGTTTTCAGGATGCAGTGGCACATCTAGGAGAAGCAGACGGCAGCCTTTACCGGGAATTGTTCCTGCAATTGATCAATCCTGAAAATCGTGAGGCTGCGGAATTGTGGGTAACACGGGCCGGGAAGGCGACACAGGAGGTTTGATGAGTGGCAACGAGCACCATATCCTGATCGTCGATGATGACCGCCGGATTCGTGAATTGCTGGTGCGCTATCTCAGCAATCACGGCTACCGGGTCAGCAGTGCGGCCAATGCAACGGAAGCCCGCATTGCCATGCGGGGCCTGGCTTTTGATGTGATTGTTCTCGACAACATGATGCCGGGTGAAAGCGGCCCGGATTTCGCCAAGGCCATCCGTACACAGAACAATAATGTGCCCATACTCATGTTGTCGGCTCTGACGGACCCAACTGATCGCATCCAGGGCCTTTCCCATGGCAGCGACGACTATCTGGGAAAACCTTTTGAGCCGGAAGAATTGTTGTTGCGCCTTGGCAACTTGCTGCGCCGTGCAGAACCCGCAAAACAGGCCAGCCGAACCTTGCGATTTGGCACGTGGCTTTTTGATACTGAAAATGGCGAGTTGCTGAATGGTGGCGAACGCATTCACCTGACAACCCGCGAGAAAGACATCTTGCGCATTCTGGCCCAACGGGCAGGACAACCGGTGCCACGGGGCGAATTCCAGATGGAAGGCGGCAGCGATGGAGCCCGCGCCATTGATGTGCAAATCAACCGCCTCAGGCAAAAAATTGAAATGGATCCAGCAAATCCGGTACACCTGCAAACCGTGCGCGGCCAAGGCTATTGCCTGTTTGCTGAAGGGAACTGACATGACAGACATTCCAGAAAGCCCAAGCTTTTATCACCGTTTCAACCGCTGGCTGGAGCGCCATGCGCCGAGCGGACTTTATCGCCGCGCCATGTTGATACTTATTGTTCCGGTATTGGTGCTGCAAACTCTCATGGCGGGATTTATTCTCGACCGCTATTGGGACAATGTAACCAAAATTTTGGGCCGCTCCCTGTCACGCGAAATCGGCCTGATGATTGACATCTATCAGAAGTCGGATCGCTCGCCTGCCGCCATTGTGGCCATTGAAAGCATGGCAACCCAGCGCTTGCGCCATGACTTGAGAGTGCTGCGTGGCACTTCGCTTCCCCCGTCGGTAAAGCCGCCGTTTTACAAGTTGTTCGATGTGAAGATGCAGAAATATCTGAACAGCGAAACCGGGCGTCCGTTCTGGCTCAACAGCAATACAGAAGATGGCAAAGTCGAGATTCAAGTCGAGGTCGAACCAGGACTGATTTTCCAATTGAAGACCGAAGCGGACCGGGCCCGCGCAACTTCCACGCCTTTTCTGTTGCTACTGATGCTGGGGGCAACAGCGCTGTTATTGTCAGTGGCGGCGTTGTTCCTGCGCAACCAAATCCGGCCCATATTGGAATTGGCTGAGGCCGCAAAAAATTTCGGACTTGGCCGCGATACAGCGTCCTTTCGTCCGCGCGGTGCCACGGAAATCCGGGCAGCTGGATTGAGTTTCATGGACATGCGGCGGCGCATTGCCAGACACGTGGAACAGCGCACCGCCATGCTGGCTGGTGTGTCCCATGACCTTCGTACCATCCTCACGCGCTTTCGCCTTGAACTTGCCGTGCTTGGCGACAACCCGAAAATTCATCCGCTCAAGGAGGATGTGGATGAAATGCAGCACATGCTTGAAGACTATATGGCCTTCGTCAAAGGCGATGGTGGCGAGCAAGTGGTGCCGCTGTCAATTCCTGAGGCCCTTGCCGCAACGATTGAATCAGTGGAGCGGGACCGACCTGATTCAGACGCGGTGATTGAATTGGGGACCTTGCCATTGACTCCTGTCAAACTCAAACCCAATGCCTTTCGCCGCCTGTTGTCCAATCTTATCGGCAATGCGGCGCGTTATGGCTTGAAAGTGCGGGTGACGGGGGAAATCAAGGATGAGCGCTTGTGGCTCTATGTCGATGACAATGGCCCCGGCATTGCGCCGCAGGATCGCGAACATGCCTTCCGACCTTTCGTGCGCCTCGACAATGCCCGCAATCTGGATGAAACCGGAACCGGCCTTGGCCTCGCCATAGCACTTGACATTGCCCATGCCCATGGCGGCGATATTTCACTTGAAGACAGCCCCATGGGTGGCTTGCGGGTTGCCGTGAAATTGCCGCTCAGCTAAGCAACCCCTATTTTTTTTGAAAGTTTGCATGAATGCCTGAGATTTCCGGTGCCGATGGCCTGTTGGCTTTTCTGATGTTTCTGGGGGCGGTGCTTTACACGTCGGTGGGCCACGGTGGAGCTTCGGCCTATATCGCCCTGATGGCGTTGTTTGGTTTGCCCAGCACAGTCATGCGGCCCACGGCGCTGGTGCTGAATATCCTGGTTTCAAGCCTCACATCATTTCGCTTTATCAAAGCCGGCTTGTTCAGCTGGCGCAATGTTTGGCCGTTCCTGATGGGTGCAATTCCCATGGCCTTTCTGGGAGGTTCCATTCATTTGCCGGGAGAATACTATCGCCCGTTGGTCGGTGTGGTGCTGCTGGTTGCAGCAGCGCGGCTGCTCTGGAAAGGTGAATTGAGCAGCCCGCGCGAAATTCACAATGTGCCGATACCTATTGGCATCGTAGTCGGCGCAGGCATCGGTTTTCTGTCGGGTCTCACGGGCACAGGCGGCGGCATATTCCTGTCCCCCCTGCTTTTGATCTTCGGTTGGAGCGAAACCCGTGTCGCCTCAGGCATTGCCGCCGTGTTTATTCTCTGCAACTCCATCGCAGGACTTTTGGGCAACGTTGCATCTGTGCAGGCTTTGCCGCCAGAACTTCCCCTCTATGCCATCGCCGTGCTGGCAGGCGCCCTCATCGGCTCCACCTTCGGCATCGGCAAATTACCGACAGGCATGATTCTCAGGGCACTGGGTGTGGTGCTGACAATTGCCGGGGTGAAGTTGATCGGGGTTTATTGAGGAGCGAGATCAAGTCTCATTGATCAGGGTTTCAATCAGGGAACTGCCATCAAACAAACAATCAATACGATATTTGAGTTCCAAGTTGAAAGCGTTCCGGGCCGTAAAACTTGAAACCACGCGAGCCCGCCCGGATACATGTGGCATATAGGCAAAATCCCAAACGCGGGAAAACGATACTGTTGAAGGATGCGTTGCTGCGTCTTTTGCCGCTCGTTCACAAGCCCCTGTAGCCGCGTTGCGGTCCAACGGGGTCTTGGCAGCAAAAGTCGTTGCATCTTTGGCATCCCTGGGCCTGAACCAGACGTTGAAAACTTCCGCTCCTGATTCACAGGTAATGAAAAAAACCGGGTCGTTGGGTTTGCTCCTGGAAGGCGACAGACTGAGTGAGCCCGTGTCGATGGTCGTGCAATTGGCGTTGTCCCGGGCGATTTTGTTCACGACTGTGACGATCGCTGCCTTGACGCGCTTGGTGTCCTTGTCCCATGAAAAATCTTCGGCAACGTAGAGCCTCGACCCATTGGCTTGCTGCCCGATGGTGCGCAAGACCCGGCTTGGCACCCAGCCGTGAATGTCAGTCAGCCAATCTGGTGTCACAAACTGTACTTCCGTCCAATCGGGTTGCGAACACAGACGTCGAACCGTCGTCGATTTGTCGATCTGATGATAATGTGTTGAACCGAGTGACTCACTTGCCTTTAGATTCTTGATTCTTGCAGCTTTCTCCTTTGGCTCTTTCAAAAGATACGTTTCACCAGAAACAGCAACAACATCATCAAGGACCAGTCCACCTTCGCCGCAAGGTTTTGGAATCTTCGCGGAACTGAGGTGTGATTGCACTATTGCGGCCGTTGATTTTTCTGCAGTCGGGATTTTTGCAGACTTTTCCGGAGCGATGGCAATGCCAAGTGCGCCCAATATCAACATGCTGGTCAAAAAGCTGAGCAATGCCCGTGCCCTCGTGCGAAAAGGGCGAAATGGATAGACAATGGCCAGAACTGCAATGCCAGCAATCATGGTAGCCACGAGGATCAATATTGCCAAGATTGGATTCATGGACGAGACGCTATACGGCAATGTGCAGAATCACAATATCCGGATTGCCGGCTAGAAACTTCGAACCAGAGTTGGTTGGGGCATTTTGAGTGCTGTCACGCGTCCCTCACCTCGACTGGCCCCTTCGCCAATTCGTCCAAAAACCGCTGCACGGCCAGGGGTGAAACTTCCTTGATGTCGCCAACTTCGATGATCCCCAACTGAAACGGGCCATATTGAATGCGGATCAGGCGGTTCACCACATTGCCGAAATATTCAAACAGTTTTCTGATCTCGCGGTTTTTGCCTTCGCGCAAAGTCACTCTATACCAAGTGTTGCTGCGGCCACTGTGTTCGGTTTCCTCGGTAATCTCGGCACCAAGATAACGCATGCCATCAATGGTCACACCTTTTGCAAGTTTATCCAATTCACCAGCCGATAATTTTCCCCTACAGCGCACCCGGTAAACCCGCGGCAACGCCGTGGCAGGCGACATCATGGTTTGTGCCAGGGGACCATCCGATGACAGGATCAGCAGTCCCTCGCTGTTCACGTCCAATCGCCCCACACTCATCACCCGTGGTTTGGTTTTATCCCAAAGCGGGGGATTGAGAACGGGCATATCGTAAACCGTGGGCCGCCCCTGCGGATCATGGTTGGTGACCAGAATATCAACAGGCTTGTGCAACAGAAACAGGCGCGGCAAGGCCCGTGTGGCGGGCGCGATGGCTTTGCCATCGAGCAACACCACATCGCCTTCATTCACGGGTACCACGGGCGTTGCGATCGCGCCATTCACCGAAACGCGGCCCTGCTCGACCATGCGCTCTGCTTCTCGCCGCGACCCCACACCGGCTGTTTGCAAATAAACGTTAAGCCGCATCAGCCACCTGTGACGGGCGGAAAGAAGGCCACTTCAGTGGCTCCTGCCAAAGGGAAATCAATGGTCACATGGTTTTGGTTCACCGCCACCTTGATGACTTTCGGATTGGCAAAGGCCGCGGCACAGCCAGCATCCGTCGCCATCAAATGCGCCAGCAGGTCGCCAACATTCTTGACATCAGGTGGAACTACAACATCATCCGAAGCACGACCGATGATTTGGCGAAACCGCGCGAAATACAGTACTTTCATTCTTCCTCTACAACATGGCGCAAACCGGCCCTGAAGTAGTCATAGCCTGTATAAAGTGTCAGTGCAGCAGCAATCCACAGGCCAACGATGCCGATATAAGTTGTGCCGGGCAGAACCGTATCACCAGCCGGACCTGCAATCAGAAAACCGATGGCTACAAGTTGCACCGTGGTTTTCCATTTGGCAATTTGCGTGACCGGAACCGAGACCCGCAACTGGCCGAGGAATTCCCGCAAGCCGGAAACCAGCACTTCCCGCGATAGGATAATAATGGCCGCCCAGACATGGCCGCCGCGCAGAATTTGATCACCACACAACACCAGCAAAATCACCGCGACCAAAACCTTGTCGGCAATCGGATCCAGCATCTTGCCCAAAGCTGATTGCTGCTGCCATTTGCGTGCGAGATAGCCATCAAAGAAATCGGTGATCGCCGCCACGACATAAATGCCAAGCGCAATCCAACGCGCTGCTTCAACACCAAGCCCGGTGTTGGCCTGTGCACGATCTGTCCACAGCAACAGACCCGCCACCAAAGGCACGGCGACAATCCGGCCATAGGTCAGGATATTCGGTAAATTCCAGACTTTCGAGGCATGCATTTCTGAGGTCATGGACATGGGCTCACCTAGGAAGATTGCGGATGGAAGAAGTCATATATGGCTTGCGCCAATTGTTTGTTAACGCCCGCCACCGCTGCAAGATCGTTCACCCCAGCCCTGCTCACCGCTTTGGCCGAACCAAAACTTTGCAACAAGGCTTTCTTGCGCGTTGGCCCAATGCCGGCAATTTCATCCAAAGGATTGATTCCAATGGCTTTACTGCGCTTTGCACGGTGCGTGCCGATGGCAAAGCGATGGGCTTCATCACGCAGCCTTTGAACATAGTACAGCACCGGATCGCGGGCTTCCAGCATGAAAGACGGTTTACCATGCATATAGAAATGTTCGCGGCCCGCATCCCGGTCTGGCCCTTTGGCCACACCGACGACATTCAGATCAGCTATACCAAGTTCCGACAAGACGCCGAGAACCGCCGATAGCTGCCCTTGTCCACCGTCAATCAGCAGCAGGTCGGGCCACGACTCAGGCTTGTCGGCGGCTTCCGCCAGCAGCCGGGAAAACCGCCTGGTCAACATTTCGCGCATCATGCCAAAATCATCGCCTGCCACTTGCTCGTTCTTGATATTGAACTTGCGATATTGCGATTTCATGAACCCTTCTGGCCCCGCCACCACCATGCCACCGACGGCATGGGCACCCTGAATATGCGAGTTGTCATAAATCTCGATGCGTTGCGGTGGAGCATCAAGCCCAAAGGTTTTGGCCACTCCTTCGAGCAATTTGCCTTGCGATGAGGTCTCGGCCAGTTTGCGGCCCGCCGCTTCCTTGGCATTTGACATGGCGTGATCGGTCAGGGTTTTCTTCTCGCCACGCTGCGGTGTGGCTACTTCAACCTTGTGGCCCGCATGGGTGGAAAACGCTTCGGCGTAGAGTTCCTGTTCGGCGATGTCGTGGGACAACAAAATCAACATGGGTATGGGCCGGTCATTATAGAATTGCCCCAGCACCGCCGCCAGAATTTCAGCCTCGCCAACAGATTTATCGGTGCGCGGAAAATACGCGTGATTGCCCCAGTTCTGGCCTGACCGGAAAAAGAAAACCTGCACGCAAGTGATACCGCCTTCTTGGGCAATGCCAAATACGTCGGCTTCATCCACACCCTGAAGGTTGATGCCTTGGGTTTGTGTGACAAAACTCATGGCCTGAATGCGGTCCCTGTAACGCGCCGCTGTTTCAAACTCCAACGCGTTTGAGGCCTCCTCCATCTTGGCCGCAAGTTCCGCCTTCACCGGCCCGCCACCTTTCTCCAAGAAAACTTCAGCCTCCTGCACCAGCACCAGATAGTCTTCAGGCGAGATATATTTCACGCAAGGCGCAGAGCAGCGCTTGATCTGATGCAGCAAACAGGGCCGGGTTCGGTTGTTGAAAAACGAATCCGTGCAAGTGCGCAGCAGAAAAGCCTTTTGCATGGTGTTGATCGCATGGTTCACCGCGCCCGCCGAAGCAAAAGGGCCATAGTAATTTCCCTCGCGGTTTCGCGCACCACGATGTTTTACCAGCTGCGGCGAGGCATGGTCCTTGGCAATCAGAATATAGGGGAAACTTTTATCATCCCGTAACATCACATTGAAACGCGGCTTCAGCTTCTTGATCATATTCGATTCAAGCAGCAGTGCCTCGGCTTCGGTGCCTGTGACAACAAACTCCATGTTGCGCGTCAAAGAAATCATGTGGGCAATGCGGTTGTTGTGTCCCTGCCCTCGCGCATAATTCGAAACCCGGCTTTTGAGGTTACGCGCCTTGCCCACATAGATGACACCGCCCTCAGCATCGAACATGCGATAGACACCAGGCTTCAACGGAAGCCGGGTGACAAAATCCCGGATGATATCGGGGCCGGAAGGGACGTCTGAGTCGGACATGGGGGGAGTTTAGCGGAAGTGGGAGCTGGAAAACGATAGGTATAGAATAGATACAGGACAGGTACAAAAATATACCTATTGACAACAGGTTCAATATACATTCAAAAAACATACAGGATTGAATATATAAGTTAAAGAAAATGGAAAAAACATTTAAAATTCAACGGCCAATGGATACTGCAAATCCGGCAGAACAAGTAGAGACGTCTGATTACAGTGGACTTCTCAAGGCCCGGGAGCACTACTACTCTTGGGATGAACTGCGAAAAAAAAGCTGGGCGCAACCTCGACCAGAGAACATTTGGAAAACAATAAAAATTATTCGAAAATACAAAAACGTCGAAACAGACATCCTAGATCAAACCTTCGTTAGCTACCGTTACGACAAAGGCGCACACATGCAGTTCCTGCACGAAGTTGATCTTGAACTAGGAGGAAACTTGCTTGGAATTTCTGATTTCAACGAAGCAGAAAAACGGCAGATCATCCGCCGAAATCTGATTGAAGAGTCCATAGCATCTTCAAAACTTGAAGGTGCCAATACATCCCGCGAAACAGCACGGCAGATGTTGCGGGAAGGTCGTTTGCCTAAAGACAAAGGCGAACGCATGATTGTAAACAATCACGCAGCGATGACTTGGATAGAAGAGACTGCCAAGCACCAAAGTCTAACGCTTGACCTTCTCTTTGACCTGCATCGACAAGTCACCGCAGGCACATTGTCCGAGGCAAAACTTGAAGGGCGACTTAGAGACACTTTTGACGCCAAGGGCAACCGTCTCAAAATCATGCCGTGGGACGAAGTCACTGTAGTTTATGTGGCGCCAGACAGGGAATTTGTCGAAGAGCAATTATCGCGACTCATTGATTTCGCAAACGACGAGGAAGGTTCGAGCTTCATCCATCCCCTTATAAAAGCCATCATGCTGCACTTTTGGATTGGCCTTCTGCATCCATTCGAAGATGGCAACGGTCGTCTCGCACGCATTGTTTTCTATTGGTATATGCTCAGAAAGGGATATTGGGCGTTTTCTTATTTGTCGCTATCAGAGCGCATCCTGAAGTCACCGAAGCAATATGCCATGGCCTACATTAATTCAGAGCAAGACGACTACGATCTCAATTATTTCATTCAATACAACATTGAAAAACTGAAGCTTGCGCGACAACATCTACAGATCTATTTGAAGTCAAAAATTGCTGAAAACAAGGAGCGTGTCGAACTTGTACAGGGCGGACTTGGACTGAATGCACGTCAAGTAAGGTTGCTGCAATACCTTCACCAAGGCGAGATGAACCACACCAGCGTTGCAGAACATCACAACATAAACCCCGATATTGGCTACATCAGTGCCGTAACCGATCTGAGACAGCTTGTCGAAAAAGCCTACCTTCGAAAAGTCAAGAATGGTCGCAATGTGATTTATCTGCCGACGGTCAAACTCCAAACTCTCTTCCGCTGATCAGTTGAAAACATGCATCGCCGCATATTGCAACAACATGATGGTCTTGCCGTCTATAATCCGTCCATCACCGATCATTGCCATGGCTTCGTCGATTGAAACTTCCAGGGTCTCGATGTCTTCGCCTTCACAGGCATGGCCGCCGCCTTTTGAAATGCGGTCGGCTGCTTCATATTCGGCGATATAGAAATGCAATCTCTCGGTCACCGAACCCGGACTCACATAGGCTTCAAAAATCTTGACGGGATTTCGCACACGATAGCCGGTTTCTTGTTCGCTCTCGGCCCTGATACATTCGTCTGGCGAAAGATCATCCAGCTTTCCTGCGGGTACTTCGACTAGCATTTCAAAATGGCCCGTCACAAATGCCGGATAGCGGAATTGCCGAATGAGAATAACCGTAAGCGTCCGGTGAGCTACGCGGCCTGATTGGTTTTCCAGACCCACGGCAACAGTTCGGTGATGCGATTGATCTTGTGGTCGGCGATGCGGGTGAGAATGTCGCGGAAGTAAGCCTCTGGGTCGATGGCGTTCAGTTT
>JANOXA010000032.1:0-59145 GCA_031418195.1 Hyphomicrobiales bacterium | reverse complement strand
CCGTGGGGACGGAAATATCCTGCCATCGCCATGAGTTGGCGCCATGGGCTGGCGGCGCAATTGGAGCGAGGTCATTCCGTTCTTTGCTTTCCCCGAAGCGGTGCGCCGGATTATCTACACCACCAATGCGATTGAGAGCCTCAATGCAAAATTGCGCAAAGCCGTCAGGGCACGCGGCCATTTTCCCAACGATGACGCCGCCCTCAAACTGTTGTTTTTGGTCTTGAGTCAAACCGCCAAAGACTGGAAAATGCCACCTTGTGAGTGGACCGAAGAAAAAAAACCATTTCGCCATTATCTTCGAAGAAAGGTTCTCCGAAAGATAGTGGCTAAATCGGCACCACACACAAGATTCCTGACACTCCCTGAAGCAGAGCTTTGCTTCCTTGCCTGCCGGCTTCTGATACAGCCTGCTGTTAGAATCGGAGACACTTGCATGGGTTTCGTTCGAGGACTTTTGTTTATGGAAATTCGTGCCGACACCGCCAGAGCCATCGTTCGGCTTGAAGCTTCTCTGAGCAGCCCAAGCTTAAACAAGTGTTCCATCCACCGAGAAGTGCTCGCTCGACAGCAAAGGCTGCACATCGGGATGGTTCGATAGCTCCGCCATGAAACGCCCGAATATATCAGCCTGCTGCAACCGTTCACGATTCTTCGTGAAGCTCGTTGCCACCCACACCGCATCATCGGGAGAGAGACCTGCGAACCAGCTGTAAAGCAGGTTGTTGTCATGCTGTTCCATCAGCTGGCGTTCCGAGCGGATTCCGTAAAAGGCTTGCAACAGCAGGGCACTCAGCAGCTTCTGCGGCGGAATCGAGGGGCGGCCCGCTTCCGAATAGACCTTTGCGAATCACCAGTGAGCTTTTCCAGCACGTAGCGCACCAATCGCCGCACAGCCCGATCGCGCCGATACTGTCGCCTCTTCTCAACGGCACTTCAATCTGGCATCTGTCATCGGGGGTCAGGTGGGTGTAGCCTTTGGGCATCGCGGTCTTCCTATTGGTAGCAAGAAGACACTTTCCTACCCGATCCCCACCGCCTGAGGCACTTCACTGTTGAATTGGCGGCCCAATTGCGAATTCAATGGTTAAATTATCAAATAATATCCGTCCACTCATTTTATTATCCAGTTTTGCTCTGCTGGCAGAACCGATCCGCAATAGTTGTGTGCTGCAATTTTGATCAGGCACATAAAATTCAAAAGTCATCTTGGTCCAGTTTCTTGTTTCATGAATAGCATCGCTCCTGCCAAGCTCAACTCCGGTTTCGACGCAGCCAATTTGAAGTTGTAAACCACCTTCTGAAACAAAGTTTTTTCCTATGGTTTCGAAATTTGACGAATATCTGCCCGGGGCGAGCCGGAGAATTTGCGATACTTGCGCGAATGCACCACTATAGCCATAGAAATCAAGTGATAGAGCGCCATTATTGGCGCCCTCGGGCCTATTGATGATTGCTAGTTTTACATTCTTTTGAGGCGCCAGCGTCCAATCGAAAAACAGATTGCGCGATGGCAAATCAAATCCACCGTCGTAGATGGGCCCAACCCTTCGCAACTCGGTTTCGTCAAGAAAGTCCAGCCAGATAAAATAGGCCACGTCAAACACCTTGGCGCCAATTGCGCTTTTAAGCGTCGCTCGCAGGTCTTCAATATGCAAGGTTTCGCCGGCGCTGCGCAATTGCCCCAGAATCTGATAAACTTGTTGGAAGCCACCCGGCGAGCCAAGCACATATTGCAGAAATGGTCGCCGCCACGGCGGTTCTGTTTTTAACAATGCCGTTAATGCAGTCGCAGCCTTGGAATTTTTGGCTATGGTCAGAATTGTCGGGAAAACGCCGTTTGCCAAATAGGGCTTTGCCCGCAGCAAACCATCCAGCCGATCCAGACTTTCAGCAAATTGTTCTTTTTTGATCAGGCTTTGCACGGCCATCAATTGATTTTGTGGATCCCGCAGCGAACGTTTCGCGCTCTCGAGTGCGAGTGCATCTGCATTGACGCCTTTCTCTAGGACAGTCAGCAAGGTTATATTGCGCAGCGCCGTTCGGTCCAAGGGTTCTTGTATCAACCGGTCAGTTTCTTTCGCCCGAATACCATCCCGTTCTGCCGATGTAAGTTTTTCGGTGGCTGCTGCTATCTGGTCAGCTGTCAGAGACTTGTCGAAAATCCCGCGCGCTGGATCAGGTTGCTCCTGCATTGGAAACTGCAGCGCTGCCGCCGCATAGACCGCGAATGCAGTCACAATGGTGAGTTTCCAAACCAGATGGCTTCCAGTGCCACGATGACTCTGCCAATTTATTTTCAATGCGTCTTCACCCATGCCTATGATACCAACACTTGTAACATCAAGAAATTTGACGGCGAAAGTTGCCCCTATAAGCCATTGTCAATTTTTCGACCGACCATGGCAATCGTAAATATCGGATTTCGCTAATTCTGACTATCACCATCCGAGCAGGGCGGACAATTGGCTTGTACCTGTCGCCGTGTCTGAAAATTGGGAAATCGCGCCGACAACCAAAAGAGAAATGGCGCCAAGCACAACAACTAGTTTCAACGCCCGTTTTGTCAGTGTGCGCCAACTGAAAACCGGCTCCGGTCGGCTCCAGGAACGCTTTGACTGACTGCGTTGCCGCGAAATTTGGCGAACTGGAACAGTTTCTTTTTCAGAGCCTTTTGGAGCGACGGAATCGGTCACATGTTCGAGTTTTTCTGCCGCACCAAGTACCCTTTGGAAAAGGACGGTTTCCCAGCGATTGCTGTTCCTGTCAGGATGAAGCCATTTCAACAACCACCGTTTATGCAAGGTTATGTCGGCAGCAGCGGCACCTGGTGCAAGACAAAGACAGCCATAGGCATCAAGGTTCGGCTTGGCTAAAACTTGTTGCAAGTAGAACACCGATGCGTCTCGTAACAGTTGTGTTGAAACTTGCATTTGTTGGCTGGTCAGTTCGCTAACCTCTTCGCTACCTGCGGCTATTTTGATCAGAAGCAGCACACCCTTCGGGAAGGGCTTCGACAGATAAGTCGATTTGTGCAAAGGCTGGCGATATATTGAAAGTGCCAGACGCAAGGCATCGTGCTCTTCCATTTTATTTCAGCTTGGGATTTGGCAAGGCTGGTGTACCATAGCTGTGATAGTCATAGTCTCCATAGCCGTAACCATAGCCATAACCGGTTTCTTTGACATCAAACTTGTTAAGCAGTGCGCCCACCATATTGGCCCTGGCAAACTGCAAACGCTTCAACGCTATCTTGACAGTACTACGACGTGTTTCATTGGCGGCAACGACAAGCATGGTGGATTGAACAGCGCTGGAGAGCAAGGGTGCATCGGCAAGTCCCATGACTGGTGGGCCGTCAATCAAAACGATGTCGAACGACTCCGCTGCCAAGGTCAGCAGGGAAATGAGCGCCGGACCATTCAACAATTCAGCCGGATTTGGCGGAAGCGGGCCAGAAGTCATCAGAATAAGGCCCTCGGTATCCGTGGTTTGCACCAGTTCTTCAGGCAGTTTGGAACCTGCAAGATAGTTGCTCAAGCCCACTTCATTGCTGAGTCGCATGCGTTTGTGAATGGAAGCGTTGCGCAAATCCCCGTCAATCAGCAACACGTTGAGGCCAATATTGGCCAGCGATCGGGCCAGCGAAATTGTTGTCGTTGTCTTGCCTTCAGATGGTTTGCTACTTGTTACAAGCAGAGTCTTGGGAAGGCCACTCGATGTTGCAAATTGCAAACCGGTCCGCAAGGAACGATAGGCCTCCGACATGGCAGATCTTACGTCGCTGAGTTCATCTTCAATGATTTGTCCAGGCTTGGGCTTGGGTACGACGCCGATGACCGGCAGTCCAATTTCACGTTCAATGTCCTCTGGCGATTTGAAGGAATCATCCATGAAATCCAGACCGATTGCTGCCAAACCGCCAAGCATCAACCCTCCAACCAGACCCAACGCAAGGTTAAGCAACATGTTGGGTGATCGTGGAAATATCGGACGCGTTGCCGGATCAACGATTGATATATTATTGGAGCCCACACTGCCTGCGATGCCAATCTCTTTGTAGCGTTGCAGCAATCCGTCATAAAGCGTGCGATTGGTATCGACTTCCCGTTGGATGATGTTGTACTGAATGCTTTTGTTGCGCTGATCGACAACTTCAACTTTGCTGCCTTCCAGTTGCGACTTCAGTGAGTCTTCTTCTTCTTGGGCGGCTAGATAGGAGGCTTCGATTGATTGCTTGATGGACGAGACTTCCGATTCAACCTGGCGATCCAATTCCTTGATCTGGTTGCGGAGTTGAACCATCTCTGGAAAGGCCGGTTTGAAGATTGCAAGCTTTTGCTGATATTGGGCCGAAAGTTGGGCTCTGATTTTGCGGTTTTCCTGAATGGCTGGACTTGCCAGTATCTCTTTAAGCCCAAATCCGTCCGTAGCTTCAGCTTGTTTCCAGAGCAATTCGCTTTTCACCCTTTGGCTGTGGGCTTCTGCAAGGCGTGTGTTGATGGCTTCAAGATCCGTCGACGTGATATTCTTATTGTCGCCCACACTGATGATGCCTTGCTCTTCGGCATATTTCACCAGCTGCTTTTCAGATTCTTCAAGCCGGAGTTTAAGTTGTTGGAGACGGTCTTCCAGAAATTTGCGGGCGTATGAAGTAGCTTGGAATTTGCGGTCAAGGCTGTCTGCAATGTATGCCTCAGACATGCCGTTTACGATTTTTTGGGCTAATTCTGGATTTGTGTGGTCAATGCTGATTTTTACAATACGTGAACCTCGCACCGGAGCCACGGTCAATATTTTGGATAGGCGTTCGGCAGCTTTGCGAGCTTTCACTTCCTGTTCATTGGTCTCCAAGACTTGGGGATCGGCAGTTTCTCCAAATATGGTCTTCTTGATCAGGCCAAGTAGCGATGGGGACTCGCGATTGTAGGCGATGTCATTTGTCAAGTTCAGTGCAGTAACAACTTTTTCAGCTAGTGTTCGACTGGCAAGCAATTCATATTGAGTCTGAAAGAATTCTGGCCCCGCCTGGTTTTCTTCCGGCTGCACACCATCGACTTTGACAATATTGGCCGTTTCACGATCAATCTGAATTGACGCCGTGGCCCTGTAGATGGGAGTCATCAACATCGTGATGCCAAGGGCCAGCACCACGCAAGTGGTCAATATGCCGAGGATCATCCAGCGATATTTGGTAATGATGCGGAGATATTTATAAAAGTCAAAAGACCCGGCATTTTCCGCTCCAACATCCTGGTTGGGGAAATACGGATAGGCTTGGCCATTTTGCCGATACGCCTCGACTGGCCCCAACTGCTGCGGAGACGCTACCAGTTGGCCACCCTGTCGACCATGGCCGTTTTGGGAAATATAATGATCCATGTCTATGACTTTAACACATCAGAGGAGAAGTGTCTGGAAAAGCCCTGAAAGAGGCAGAACACTTTTGATATCACGCAAGGTTGTCCGTCCCAGACTTTCGTCCACCATCACCACATCGCCAGCAAGCAACATGGGATCATCGAGTTTACCGCTTCGGATAAGTTTGATATCAAACCTCGCAGCCATGCGCTTGTTGTCAACAATGCGAAACAGCAATACGCCGGAAGGATCAGCAACTTCATTGAGACCTTCTGCCAGGGCTACAGCCTGCAGCAAGGAGACATTTCCGGTAATCGGGAATATCCCTGGTTTCTTGACCGCACCATCAACGGTGATCCGCTGGCTGTTATATTCCTTGACGAATACCGACACCTGGGGTGACTGCAAATATCCAGCCTCCAGTTTGGCAGCGATGTCTTTTTCCAGTTGTGCCTGCGTACGTCCACCTGCCCTGACACTGCGGATCAGGGGGAGCGTAATCATGCCACTGGATGAAACTTGCGCAGTACGATTCAAATCCGGGACACCGAATACGGAAATATCGATGACATCGAGCGGTGCAATCTTGTAATCAGTATTGCCGTTCTCTCCCGACGGCAAAGAGTTGCTGGCGAATATTTTTTGCGCATCGGCAGCCGCAGTGCCGCCAATTGCATTCGGACTTCCTGCGCTGGTAAACACCCCGGTGTCCGCCTGCTTGCCATTCAGCGTTGAACCAGCTGGGCAGCCAGCCAGCATCAGGCCGGCCACGACGACAGCAATTACGCGAGCCAGAATGTGTAAAACTTGCAAGTTTCTATCCCCCAAAAAGTCGATGCCACAGACTGTCTTTTTTCGGCTCTAAGCCTGCACTATCGAGCAATGGTGGCACATGCTCAACCGGCAAGTTTTCAAGAATGCAGCCGGGTCTGGTTACTACAAGATGAGTCGCCTCGTCCAATCCAACTTCAGCTTCAGCTACTCGAAAAGCTTCAGACAACAAGGGAGGCCGCGATTTGACATTATGCGCATCCGTTGCCAAAATACTTACCAAACCTTCCGCAAGCATGCGTTTCGCCCAATATTGCGACCGCTTGCCAAAACGACCCGTCAAGGACCCCGCAGTGATTTGCATCCAAACCCCAGCCTTCGCAAGCTGTACGAAGACTTCATAGTTATTTTCGATCCACTTAAAGCGCTCAGGATGTGTCAAAATTGGGACAAAGCCAGCCATGCTAACATTAAACAGCAATTCATCCAGCCGCCGTGGCATCACAGTATGGGAGGGTTCAAACAACACATAGCGGGAATCGTGCAATGTCAGCAATTGTCCCTGCCTGAGACAATCAACAAAATCTGGTCTGATATGGGCATCACACCCCACCACAAGTGCTAGTTCGATGCCTTCATCATAGAAGCGTTGATTGAGCATCGAAATGCGCTGTCTGATATCTTCTGACTGGTTATCATAGAGTCCCGGCATAAAATGAGGCGTACAGGCCATCACTTCAATGCCATCTGCAACCGCCATGCGCGCCATGGCGAGTGAAACTTCGAAATCCGGGGCACCGTCGTCAACGCCCGGTAAAATATGACTATGCAGATCGATCAAATCAATTTTTCCCGGAATCGCCCGCATTTTTGCGATCGAAAGGATTAGACATGCGCGGTATCGGTTTATGCACTGTCGCACTGCGCCCGGAGCTAAATCCGGGATTATTTCTGGAGGGTGACTTCAGTTTATCTGAAGTTGGTCGCAAGCGCTTTCCCATGAGGCTTTCGGGATCCATCGCCAAAATACCGCAACACATCGCAAAGAACACTGACAGTCCCGGTGTTCGCATCGGATACTCCACAAGTGAGTGAACGAGCAGACCTAATATGCTGATACTGCAGGCCCGTTGCAAAACAGCTGCAACGTTTTCTTCCCTGTAGCGCCACACTCGAAAACTCCGGTAAAAGAACCAACCGAGAAACAACAAAAGCAGAACTGCGGCAGGAATACCTCCTTCAAGTAACAGTTCCAGCCAATCGTTATGGGCATGATTGATATAATTGGAAATCATGTCAGCGGGTTTTTCGTGCATCTGATACAACGGCACAAATGTGCCAAAACCACTCCCAAATGGTAGAAAATTCTTGCTCGTTTCCCACGATACAGATGCAATCGTTCCGCGATAATCCTCAAGCGGATCAGTCTCAATAACCCGCAGCAGACCGACCATGCTGACTTGACATATGAGCAAGAACGCAATGATCATCGCGCTGAAAGCCAGACCGGTGCTGCGAAAACCGGTGGAACCTGCATCGGCGGGCTTTCTGATAACCATGATCGCCGTAAGTATGGCCGTAAGCATGCCCAGCAAGACGCCTGCCCGTGAACCCACGATTGCGAGTCCGGCAATAATCAATCCCACATAGGCTGCAGTCAAAGCTGTCATGAGCCAGCCGGAAATACGCAGTTTTTGAGACAGAATTACGGCCAAGGCGACAAGCAGTGGAATTGAACTGTAGAGCTGGGCAGCAAAATGATTCCGGTTGAGGAATGTGCCGATAGGAGCGGGCCCACCAAACAGTCCAAAATAGAATAGAAAACTTTGACTATCCGCCCCACGCTGGGCCAGGCCCAAAAAAACACCCAAAACGCCACACAGGGCAGCGGCAATGGCAATCACATAGAGATGCCTGCGTTGCATTGCCAAAACGCCAAATAATCCAGCAATGCCGGGCAACAGTGCTATCGCATCTCCCTTCGACCCCTCTGGGCTGAGCGTGAACGGACGCCAGCCATTTTTCAGTCCCAGCAGAGCATTGCTTTCCAAGACAAAGTCCCGGCCCGGCAGTCGGCTCCATAGATCGGCAGGCAAAGGGATCAGTTGGAGCAGAACCAAAAACAATGCTGAAATTGCCAAAACAGGCGCGAAAAGTCCTACATGATTGGGGCGGGTACTGAACAATTGCCAAATAGCCAGACAAAACACCACGGCGCTCACGGCAGTCTGAAGCATTTTCAATCCAAGGGTCGGCTGGGTGACGCCGCCACAAACAATGAAAAATACAAGAAAGGCTGCCATACAGAGCGGCCAAATAACTGTTCCTTCACGCAATTCTTCGGAGATTTGGCTACGCACAGCTGTCATATTGATCCAAAATTCATGGACTCGCGCAACATTTCCTGGGGCATGCCGCACATCAAAGAGCTACAAGCACGACTGCCGGGCAGTGAAAAACGACTTGCCAACCGGAAAGTCGTAAACTTCAGCGCGGGTGCCACTTTACAAGCGTCTGCAAATCCCAAAGCCCCCCCCAGTCGATCAGAATATACGAAACAAAAAGAGCCGCATGCAAACAGCGCACGGCCCCAAAAAAACTTACTATCAACACCAATCGTCACCCTGTCATGGCAAGCCTGGACAGAGAACAATCTGAGAATTATGGGCTTGTGCCGTTATCGTTCGTCAGCACAACAATCGTCGTCACAACCACTGCACCGCCACCAAGTGCCAGCAACCAGTAGGGGAACGGCGGCGGCGTCGGGACAATATAGGCATCAGCAACTGGCGTCACAAATACACCAGCTTCCAGGCCAGCGAGCTGGTCCTTGGCGCAGGGCGCATTCTTGGTCACTGTGAACACGGTCGGCTTATCCAGCGAAACTGCGCAATCCTTGAACGCTACAGTGGCAAAACCATCCTTGCCCAGCAAAACCTTGTCGCCAACTTTCAGGGCAACGGGGCCGGTCACTGGCACAAAACCTTTGCCAGCATTCAGCAATACCTTGCCTTCGGCCGATGAAAGAGTGGCAATACCGGAAGCAGCAAAAGCTGAAGCCGACACACCAAGCGCTAGAGAAGCCGCCACTAACATTCCCACTAATTTCATAATCATCTCCTCAGTAAAGTTGAACTTCCAATCGAAACCCGGATAACCCAGTTATTTTCCAGAGTCAAATTGCAATCACCCGAATTCAAGTTTTCTGCCGCAGAAAAGCAGGATTTTTGCCATTTGACGGCTGCATTTCATTTAGCCCATACAACCCCGGAGTTCATACATTTTGGTTAACAATTTACCCTACGCAGCAATATTTCTTTAAAAATCAGCACCCTACCGCATGTATCTCTGATTGCAATGAGTGGAAGAATACCCCTGCCAGTGGGCTGGTATTTGTCGCAGCCATAAAATCAGGAACACACAACGAACAAAATATTGATTCTGCCACATCAATGGTTTTGCCAGGATTTCGGCAGAAATTACCCCGCGAATATCGTCGAATTCCCTGCCAAAGTGAAAATAACGGCATTTTGTGATTCGATTCTGCCCCAAGTGCTTCCGCCCTTCATGAAATGACAATCGTCTTTGGATCCCAACCCTTGGCTTCAGGATATTTCGGCGCCATGTCTTCGAGGGCTTCCCTGACGATCTTCGAAATCACCCCGTTGCGCACCCAGTTGCGGTTGGCAGGGATCACATGCCAGGGCGCATGATCCGTCGAGCAACGGTTCAGGGCCACTTCATAGGCCGACATATACTGGTCCCACAGCTTTCGGTCCTCAAGGTCGCCGGGATTGAATTTCCAGCGCTTGGCCGGGTCCGCCACCCGGTCTTTCAGCCGTTCGCCTTGCTCTTCCTTGGAGATGTGCAGCATGAACTTCAGGATACGCGTGCCGTTTTGCGCCAGGATTTTTTCAAACTGGTTGATTTCCTCATAGCGCCGTTCAATTGCTTCGGGCGGGGCATAGCCTTTGACTTTCACAACCAGCACGTCTTCATAATGCGAGCGGTTGAAAATCCCGATCATGCCGCGCCGGGGCACCACTTGATGAACCCGCCACAAGTAGTCATGGGCAAGCTCTTCCTCGGTGGGGGCCTTGAAGGAAGCGATCTTCACACCAATTGGCCCGCAGGTGTTGAAGACGGCCCTGACCGTGCCATCTTTTCCGGAACAATCAATGCCCTGCAGAATGACAAGCAGCGAGCGCTTGCCTTCGGCAAACAAGGCATTTTGCAGGGCATCGATGGCAACGGCATTCTCGGCCGTTTGCACTTTCACATCTTCCTTGTCCTTGAAGCCAGCGGTATCGCGTGGATCAATATCACTGAGTTTGAAGGGCTTCTTGCCTCCAACCTGAAAGCGTTTTGCAAACTCCATCACCATTTCCAACTTACTCCCTTGCGGCAACACTCTTGATTGCCCGGCCGATTGCGTTCACACATTACAACCCAGACTCTGACAACACACAACCTTAATCGGAAAACCCATCGTGACGGCTCACCCCTCAAACCAACCCCAAATCGATGCCGCTGCCTATCGACTTCCCGCCGCTGATCCGGATTTTATTCTCGGCGATTCAACCCGTGGCATCCGGTTCCAATTGGAATATCAGAAAGCTGAGGAACATCTGCGTGCCTGGGGGGTCGAATCTACCGTTGTGGTCTTTGGTTCGGCCCGCGTCAAAGAGAATGATGGCTCAAACTGGTATGAAGGGGCGCGGGCCTTCGCCAAGCTGTGCTCTGAACTGGGTGGTGCCAAACACAAGACCAAACCACGGCAAAACGTTATCGCCACGGGTGGCGGCCCTGGCATCATGGAGGCGGCAAACCGCGGGGCCTGTGATGCGGCAGCCCCTTCCGTTGGCTATAACATCACGCTGCCTCTGGAACAGGAACCCAATGCCTATTCCACCCCTGATCTGACATTCCTGTTTCACTATTTTGCCATGCGCAAAATGCACTTCGCCATGCGGGCCGCTGCCCTCGTGGTGTTTCCCGGTGGCTTTGGCACCATGGATGAATTGTTCGAGCTGTTGACGTTGCGTCAAACCGGAAAAATGACCAAGCCCCTGCCCGTGGTGCTTTATGATTCAGCTTTCTGGAAAAGCACCATCAATTTTGATAATTTCGTAAAGGCAAAGCTCGTCAGTCCCAAGGACCTTGATTTGTTCTCATTCGCCGATACGCCCGAACAGGCTTGGGCTGAATTGTTGCGCCGCAGCCTCTTCGTACCAAAGGAATAGCATCATGACCGTCAAACTCAAATTTCATGGTGCCGCCCGCACCGTGACAGGTTCCAACTACATGATTGAAACACCAACAGCCAAGGTGCTGGTGGATTGCGGCATGTTTCAGGGTGCAAGGACCGTTGCGGAATTGAACTACCGGCCCTTTCCCTATGACCCCAAATCCATTACCGCCCTGGTCCTCACCCATGCCCACATCGACCACACAGGCCTTGTGCCAAAACTGGTGAAGCACGGCTTTGGCAAAACCATTTTTGCAACACCGGGCACCAGAGACCTCTGCAGCATCATGCTGCCGGACTCAGGCTTCATCCAGGAAATGGAAGTCAAGAAACTGAACGAGCGCAATGCCCGCAAGGGATTGCCGGAAGTTGAACCGATCTATGGCCTTGAAGATGCAACAGCCGCCCTCGCCCTGTTCAAAACCGTTGTTTACGAGAGCTGGTTCGAACCCGCCCCCGGCATCCGCATGCGCTACTGGAATGCCGGCCACTTGTTGGGTTCAACTTCCATCGAAACTGAAATCACTGAAGCCGGCCAGAAACCCATCCGGCTGTTGTTCTCGGGCGACATCGGCCCCGACAACAAGATGCTGGAGCAGGATCCCGAAGCGCCCACAAGCTGGGACTATGTGGTGTGCGAATCGACCTATGGCACCACAGACCGTTTTGAACGCGAACCCGCCAAGCGCCGTGAGTTATTGGCCGACGTGTTGAAGGAGGCAGCAGGCAAAGGCGGCGTGGTGCTCATTCCCTCCTTCGCAGTTGAACGCACCCAGGAAGTCGTCACCGACATTGTTTATGTCATGGACCACGGCCTTGCCCCCAAGGCCAATATCTTCATCGATTCACCACTCGCCAACAAGGCCACGCAAATATTTCGCAAACACGCCGCGGAGATTGAGAATGGCGCTGATCTCGCCAAGGCCTTCAACTCACCCCTCGTCAAGTCCACCGAGAGTGTGGAAGACTCCAAGGCCCTCAACCGCTTCAAGGGGTTTCACATTGTTATTTCGGCCTCCGGCATGGCGGAGGCTGGCCGCATCCGCCACCACCTCCGCAATCGCCTCTGGCAAAAATCCACGACAGTTCTGCTGGTGGGTTATCAAGCCAAAGGCTCTTTGGGGTCCTTGCTTGAGGATGGCGCCAAAAACGTCAAGATCATGGGCGAAGAAATCGCCGTCGCTGCCACCATCAAGCGGCTTGATGATTATTCGGGCCATGCCGATGGCCCGGAACTGGTGCAATGGCTGAAAGAGCGCTTGCCGATCACTGGCTCCGTGTTCCTCACCCATGGTGAAGAAGAACCACAACAGGCCCTCGCCGAAAAAATCCGCGGGCTTATCGTTCGAGATGATTGCATCATCAGGCCACGACTCGACGACGTCTATGACATCACGTCCAAGGCCTGCGCCCTTCTCACCGAAGAAACCAAACCGCGCATCGACCCCACATCGGTGGCGAAACTTGACTGGAACAATGATCTCCATGGCCTCGTCCTCGACATTGAAGAACAACTGAAGAAAATCGCTGACGTCAAAGGCAAGGCTGCCCTGGTGCGTCAGCTGCGTTCTGCCTTGCTGGGCGAAACAGCCCCAATACACACAGAGTAGCGCAGTTCCAAGTTGTCGATAAACAGAATTTTTATTCCATTTTACTTGTCGTGGGCTCCAACATGTGGTTCCTTTGGCAATATGTTGCCAAACGAAGCACCCCGTGATTTTGAGAACCTGAAAGTCCTGATTTTGCGCCGTGCGCCGGAATTGCCCCGGCGTCTGGCTCAAATCGCCACCTATGCCCTGCACAATCCCAATGAAATAGCCTTTGGCACCGTTGCCAGCATTGCCCAGAATGCCGCCGTCCAGCCCTCCGCCCTGATCCGGTTTGCCCAAGCCATCGGTTATCAAGGCTTTTCCGATCTGCAGGAGGTGTTTCGCCATCGCTTGCGCGACAATGTCTTGAGCTATGACGAACGCCTGCAACAATTGCGCGAGCACGCCACGTCAGCCACAAAATCAACCCTGATTTTTGATGGCTTTGCCGAAGCCTCGGAAAAATCCATCGAGTCGCTACGCCAAAAGCTTGATCCTGCTGAGCTGGAACGGGCTGTCGCCATGCTGGCCAAGGCCGAAACCATCTATCTCGTGGGGCTAAGGCGGTCATTTCCCATCACATCTTATATGTCCTATGCCTTCGGAAAACTCGGCATTCGCAACAACCTGGTGGCGGCCATCGGCGGATTGGCAGCCGAAGACGTGAGCTTTGCCACTGAAAAAGACTGCCTGATGGCCATCAGCTTCACTCCCTATGCCTCCGAAACCGTGGCCCTCAGCCAAAATGCCGCCGCACGCAACGTCCCCATTGTGGCCATCACCGATTCACCCTTTTCACCCCTTGCGGCGGCAACACCCATCTGGTTTGAAATCCAGGAAGCGAATTTTGAGGGCTTTCGCTCCATGGCCGCCACCCTGGCGCTTGCCATGACGCTGACCATTGCAGTGGCCGAACGCCGCAAGATCTAGTTTGGAATTATTATTCCACATTGACTTCAAAATGGAATTGTTGTTTCAATCATCAAAGATCTTCTGGAGGCCAAATTGACTGAACTTGATGTGATTACCATGGGCCGTTGTTCCGTCGACCTTTATGGCCAGCAAATCGGCTCGCGGCTGGAAGACATAACTTCCTTCGCCAAATCTGTCGGCGGTTCACCCACCAACATCGCCATTGGCACGTCGCGGCTTGGCCTGAAAACCGGATTGATCACCCGTGTCGGTGCCGAGCAGATGGGCCGCTTTGTGCTGGAACAACTGGCCCGCGAGGGGGTTTCCATCCAAGGGGTGGTCACCGACAAGCAACGCCTCACCGCCCTCGTCCTGCTCGCCGTCGAAAACGACAAGACCTTTCCGCTGATTTTCTACCGCGACAATTGTGCTGACAGTGCGCTCACTGTCGATGATGTCGATGAGGCCTTTGTTCTCTCCGCCAAGGCCCTGCTGGTCACCGGCACGCATTTTGCCAAGGCCAACACCGATGCCGCCCAGCGCAAGGCGATGGCGATTGCCAAAGCACATGGTCGCAGGATCATCATTGATATTGATTACCGTCCCAATCTCTGGGGCCTTGCTGGTCATGGCGCAGGTGAAGAACGCTATATCAAGTCCGACAAGGTGACGGCACATTTGCAAAGCATTCTCGCCGATTGCGACCTGATCATCGGCACCGAAGAGGAATGCCATATCGCGGGCGGCACCGAGGATACGCTGGAAGCCTTGCGGGTCATTCGCTCCTGCTCCAAAGGTGTGATCGTGTTGAAGCGCGGCCCCATGGGCTGTGTGGTTTATCCCGGTGCCATCCCCGCTTCGCTTGATGGCGGCATTGTTGGCAAGGGCTTTCCCATTGAAGTCTACAATGTGTTGGGTGCTGGTGATGCCTTCATGTCAGGCTTCCTGCGCGGCTGGTTGAAGGACGAACCCTTCGAAACCTGCGCCACATGGGCCAATGCCTGCGGGGCTTTTGCGGTGTCGAGGCTGTTGTGCTCGCCGGAATATGCCACCTTTGAGGAGTTGCAATACTTCCTCAAGCATGGCTCAAAACATCTGGCCCTTCGCAAAGACGAAGCCATCAATCATATCCATTGGGCCACTACCCGAAGGGGTCACTGGCCTCAACTCCTCGCCTTTGCCATTGACCATCGCAAGCAACTGGAGGACATGGCCGACAAACTGGGTGCCTCGCGTGATCGCATCGCCCCCTTCAAGCAATTGGCCATCAAAGCTATTGCCAAGGTATCAGGTGGGAAACCCGGTTTCGGCACGTTGCTGGACGACACCTATGGCCGTGCCGCCATGTTTGATGCGGCAAAGCTGGGGCTTTGGGTCGGCCGTCCGCTTGAACAACCGGGCTCATGCCCCTTGCGTTTTGAATTCACCCAGGATGTGGGAGCAAGGCTGGTCGAATGGCCCGTTGAACACTGCATCAAGTGTCTGGCCTTCTATCATCCCGATGACCCCGATGAAATGAAGCAGGAGCAGGGCCAAAAACTGCGCACACTCTATGAAGCCGCCCGCAAGGTGGGGCGCGAGTTACTCGTCGAAATCATCGCCAGCAAACACGGCCCCATGGACGACCACACCATCGCAAGAGCCATGACTGAACTCTACGCCCTCGGAATCAAACCCGACTGGTGGAAACTTGAACCGCAAGCCTCGGAAAAGGCATGGGCTGAAATTGGCAAGGCCATCGACGCCAACGACCCCTATTGCAGGGGCATCGTCCTGCTCGGCCTTGAGGCCCCAGAAGAAGAACTGGAAAAAGGCTTCCGCGCCGTTGTCAGGCAACCCCACGTCAAAGGCTTCGCTGTGGGCCGCACCATCTTCAACGAAGCCGCCCAGGAATGGCTGCGCGGCACGATCAGTGATGAGGCAGCAGTCAACATGATGGCGACACGCTTTGGCAATCTGGTGGATATATGGCAGAAGGTGAGAAGTTGATGACGAGAAGCCCCTCATCTGCCCTTCGGGCATCTTCTCCCGCAAGCGGGAGAAGTGAAGGTCATCTGCTTACCTCACTTCTCCCGCTTGCGGGAGAAGGTGGATTGCGCGTCAGCGCAAGCCGGATGAGGGCCCTTCTTAGTCACTTGTTACCTTGCAGCTGAAAGTATTCACAATGACCAAAACTATCCGTCTCACCACAGCCCAGGCCCTGGTAAAATTCATGACCCGCCAGATGACGGTGATCGGGAGCAAGAAACAGCCGATCTTTGCCGGTGTCTGGGCGATTTTTGGCCATGGCAATGTGGCGGGCATTGGTGAAGCGCTTTATGCCCACCGCAAGGAATTGCCGACCTATCGTGGCCACAACGAACAATCCATGGCCCATGCCGCAACGGCCTTTGCCAAAGCCTCAAACCGCCGCCGCATGATGGCGGCCACCTCATCCATCGGACCCGGTGCGCTCAACATGGTAACCGCTGCTGCCGTGGCCCATGTCAACCGCATTCCCATTCTGCTGCTGCCCGGCGATGTCTTCGCCAGCCGCATTCCTGATCCCGTCCTGCAGCAAATCGAAAACTTCGGTGATGGCACAACCACGGCGAATGATTGCTTCAAACCCGTGTCCCGCTATTTCGACCGCATCACCAGACCCGAACAATTGATCCCCGCCATGAACCGCGCCATGGCGGTGCTGACCGATCCCGCCGAATGCGGCCCTGTTACCATTTCCATCTGCCAGGACACCCAAGCCGAGGCTTATGACTACCCCGAAGAATTTTTTGCTGAACGCTTGTGGAACCCCCGCCGCATACGACCCGACGAAAACGAACTGACCGCTGCGTCGAAACTTTTGAAGTCAGCCAAAAAACCGGTGATCATCGCAGGTGGTGGTGTGCTTTATTCTGAGGCCACAGAAACCCTGAAAGCCTTTGCTGAACGCCATGGCATTCCCGTCGTCGAAACCCAGGCCGGCAAATCCTCGCTCCCCCATGCGAATGAACTCAATATGGGTGCGGTTGGCGTGACGGGTACAGCCGCTTCCAATACAGTCTGCAATGCAGCCGATGTCATCCTTGCCGTTGGCACACGACTACAGGATTTCACCACAGGCTCCTGGAGCCTGTTCAAGGCGAAGGGTCGCAGCATCATCGGTCTCAATGTGCAAGCCTTCGATGCAACGAAGCATCAATCCCTGCCGCTGGTGGCTGATGCCCGCGTCGGCCTCGAAGAGCTTTCCGCCAATCTCGGCAACTGGATCGCCCCCGCAAGCTGGACGGCGAAAGCCAAATCCGAACGGGCGAAGTGGCAGACAGTTGCGGCCAAGTATCTGAAAGCCTCGAATGCCGAATTACCAGCCGACGCCCAAGTCGTCGGTGCCGTTCTGCGGGCCCTCGGTCGCGATGTCACGGTGTTGTGTGCGGCAGGCTCCATGCCAGGCGAACTGCATAAGTTGTGGGAAGCCAGCTACCCCGGTTCCTATCACATGGAATATGGCTTCTCTTGCATGGGCTATGAAATCGGCGGCGGCATCGGCGTCAAGCTCGCCCATCCCGAACGCGAGGTCATCGTCTGGACCGGCGACGGCACCTACATGATGGCAAATTCCGAACTGGCCACCGCCTGCATGCTCGGCACCAAGATCACGCTGGTTGTCACCGACAATCGCGGTTACGGCTGCATCAACCGCCTGCAACATGCCGCGGGCGGCGAACGCTTCAACAATCTCTTCGACTACAACACGCTTGAAGGCACAAACCACGGCATCGATTTTGTCAAACACACCGAGTCCATGGGTGCCATTGCCATCAAGGTGAAATCCCTTTCGGACCTCGAAGCTGCACTCAAAACCGCAAAGGCAAGCCCGAAGACCCACGCCATCATCATCGATACCGACCCCATGCAAACCACTGACGCAGGTGGTGCGTGGTGGGATGTCGGCGTGCCTGAAGTATCATCAAGGAAGCAAGTGGTAAAAGCCCGCCGGGATTGGGACAAGGGCCGCAAACACCAGCGGATCGGAAGCTGAATACTTTCACCTCTCCCGCTTGCGGGAGAGGACGGCGCGGAACGCGCCAGGTGAGGGATGTGCAAAGACTTCCCCTCACCGTCATTCGCTGCGCTCATGACTCCTCTCCCGCAAGCGGGAGAAGTGAAGATAAAGGGAAAACTATCATGCCAAAACTCCTCGTCAAACCCGCCAAGAAATCCGGCAAGGTAATTTCGGTGACACCCGCATCGGCCAAATGGAAATATGTGGGCCACGATGTCTGGAAGCTCGCACCCGGCAAGACGGCCAAGGGTATGGAAGAAAAACGCGAGACTTGCATCGTTTTCATTTCAGGCAAGGGCGAGGTAAAAGTCGACGGCAAAAGCTTCGGCATCCTCGGCGACCGCATGAGTGTTTTTGACGGCAAGCCGTGGAGTGTTTATATTCCGCCAAAGGCCAAATGGTCAGTCACCGCGACAACCGATTGCGTCATCAACATCTGCACCGCCCCTGCAAACAAGGCCACCACAGCCTTTGTGATTTCGCCTGAAGAACTGATCATTGAAACCCGAGGCTCTGGCTCCAACACCCGCTATGTCTGCAACATCCTGCCTGAGCAGGACAAGCGCGCGACAAGTCTGCTGGTCGTCGAAGTCATCACCCCCAATGGCTGCACGTCGTCCTATCCCTCCCACAAGCACGACAAGAATAATCTTCCTCATGAATCATTGCTGGAAGAAACCTATTACCACCGCCTCAATCCGCCCCAGGGCTTTGCCTTCCAGCGCGTCTATACGGATGACCGCAAACTCGATGAGGCCATGGCCGTGGAAGATGGCGATATCACCATGGTGCCAAAGGGCTATCACCCCTGCGCCACCATTCATGGCTATGATTTGTATTACCTCAATGTTATGGCAGGCCCGGTCAGGACCTGGAAATTCAATAACGCTGAGGAACATAAATGGCTGTTGCCGAAATAAACCCTGAAAGTTCCGGCCCCCGCAAAGCAGCCTTCGCCTTCATCTTCATCACCGTGGCCCTCGACATGTTGGCCATCGGCATCATCATTCCCGTGTTGCCCAAGCTGATTGAGCGTTTCATGGACGGCAACACGGCGCGTGCAGCGGAAATCGTCGGCCTGTTCACCACCATGTTTGCGGTCACGCAATTTTTCATGTCGCCAATTTTGGGGGCCCTGTCGGACCGCTTCGGCAGACGGCCTGTCATCCTGTTGTCCAATCTGGGCTTGGGTCTCGACTACATCATGATGGCACTTGCCCCCAATCTCTGGTTCCTCTGGATCGGCAGGTTGATTGCCGGTGCCACCTCGGCCAGTGTGTCAACCGCAGGCGCCTATATCGCCGACACGACTTCTCCTGAAAAACGCGCCCAGGCTTTTGGCATGTTGGGGGCAGCTTTTGGCCTGGGATTTGTCATCGGACCTGCCATTGGTGGCATTTTGGGCGGCATGGATCTGCACTATCCCTTCTGGGCTGCCGCAGCCATGAGCCTGTTGAATTTCGTCTATGGCTATTTTGTCCTGCCCGAATCCCACGATGTGAAAAACCGTTCGCCGTTTCTTTGGAGCAAAGCCAATCCCATGGGCAGCCTGAAATTGCTGCTTTCCAGTCGCCAGCTCTGGAGCTTCGGTTCGGCGATTTTTCTCTCGCAACTCGCCCATACGGTGTTGCCGTCGATCTTCGTGCTTTATGCCGGCTTTCGCTATGGCTGGGGACCAACGGAAGTGGGCTGGCTTCTTGCGGCAGTCGGCGTTTCCAGCATGATCGTGCAAGGCGGTTTGGTGAAGCATGTCGTCAAAAAACTTGGTGAGCGCAAAACTGCTATCCTTGGCTTGACGGCAGGAGCCGTAGCCCTCGTCGTCTATGGCATCGCCTGGGAGGGCTGGATGGTTTGGGCCGGAGTGCCGATTGCTGCTTTCTGGGGCCTGTTCAACGCCACATCACAAGCCATCATGTCGAAGAACGTGACAGCTCTTGAGCAGGGCAAATTGCAAGGGGCCAATACCAGCATCATGGCCATGGCCAATATCATTGGGCCAGCGCTCTTTGCCTTCACCTTCGCCGCAACGATTGATCCTTCCCTGTCCACCAAACTGCCGGGTACAGGATTTTGGCTTGCGGGAGCGATTCTGTTCTTTGCCGCTATCGTGACCTATCTGGTCACCCGCCCCAGACAAACGATTGGATGATATAGTCAGGACACGGATGAAGTTCCGCTTCGGCCATATCGGCGGATACACCTTGTTGCACCAGTAACGTGGAAAGACCGGCTGCCCGCCCCCCCGCCACGTCATGTTCGGCACTGTCACCGATGCACAAGACCCGCACCGGATGGCCCAGCATCTCAAGCGCATGGTGATAGATGCCGGGATAGGGCTTGCCGATCCAGGTGACGGTTCCGCCCAGGGATTGATAGAGATCAGCGATGGCTCCCGGTGCGGGCTGCAAACCCGTTGGGGTCAGCATCTGCTTGTCGGGATTGCAGCAGATGGCAGGCAGCCGGATTTTCGCAAGCTGCTTGTGATAATTATCCAGCGACGTTGCCGGGGCATTGGAGCCAAGCATCAACATCACCTCGGCATCAATTGCATCCTCAACAAACTCTATCGGTGCAAAGCCATAGTCTTCACCTTGCTTGCCAATGAGAAATGCCTTTTTCACCGTCAGGGATTGAAAGGCCACTTCGCCGGAGCTGACGCAATCCACAAAATGTTGCCGCGCAATTCCCATCTGCACAACACGCAGCGTGTTGGGGGCCGCCCGCTTGCCGGAATTGGTCATCACCACAACCGGAATGTTCAGGTCATGTAACGCTGCCAAAACTTTTGCAGCGCCGGGATAGAGTTTTTGCCCATCGTGAATCACACCAAACTGGTCAATCAGCATGGCATCAAACTGCCCCGCAATTTCTGCAAGTCCGAAAATCCTACGCATCATGCCCGATCCCCCGCCAGGCCAATCGTGCCGTACCCATGGCCGCATGTTCACTGGCCGACGGCAATGCCGTCACTTTCAATTTGCGCAATCTGATGGCAGTCCATGTGTCATTGCCAGCCCCGCCTCCTGCACTGCGAATGGATACGAGGGGCGAGGCCCCAAGTTCGGCCAAACGACGATAGCCAAGGGCTTCTATTTCTGCGATGCCTTCCAACAGTCCTTGCAAATAAATTTCATCTCGCAGTGGTCGCGGTGTCATGCGCGGTTCAAGCTTGCTGTCATTGACGGGAAATCGCTCACCAGCTTTCGGTAGGGGATAGTAATTCAGTCCCGTTTCAACGGCCGGATCAATCAAGACTGAAAGCCGGATGATTTCATCTTTGGAAAATGCTTGCGCCAGCACCACGCCGCCTGAATTCGAGGCCCCACCCGCCAGCCATTGATCACCAATGCGATGACTGTAGATTCCATAGGCAGGCGAAAAAACTGGCGTGGCCGAGAGCAGCTTCAATGTAAGTGTCGTGCCCAATGACGTCGCACCATCACCAGGCAGCGATGCGCCGCTGGCCAGAAATCCCGCACAGCCATCCGTCGTGCCCGCAACAACGGCAACGTCATGCGGCAAGCCAAACGCCTTTGCTACATCAGGCAATATGGTTCCCACCCGGGTGCCCGCTGGAACCACGTCGGGAAACAGCGAAGCCATCATGCCGACGTCGGCCAGCCATGACGGCCATTGCCGCTTGACCGGATCATAGCCTGATTTCAGGGCGTTGTTTTCATCCGACACATCAAAACGCCCGCAGAATTTTCCAATCAACCAGTCGGCCTGATGCAGGATGCGCCTTGCACCCACCTGTCGTGCAATGGCCCGCGCCAATGGCGACGTCGCGCCATGGGCAGCCGTTTCAGGTGGTGCTGCCTGCTTGATCCGCGTGACATGCGCCGGGTCAGCCACATCATTGTACATGGAAGTAAGGTCTACGGGTCTTCCATCGCCATCTATCGACAGGATGGTTCCAGATGTGCCATCAATCGCGACAGCAAGAATTTTGATGCCCTGCAAATTGAGTGCTGCAAATGCAATTGCAACGGCTTTCCACCACGATGCCGGGTCTTGCAGGCTACCTTCAGATTTTGGCAACGGGGCAGCAGCCATGGCCAGCATGGCACCATCAATCGAACGCGCCACAATGCGCACGCCAGAAGTGCCAATGTCGATGCCGAGAACAGCTTCTTGCATGTCCTAACCCAAGTGAAATGCCGACCAGTCCGGCGCGAAGGGGACACCCTCCGTCAGCGTCGCCAGAAGGGCGTGGGTCAAGGGAATGTGTTGCTCAGAAATCTTTCCCTTTGCCACCATGGCCCGCAAAGTGCCCGCCACAGCGATACCAAGTTCTGCCCCTTCCACCGTCTCATCTTTCAGCGGTCCTGCCTTGGCTTCAGCGTAGGTGAGACCACGGCCCAGCGCATGGCCCAATCTTGAATTCCGGCCAGCCTGACAGGTGACATAAAGATCGCCCACCCCCGGCATGCCCCAAACACTTGCCGCGTCGCCACCCAAGGCCTTCGTCAACACCATGAGTTCGCGCACCGACTGGTCAAACAGGATCGCCGCTGCATTGTTGTTCTTGGCCTTGTTTTCCGTCTCCGGCAAAACCTCTTGCCGCCCATGGGCCCAGCCCACGGTGATGGCGAAAAAGTTCTTGAAGGCCGCACAAACTTCCACCCCCATCATGTCATCGCTGGCGCGGGGATGATAATAATCACCAGCAAAAACTCCGGCAAGTTTCTCAGCCAGTGCCAAGTCCCGCGAAACAATAACCGTACCTGTGGGCCGCCGCGCCGCCAGTTCCCCGGCGATACAAGGGCCTGCAATCCCCGCAACTGGCACATCAAAACCCAGCCGCGCTTTCAAGCCTTCGGCCACCACATCTGGCAAGGCCCGCAAAGTTTCAGCTTCCGGCTTCATGCCTTTGGTGATCATCACAATCGGCATGGGTTTTTTCAACACGCCAGCCAATTGTTCAATCGCCCAGGCAACACCAGCTGAAGCCACACCCAGCAGAATGAAATCCGTATCGTCACCAATTGCTCCGGCCAGTTCACCGTGATGAAAGGCCTCAACGCTTTCGGGCATGGTGATATTCAGTTTGGGATGGCGACCATTGCCTTTGATGCTGGCGATGATCGCATCATCGAGATGCGTTCCCACCAGCCTGACGTTCATGCCCTTGTCGGAAAACGGCATTGCCATGGCTGAACCCATGACGCCCGCTCCCAGAATCACGACCGTCGTCATCGGATGACGACACCACTTGTCGCATCAAACAAATGCACCTTGTCCAAACGCGGTGCCAGATCAAGCGTCATGCCGCGTTTCACATCCAGCCGCTCGCGCAGCACGGCGCAGATTTCATCTTCACCCGCATCAGCATAGACGTGGATTTCAGGCCCCGTTGGTTCGGTGACGGAAACCTTGGTGGCAAAGCCTTGACCCGCTTCCAGATGTTCTGGCCGAATACCATAGACCACAGCTTGCCCATTCTTTGCTCCATGTCTGGCAGGCAGCGGCAACTTCACACCCGAAGCCGTGACAACAGATTTTCCTTCGACGGTGCCTTTCAACAAGTTCATCGAAGGCGAACCAATGAACGAAGCAACAAACAAATTGCTGGGAAAGTCATAGACGTCCATGGGCGTGCCTTGCTGCTCGATCACGCCGTCTTTGAGGATCACAATTTGATCGGCCATGGTCATGGCTTCGATCTGGTCGTGGGTCACATAGACGGTTGTGGTTTTCAGCCGCTCATGCAACTCCTTGATTTCCGTGCGCATCTGCACGCGCAACTTTGCGTCAAGATTTGACAGCGGTTCATCAAACAGGAACACCGCCGGATCCCGCACGATGGCGCGGCCCATGGCCACACGCTGGCGTTGGCCACCTGAGAGTTCGCGGGGATAGCGTTTGAGATAGGGTTCGAGATTCAAGATGCGCGCCGCCCAGCCGACCTTCTCGTCGATCTCACTTTGCGGTCGTTTGGCCAGGATCATCGAGAAACACATGTTATCCCGAACATTCATGTGGGCATAGAGCGCATAGTTCTGGAACACCATGGCGATGTTGCGGTCTTTCGGGTGCTTGTCATTGACCCGGTGGCCTGCAATCTCCACATCCCCGCCCGTGACCTTTTCAAGCCCGGCAATCATCCTGAGCAACGTGGATTTGCCGCAACCCGAAGGGCCGAGAAACACCACAAACGAACCATCCTCGATCTTCAGGTTGATGCCATGAATAACTTTCACATCGCCATAGACCTTGCTGATGTCTTTGAATTCTACCGATGCCATGTCAGTTGTCCCATCCCCTATTGCGGATCGTCATTTAAAAAATCATCAAGCAATCCTGCATCATCTGCCAGATCAAGAAAAGACCAGCGATTGCGCACGTCTCTGGCATGCTTCATGGCATCGCGCCAGACGTTGCGCGACAAGCCCAGTTCGGTTGCTGAAACAGGGCCGCCCGCTGCCGAAGTCAACCGGGCAATTTCCTCTGGTGCCATCATCATGGCCAGACATTCCTGGCGAAGCTCCGGCCAGATTTCGTCCAGCCTGCGATTGAGGGCCGCCGCACTTGTCACGTCATGGGCCTTCTTCTTGGCCTCGCCGAACATCATCTCGCCAAGGCCAGCGCCGTAACGCCTGACAAAATCATTTTCCGAAATTTGTGTCGGCTTGATTTGCGGCGGCTTGTTGAGGGAAAATAAGCGACGGTGCAGTCTGGCCATTGCAATTGATGCCACCCCGACCTGCTGGCCGTGTGTTGTGCCGGGATGGGCCTTGCCCGCAAACATGTCGATCCAGTGGGACACCTGGTGTTCCCCCATGGAGCCGGAATGGGACGTGCCCATCAGATTGTTGCCAAAGCTCGCCAGCATCATCACTCGGTAAAGATAACCATTGGCTTCAAGCGAGTGTTTGGCAATATCCGGTGCCGTCTGGCACATCTTCTCTTCGTCTTTTTCCACGTTGAAAAGTTCGAAAGGCGTGGTGCTGTAAGTCGTGCCAAACAATCGGTGAGATGCCCACCATTCAACCTGCGCAATCGGCCGGCAAAGACTGTCACCCAAGCCTGCAGCCGACAACCATGTGGGTGCTGCCGCACTCACCGCAAGATCGATGAACACGCCACGTGGTGCCTGTGACGCCACACTGGTTTTATAACCATTGGCCAAGGTCACCGATGCTGTTCCCGCCCCATAGCCATTCATTGAAGCCGCCGTGGCAAAGCTTGCATAGGGACGGCCATCCTTGAAGCTGGCAAATTTCACCGTGTCGGAGAGAGAGCCGGAGCCGACGACCACACAAGCGTCGCAGTGCCGGGTTTTTTCCTGCATCAGGGCGATGGTGGGTTCATCACAATGGGTGTTGCCGGGAAATACGATTTCTTCAACTGAAGCCCAACCCTTGAGTTCCTTGGCCACCCGCCGCCCCATGGCTTCCACAGTATTGGTGTCCGACACCACCGCCAGTTTTCGCCCCAGCTTGAGGGGAGCCACCAGATCGGCGGCACCTCCCTCGAGGGTCTCCTCGATCCGGATGGTTTCAAACGGCACAGAGATGGCCTTTCCCGAAACCGGATCACGCCAGTCGCCTGCAATGACGTCCCGCAGTAGCGAGTTCCAGTCCTTCATCTGCCCTGCCTCCGGGCAAAATCTTGCAAGCTAGCATTCCATGTATTCATCTTCGGCCACAGGTCCTGGTAAATCGAAAGCAACTCAGCATAGGCCTTGGCCTGTTTCGTCCGTGGACGGAATGTTTTCGTAGGCTTGCCGCTCATTGCTGCGGCGGCTTGCGGCAGGGTGGCATACCATCCCGCACCCTTGGCTGCCGCCATGGCGGCACCCAGTGCCGAAGCCTCCGGCGTTTCAAGGCGCTTCACATCACGCCCCGAAGCATCGGCAATGATTTGACACCAGAGGTCGGATTTTGATCCGCCCCCGACAATGGCAAAATGTTCGATCGGAGATGTGACCGCGGCCACCCGGTTGGTCATCATCGCCTGTTCAAGTGCTATGCCTTCCATGAGAGCCCGGTAAATGTCACCGCGTGTATGACTGCCCGATAGTCCCGCCAACACGCCGCGCCCATCCGTATCCCAATAGGGCGTCATGATGCCGGAGAAATACGGCAACAGCACAAGTCCGCGCGAACCAATCGGCACGGCTGCGGCTTCCGCTTCCAGCTCAGCGAGGATGCCAGGATTTTTTGCGGGGTTTTGGTGGAACATCCGCTCCACCAACCATGTGACGAGATAAGTGCCGGTGCGGATCGCCGTTTCAAAACTGTAGCCTTTTTCACCCAATGCAACCAGACTGCGAAACGCCGGGTCGTGGGCATAGGTCTCGCCATAACTTCCGGAAACCGCCGCCGTGCCAAGATTGAGATAGGCCCGGCCTTTCAGAAATGTATTGGCCCCGGCCCCGGCACATTGCCCATCGCCGCCGCCTGCCACAACTTTTGTTCCCGCTGGCAGACCCGTCCGCTTGGCAGCTTCAAGCGTGACCGTGCCCATGACATCGCCGGATGGCACCAGCACGGGCAGCATATCGCGCCGCAATCTCGCAGCGACCATCAAGTCATGGGACCAGTCATAGGTCCTGGCATCCAGAACCCCCATGGGGCTGGCCGAGGAGGTTGACGTCTTCCATTCCCCCGTCAGAAATTGCGTGATGACCCCGTGCACTTCAGCCGTCTTGACGGTTTTCTTCCACAGGGCTTTTTCGTGTTTGGAAAGCCAGCGGCAACGGGTGCGGCAGGGTGTAATGTCATTGGGAATGCCGGAAATCTCATGCAGCTTTTGCAAACCCACTTCAGCGGCAATCTCTTGAACCTCCACATGAGCCCGTTCATCCAGCCACAAGGTTCCCGGCCGCAACGGACTGTTCTGCTTATCGAATTGGGCAAAGCTCTCGCGTTGGTTGGAAATTGAAACGGCGGCAATGCGAGACTTGGAAATCTTGCGGGTGAGTTGCAACAGCGCCTTTTCAACCGACCCCGTCCAGTCCGCCACTTCCTGTTCAAACCATCCCATTTGCGGATTCGATAGCGGCACCGTGGCTCGCCCTTCCGCCACGATATGGCCGCGACTGTCAAAAGCCATCGCCTTTGTCGCAGTCGTGGACTGGTCGATGCCAATGACGAGATCAGGTTTCATGGTGCGTTTCGTGGAGGTGGAAATTCGGCGGGGCCAAAGGGACCTCATCCGCCCCGTTGGGGGGCACCTTCTCCACGAAGGCGTGGAGAAGGGACAATGTTTGAAGGTTGTCCCTTCTCCATCGCAGATGGAGAAGGTGCCCCCAAGATCTAGTTTGGGGGGTGGATGAGGTCCCTTTGGCGGCCATATACGATTGCCCTTTCCTTTGCCGGGAGGACAATTGCAACTGCCTTTATCTAAATTGCGCCCACCCCAACGGATGGGCGCAATCCATTTCTTGTCAGCCCAAACCGGCTTCTGTCACCGCAGCGTCAATCGCAGCTGCAATCGTATCCATGCACTTCTTGGCATCGCCGCCGAAATCCTGGCCTGTCAGCAACTTGCCGAGGTTCACCGGAATTTCGTTGTTGGAGAAGCCTGCCCACAGTGGCATGTCGGGTTCCGACGCCATGTCGTTGTTGATGGTTTCGAGAACCACGGGCAAATGGCGCGTGGTGCCGGGACCGACAACTTGCTTGGCCTTGACCCGCGGATCGGCGAAAGATGACAATCGCATGGGGGCAAAACCACCGCCCAAGGTGCAGCGTGTCATGATATCCTTCGAACAGGCCCATTGCATGAATATCCATGCAGCGTCGATGTTCTTGGAAAATTTCGACAGTCCGAGGACTGAACCACCTTGGTGGCCCCAGTTTGGAATTTCACCAAAGCCCGCATCGCCGACGGCACGCAACGCCTTGCCCTGGATCGGGCGCTTGGCTTCCCACAGGCCCTGCACTTTTGAGTCGGCAGCATCAAGACCCGGCATGAATTCATCCCAGGAATTGATCAGCGCAACCTGACCGGAGTTCATCATCTGCCACTGGCCATCCCACGTCGAGTTGGTCGATTCGGGTGGCGAATAGGTCAACAGTTCCTGATAGGTCTTCAAGCCACGCACAGCTGCTTCGTCATTGCCGGAGAACTTCTTGTCCTTGGTGAAGATCGAACCGCCTTCGTTCCAGACAACCTGGGTCCAGTCGCAGTTCAATGAGTAATGACCGGACTTGGCCTGCAGGCCGGTGCCGAAGATGCCATTGGCCTTTTCCATTTCCGTGATCATCTTCGCGGCAGCCACAAACTCTTCCACCGTGTTGGGTGGAGCAATCTTGTGCTTTTCGAGGATGTCCTTGCGGTACATCGTGGTCATGATTGGAATGTCGAAGGGAATGCCGACCCATTTGCCTTCATAGACGGCAAGACCATCCACCAATGGTTTGGCGAAGTCGTCCCAATCCATGCCAGGCATGGCAAGGTCTGGCTTGTCCTTGTAATATTGGATGGGGTCGATGGTGTCTTGCGCAAATGTGGCAACCCATGACTGGTCGAGGTAGTAGAGGTCATAAGAACCCAGCTGGCCTTGTACGTCCTGTGTGGCCTTGGCAAGAACCTGTTCCAGGGGAACGATTTCGATTTCAACTTCAATGCCCGTGGCTTCGGTGAATTCACCCTTCAACTTGTCGAGAACCACTGTTGGCGGTGTGGCTTCCGAGGTGTAGCGAATTTTCGTGCCCTTGAAAGGTGCTGAAACATCCTTCAGCCACTTGGTCATTTCGGCATCCTGCGCATAGGCCGCATCACCGACAAGTCCTGTGCCGCGGAATGGCCGCGTGTTGCCGAGCAAGGCAACGTTGAAGGCCGAGAAGCCAATGCCAGCCATGCCAGCTTTTTTCAGGAACGAGCGTTTGGAAATCCGCCGCGCCGCAAAATCGCGGGCCACATCTGCGATATGGGTCTTCTTGTCATACTCTCTAAAACTCATGGTATCCTCCCAATATTGTTAAGTCTGTGACGTGTAGTTCAGGTACTCGTTCGCGGGTTTACTCCTTCAATGAACCCAGAGTCAGGCCGCGAACCAGATGGCGTTGCACCAGCAGGATGAAGATGAAGCTCGGGATCGCGGCAGCTGTGCCCAGCGCTGCAATAAAGCCCCATTCATTGCCGGTGGATGTGACAAAAGTCTGGATTTTGACAGGCACCGTGCGGATGCCTGTGGTGAGAAACAGTGACAGCAAAAATTCCGTCCACGAGAAAATGAAAACCAGAACAGCAGAGGCCGCCAAACCACCGCGCACCATAGGCAGCACGATTTTTGAAAAGCTTTGCCAGCGCGTGGCCCCATCTATCATCGCCGCTTCGTCGACATCCTTTGGTACATCGTCGAAGAAAGATTTCATCAGCAATAGTGCAATCGGCAGGTTCATCAGGGCATAGATCAACATCAGCCCCAACAGTCCCAGCCAGTAATTGTCATTGTCGCGCATCCCAGCCATTTTATACATGATGACAAGCGGCACCAGGATGGCGATGGGTGGCATGAAGCGCTGGCCCAGAACCCAGTTGAGGAAAGAATCGCGGCCTTTGAATCGCATGCGCGAAAGTGCATAGGCGGCAAACACGGCGACGGTGACGGTGATGAGTGTCGCCCCCACCGAAACAGCAATCGACTCCAGAATACTGACACGCGAGTCATAGGCATCCGCCCCCGCCACACCCATGCCAAGTCCATCATCAATCGCCAACTGTGATCGCGACTGGCCAAACAGCGTGACGCCATAGTTGATCAGCGTCGGCTTGAAGTCGAACCATACAATCCGGTCCTTGTCGAAAACAGCCGAGATCGGCTTGATCGAGGTCAGCGCCCACCAGAAAATCGGAAAGCCAAACAATGCCGTGACGAAGATCGCCAATGCATCACGCAGCATCTGCATGGGGCGCGAGAGTTCCATTACAGTCCCTTCTTCCTTCCCGTTGTGGGGAGGGCCATCGCATATGGCCAAAGGGACCTCTTCCGCCCCGTTGGGGCACCTTCTCCAACTTCGTTGGAGAAGGGACAAAACCCAACATTTCGCCCCTTCTCCACGTCAATGGAGAAGGTGGATCGGGCGAAGCCCGAGACGGATGAGGTCCCTTTGGTGAGCATATGCGATGACCCTCCCCACAAGGGGGAGGGGACAGAAACCAACAATGGTTGAAACATTTCCATTACAGCTTCACCTTGAACACGCGCATGAACGCCGTCGACATCACCATCACGATGATCAACGTCAGCAATGCGATCGTCGCCGTATAGGGCCCGTCGGGATTGCCACCAAAGTAAATCCGGCCGGCATAGCTTGAAAGTGTCTCGGTCGCAGTGCCCGGGCCGGAGTCGGTCATCACCTTTACATAGTCAAACGTGCGCAACAAGTCGATGCCACGGATGAGAACAGCAATGGCAATCACCTTGGACATCATCGGCAAGGTGAGTTTGAAGAAGACCTGCACAGGTGTGGCACCATCAATCGCCGCCGCCTCAAACGGTTCTTTCGGCAGCGATCGAAGTCCGGCCAGCATGATCAGCACCATGAAAGGCGTCCACTGCCAGATCTCCGCCATCAACACGCCAGCCATGGCCAACGACGAATCACCGAGTATCGAATGGTTATCAGGCAACAGCCCCAGCGCAATGAAACCATTGGCGATCACCCCGAACGAGCCATTCAGCATCAGCAGAAACATCATGGCGGTGACAGCAGGCGGAATCACCAACGGCAGCGTCATCACAGCCCGCATGAACGCATAGCCCCGGCGGTCAGAATCCAGCAGCAACGCAATCAGCATGCCAAGCACCAACTGGATCACCAATGCTATCGCCGTGTAGAGCAAGGTATTGTACAGCGCATTCCAGATCCGCTCGTCATACAGCGCCTTCACCCAATTGTAATCGGGATCAAAGGTCATTTTGCGTGTGGCGGCATTGCGCTTGTAAAGCGATTCCTTGATCGCCCACAGCAAGGGGAACAATCCAAACACCAGCATCAGCACAGAGGCTGGGAGAAGCCAGGGCAGCGGGTGCTCACTGGTGAACCATGCGGGAAGCCAAGGCCTTTTTGCCGCCTGTGCCGTCATGCGAGAGCCTCCGCGACAATAACGGAATTCTTCACTGCGCCAGACTTGCAACTCTTCAAGAAAGCTCCACCCACATTTGGACTTTTGTTGTTATCAGGATTCAAATGTATCCCAAGGTTAGAATCGCAGACAGCGATCTGTCAATTAACAAACAGGGAAAAGCCCGAATTCCGTCAGTGAATCTTTTTGTTGCGCTGCACCACGGTTTTCGAGCCTTCGTCCCGGTGAACCGGAGCAAACACCGCCAGTTTGGATACGTCTTGTCCCGCCAGATCCCTGGCCTGTTTGCCATAGGTGCCAAAGCGGTTGAGCACGGTCGACATTTCCGCCTCGCCCAGCACCACGGGCTTGCCCGCCAGCAGGGCCGCCCAATATTGATGCGACAGGGCCTCGATCTCGCCCGCCCGCCAAAGGGCTTTTTCAAGTGTATCACCAAAACAAATCTGCCCATGGTTGGCCAGCAGACATCCCATGCGCCCATCCATGGCTTTCAGCATGGTGTCGGACAAAGCTTGCGTGCCAAACTCCGCATAGTCTGAAACCCGCAAAGTCGCTCCCCCGCCGATGCCGATCATGTAATGAAAGGCCGGAATGTCTTTGCGCAAACAGGCCAGTGCCGTGGCATAGGTGGAATGCACATGCACAATGGCCTTGGCTTCTGGCCGTGCCTTGAAAATATCCATATGCATGCGCCATTCGGTGGAAGGCAGGTAGTCACCGCGATAGCCCCCCTCAAGGTCCATCTCCACCACATGCTCGAGCTTCATCTTCTTGTAGGGAATACCAGACGCCGTAATCAGGAAGCCTTCATCAGTGCGCACACTGACATTGCCCGAAGTACCCTGGTTGATGCCTTCCTTGTTCATGGCAAGGCAGGTCTTGATCACAGACTTGCGCAAATCCTTGAATTTGACAGTGGACTTGATTTTGCTTTTGGCGTCGGGTTTGGTCTTTGACATGGGCGAATTCTCCAGGGGACGGTGGATTGAAGCTGTATCAGTGCGAAAGCCATTGCGTCCAGTGCTGCGATAAGAATAATCAATGCAGGGAAAACGCGTCGGCTGCGGGAATTGAACATGGCAGGGCAGAACATGCGCGGCATTGCCGTGGTCGATGTGGGTTACACCAACAGCAAGGTCATCCTTTACGACCAGCACTTGCGGGTGTTGGGCGAAAGCAAGCTGCCAAGTCCCCATTGCCAGGGTCAGCATTATGGCGAGATTGATGTGGCAGCCATCATGGCCTTTGCCAGATCAGCTCTTGCAGAACTCGACGCAATTATGCCCATCGACAGGATTGTGCCGTGTGCCCATGGCGCCTGCATCATTTCGTTGAAGCCGGATGGCAGCTTGGTTGTTCCTGCCATGGATTACATGTCGGAACCACCCGCCGAAATTCTTGCGGCCTACACAGCGGTGGCCCCCGGTTTTGCTGAAACCTTCTCACCTCAACTGCCCGTTGCCCTGCTGCATGCCATGCAATTGTTCTGGCAAAGCTGGATAATGCCGGAAGCTTTCGCTCAAGCCACCTGCATCATGCCGCTCATGCAATATGTGGCTTTTGCCTTGGGGGGCCGTCGCGCCACAGAAATTTCATCCCTCTCCTGTCAATCCCATCTCGTTGACATGCGCACAGGAGGGCCATCTTCGCTGGCCTTCAGCGAAGGTTGGGCAACAAAGTTTCCGCCCCTGGCCAAGGCCTGGGAGGTGATTGGAAGGTTCCCCGGCATGAAGCGAGGCGAAGGACTCGTCCTCACAGGCGTGCATGATTCCAACGCCAATTTCCTGCGCTATCTCGCCAGCGGCGAACACCACTTCACGCTGCTTTCAACGGGCACCTGGATCATTGGCTTTGAAACAGAATCCGACATCGCCCACCTCGATCCAACCCGCGATATTGTTGCCAACAAAAGTGTTTTCGGCAAGACCATTGCCTGTGGCCGATTTATTGGCGGCAAGGAATTTGAGCTCGTGGCGGGTGATGCTGCCAATGCATTACCAGACCTTGCAGCAGTTCAGCGCTTGGTGGCGACGGGCATCATGGCGCTACCTTCATTCACCGACACGGGTGGCCCCATGCCCGGTACTGCCGCGCGGGGCCGGATCATCGGCACACTTTCCTCTGCCGAAGAGCGCGTCAGCCTGGCCACACTTTATTGCGCCCTGATGGTGTCAGAATCCCTCGATGCGTTGCACAGCCAGCACACCATCATAGTTGACGGACCTTTTTCACAAAATCCGGTTTTTCTGCAAATCCTTGCCAGTTTGCGACCAACACAACAACTCAAAGCCTCAACCGCCCGCGATGGCACGGCAGCAGGTGCCGCCTGTCTGGCCTTGATGCCCGACGGACAACTGCCTGTCATGCCCGTTGCCATGCATGACATTGCAGCCGTCAACATTCCGGGCCTCAAAGCCTATCAAGCCATGTGGTTGAAAATGGCCAGCACCAACACGGCTTAACCAGCCATAAACCATAAGCGCCCATCATCATGCATATTGTTTGTGGCCGTTTACAGTTTGTGAGGCGTATCATGTTGAACCAGCGCATTGACGGGGGCTTGCTTGACGTGGCACCCCCAACCGACGACATTGTGGTGTCCTGCCCGCCACCCGATGCCAAGGGACCAGCCGAAGCCATCCGGGCCCGTGGCAACTGTCCCCTCGACATCAATGGGACAATGCTTGCCGAACTTGAGGCCAAAGATTTGAACGAAAGCTGGTCCAGTGCCTGCAAACTGACTGAGCGCCAAGTCTGCAACTTGACCCATGATCTGGGGTGCCGTCTTGCCGACGCTGAGCAGGGTGCGGCACTCGATGCCAAACTCGGCGACGCCGCCGCATTTTTTCTGCTGGCCCTTCGCCAAAGCCACATCACACCGGAGGATGCCATGCAAGGCTGCCGGGTGATCTGGCATCCCCTCACAGAAGATCATCAGGTGGAATGTCTGGTGCTCTGACAAGCGGTCTGGAAACACCGCCATGAAACCAATTGATGCGCCTGCAGCCGCTGACTATGGCCGATCCCTTGCCGGCCTTGGCTTTAACCTGATCATTGGCGATCTCGAAAAATCCATTCACTTCACCACACAAGTGCTTGGTGCGACTCTGGTTTTCCGCACCGATGCTTTTGCTGCCCTCAAGCTCTGTGGCAACGACTTCATGTTGCATGTGAAGACGACTTATCGCCACAACGAACTTCATCCAACACTTGAAAGCGATGCCGCAAGGGGTGTCGGCGTGGAGCGGCGATGCTATAATGTCGATCCCGATCATGCCGAAGCCCGCGCCCGCGATCTCGACTACACCGTTCTGGCAGGCTGCCTCGACAAACCCCATGGCTTGCGCGAATGCATGATTCTCGACCATGATGGTTTCGTCTGGATCCCCTCCCGCCACTTGAGAACCCCAGACGTCTGAGAAACAATGCCGCTGCTTGATCTGCCCAACGATTACTATGAACTGCCCCGGGGCAAACTTGCCAATGTGGTGACTTGCCTTGAAATGTTGGCCCCGCCTGCCCGCCAGTTGGTGGCTTTTCCCGCTGATCTCGATTTGCAAAAAGTCGATGGCGACGATCTCGCAAGTTATCGCGAGGCCTTTCGCGCCGTGGGGTCCGACATCGTGTGGTTCTCCCGCCTGATCATGGCAGATGAAAAACTTCACAGCATTCTGACAAATCCGGCGATTGACAGCTTCTATTTCCAGCGCGGCACTGAAACCCTGGGTCTTCTCGAACTCAACTTCGACCATCCCACTGATTGCGAACTGGCCTACTTCGGACTTGTTCCCTCAGCCATAGGGGGCGGCCTGGGCCGTGCCTTGATGGATGAAGCCTTGCGCCGCGCCTGGTCGCGCGGGATCAAAAGACTCTGGGTCCACACCTGCACTTTTGATGCCCCGCAAGCCCTGCCATTCTATGTACGCTCAGGTTTCACACCCTACACGCGCATGGTGGAAATCCATGACGATCCCCGCCTGCAGGGCAAACTTTCAGAACGAGCCTCGCCGCAGGTTCCGATTATCCAACCTTGAGGGCGTCTTGCATGCCGAACTTCATCTTTCCATCGGAAAGATTTGCCGATCTTTAACTCCTCCATCCCTAAGGTCGCGACATGTTCTCAATTTTCTCATCCATTGGTCCCGAGATTCCTTTTTCTCTCATTTTGCTCGCCCTGATGGGGCTGCGTTTCAAAGTCACCCCCCATGTCAGGCTCTGGATCAAATCCAGCCATGGCACCGTGTTTGGTTTTATCGACATGCAGGATGGCAAGTGCGAGGATTGGGGCCGCACCATCACCGCCACGCGCTGTCTTGATGAAGCTAAACAAATCTACCAGAAAACCTATACCACGACGCTCACCACCGGCGTGCAGCAAAGTTTTGAGGCGCAGTTCAGTATCGAAGAGCGCAACTCGCCGCACACACTGTTGATCAAACGGGAAGGCCTTGAAGGCCGCTCACTCAACAACGAACTTCTGCACCAGGCCTATGTAGTCGCACCCGGTGACGGCGGCTGTCATCTCGACATCACCTATCAATGGGGGCCACGACCGCTGATCGCACAACTGCTGGCCCGGGCCGATTTATGGGGCGGTGTCTATCGGATCAAAAGCCTCGCCGAAACCGGCAGGGCCAATGAACGGCCCTATCAACTTATTTCAGCCGGCGTGGCCGTTGTCACGGGCGTCGTATCATTCGCCGCCTTCGCCATTTTGCTCGATGTGGTTTGGGCCACGCTGATCATCTCGGCCCTGTTCATTCATGAATTTGGCCATCTCCTGGCTTATCGGCTGATGGGCCAACCTTGGGGCCGCATGGTGTTCCTGCCGTTTCTGGGGGCGATCGCCATGCCGCGCCTGCCTTTCAATACCCAAGGCCAAGCCGTGTTTGCCGCCCTCATGGGGCCTGGCTTTTCGGTACTCATGGCGTTGATTTGCACCATGCCCATGCTGCTCTGGGGCGAAGTTGAAAAATATGCTATCGTTGCCGGTCTGGTGGCGGTCTATCTCAACATCTTCAATCTGCTGCCGGTGGAGCCGCTGGATGGAGGGGTGGCGCTGCGCTCGGTCCTGACACGTCTGTTTGGCAAGGGCGCCCGTTTCGGACTGATGGCCACAGGTGCGATAATCGTGGCAGCCGGCTTGTACTTCTCGCAAATCATCATCGTGATTTTTGGTGGCATTGCAATTTTGGCCAACATCCGCAATCGCACCATTGATGCAGGCATGCAGCCGCTTTCCACCTTGCAGGTTTGCATCAGCTTCTTTGGCTATGTCGCCATTCTGACGGCCTATCTGGAACTGGCGCGGTTCTTCGGCGATCAATTGCTGCTGATTACAGCTGCTTGAATTTTTTCGGCAACTGCCGCAGACAGCTTTCATGTCGGCAAACTTGACACTGCAAAAAGCCTATGAGGCCAAACTTGTTTCCAGCGAGTTGAAGCCGGATTATGCTCAGGTTGCGATTGTCCGACATTTGCAAAAGCTTGCTGACGGGCTGGCTGGTACCGCACCTTCAAAATCTGGCGGCCTCTTTGGCCTGTTTCGCAAACCCCAGCAACCACCCAAGGGCCTTTATATTCATGGCGATGTGGGTCGCGGCAAAACCATGCTGATGGATTTGTTCTTTGACCACGTTGAGGGTTGGCCCAAAAGGCGCGTGCACTTCCATGCCTTCATGCAGGAGGTCCACAAGGCCCGGGCGCAACAAAAAACCGTTGGCCAAATCGCCGATCAATTCGCCCAGGAAGCCAAACTGCTTTGCCTCGATGAAATGCAGATTGCCGATATTGCTGACGCCATGATTGTCGGGCGCTTGTTCGAGGCGATGCACCAGCGCGGTATCGTCCTCGTCACTACCTCAAACCTGCCGCCTGACGGCCTCTACAGGGATGGCCTCAACCGTGATTTGTTTCTGCCGTTTATCGCCCTGCTGAACCAGGCCCTCGACGTGGTATCACTGGACTCCCACACCGATTATCGCCTCGGCCGGGTGCGGGCGCAAAATACCTATTTGAGTCCAGCCACCGCAGAGAACCGTGTTGCCTTCAACAAGCTTTGGCATGATCTGACCGATGGCGCCATGGGCCAGGCCGAAGTGCTGGAAATTCTCGGCCGCAAGCGCCACGTTCCCAAGGCTGCCCATGGGTGCGCGTCTTTTACCTTCTTTGAACTTTGCGGCGAAGCACTGGGACCACCCGACTATCTGGCCATCGCCGCAACCTATCGCACTGTCTTCATTTCAGGCGTGCCTAAATTAAAGGCAAACCAGCGCAATGAAACCAAAAGATTCATTTTGATGGTTGATAGTTTCTATGATGCCCGAACCAGACTGGTGATTTTGGCTGACGACAAGCCGGAAAATCTGTTTCCCAAAAACCAGCATGCTTTTGAAAGCCAGCGCAGCATCTCCCGCCTGAAGGAGATGCAATCGGCGTCCTGGTGGGGAAAATCCATTGTCGAGACGTGAGGAACGCCCCTCAAATATTTTCATTTTAATTTATGACGATCCACCCTTGAAGCCAGTCGGTAACAGGGCTAGGACAACGCCGCTTTCGCAATGCAACATGTCGGATAAGCTTACACGTTTTCAGGGAGACACATATGGCGCGCAGGAAAATCGCATTAATCGGTGGCGGCATGATCGGCGGCACACTGGCCCACCTTGCAGCCCTGAAAGAACTGGGCGACATCACAATTTTCGATATCGCCGAAGGCCTGCCCCAGGGCAAGGCCTTGGACCTCTCCCAATCCGGCGGCGTTGAAGGATTTGATGCCAAGCTTTCAGGCACCAATTCCTATGAGGCCATTGCCGGTTCCGATGTCTGCATTATCACCGCAGGTGTGCCGCGCAAACCCGGCATGAGCCGGGATGATCTCGTTGGCATAAACCTCAAGGTCATGAAGTCCGTGGGCGAAGGCCTGAAGGCCCATGCGCCAAATGCCTTTGTCATCTGCATCACCAATCCGCTTGATGTGATGGTCTGGGCCTTGCAAAAATTTTCCGGCATTCCCACAAACAAATTGATCGGCATGGCCGGCGTGTTGGACTCAGCCCGCTTCCAGCATTTCCTCGCCGAAGAATTCAAGGTCTCGGTCAAAGATGTCAACGCCTTTGTGTTGGGCGGACATGGCGACACCATGGTGCCGATAACCCGTTATTCCTCAGTGGCTGGCATTCCCGTGCCAGACCTGATCAAGATGGGTTGGTCCACACAAGAAAAGATCGACCAGATTGTTCAGCGCACCCGTGATGGCGGTGCCGAAATCGTCAACCTGCTGAAAACCGGTTCCGCCTATTATGCTCCAGCCTCTGCCGCCATTGCCATGGCTGAAAGCTACCTCAAGGATTATAAGCGCGTACTTCCCTGTGCCGCCTATCTCGATGGCCAGTATGGCGTCAAGGGAACCTATGTCGGCGTGCCTGTGGTGATCGGCGAAAACGGTGTCGAACGCATCGTCGAAGTTGAACTGGATGCCACCGACAAAGCCGGATTCCAAAAATCCGTCGATGCGGTCAACAGCCTGATGGCATCAGCAAAAACCCTGGCACCCGAACTGGCCTGACTTTCCAACACCAACCCTCTCCCCCTCGCGGGAGCGGGTGATTTGCCCTTAGCAAATCGGGAGAGGGAAGTGCCCGCCACAAAGACATCCCTCACCCGCTTCGCTGCCGCTCAGCACCCTCTCCCGCATGGGGAGAGGGAAAGAATAACGAGGTCTTCCCATGAACATCCATGAATACCAAGCCAAAGCCGTGCTGCGCGAATTTGGCGTCATCACCGGCAAAGGCACACCTGCTTTTACCGTCGATGAAGCCGTGAAAGCCGCCCAATCCCAACGAGGCCCTGTCTGGGTGGTGAAAGCCCAGATTCATGCGGGTGGCCGTGGCAAGGGCGGCGGTGTAAAAGTTGTGAAATCCATCGCCGATGTGAAAACCGAATCCCAACGCATTCTCGGCATGAACCTGATCACCCCGCAAACCGGACCCCAGGGCAAGCGGGTAGCACGCCTTTACATAGAAGAAGGCACGGCGATTGCCCGCGAGCTTTACCTCTCAATTTTGGTCGACCGCGAAAATTCCCGCGTTGCTTTCATCGTCTCCACCGAAGGCGGCATGGACATTGAAAAGGTGGCCCATGACACGCCGGAAAAAATCGTCACAGTCCACATCGATCCCGCTGCAGGTTATCAGCCCTATGTCGGTCGTCGCATCGCCGCCGCCTTGAAGCTTGAAGGCGATCTGGTCAAGCAGTGTGTGAAGATGATCGGCCAACTCTACAAGGCCTTCGTCGACAAGGACATGAGCCTTTTGGAAGTAAACCCTTTGGTTGTCACCAAAGACAATCAACTGGTCTGCCTTGACGCAAAAGTGAACTTCGATTCCAACGCCCTCTACCGCCACCCTGAAATCCTGGAACTGCGCGATCTCACAGAAGAAGACCCCAAGGAAATTGAAGCGTCAAAATATGATCTCTCTTATGTGGCGCTTGATGGCACCATCGGCTGCATGGTCAATGGCGCAGGCCTCGCCATGGCCACCATGGACATCATCAAGCTCTACGGCGAAGAGCCAGCAAACTTCCTAGACGTTGGCGGCGGCGCCACCAAAGAGAAGGTAACTGCGGCATTCAAGATCATCACCGCCGACCCAAAAGTCCGGGGCATCCTCGTCAACATCTTCGGCGGCATCATGAAATGCGATGTGATCGCCGAAGGCGTCATTGCAGCTGTAAAAGACGTGGGCCTGAAAGTACCACTGGTGGTGCGCCTCGAAGGTACGAATGTCGAACTGGGCAAGGACATCATCAACAAGTCGGGGCTGAATGTGATTTCGGCGGATGATTTGAATGATGCGGCGAAAAAGATTGTCAGGGCAGTGAAGGAAACCGCCTGATGTTTCAGTTTGAGCAGATCGAAAGCATCAACCAGATCGCACCCGGCCAGTTGCTCATTTGGTCCATTATTGTGTTGGATGTCGTACTTGGGCTGCTGATTTTCAACGCCGTCAAGAAGCGAGCGAAGGGCAAGCTTGGATTGAATCTCTTGGCGACGATCCTTCTGATAGCCGTTCCACTTTGTGTTGTAAGACTTCGGCACTTGCTCCAGCCGGGAGAGGGCGAGCTTGCGGGGGCAGCAGAAATATTCACCGACATCTTCTTCCTCGTCATCGGCCAGTTCATCGCGGTTGGCTACATTCTTCTCGTTCTTGTAAACTGGCTTCTTTCGAAACGTCGATCAACCGGAGGAATTTGAACTGTCAACTTGACACTCCACGTAATTACACATATATTCTATGTGGAATTATGTGGAGACTCGGTATGCCAAACATAACACTGGCGATAGATGAAAAACTGCTTGAAAAGTCTCGTGAGTTCGCAACGCGCAAAGGTACAACGTTGAATGCCTTGGTGCGGGAACTATTAGGTGACACCATTTCGCAAGAAGAACGGATTGAGGAAGCGCGGCAAGGATTGCTAGACTTAATCGAAAACTCAACAGCCCGCATGGGGCCCAATTTCAAGTTTAACCGCGAGGAAATGTATGAGAGCCCCATGCTTTCTGGACACAAACATCCTGATTTACGCCGCAGCAGGAAAAAAGGATGAACTTGCCAAGCATGACCGATCAGTCGAAATCATCCGCGAAAATGTGGTTGTACTGTCCACCCAAGTGATCGGTGAGTTCCTTCATGTCTCTCGCAAAAAATACATGAAGGTTATGGGCATGGCAAAAATCAACAATTGGGCAGAAGCACTGATGAAATTTCCGTCCGTGGACATTGACCAGTCCATCCTGCGATCAGCTTTATTTTTTTCTGAGCGATATCAAATTCAGTTTTGGGACGCAGCCCTTATTGCGGCAGCACAAAAGCTAGACGCCGCGACTCTCTATACGGAAGATCTGAACCACGGCCAGAAATATGGTTCAGTGACGGCCATCAATCCGTTTAAGGAAGCTCGGAAATGATTGCTGCATGAGATTTCTGGAATACATCTGGGCGTCTATCTTGTTTGACACGCCGTGGGCTATGGGCCATTGGGGTTTGCAGTTGGTTGCATGGGCAATTGGAATGATTGCACCTGTTCTTTTTGCAATCGGACTGTTTTTTAATGCCAACAAGACTGTGCTGGTATTGGCCTTCATAGCCACAGTCACAGCTACTGCACTCATTGCTACGTGGTTGCTAGATCTTGACTACTGGATGCTGGCTCCCCCATGTGGCGGTGACGCTTGCGACAATGATGGAGAAATTCGAACTCTTTTCGCTGCTGGAGCCATTCTGCTTCCGATCATTTTACCATCAATTATTGCTGGGCCGATTGCTTTTGTTACTGCCATTCGTCGTGTTATTACCCAGCGCAAAACTGCTCAACTTAAAGTCAACTAGGAATTTTCATGTCCATCCTCATCAACAAAAAAACCCGCGTCGTCTGCCAGGGCTTAACGGGTGAAGCTGGCACTTTCCATTCTCAGGCGGCCATTGATTATGGCACCTTGATGGTTGGTGGTGTGACACCGGGCAAGGGTGGGTCCTCGCATTTGGGGCTGCCGGTGTTCAACACCGTGGGCGAGGCCCGTGAAACAACCAAAGCCGATGCATCGGTCATCTATGTGCCGCCGCCCTTTGCCGCCGATGCCATTCTCGAAGCCATCGATGCGGAAATCCCTTTGATCGTCTGCATCACCGAAGGCATTCCCGTGCTGGATATGGTGCGGGTGAAGCGCGCCCTCTCCGGTTCCAAGTCGCGCCTCATTGGGCCGAACTGCCCCGGTGTCCTCACCCCTGGGGAATGCAAGATCGGCATCATGCCCGGCAATATTTTCAAAAAGGGCAGCGTGGGCATCGTCTCCCGCTCCGGCACCCTGACCTATGAAGCCGTGTTTCAAACCACGCGGGCAGGCCTTGGCCAAACCACAGCAGTTGGCATTGGTGGCGATCCGGTGAAGGGCACAGAATTTATCGACATCCTCGAAATGTTCTTGGGCGACCCCAAAACTGAATCGATCATCATGATCGGTGAAATCGGTGGCTCGGCCGAGGAAGAAGCTGCTGAATTCATCCGCCGGAATAAAGTCAAAAAACCCATGGCCGGCTTTATCGCAGGCGTTACAGCCCCTCCCGGACGCCGGATGGGCCACGCCGGGGCGATCATTTCCGGCGGCAAGGGTGATGCGGGTTCCAAGGTTGACGCCATGAAGCGGGCAGGCATCGAGGTTTCCGCTTCGCCTGCACTTTTAGGAGAAACCCTCATGAAAAAGTTGAAGCGATAGTAGTTTTCCAATAGTCTGTTTCAATGGGATGGTTTTCTTCAATTTTCTCCTCTGGGAAAAAGTCCTCAAGCTTGAGGCGAATTAGTCTCGATTTAGCCCCTCCTCAAGCAATAACAGATATCGAATCATTGATTGGGCAGGCGGCCAAAGAAGAGCAGGCGATGGCAAATCTGTTTGAATTGATCGAGTCCGATCCAATCCTGAATGCTATTCTCTGCGCAGAGGGGGCCAACAAGGATGATCTGAAGAAATGTTATACATCACTCATATCATGTGGTGCAGGACAGTGGGCTAAGGGGCACTGGGTTGCTGCGAGTGCCCTTGCCTTTGGTACCACACTGCCATTTGTCTTGCGGCAATCAAATAATGGACGCTTAGATCGACGCGACGACTGGCTAGAGATTGCGTGGGGAGTGTTGGACTATTTTGAGAAGGGCAGAGTTGGGGTTCTCAAATAGACTTGATCTTCTTGTTTCCCTCGGCAAGGGTGATGCGGGTTCCAAAGTCGACGCCATGAAGCGTGCAGGCATCGCCGTTTCCGCCTCGCCTGCACTTTAAGGTGAGACCTTCATGAAAAAGTTGAAAAGAAAGTAATTCAGTCGTAATTGCTGTGTAGTGAAGTTGAGCGGGAACGGGGCGATTGTGCCTGCCCGGCGTGATGGCAATGAAGCCAGGGCCGGGGTGACCAAACGGACGGACGGACATGAACAAGACAGAACTTGTGACGGCTTTCGAGCAATCGTCGTTTCTTTATGGCGGAAATGCCAAATTCATTGAAGAACTTTACCAGACATATCTGACCAACCCCGCCGCCGTGGACAGCCACTGGCGGCAGTTTTTTGATGGCCTTCCGGAAGAGGCAGCGGCACCCAAAGGCCCCTCATGGGCGAGGGCCGACTGGCCCCCCAAACCGTCAGATGAACAGACAGCGGCCCTTGATGGCAATTGGGCTGAAGTTGAAAAAGCCATTGCCGCCAAACTGGCAGCCCTTGCGCCAAAAACCCCAAAGCCCGCACCTGTAGCAGCCACCGTAGCAGCGGCACCATCGGTTGATGAAGTTAAAAAAGCCACCATGGATTCGGTCCGTGCCCTGATGATGATCAGGGCCTTCCGGATGCGCGGCCATTTGGCAGCTGATCTTGATCCATTGAAACTCAAGGAACCTGTGAACCATCCTGAACTTGATCCCGAAACCTATGGCTTTACCGCTGCCGATCTGGATCGTCCGGTGTTCCTCGATAATGTATTGGGCCTCGAAAAGGCCACCATCCGGCAGATCGTCGAGATTCTCAAACGCACCTATTGCGGAACCCTTGGTGTGGAGTTCATGCATATCTCGGACCCCGAGCAAAAGGCGTGGCTGCAACAGCGGATTGAAGGCGAGAACAAGGAAATCCGCTTCACCAACGAAGGCAAGAAAGCCATTCTGGCCAAACTGATTGCAGGCGAGGATTTCGAACAATTCCTCAATGTGAAATATACCGGCACCAAACGATTTGGTCTCGATGGCGGTGAATCGATGATTCCGGCGCTTGAACAAATCATCAAGCGCGGCGGCAGCCTGGGTGTGAAGGAAATCGTGCTCGGCATGGCCCATCGTGGCCGTTTGAATGTGCTGGCCAATGTCATGGGAAAACCCTTCTCGGCCATCTTCCATGAATTCCAGGGCGGTTCTTCGACGCCTGATGAGGTCGAAGGTTCAGGTGACGTCAAATATCATTTGGGATCGTCATCCGACCGGGCTTTTGATGGCAACACCGTGCATCTCTCGCTCACCGCCAATCCCTCCCATCTTGAAATTGTTGATCCCGTTGTGCTTGGCAAGGCGAGGGCCAAGCAGGACCAACGCGGCGACAAATCACGTACCTCCGTACTGCCCCTGCTCATTCACGGTGATGCGGCCTTTGCCGGACAAGGCGTGGTGGCAGAGTGCCTGGGCCTCTCCGGCCTCAAGGGTCACCGCAGTGGCGGCTCTTTACATTTCATCATCAACAACCAGATCGGCTTTACCACGTCTCCCCTCTGGTCACGGTCCTCGCCCTACCCCTCCGACATTGCCAAGATGATCGAGGCGCCAATTTTCCATGCCAATGGCGATGATCCGGAAGCCGTGGTGTTTGCCGCCAAGATTGCCATGGAGTTCCGCCAGGAATTCAAGAAGCCTGTTGTCGTCGACATGTTCTGCTATCGCCGCTTCGGCCATAACGAAACCGATGAACCGGCTTTCACCCAACCCCTGATGTACAAGCGCATCAGCACCCATAAAAAGGTGGTGGAGATTTACGGCAACCGCTTGATGACCGAAGGCGTGCTGGATCAGGCAGGCTTTGACGCCATGAAGGCCGAGTGCCGCAAAACCCTGGATGATGCATTTAGCGTAGCCTCAGGTTACAAAGCCAACAAGGCCGACTGGCTGGATGGCCGCTGGGCTGGCATGAAGACCGCCACCTCCATGGAAGATGACCGCCGCGGCAAGACCGGCATTCCAATCCAACGCCTCCAGGAGTTGGGCCAGAAACTGGTAAAGGTTCCCAAAACTTTCACGCCCCACAAAACCATGCAGCGTGTGCTCGATGCCCGGGCCAAGATGATGGAAGAAGGCAAGGGCCTTGATTGGGCCATGGCCGAACAACTGGCTTTCGCCACCATGCTGGATGAAGGCACCAAGATCAGGCTTTCGGGGCAAGATGTGCAGCGCGGCACGTTCTCGCAACGCCATGCCGTCCTCGTCGATCAATTGACAGAAAAGCGTTACACGCCGCTCAATCATTTGAAAAAGGATCAGGAAGCAAAAATCGAAGTCATCAATTCCATGCTGTCAGAAGAAGCCGTGTTGGGATTTGAGTATGGCTATTCCCTTGCCGAACCCAATGGCCTTACCCTGTGGGAAGCCCAGTTCGGTGACTTTGCCAATGGTGCGCAAGTGATCTTCGATCAGTTCCTGTCCTCAGGTGAGCGCAAGTGGTTGCGCATGTCGGGCCTCGTCTGCTTGCTGCCCCATGGCTACGAGGGACAAGGACCAGAACATTCCTCGGCCAAGCTTGAGCGCTTTTTGCAGATGTGTGCAGAAGACAATATGCAGGTCGCCAATTGCTCGACCCCCGCCAGCTATTTCCACATTCTCCGCCGCCAGATGAAACGGGAATTTCGCAAACCCCTGATCATCATGACGCCGAAGTCATTGCTGCGCAACAAGCGGGCGGTTTCAACCTTCGCTGAAATGGATGAAGGCACCAGTTTCCATCGCTTGCTTTGGGATGATGCAGAATATCTCAAGACTGAAAAAATCCGACTTGTGAAAGATGACAAAATCAGGCGCGTCGTCCTGTGCTCCGGCAAGGTCTATTATGATCTTTATGAAGAACGTGAAAAGCGTGGGGTGAATGATATCTACCTGCTGCGGGTTGAACAGCTTTATCCCTGGCCCCACAAGGCGCTGGCCCAGGAGCTCGCGCGTTTCAAAAATGCTGAAACCATCTGGTGTCAGGAAGAACCCCACAACATGGGGGCCTGGACCTTTGTTCAACCCGGTATTGAGCGCGTGCTGGAATTCATCCGGGCCAAGATTACAAGGCCCCGCTATGTCGGACGTCCTGCTTCTGCCTCAACGGCAACAGGTTTGATGAGCCGGCATCTGAAGGAACTGAAAACCTTCCTCGATGAAGCATTGGCATAACGGAAGAATTCTCTCCTCCTTCTCTCCCCGCGAGGGGACAAGCGACATAAAGGCGACACTGACATGAGCAAAGACATCAAGGTTCCAACCCTCGGCGAAAGCGTGGTTGAAGCCACCATTTCCAAATGGTTCAAGCAAGAAGGCGAAACGGTGAACGCCGATGAACCTCTCGTGGAACTTGAAACCGACAAGGTGACGGTTGAAGTGCCAGCCCCTGCATCTGGCAAGCTTGAGAAAATCGTGGCGGCTGTCGGCACTACCATTGCCGTGGGTGGCCTTTTGGGGACGATTGCCGAAGGTGAAGTTGGCACAGTTGCCAAGCCTGTGGCTGCAGCTCCTGTTGTCACTGCCGCTCCAGCAGCAAAAATTACACCAGCCCAACCCGCTGCTGCTGCCCTGTCTCCTGCCGTGCGCAAGGTGATGGCGGAGAACAATTTGAACCCCGGTGATGTCGCTGGCTCTGGTCGTGATGGTCGCATCACCAAGGGTGATGTGATCACTCATCTTGAAAAACCTGCACCAGTTGTTGCCACTTCACCCCTACCCAATCTTCAAGCAGCGGCAGGGGTGGGGCCTTCGCCACAAGCACCATCAGGTGCCGAAGAACGCGTGAAGATGAGCAGACTGCGCCTGACCATTGCCCGCCGTCTGAAGGACGCCCAGAACACGGCGGCCATGCTCACCACCTTCAACGAAGTGGACATGACATCCGTTATGACCTTGCGTAATTCCTACAAAGATGTCTTCGAAAAGAAACACGGCGTGAAATTGGGCTTCATGAGCTTCTTCGCCAAGGCCGCCATTCAGGCCCTGAAAGATGTTTCCGCCGTCAATGCGGAAATCGATGGCGATGATATTGTTTACAAGAATTACTATCACATCGGCGTGGCCGTCGGTACCGACAAGGGCTTGGTGGTGCCGGTCCTGCGCAATGCCGACCTGCTGAGTTTTGCCGGCATTGAAAAAACCATCTCCGACTATGGCAAGAAGGCCAGAGATGGCCAACTCACCATCGCCGATATGCAAGGTGGCACCTTCACCATTTCCAATGGCGGCATCTATGGCTCGCTGATGTCCACACAAATTTTGAATGCTCCTCAATCCGGAATCCTGGGCATGCACAAAATCCAGGAACGCCCCATCGCATTAAACGGCCAAGTCGTCATCCGCCCGATGATGTATCTCGCCCTCAGCTACGACCACCGCATCGTCGATGGCAAGGAAGCCGTGACGTTTTTGGTGCGCCTCAAGGAAGGTCTGGAGGATCCGCAAAGGGCTTTGTTGGATTTGTGATATATGCCAACAATCGCGATTGTCGATGGTGTGTTGCTGGTTATGTATGTCAATGATCATCCCCCACCGCATGTGCATGCAAGACTGGCGGAACACCGCTGTAAAATATCACTCATGACAGGCGAAGTGATCAGGGGTACGCTACCGACAGCTAAACTGAAGGTCGTGCAAGCCTGGTTAAAAGCAAATCGGGAAGAAACCATGTTTGCTTGGAACGAACTTCAGAACCTCCGTTCAATTGATGGGATGATCAAATGACCCACCTTCTCAAATCAGTTACGCCCAAACACTATCCGGTTTTGCAGCTTGTGTTCAGAGACGGCTTGGTAGGCGACCTTGATCTCACCGATACAATTGCTCGCGGCAAAATGTTTGAACCGCTGAAAGACAAAGATTTTTTTTCAAGCGTGAAATTGGCTCGAGACGGCTATTCATTTGGATGGCGTCTTGATGAAATCGGCAACGAGTTGGACTTCTCAGCAGACGGCGCCCGCATAGATATTGAAACTGCCAAAGTCATCGAAATGGCCAAGCTTTATCGCGCAAAAATACAGGCGGCAGAATAATGTCCCACGATCTTATCATCATCGGCACCGGCCCTGGCGGATATGTCTGCGCCATTCGGGCAGCTCAACTTGGGTTGAAAGTGCTCGTCATTGAAAAACGAGCGACACATGGTGGCACGTGTTTGAATGTCGGTTGCATTCCGTCGAAGGCATTACTGCACGCGACGGAACTGTTGGCCGAGAGCAAACATTCCTTTGCCAAGATGGGACTCATTGGCGAAACCAAAGTTGATTTCGCCCAGATGATGAAATTCAAGCAGGAAGCCATTGACGGCAATACCAAGGGTATCGATTTTCTGTTGAAGAAAAACAAGGTGGATGTTGTTCGGGGGTCCGCAAAGATTCTGGGTGCAGGAAAAGTCGAAGTCGATGGTACCGTGCATGAGGCGAAGTCCATTGCCATCGCGACAGGTTCCGATTCCGCCAAGATTGGCGGTGTTGAGATTGATGAAAAGCAGATCGTCACATCAACGGGTGCCCTGACGCTCGAAAAAATTCCTGAGACCATGACCGTCATCGGGGCTGGTGTGATCGGCCTTGAAATGGGATCGGTCTATGCAAGGCTTGGCACAAAAGTCACTGTGATTGAATATCTCGACCGGATTCTGCCGGGCATGGACATGGAAACCGCCAAGGCTTTCCAGCGTTTGTTGGAGAAGCAGGGTTTTGTCTTCAAACTGGGCCACAAGGTGACGGGTGCGAAAACTGCGAAGTCTGGCGTGATGCTGTCAATCGAACCAGCAGCAGGTGGCACTGCGGAAGAATTGAAATCCGAAGTGGCATTGGTGGCCATTGGCCGAACCGCTTACACCGAAGGACTGGGTGCAAAGGAAGCAGGCATGGCGCTGGATGATCGCGGCCGGGTGATTGTCGATGATCACTTCGCCACCAACATCAAAGGCATCTATGCCATTGGTGATGTCATCCGCGGACCCATGCTGGCCCACAAGGCCGAGGATGAAGGTGTGGCTCTTGCCGAAATGCTGGCGGGACAAGCGGGCCATGTGAATTATGATATCATTCCCGGTGTGGTCTACACCTCGCCGGAAGTCGCTTCAGTCGGCAAGACCGAGGAAGAACTGAAAGCCGCAGGCATTGCCTATAAATCAGGGAAATTCCTGTTCCTCGCCAATGGCCGGGCCAAGGCCAACCAGACCACCGATGGTTTCGTCAAAGTCCTCGCCGATGCCAAGACCGACAAGCTGCTGGGCTGTCACATCGTCGGCCCACAAGCGGGTGAACTCATCCATGAAGTGGCAGTTCTCATGGAATTTGGCGGTTCCGCCGAAGATCTCGCCCGCACTACCCATTCCCACCCGACATTGGCCGAGGCCGTCAAGGAAGCGGCTCTCGCGGTGGCAGGACGGGCTATTCACAGCTGAAGCAGTCCCATCGCTAAAATTTGAGCCAAAGTCCTAATGGCATGGCAATCTCACACTGTTAGGACCAAGCCAACAACCACTTGAAAATGGGACATTGGGATGGACAATAATCAGATCGATATCATGGTACTGGACGACGATGTCGATCTTTTGACCAGCGTGGCCGAATTGCTGGCCGATTCCGGCTACAAGGTCAAAGGCTTTGCTGATCCAGAAAGTGCCGTTGAATTTGCCGTGGATCGCAATTTCAAGGTGGGGGTATTTGATTTCCGTTTGGGCTCGATCAAGAATGGCCTCGATGTGGTTGAAACCCTGCAAGCCATGGGATCCAAGGCTTCCTATGTGCTGGTTACTGCCGATGTCGAACGGGCCACACAACTGCGCGCCATGGGCCTCAAGGTTTTTGAATTCATGCGTAAACCCGTGCAACCCCAGGACCTGCTGGATACGGTTGAACGGGCCATGGAACTGTCAAGGGCTGCATAATCTCTATATAGGAAAACATTGCTTGACACCGCGCAGTTGATCGTATAGATCAGCGCATACTGGAAAAATCAATTGGCCTGCTGACACACTCTGTCAGCAGGCCATTGTATTTGGAGCGGCTCATGACCTACGCGCAAAATCTCTGGCTCTTCACCGTCCTCGTCTTCGGCATCATCATCGTGCCGGGCATGGACATGTTTTTCGTCATCGCCAATGCCTTGACCGGCGGCCGCGCCCGAGGTTTGTCCGCCACAGCAGGCGTGATGCTGGGCGGCGTGTTTCACACGGTGTTTGCGGCGGTTTGTGTGGGTGTGTTGACGGCGCTGCCGAGTTTCGTGTTCACGACGATTCTGTTGGCAGGGGCCACCTATATGGCATGGATCGGCTGGACACTGTTGCGCAGCACTATCACGGTGTCGAGTTTGGAAGACACCGGATCTAGGTCAATGAAGCAGGCCTTTGGACAGGGTTTCATCACCTGCGTGTTGAACCCCAAAGCCTATATGTTCACGCTGGCGGTTTATCCCAGTTTCATGCTTGCAAAATTTGGTTCGATGTTGGGGCAGGCACTGGTATTGGGGTTGGTCACGATTGTGACGCAAGGGCTGGTCTATGGTGGATTGGGACTCGCAGCTGCGAAGTCGCGGGATTTTTTGACGGGAAGTCCGGCGGTGACAATCTGGATCGGGCGCGGCGCAGGCGCGTTGTTTCTGGCCGTGGCGGCGTGGACGGTGGTGCGGGTGGGTGCCTTCTAGGCTTGAATACTGACAGCACAGATGCTATCATTGTTTGATGATTGTTGTTGTTGATACATACGTTTTCATTTCCGCTGTGATGAGCAAAAATGGTGGCGCGCGGCAGATCATAAGATTGTGCCTACAGGGGTCACTCACGCCCTTGATGGGTAATGCCTTGTTTGCGGAGTTTGAAGATGTCTGCTCAAGAGACGCCTTGTTTGATCCGAAATTGATTTCGAGGGCAGATCGGGATGAGTTATTGGATGCATTCTTGAGTTGTTGCCGATGGGTTCCCGTTTATTTTTTGTGGCGGCCAAATTTGCGCGATGAAGCCGACAATCATGTTTTGGAATTGGCCGTGGCGGGGAATGCGACCTGCATAATCACGGCGAACAAACGAGATTTTTCAAGGCAAGAAATGAAGTTCCCCAACATCGACATATTGAACCCGGTTGAGTTCCTGGACAGAGGAGATATTGCAAGATGAGCACTCTCACAATTCGGTTGCCGGATGACCAGCACGACCGCCTCAAAACACTTGCTTCACAGCGGGGCCTGAGTCTCAACAAGCTGTTCGAAGAATTTTCCGTAAAGGCGTTAGCCGAGTTCGACACAGAGAACCGCTTCCGCATTCGTGCAACACGGGGCGAAAAGGTTAAAGGGTTGGCGATTTTGGAGGAGCTGAATCGAAAGCATGGGGGATGAAATTGGCGGTTTGATTTCGCGGTGCACTGAATTGAGAATGGAACTGATACCAAAAGTCAATTGAAATGACTTTCTGTATCTGACCAGTTTTGCTCGATAGTCCCCTCCCCCTTGTGGGGAGGGTTAGGGTGGGGGTCGCTCAAATCTTTGTAATTGTGCGGAATTTTTCTTTCGCCTCAAGCGCCGGAGCGACCCCCACCCCGGCCCTACCCACAAGGGGAGGGAGAAGATGGATAGTTTCACATAACAGTTGGTATGAGATGACAAAATCCGCATTTCACGAACTTGAACTGAAGGACGCCGATGAGCTCGTTACGAAGTCGCGGTTGATCCGATTGGTCACGGCGGAGATCAGAAAGCGCGGTGTGACGCAGTCCGCTGCGGGTGAAATACTCGACCTCGATCAACCCAATTTATCCGCCCTGATGAACGAAAAAATCAGCCGCTTCTCCGTTGAAAAGCTGATGGAGTTTGCAGGGAAGCTTGGCTTTGCCGTGACCATCCACATTGAAGGCAATGGCGTTGCGATTGATGTGCCGGTACAGTCGGTGGCGTGAGGACAGCGAAAATGAGAATGCTCATAATAACTTTGCTAGACAACCAACTCGCTGGTTGAGGTGGCGGCCAACCGAAGCAGGCCGCCACTTTATGCTAGGCGGCTCGCTTACTTGCAGCTATATGACAGCTGCCCGGATGAAGCTTGCCTGTATTGACTTCAGAAATTCGACCGCCATTCACATCAAAGTGAGCGGCAATCCGACTCTGTATTTCGCCGTCTGCAATCATTCCGTGGACTGCAACGGCTTCTTCAAATGAGAGCACACGGCTCACTCGTTTGTTTCGCGACATTTTATCGATCCATTTAAAAAAGACCGATTGGGGCATTGACAAGATGACCAGTTGCGAGGAGAACCCACTTGTGATCACAAATCTCGACCCCAATCGGTCGTTTATTTTCCAAAAGGCCGGAATGTTAGAGCATTCTGGCCTTTATCTTTAGCAAAATTGCTAAAAACAAAATGTAGATAGCTGAATCGCAACCAAGAGTCGAGTCCGTTAGAGGTTTGTTAACCAAGGTTAAGTGGAATTTTCTCAAGCAACTTCTATTTTCACAATTTTTCCATCCAAGCTGGATTCCGTTTCGCAGCCCTTCCCTGTCTGCGGCAGGCTTCGGGGCTCTATACGGAACGACGGTTGTTTTGTTTTCCCCACCCCTGCCCCTCCCCAAAGATTGGGGAAGGGTGAGTTAGGCTCAATGATTGTCCCTCGGCACCGGGTGCACCTTCGCCACGCGCCTGAACTTCACGGCACCCTTGAGGACCATGCCTTGCGCCAGTTGATCGGTTTCCTTGCGGAAGATTTCTTGCCAGGGTGTTTGGGATTCGGGGACTTTGTAGCCGCCGCTGGCTTCGAGTTCGGTGCGGCGTTTTTTGAGTTCGGCTCCGGGCACCAGCATGTTGCAGTCGCCGGTGTTGAGATCGATTCTCACCATGTCGCCGTTTTTCAGCAATGCAAGTCCGCCGCCTGCTGCCGCTTCGGGTGAGGCGTTGAGGATTGAGGGTGAGCCGGAGGTGCCGCTCTGACGTCCATCACCAACGCAAGGCAGAGAGCGGATGCCGCGTTCCAGCAAATAATTGGGAGCGCGCATGTTCACCACTTCTGCCGCACCGGGGTAGCCCAGGGGGCCAACACCACGGATGAACAGGATGGTGTTTTCATCCACATCCAGCGCCTTGTTGTCGATGTTGGCGTGATAGTCTTCCGGCCCGTCAAACACGATGGCCTTGGCTTCGAAGGCGTTCAGATCTTTCGGGTTCGACAAATAGCGATTGCGGAATTCTTCCGAGATCACACTGGTTTTCATGATGGCTGAATCAAAAAGATTGCCCTTCAGCATTTTGAAGCCGGCGTGTTTCTTGATGGGATCGTTGAATTCCTTGATCACCTTGCGGTTCCAGGAGAACTTGCCCCTGTTGTTCTCGCCAATGGTCTTGCCGTTGGCGGTGATGCAGTTCTCGTGAATCTTTCCGGCCTCGATCAACTCGGCGATGACGGCGGGAACGGCGCCGGCACGGTGGAAGTCTTCACCCAGATATTCGCCCGCGGGCTGCATGTTGACAAGGAGCGGGAGTTTGTGGCCGTGGGTTTCCCAATCAATGACATCAAGTTCAATGCCAAGATGGCGGGCAATGGCGTTGAGATGGTTCGGCGCGTTGGTGGAACCACCGATGGCGGAGTTGACGGCGATGGCGTTTTCGAAGGCTTCGCGTGTCATGATCTTTGAGGGTGTCAAATCTTCGTGCACCATCTCGACGATGCGCATTCCGGTTTCGTAAGCCATCTGGCCACGCTCGCGGTAGGGGGCGGGGATGACGGCGTTATAGGGAAGGCACATGCCGAGCGCTTCAGTGAGCGAGTTCATGGTGGAAGCGGTGCCCATGGTGTTGCAGTAGCCGGTCGAAGGGGCGGATGAGGCCACGAGATCGATGAACCCCTTGTAGTCAAGCTCACCTGTCGCAAGTTTTTCGCGCGCCAGCCAGACGATGGTGCCAGAGCCGGTGCGCTGGCCCTTGTAATCGCCGTTGAGCATCGGGCCGGAGGACAGCGCAATGGCCGGAAGGTCCATCGTGGCCGCCCCCATGAGGCACGCCGGCGTGGTCTTGTCACAGCCGACGGTCAGCACGACACCATCCAGCGGATAGCCGTGCAGCACCTCCACCAGCGAAAGATAGGCGAGGTTGCGGTCAAGCGAGGCCGTGGGCCGCTTCAGGGTTTCCTGGATCGGATGAATGGGAAATTCCAGCGGCACGCCGCCGCCTGCAATGATACCGTCGCGCACCCGCTTGACCAATTCCAGATGAACGCGGTTGCAGGGTGCGATATCCGAACCCGTCTGGGCAATGCCGATGATGGGCTTGCCACCTTGCAATTCACCCATGGTGAAGCCGTAGTTCAGCTGCCGTTCCAGATAGAGCGCCGTCATGTCGGCATTGTCTGGATTGTCGAACCAGTATTGCGAGCGGAATTTGAGTTTTGTGGGTGTTTTGGACATGGCTGCGGACCTCAAATTGAATTGTCATACAAAAGATAGCGCGGCGAAGCAGAGGCGTCCAATGGTTTGAGTGTGCGTTGACGGAGGTACGGAATTTCAGTATAGAGGTTTATAGTGTTTGAGTGGACCCAAGGAAAGCTGAGGCAAACCGTCGTAAGCATGGCGTAACCTTTGCTGAGGCCACGGAGGTTTTCGATGATCCACTCAACATGACCGAGTTTGATGAAGTCAGCAGCATTGATGAGGACAGCTACTCAATTCTGGGCACCAGCCAAAATGCCTTGCTGCAAGTCATTTATACCGAACGCCAAGGTGCCATCCGATTGATCTCAGCCAGAAGGGCTTCAAATAGTGAAAGAAAAACTTGTCAGAGCCAGACGCAGCGATGACGGAGTCTTGGTCCAAATCCTGGACAACGGTTCAGAAGTCGAAATGAAAGTGGAGCGCATTGCAGCCGATGCGCCAGTGCCTCGCGATGAAGAGGGTATGACCGAAGATCAATTCGCCCGGATGAAACCCGTTCCGGCCGTCAAGCGCTTGCGCTGGAAACTGTCCCTGTCGCAACAGCAGTTTGCCGAGCGTTTTCGCATTCCCATCGGCACATTGAGGGATTGGGAGCAGGGGCGCACGGAACCAGATGCAACCGCTCGCGCTTACATCAAGGTTATTGCGTTTGACCCCGACATGGTTGCACAAACATTTCAGCGCGATGATGAGTCGGTCGCCTTGACCAAGGCCTTGGCGTCCTGAACTCACGTTGGCGCAGCACCGGCCTGCTCCTCCAACAACGGCGCGGCGCTGCCTGCGATTTTCTCTGCCATGTCAATGGAGAGCAGGGTGTTGAAACTTTGCCGCAAGCCTTCATTGTTGTGCAGCAGGTCACGCAGCGCCTCCTGCTCCCAACTGACAATCAGCCCGCCGGTATTTGCAAAAGTCGTGGCGGTTGCGGGTTTTTCCCTCAAGAAAGCCAACTCACCAATAAACGCATGGGGACCCACTGAAAAGCGTTTGCCATCTCGATTGACCTCAACCCGGCCATTGAGGACATAATACAAGGCTTGGGGCATGACGCCGATTTTGGTCAAGGGCATGGATACTTTTGGCGTGTGCCATTCCGCGATGTTGAGCAATTGCTTGAATTGGCCCGGCGTCAATCCCGGCAGCTTGGCAAACAACATCATCTCTTCTTCCGAGAGCCTGAACATGCGGCGGTCCTGCAACAGTTTGCCCATCATGTAAACATTCACGGCAATGATGGCGAAGGACGAGATGATGGCAGTCCACAGCGGGATGGGCGACACCAGATAACAATACAGGACAAAGGCAAGATTGCCCAAAATCATGAAGCTGCGCAGTTTCAGGGGATTGCGGAAGGCAAAGCCGATCAACACCAAGCCTGCTGAAAGATAGGCAAGATAGGGTACATAATCTGTCCACGTCATGATCAGGCCCCGCATTCAAACAATTCCCTCACAATCTATCAGCGAAGTAGCGCTGACATGCAAGCATTCACCGATGGTCCACAAAATTTGACCATTTGAACAAAATCTGCCAACTTTGATTTCTGTTGCATGAACTGCTGGAGGAAGCGCGATGAAATCTGGGGCACAATCCAAGGGTCCGGATGTTGCGGCAGGGCGTTTGCCCAAGCCTGAGTACAAGACAAATTTCAGCGATCTGCATCCGCCTTTGTCGATGCGGGAAGCGCTGGTTGAGTCTGACCGCTGTTTTTTCTGTTATGAAGCACCGTGCCAAACCGCCTGCCCGACGTCGATCGATATTCCGCTGTTCATCCGCGAAATTGCGGCAGGCCATGAAAAGAGTGCCGCCGTTACAATTTTCAACCAGAATATTCTGGGTGGCATGTGTGCCAGGGTCTGCCCAACCGAAACGCTATGTGAAGAGGCTTGTGTGCGCAACACCTCAGAAGACCAGCCGGTCAAGATTGGATTGTTGCAGCGCTATGCCACTGACGCTGTAATGGCGGAAAAAACCCACCCTTATGTCCGTGCCAAGTCTTCGGGCAAGACGGTGGCAGTGGTGGGAGCTGGGCCTGCAGGTCTTGCCTGCGCCCATCGTTTGGCCATGCATGGTCACAGCGTTACCATGTTTGATGCCCGTAAAAAATCCGGCGGACTGAATGAGTATGGCATTGCCGCTTACAAAAGCGTCGACGATTTCGCCCAACGGGAAGTGGATTTTGTCTTATCCATTGGTGGTATTACCGTTGACCATGGCAAGGCACTGGGCAAGAAGTTGAAGCTCAAGGATTTGCAATCAAAATTCGACGCGGTGTTTCTGGGAATCGGCCTGCAAGGTGTGAATGATTTAGGAATCAAGAACGATGATGTTGCGGGCATCGAAGATGCTGTTGATTACATCTCCGAACTGCGTCAAGCCAAGGATATGTCGAAGTTGAAAGTTGGTCGTCGTGTGGTGGTGATCGGTGGCGGCATGACGGCGATTGATGTGGCCGTGCAATCGAAATTGCTGGGGGCTGAGGATGTGACTATTCTCTATCGGCGTGGTGCTGCCCAGATGAAGGCTTCGAGTTTTGAACAAGATATGGCACAAACCAAAGGCGTAAAAATCAAGCATTGGGTGGCGCCAAAAAATGTTCTGGTGAAAGCCGGCAAGGCCGTGGGCTTGAAGTGTGAATACATGAAAGTGAAAAACGGCAAGCTCGTTGCAACAGGAGAAACCTTCGAGATCGGCGCCGACACGATCTTCAAAGCCATTGGCCAGACCTATGTGGACGCAACGGGTGGTGCGTTGAAACTTGAGGGTGGTCGCATTGTGGTTGATGGCGAGAAACGTTCATCCCTGTCAGGCATCTGGGCTGGCGGCGATTGTGCGGCAGGAGGGCTGGATTTGACAGTCGCAGCTGTTGATGATGGCAGGCGGGCTGCCGAAAGCATTCACGCGTTTTTATTGGGGTGAAGGCCGCACCCCTGCCCCTCCCCAAAGGGAGGGGTGAGTAAGAAATGAGCCCTTCCCCTCAAGGGCGGGTGAGTTGATAAAAAGGAAATTCCCATGGCAGACCTTCGTTCAAATTTTGTTGGCATCAAATCGCCCAATCCTTTTTGGTTGGCGTCAGCGCCGCCTACGGACAAAGAGTACAATGTGGTCCGCGCCTTCAAGGCGGGTTGGGGTGGTGTGGTTTGGAAAACACTTGGCGAAGAAGGCCCGCCCGTCGTCAACGTCAATGGTCCGCGCTACGGCGCGATCCATGGGCCGGATCGGCGTTTGCTGGGACTCAACAACATTGAACTGATTACTGATCGCCCGCTTGACATCAACTTGCAGGAAATCAAAAAGGTCAAACGCGATTGGCCGGATCGCGCCATGGTGGTGTCGCTGATGGTGCCGTGTGAAGAAGCACCGTGGAAGAAAATTCTAAAACAGGTAGAGGAAACCGATTGCGACGGTGTGGAGCTGAACTTTGGCTGCCCCCACGGCATGAGTGAACGCGGCATGGGCGGTGCTGTGGGCCAAGTGCCTGAATATATTGAAATGGTCGCGCGCTGGTGCAAGCAGCACTCTCGCTTGCCCGTGATTGTGAAGCTCACCCCCAACATCACTGACATTCGCAAACCCGCAGCAGCGGCGTTTCGCGGTGGGGCCGATGCGGTGTCGCTGATCAACACCATCAACTCCATCACCCATGTGGATTTGGATAGCTTTGCCCCGATGCCGACGATTGATGGCAAAGGTTCCCACGGCGGTTATTGTGGTCCGGCAGTAAAGCCCATTGCCTTGTCCATGGTGTCGGAAATTGCCCGCGACACGGACTGCAAGGGCAAACCGATTTCTGCGATTGGCGGCATTACCACGTGGCGCGATGCGGCGGAGTTCATTTCAATGTCGGCAGGCACCGTGCAGGTCTGCACGGCAGCCATGACTTACGGCTTCAAGATTGTTGAGGAAATGATTTCGGGTTTGAACCGCTGGATGGATGAGAAGGGCTACATAACCATCGAAGACTTCCGGGGCCGCGCCGTGCCCAACGTCACGGACTGGCAATATCTGAATTTGAACTATATCGCCAAAGCCGTCATCGACCAGGACGCCTGCATCAAATGCGGAAGATGTTATGCCGCCTGCGAAGACACCTCACACCAGGCCATCATGAAAGAGAAGGACGGCGTCAGACATTTTGAAGTGATGGATGATGAATGCGTGGCATGTAACCTTTGCGTGGAGGTGTGCCCGGTGCCGGAATGCATTACGATGGTTGAACAAACCAAGGGTGTGGATGCGCGGACGGGCAAGAAGATCAATCCCGACTATGCCAACTGGACGACGCACCCGAACAATCCGATGGCGCGGAAAGCGGCGGAGTGAGGGCGAGGTATCTGATTGCTGCAGCAATTTTTACCGCTGTATTGACATACTTGGTGTTTGTTCCAAGTCGACTTCACACCAAGTATTTTGAGACAGCGTTTAATCAAACGCGGCTATATTGCGGTGGAGCTGATGTTGAGGTGACTACGTCCCAAAGCGGTGCCAGCAAAATCGTAAACTACACACAACGTAACAAAGATGGAGAGGCCACAGAAAGAATGGTTGAGCTTTTCTATTCGGGCAGCGCATTATTCTCTGATTTTTACCAGGCAAAGACGGGTGAAAAAGCCGAGTATAATCCAGAGCTGCAGCAATACGATTTTAACGGTAGTGTAGGCGGAGTTTGCTACTGAAGCTACCGATATACCTCGCCTCCATGCCCGATTTGCACAACAAGAATTGTGACAACATCAAATTTTATTTCCGCAATGATGCGGTAATCTCCAACGCGGTAGCGCCATTGGTGCTCATACTTCTTTCCAGCAAGCGACTTGCCAAGCTGACTCGGATCTTCCAACGCCGCTAGAGCGTTTTCCGAACTGTCTGAATCGAGAGGGATTCCCAAATCAGTTTTAAAGTGATTCAAGCTGTCTGCCGGGCTTGGAGGCGGCAGTTATGGCTAGAGCTTACTCAATTGATCTTCGGACACGTGTTGTTGGGGT